>CBFIFP010000002.1:0-359828 GCA_965661945.1 Eximiradiales bacterium
GAAGATTGCTGTAACTCAACATTCCAAATCCAACTAAAAGATAAAGACGGAAAGGCGGTAAATGGAACAGTAGTTCTTAAAAAAGAAGGAAAAGAAAACAGAGATAAAAACTCAGAAAATGGATATGCAAAATTTGAAGAGGTATGTAAAGGTAAATATACAGTAGTTATAGAATCAGAAAATCATAAAAGAATGGAATTCACTTATGAAATAGATTGCGACAAAAACATCGAAATATCTAAAACATTAGAAAATAAAGAAAATGAAGAAGAATGTTGCGATGCTGCAATTAAAGTTATAGTTCGCGACCTTGAAAATAAGGCAATTCAAGATGCCGAAATTGAACTATGGTTAGACGGTAATATTATCTCAGAAGGAAAAAGCAATGACGGTGGATATTATTACGCAAATGATCTATGTAAAGGAAAATACACTCTTGTAATAAAGAAAGATGGATATCAAGCAATAGAAACGAATTGGGAAATTAAAGAATGTAAAAATCACCAAGAAACATTCAAATTGAAAAAATAAAAACAAAAAGATAAATTAAAATAAAACAGCCCATCAATTTGATGGGCTGTTTTTTTTTACAGATTATTAAAAAATTAATTCGGATTTGTTGGAATTTCTAATGCTATAAGTCTCGAAACGTCATCATAATAAACTTGGAGTAAAAAAGCATCTCCTTCTTCTAATTTTTCAACAATTTCTTTTAATTGTTTAGGACTGCTTATTTCTTTTCTATCCGCTTTAGTAATAATTACACCTTTAGAAAGTCCGCTTTTAAATGCTTCGCTGTAAGGGGTAACATCTGAAATAATCACTCCATTTTCGATGCCCATTTTTTCTTTAACGCTTGCAGGTAAAATTTCAACTTTAAAACCTAATCTATCAAAGTTAAAAGAATTTAAATCTTCTCCCTGCTCAGAAATATTACTTGATATATTTTCACCATCTCTTCCTTTTAATACAACTATCTTAGTAATTTCTTCTTTATTTCTCCAAATAGATAAACTAATCTTATCGCCTGCTCTTCTTAATCCAACTTGATTTTGTAACTCACCTGGCGAATTAACTTCTTTTGAATCAACTTTTAAGATAATATCACCACTTTCTAAACCAGCAAGTTCACCAGCAGAATTAGGCATAACTTTATTAACTAAAACACCTTTTATTTCATTCAAACCGAGAGCTTTCGCTAATTTTTGGTCAACTTGATTAATCTGAACTCCAATGTAACCTCTGCTTACTATTCCATCTTCAAGTAAGTCAGAAATCACAGACTTAACTAAATCAATTGGAATAGCAAATCCATAACCAATATATGAGCCAGTTTGAGATGCAATTGCTGTGTTAATTCCTACAAGCGAGCCATTAATATCAAATAATCCACCTCCACTATTTCCAGGATTTATAGGAGCGTCAGTTTGAATAAAATTCTCAATAGAGTAACTTCTATTTTCTGCTTGACGACCAATAATACCAAGTCTTCCTCTTGCAATAGCACTTACTATACCATTAGTAACAGTAGCGTTAAGACCAAGAGGCGAACCAACAGCAAGAACAATATTTCCAATTTTAACATCTTCAATATTTGCAAAATGAGCTGGTTGTAGTCCAATTGCATCAATTTTTATTAATGCCAAATCAGTTAATGGGTCGGTTCCAATAATCTTAGCGGTGTATGTTTTTTTGTCAGTTGTTGTTACAGTTATGCCACCATCTACAGAATTATCAACAACGTGGTTATTAGTTACAATATACCCATCATCGGAGATAATTACACCTGAGCCACCGCCCATTCTTCTTCTTTCACTGCCTTCTTGATCAGGCATTCCAAAATGTCTGAAAAACTCTTCCATACCTTTAGGTATTTGAGTTTCATACTTAACTTCAACATCCAAATTTACAACTGATTTTAATGATGCTTCAGCAACTTTGTTATAAGCATCATTAAGTTTTTTGGTGAAATCATCTGCTTCAATAGGGCTAGAACTTGCACCAAGTTCAATATTTTTTGCGAATATTGAATTTGTAGAATCTGAGTTAATATTAGCAATTAAAAAAATGCTAAAAGATAATGCAAAAGTAAGCAATATGCTTGGAAAAACAATTTTTCTATTCATATTTTTGTTCCTTTATAAATTAATTAATTTGTATCATATTTTACGTTAAATAAAAATTATATGTTTCAAAAAATTAATTTCATTTTGTAATAATAAATATTTTTTTGTAAATTTGTAATATGAAAAATAAAGTATTAATATTATTAATTATTTTAGATATCACGCTAGTAGGTGCATGGATTTATTCTGGTATGTATGTTTATTTGTTAACTGCAATTTTGTTAGCCGATATTCATAGTTTAATTGAAATAAAAAACTATATGAATATTAAATTACATTTACCCATAAGTTGCTTACTGTTTATAGCAACATCCTTAGTTGGATATTATTTAGAAGGATATGCTTTATTTGCTACTTTTATATTTTTGACTCATTCTACATATATTTACTATAAACATTTTAAAAATACTTGAGTTTAATTTTAATACAAAACTAACTCATTTTCTAATTCTTCTAATCTATTTAAAATATCACTCTCTATCTTTTCTTTTTCCTTTATAAAGTTCATAATGGTTGAATCTACATTCTAAATTACCATTGAATAGTTTAATTTTCTTTGCTGGTTTTAAGCCAATGAATTTCATTGCTTCTAAGTTTGATGATATTATCCAAGCATCGTGATTTTCAAAACCAAATTTTAATGTTTTTCCTACTTTTCTGTATAATTCATCTATATTTTCTAATCTTATTCTATCGTCATAAGGTGGATTTAATACGATTAAGCCAGTTTCGGAATATGGAGTCATTTGTGAAATATCTGCTACTTTAACTCTTATTTTACTAAAATATTCATTCGATGCGATTACTTCTCTAAGCACATCGACTGCTTTTTTGGATAAATCCGAACCATAAAAATAATGCTCGCAAGTTTTTATATATGAATCGCTTTCTTTCTTGATATTTTTAAATAAATCTTTATTAAAATTATTCCATTTCATAAATTGATATGAATTTCTGAAAAAACCACTCGGAATATTTTGAGCAATCATAGCAGCTTCAGTTAAAATTGTCCCAGAGCCACACATCATATCATAAAAATCTCTATCGCCACTGAACCCAGCAAATGTTAGCATACCCGCAGCAAGAACTTCACTTAGGTTTGCTTCTAATATTTTACTTCTATAGCCCCTTTTGTGGAGTGATTCGCCAGAGGAATCAAGCATAATATTAACATCAAAATCAGAAATATGAAGATTAAAAATTATATCTGGATTATCAATTGAAACGCTGGGACGCTTGCCAAATTTATCTCTGAATCTATCTACAATAGCATCTTTCATCTTCAATGAAGCATACTTTGAGTGCTTAAAATTTCTTGAATTAACAGTAGAAAATATTGCAAAAGTTTGGTCTAATCCAAATTGATTTTCCCATTCGTAATCATAAATATTTTGGTATAAATCATCTTCGTTTCGTGCATCAAATTTAAAGAGTTCCACCAAGAATTTAATTGCTAATCTTGAATTATAATTAACTTTATATAATAAACCTAAATCACCTTCGAACTCTACAGCGCGATTTAATTTTATAATATCTTTCGCTCCCAGTAGTTCTAATTCGTTAATTAAAATATCTTCAAATCCAAAGAGAGTTTTTGCTATTATTTTCATTAAAATTCTTCTGTTTTTATTCGTTTAATATTCGCTCCTAACTCAACTAATTTATTTTCCATAAGTTCGTAACCTCTATCAAGATGATAAATTCTTAGTAAATCAGTTTTTCCTTCTGCGATAAGCCCCGCAAGAACAAGCGCTGCAGATGCTCTCAAATCTGAACTCATTACTGTTGCCCCAGATAGTTTTTTGCCACCTTTAATAATTGCAGAATTATCAATTAGTTCTATATCCGCACCCAAACGATTTAATTCCGGAACGTGCTTAAATCTATCAGTATAAATATTATCTGTAATCTTTGAAGTACCTTCCGCAAGGAGCATAAAAGCGTTCCATTGAGCTTGAACGTCAGTAGGAAAACCTGGGTAAACAGAAGTAATCACATCAGTTGGTTTTGGCTTATCATTCATAGAAAGAACTATTGTATCTTGATTAACATCAATTTCACAACCAGCTTCTTCTAATTTATCAATAACTGCTGCCAAGTGATAGGGATTTACATTTGTAAGTTCTATTTTACCTTGAGTCATTGCGGCAGCAATAAGAAAAGTTGCTGCTTCAATTCTATCAGGGATATTAGTTTCATCTACTGCTTTAAGTTCATCAACGCCTTCTACCTCTATTGAAGTAGTCCCTAAACCGTCAATTTTAGCACCCATTTTAATTAGAAATCTTCCAAGAGCAGTAATTTCTGGTTCAAGTGCGGCATTAGTTATTTTGGTGCTACCTTTTGCTAAGGTTGCAGCCATCAGAACATTTCCAGTTGCCCCAACAGAAGAAATATCAAAATGAATTTTACCGCCATCGAGTTTTCCATTTTTAGCTTTTGCTATTACATAACCACTTTCAATTTCAATCGATGCACCAAGTTTCTCCATTCCTTTTAAGTGCAAATCAACAGGGCGAGGACCCCAAGCACAACCACCAGGAAGTGAAACTTTCGCCTCTCCGTGCCTTGCCAAGATTGGACCTAATACATAAAAAGATGCACGCATTTTCTTAACTTGTTCATAAGATGCATAAGTGCTATTTGCGTTTCGAGTATCAACAAAAAGTTCATTTCCATTTAATTCACAAAAAGCTCCAAGTTCACTCATCAAACGAGATAAAGTCCAAACATCTCTTAAGTTAGGGGTATTTTGAAGTTTATAAGTTCCTGGCGCAAGAAGCATAGCAGGAATAAGAGCGATAGAGCAATTTTTAGAACCAGAAACTTTAATTTTTCCGTTTAATTTATTGCCACCTTCAATTACAAATTTATCCATTTTCAAAATTAATATTTACAAAAAACTAAAATAAGGAAAAATATTGAATAAATATAAAAACCTTCAAATTTTAAAAGCTATAAATATCTAATAAAAATAAATTATTTAATTTTCCTTACAGGTGATAACCTATTTTCGGGTTTTTGAACATAAATAAAAGGCATTTGCTCCATTGCATGACAAGTATTACAAGAGCTGGTTAAACTTTGAAATACAAGTTCAAATCCATCTGAGTTTTTTTTCTTAATAAAATCTTCCATTTCTGGCAAAGCAACATTTAAAAAATGAGTTGCAGATTTTCTTCTTTCGGGTCTGCGTTCTAAAGCAAGTTCGATTGTTTCCTCAATTTCATGAACCTGATGATCTGCATACTCCCAATTTTCCTCTGATAATGCCCAGTATAACTCTTGATATCTATAACCAATCTCAAACATTGCTACACCAAATCCTCTAAAATGTTCTTCAATTCTCTCAATATTATCTTGCCCTGAACCATTAAGCCACTTACCTTTTGGATTTTCTGATTGATTACAAGAAAAGAAAACAAAACTTGTAAAAATTATAATTACAATATAAATATATCTCATGTTATTTCACTTAATTTTAAAATGAAACTAACGAATAAAATATGAATTTATTTAATTTTTAATCAATTTCCTTCTCAATAATTATATTTATTGGTCCATCATTTATAGATATAACATTCATCATTGCTTGAAACTTACCTTCTTTTACATTTAAGTTAGTAGCCATTTTAAATTTCGTTAAAAAACGATTATAAATTTGAAGTGCATCATCAACTTTTGCTGCATCAGTAAAGTTAGGACGAGTTCCTTTTTTGGTATTTCCACACAGAGTAAAACTTGAAATAATTAAAATATCACCATTTACTTCATTAATATTTTTGTTTATTTTACCATTTCCATCTTCGAATAGTCTCAAATTTAATACTTTCTCAATAATTATTTCATCTATTTTTGGATTTAAATCTTTATGAGTAATTCCGATATAAATTAGGTATCCAATGCCGATTTTACTATGCATTTGCTCTTCAATTATAACTTCTGCACTTTTTACTTTTTGTATTAATAACTTCATTTTTATATAAAATTGTATTTTAAATTTTGCATATTAAGAAAAAAACATTACTTTTGAAAAATACAAATTTTAATTTTTAGGAAAGTTAAAATGTTTTTGACAGCTAACTTAGAAATCGATCCTTCTCAGATTACAAAGATAAAAAGAGTGAATAATGATAACGTTCTTTTTAAACTGTATGATGTACTTACAGCAAATATTAATAATCAAAGTATAGAGCAGGAAACTTTCACTGTTGTTTCTATTTTAAATCAAATTCAAATGGGTTTGATGAGATTAGGAGTAAATAATGTTATAAAAATTAACGTTGATAATTTTAATTATTTTTATGATGGTGAAGGAAAAGAAGATGATTTATTTGATGCGTTTCACTCTATTGAGCAAAATATTGAGCCATTAGAATCACAACATTTTAACGAAATTGAATTAGTTTTAGAGCATCTTGATGAAGATTTAAAATATCTAATTGATGTTACTATTATGCGAAAACACAAAGTTAGGGAATTTCCAATAAAGATAAGGATTAATGGTGCATTTACAGATTTAAGATTAGAAGATAACGAAGACATTTCAGTTGTAGAAAATAAACTTGCTCTAATTTGCCAAGACCAAGTAACTTACGATAAATACATAAGAGACAAACGAATGATATTTCAAACATTTGTTAGTGAGTTTGAGCATACATTAAGCAAATTTATTAAAATTGATGGAATTACTCTTAAATTTATCGATAAAATGGTAAGACCAAAAATACTTGTACCTGGAAGAAGAGAAATTAGAGAAAATAACAAATCAGAGCCATTTTTTCATGGTTTTCATGGCATAAATAAATGTTTAACTTATACTTTATATTGGGGTAAACATGTCTCAAAAAATAGTTTATATGTAAAAGACTTCACTCTCTGTGATGATTTTGGAAAAGATATTTTTGCAATTGGCACAGAAGGGTTTAATTCTGGTGAAATTGATATTTTAAAACCTCAAACTAAATTTAAAATATCAAATTTAAATGAATTAATCATTTATTCTGGTCATGACTATATGGAAGAAATGGAAGAGGATAATATTACTTTTGAAAAATTAGACGCTCCAGACGAAGGTGTTCTTACAAACTATATTAGTTTAAATTTAGAAATTAATGATGAAGATATCTATAAGTAATATATTTTATTCTAATGGCATTTAAATTCTTTTTTACATCTATTTTTTTTCTTTTTATTTTAAACAATCTTTATTCTCAAATTAATGCGAGTAAAGAATTAAATGAGAGTAATCTAACAGAATGGCAAGAATATATCTTTTCAGAACAACCCGCAAATAAAAGATTAAAACTTGCTGTTGATTTGCTAAGAAAATACGCTGAAATAAACGAATACCCTAAAGCTGTTAAATTAGGACTAAACTTACTCGAAGCTTTCAAAGACGACAAAGATAAATATGAGTATTTATTAAATAATATTAGAAACTACTCAGCATTTATGCTTACAATTATTCCTAATCCTGATGATTTTGACATTTATGATAAATTTATTCTTGATAACAAGCAAAATTACCAATCAATTACTGCCATAAAAAAAATAGCTGGTTACTATGCCAATAAACAAAAATGGGATTCAGCTATCTTTGTTTGGAAATCTTATATAAAAATACTTCCTAAATATGAATATGAAATTAATAAAACAATCGCACTTTTAAAACAACAGTCGCAAGGTTTGAAAATTAATCCAATAGGACTCAATATAAATACCTCTGGAGATGAGTGGGACCCCAATCCTAGCTCTGATGGTAAATACCTTTATTACTCCGCTAGCCATAGAATAGGCGGAAAAGGCAGTACTGATATTTGGGTTGCAGAGTTTGAAGCTGGAAACTGGAGCAATCCTAAAAATTTAAACGCAAATATAAACTCTCCTAATAACGAAACAATAGATAACATTTCATTAGATGGTAATAAACTATTACTTTCTGGAAATTTTGCTGGTACTTATGGTAATTTTGATATTTATATGCTCGAAAAAGATGAAAGTGGATGGGGACAACTGCGACATCTCCCAAGACCTATAAACTCTAAATATACAGATGAAGCAGCAAATTTATCAGCAGACCAACAAACCTTAATTTTTACCTCTGATAGACCTAATGGAGTTGGAGACTTTAGAGAGTTTAACTCTCAAATATTCAATGGTAGTTTGATGGGAAATATAGACATTTATGTATCAGAAAAAGTAAATGGCGAATGGTCGGATCCAATAAACTTAGGTGAAGTCATAAATACTCCTTTTGCTGAACGATCTGCCTATTTGCATCCAGACGGAAAAACTCTTTACTTTAGCTCTGACGGGCATTACGGGTTAGGAGGTTTAGATGTTTATAAAACTACTCGTTTGAGCGATACTTCTTGGACTCAGTGGTCAGAACCAGTTAATCTTGGTAAAGATATTAACTCAGTTCTAGACGATTGGGGATATAAAATATCTTTAGGAGGTGATAGCGCTTTTTTTGCTGCTTATAATAGAACAATTGGGAAAGGCGGTTGGGATTTATATTCAATTTCACTTCCCGATAATGCAAAACCAAATAAAATTGTAACAATCAAAGGAAAATTAATAGATTCTGAAGGTAATCCTCTTTTTGCAAAAATTATTTGGGAAGACATTAGAGAAAAAAAATTAATTGGAGAGTTAAACTCAAATCCTAAAACAGGCGAGTTTTTAATTGCTCTTCCCAAAGGTAAATTTTATGGTTATTACGCAGAAAAAGAAACTTATTATCCCTCTTCTGCATTTTTAGATTTAACTAATCAGATTAATGACTCTATTATTAATATTACTATCACTCTATTAAATAATAATGATTTACAGAATGGTAATAAGCTAATAATCAACAATTTATTTTTTGAATACGACTCATATAACATCGAAAAAGAATCATACCCCGAACTCGAAAGATTAGTAAAATATTTAAATAATAATGATATTAATATACAAGTAATTGGTCATACCGATTCAATTGGTTCTAAAGAGTATAATATTAAACTATCAGAAAACAGAGCAAAATCAATAGTTAATTATTTAATTAAAAATGGCATTGAAAAAAGCAGACTAAATCCAATAGGTAAAGGTTATACCGAACCTGTAAATGATAATTCAACTCCTGAAAATCGTTCTTTAAATCGCAGAGTGGAAATAAAAGCAAAGTAAAAAATCTATTAAAATTTAGTAAAAAAAAAAGCCCTCAGTTTGAGGACTTTAATTTTAAATTATGCTGCTTTAGTTTTTCGCTTATTAGCGTATGCCTCTGCTGCCTGCCTTACCCATAAGCCATTTTCGTGAGCATCTTTTCTAGCTTTTACTCTCTGTTTATTCATTGGACCATGTCCTTTAATAACATCAAAGAATTCACTCCAATTTAACTCAGAATACTCATATCTTTTTTCCTCTTCATTCCATTTTAAATTAGGGTCTGGAATTTTCAATCCTCTTGCCTCTGCTTGAGGAACAGTCATATCAATAAATTTCTGTCTTAATGATTCGTTATCTTCGGTCTTAATTTGCCATTTCAAAGATTGGTCACTATGAACTGATGCTTCGCCTTTAGGACCAAACATCATCAAAGCAGGGAACCACCAACGATTCAATGCTTCTTGAGCCATTTCTTTTTGTGCTGGTGTTCCAGCGCATAAAGTAGCCACAATTTCGTAACCTTGTCTGTTATGAAATGCTTCTTCTTTACATATTCTTACCATTGCTCTAGAATAAGGTCCATAAGAAGTTCCTATCAAACTAACTTGATTTACCATAGCAGCACCATCTACTAACCAACCAACCATTCCCATATCAGCCCATGAAAGTGTTGGATAGTTAAAAATTGAAGAATATTTCGCTCTTCCTTCGTGAAGTGCATCCAACAACTCTTCTCTTGTAGCTCCTAAAGTTTCAGCTGCCGAATATAAGTAAAGACCATGTCCAGCTTCATCTTGTACTTTAGCTAATAATATCATTTTTCTTCTTAAGTTTGGAGCTCTAGTAATCCAATTACCTTCTGGGAGCATTCCAACTATTTCTGAATGAGCATGTTGACTCATCATTCTAATTAAGCTTTTTCTGTAAGCTTCTGGCATCCAATCATTAGGTTCAATTTTTTCACCGTTGTCAATTTTAGATTGGAATTGTTCTAATAATTTTGCGTCTTCCATAATATTTTTTTTTAATTTTGTTTGTTTTTAGTAATATAGTAGTATAAATAAAAAAAATATTGTAAAATAACGAATATATTTCAAGGGAATTTATTTTTTTATTAGGTAAGTAGCAATTGCTGTTATTGACGCAAGAAAAGAAAAACCCGATAAAATCGAATAACTTACACTCTTAAAGCGTTCAATAAAAAAGGCGTTTATCGAGCCATCATTGTAGCTATTAACTCCATCAAGAAAAATTGCCATCGACAGTCTTACCTCCGTAGAATAAATTGGAATTATTGTTGATATTGAGATTATAATAAAAATTAATATTATAAAATTATAAGAACTATTTTTTATAGTATTTTTAAAAAGAAAAAAACTAATTAACCCAAAAAATAAAGATGATATTAAAAAACTAAATTTATAAAACGAAAGCATAGCGTAGTTTTTTATGGTTACAAAAGCTTCATCTTCTGTAACAGATAAATTAAAATTACCTTGTAAATCAATCTCAAAGATAGAAAATGCTAATTGACTTAATATAACTTCAGAACTGAAAAAAAGGATAAATGAAACCCCAAAAAACATAAATATAATTTTTTTGAATATTTCCATATAATATTTAAAATGATTTATTAAAATTCATTAAACTAATATCCGAAGCTTTTTAGCATATTTTTATTATTTCTCCAATCGTTTTTGACCTTTACGAAAAGCTCCAAATAAACTTCTTTTTCCAAGTGGCGTTCTATTTCTTTCCTTGCACGTTGTCCAATTTCTTTAATTTTACTTCCTTGATTACCAACCACAATTTTTTTCTGAGAATCTCTTTCTACTACAACATCAGCAGAAATAAACCATTTTCCGTTTTCTCTCTCTTTAAACTCAGATATTACCACTTCTATTGAATATGGTAATTCTTCATTTAATCTGAAAAAAACTTGTTCGCGAATTAACTCACCAACAAAAAACCTTTGATTCTCTGGACTTAGTTGCTCAGGGTCATAATAAAATTCACCTTCTGGTAAATATTTCTCAATACTGCTTAAAATCAATTCCACATTATCTCCAGATTTTGCAGAAATTGGTACTATCTCCGAAAAATAACCAGTATTTTGCATAAAATTAATAATCGGTAATAGTAATTTTTTGTCTGGGATTTTATCAGTTTTGTTTAGTAAGAGTATTTTTGTTTTAGTGAATGTTTTTAGGTAATTCAAAATCAAATCATCAAAACCTCTTTCTATGTCATAAGTACTTGCATCAACTAAGCATAAAAGCAAATCTGCTTCCTCGAGGGAATTTTTCACATAGCTCATCATAGTTTTTTGCATCTCATAGTCGGGTTTGATTATTCCGGGAGTATCTAAAAAAACTATTTGAGTATCTTCTGTGGAATATATCCCAGCAACACGTTTCCTTGTGGTTTGAGCTTTTGGAGTTACAATTGAGAGCTTGAACTCAATTATTGAATTTAATAAAGTTGACTTCCCAGCGTTTGGTCTGCCAACTATTGCTACAAATCCAGATTTAGTTGTTTGATTCATCGGTTGATACTTGATTATTATTCCCAAAGACTTTTAAAATTCCATAAGGAATAATTATACAATAAGCAATCACTAAAAGCAAAGGAGCAATCACTATCGAAGTAGTTGAATTCCAACTTCCATCTGTTAACGCATATTCATCTCCCAAACCAGTTGCCATTGCTAAATAACCAATAATTATTAATCCTAATCCAGCCAAAAGAATATACATGTTCTTTTTAACTAATGGGAAGTTCCATTCAACTTTTTTAGTTGTAGATCTTGTTCTACTTGTTATCGGTTTTCTTATTTTTTTAGCCATATTTTTTATTTTACTTTTATAAAAAAACAAAAATAAACAATTTTTACAAATTAATTATTTATTTTAGACTTGTTTTTGCAAAATATTCTTATTTTTATAAAATGTGAGTGAGTTAGATTTAAAAATCGGCTCCATAAAGAGCCGATTAAATTTTTAAAATCAGTAATTTACATTGAAAGAACGCCAATTAATTCTAAATCAAATATAAGTTCTTTACCAGCTAATGGATGATTAGCGTCTAAAGTAATTTCATTATCATCAAATTCAGTAACTGTTACCGGAACTGGTTCAGAGTTTGGAACAGGCATTAATAGTTGTAATCCCACGAATGGCTCTAAATCTGGTGGTAATTTATCTCGAGATGCAGTTAAAATATAATCTTCGTTAATTTCGCCGTAAGCTTTATCCACAGGGATTGTTACAGTTTTTTTCTCGCCTTCTTTCATTCCAACTATTGCGCTCTCAAAACCTTCTATTACTTGCCCAGCTCCTAAGTCAAATTCTAACGGCTCTCCACCAATTGAGGAATCAAATTCTACTCCATCAGCTAATTTACCTGTATAATGAACTTTTACCGTGTCTCCATTTTTTGCTAATGACATACATTTTCCTTATTGTATTATAATAATTTACAAATATAAGGAAATAAAATAGACTAAAAAAATTGGGACACTTCTATAATTTGATTAAAAGTAAATTTAAAAATCTATATTACATAATATCATAAAAATATAAATATTCGAATTAAAAATAAATAAATAATCATTTATTTTTGTTTACTTTTTAAATCTCATTTCTGCATATTTGCTCGTGAAGCCGATACGCTCATAAAGTCTTTTTGCGGGATTGTCGTATTCTACGTGCAGAGCAACATCTCCATCTACTTCATTCATTGCATATTCGCAGATTTGTTTGCCATAACCCTTGCCTCTTTTGTTTGAATCTACTGCCACATAGACTAATATATTTGATGGTATATATTCGCCCATTCCAGTGCTGTTCATTATTAATCCACCTACTACCTCGCCTTCGTCTTTTGCTAATAAGCAAAATCCACCAAGCCCCCCATTTAATTCAAATGCAAAGTCGATGCACTTGTTTATCGCACTTTTGGGGTCGCCAAACTGCCCAAGATGTTCAAATAAAAAATCAACAAATTCTTCTCTTGTAATTCCTGATTTTTCCCATTCTGAATCATTATTTACTCTTATTAATTCCATTTTTTTCTACTTAATTATTTTAACATATTATTTTTATCTAAACTACTTACAATTACAAAACTAAGAAAAGAAATCAATATTCCCCAAAAACTTGGATCCAATCCAAAAGCAATTTTTATTTCAAAGAAGATTAACAGCAAAGTTAAACTCCCTCCCAATATCATTGAAACTAATGCTGCCAACGAGGAATTATCTTTCTTGAAGTAGGCAAACAATGTTGGAACCAATAACGCCGCTACCATAAAGGAGTAAGCGTGTAAAATTATTGATAAAACTTGCTCGAACGACGCAGCAATCACAAAGGCAATCAATCCAATCACTAATGTTGTCCATTGAGAAACTACCATCAGTTTTTTAGGACTTGCATTTTTATTTATATATTTTTCATAAATGTCGGAAAGGAAATTTCCTGAAGAGGCAATCAAACAACTATCCGCTGTGGACATTATTGCAGAAAAGTAAGCAGCAATTATAAGCCCTTGAATACCAATCGGTAAAATTTCTTTTATTAATCTTGGTAAGCCCATTTCTGGGTCTGATTCGGGGAAGTAAATTCTTGCTGCCATACCCAAGAAAACCCCACTGAATGCCATAATTGGATACTCAAAAAGTCCTGCGATATACCATGCCTTCTTTGCGTCCTTCTCATCTTTACAAGCATACATCCTTTGATATAGGGTCATTCCAATAAACCAAATTGGAATAATCGTAACAAACCAATTCACAATCTGAATAAAGCTCACATTCGTCAAGCTGGAGAATTCCGGTGGCAATTGCTCAAACATTGCCCCAATTCCACCCAAATCAATCAACACCATAGGAATTGTAACAAAAATTAAACCAATCAAAAGAATAATCCATTGAATTGTGTCTGTATAAATAACAGCTTTCAAACCACCTAAAGCAGTATAAACTAATATAATAACAGCAATCACAATCATAGAAAAATACATTGGGTCAATAGGAAGAGGCATATCCGCAAAAATAGTCCCTGACGCTAACTTTGCACCAGCTAAAATCTGCCCACCAGTGAATCCCAAATAGCCAATACCTGCAACAATTGCAGCAAAAAGAGCCACCTTATTATTATAACGAAATCTCAGGAAATCAGGAAAGGTGATGAAAGAATGAAGTTTATCAAGTTTCTTTATACGAGGAATAATCAGTACTGCCGAAAGCCAAGCACCCACAAGCCCAGTGAATAAAAGCCATGATCCAGATAGTCCCATAACAAAACCAAGTCCGCCAAGGCCAATAGAAAATCCACCACCTACATCAGTAGCAACAACGGAAATCCCAACGTGCCAGGGCGACATTCCACGACCACCTACGTAGTAATCTTCCTTCGTTTCATTTTTCCTATAAAAATACAAACCAACTAAAAACACAGCGACGAGATAAACAATAATAATAACAAAATCAATAATTGGCATTTAAAAGGAGTGTTACGAACTCGCAGATTTATTCTACATTTGCGGTATTAACGAATGATTAGCAATGATATTTTAAATTTGCTGGATAATATCGTATTTTTAGAAAATATTAATTTAAATTTATAAGTTCCTTTAAAATATTATAAAATAATTAATATATCACTAAAATAATTAATAGTTTTTAATTAATTAATAGTTTTTAATTATTATTTTGTAATTTTGCTATTATTTTAATTCTATTTAGGAACTAATATGAAAAATATTACAATATTATTGTTTCTAATATTTGCGATTTCAATTAATGTTAACTCACAAGATTATAATCAGAGGCTAAAAATATTGGCTTCCGATGCTCAAGCGTCTGATCGGTTTGGAATTTCTGTATCAATATCCGGCAATTATGCTGTTGTTGGTGCTCTTTACGAAGATGCTGGTGGAAGCAATGCCGGGGCTGTTTATTTCTATGAACGGAATGGTGGAACTTGGACGGAAATGCAAAAAGTTACTGCCTCCGATGCTGAAGCTGGTGACCAGTTTGGAGTTTCAGTATCAATATCCGGCAATTATGCTGTTGTTGGTGCTCTTTACGAAGATGCTGGTGGAAGCGAAGCCGGGGCTGCTTATTTCTTTGAACTTAGTAGTGGAACTTGGACGGAAATGCAAAAAGTTACTGCCTCCGATGCTCAAGCGTATGATCGGTTTGGATATTCAGTATCAATATCCGGCAATTATGCTGTTGTTGGGGCTTATCTAGAAGATGCTGGTGGAAGCGAAGCCGGGGCTGCTTATTTCTTTGAACTTAGTAGTGGAACTTGGACGGAAACGAATAAAGTTACTGCCTCCGATGCTCAAGCGTCTGACTATTTTGGATATTCAGTATCAATATCCGGCAATTATGCTGTTGTTGGGGCTTATATAGAAGATGCTGGTGGAGCCAATGCCGGGGCTGCTTATTTCTTTGAACTTAGTAGTGGAACTTGGACTCAAATGAATAAAGTTACTGCCTCCGATGCTCAAGCGAATGATTGGTTTGGATATTCAGTATCAATATCCGGCAATTATGCTGTTGTTGGGGCTTATGCGGAAGATGCTGGTGGAAGCAATGCCGGGGCTGCTTATTTCTTTGAACTTAGTAGTGGAACTTGGACTCAAATGAATAAAGTTACTGCCTCCGATGCTCAAGCGGGTGATCGGTTTGGAGTTTCAGTATCAATATCCGGCAATTATGCTGTTGTTGGGGCTTTTCTAGAAGATGCTGGTGGAAGCAATGCTGGGGCTGTTTATTTCTTTGAACTTAGCACACCTCCTCAGGAGCATACTGCAACTTTCACTTTAGCAAGAAACGAGATTACTCAATTAGTATTTAACATAGAATCTCTTACTTCTGTTGCTGCTGATGGATATATTATTCTTTACAAGTTAGGAAGCAGCTTCACTGGCGTACCTGCAGATGGTGGGAATTATTCTGTAGGGACGGCAATAGGTGATGCAACTGTTGGAGCTATAATTACTGATGCTAATGCTTTAGAAGCAACTGTTGCAAACCTTACTAAACAAACAGAGTATCACTTCAAAATATATCCTTTTAACTGGGACGGAAGTGATATAACAACAGCTGCCTATAAAACTGACGGAACTGTGCCTTCGCTTACGGTAGTAACTGTTCCTACTCTCGGCGAATGGGGAATGATTGCATTTATTGGTTTTATGGCAATTGGTGGATTTGTATATATGAGAAGAAGAATTGCTTAAATTAACACAAAAAGATAAAAATGCCTATAAGTTTTTAATTAAATTTATAGGCATTATAGTTTTATATTATACTATTATAGCAGTATTTGGAACAGAATATTTAAGTCCTTACTTGACCTTTTCTGCTTGGCTTTCAAGTGGGATATTGAGTTTATTTATGGGCGAGGTTTCTAATATCGGCTATCAAATTATGGGCGAAGGAGTGTCTCTGTCGCTCTTTTATGGTTGCGACGGAACTGACCAGTTTATAGTTTTTATTGCTGGAGTGATGTCTATTCCTTCCTCTTTCAGTAAAAAAGCTATAGGTATTTCTGTTGGGCTACTTTCTATTTACTTCTTGAATTTATTTAGAATAATTGGCTTATATATCATTGCATTAAAAGATATCTCGCTTTTTGAAACATTCCACGTAGTAGTTTTTCCAATTATATTTATAATTATTTCTCTTATTTTTTGGTATATCTGGTTAAAATGGGATTATGAAGCAAAAGTATCTTAAGTATGCACTTCCATTAATTATATTTGTTGTACTTGTATTTTTTTACAATATATTAGAAAATATTATAACAGATATTTTAGTTTATACTTATCAAATTTGGTTTGATATTTTTATTAATTCAAATGGGCAGGAACTACTCAGACAAGTAGATATAACTAATTCAGAGCCAGGAATTATAAAATTTTTAACAGCTTTTGTTAATATCCAAGATATTTCTGCAAGTCAAGTAAAAACTGTTGAAATTGAATTATTTAATGAGATTGGTTTGCCAATAATATTTTTTATTTCAGCAATATTTATTTTTATAAATAAAACTAATTATAAGCAGTTTATAATTTATTTCTTCATATTATTATTATTTCTATGGCTAAAAAATGTTATAGTTATTTATGATAATTACACTCACCCTGAGTATATTTTAAAAGACATAATTTTTCCCTTTAAGCAATTAGTTTATTATACTAATTCAATTCTACAAAAAGTCGGGACATCATTTAGTATGATGCTTTCGGTTATTTTTGTGGTGATTTTTATTACTTTAAAAACAGAAATATTAGGTAAAATAATTAAAAATTAGATGGATTTAACTTTCATCTTCTGCAGATAATACTTCTTTAATTGGTTTGATTAATTTAGAAATAATAAAGATTGAAATAAGCATATATAAAGACCTAAAGTCATTTATTTCATTAAATGAATAGTTTTCTAAAAGTCTGAGAAGTTCTATAGGGGAAGCCCATAGCATCATATTTGCCCCTATTAAGCCAACAGCTATAGAAATATGAACATTTTTATTTATAACATATTTGCCAGTAAAAAACATGATTAACCAGATTAAAATGCCGAATGGATTTAGAAATCCAATTGCACCAGCAGCAGGCGAAAGACCTCTTCCTCCTGATAAACCCAAGAAAATTGAGTAATTGTGACCAAGAACAACAAAACTTGCTGCAAGTTGGATTAATAGAGTGTCATCAGTGAATTGGGTAACACCGTAAATTAAAATAAATGCTTTAGCGAAATCTAAAACTAAGATAAAAAAACCAATGATTTTATTATTAGTTATTTCATATCCGTTCATAGCTCCAGAGCTTTTGCTTCCTTCTTTAGTAACATTTTTACTGTAAAAAAAATTAACTAAAAGATAGGCAAATGGAATAGAACCAATAAGATAACTAAAAATAGAAATTAATATATATTCGTAATACATTTTATATTAATAATTTGATTTTGGTTTAAATTTAATAACTACAGGAAAAAAAGCAAAAATAGATGTATAGACTGAGATACCAACAATTTGCTGAAAGAAGTACATTTCGATATTTTCTTGTAATACATTCATTGATAAAGTTAACTTTAAAAAACTCGCAACAATTGATGCTAAAAAAGTGAAAAGTACAAATCTTAATGTAAATAAGTCTTTTTGATAGTTATCTCTAGATTTTATAAATTTCAACAAGAAACTGGCTACTAACAAGCACAAACCTGTAAAACCTAATGGATTTAAAGCAAAAATATCGTGAATAATTCCCGCCATAAAACTGAGAATCAAACCTATATATACTCCTTCTCTTAAAGTTATCCAGCAAACTAAAATAAGTAAAAAGTCAGGTAATAAATCTTGAATTTTTATGATGTCTAAGAGGTAAATTTGAGAAATGCTTACAAAAAAAAACAACCCAAAATAAAGGGAGATTCTTTTCCAAAGTGAGTTTAGAAGTTGTCTTTGGTTATACTCATACATTAGAAATTTTTTCCTTCCTTAGCCATTTCTAATCTTTTATTTTCAATATATTGCAATTTATTTATTACTGCTTCAGATAGGTTAATGCCTCTTGAGTTAGCATAATTCATAAGAGCGATAAAAACGTCTGCGGCTTCATCAGCAAAAGCGCTATGATCTATTTCTCTGCCTTTCCATTGCTTTTTTTCATTATTGGCTAACTCACCTGCTTCTCCGTTGAGTTCTAAACAGAAAAACTCAGGGCTTCTTTTTTCAAAGAATTTATTTTGATAATCATCAAATCCACTTTGAATCTCTTGAAGTTGAGAGCTGGCTTCTAATAGTTTATCAAGCATTAGGTTCACCAAGAGAATACCCAATTCCTCTGACAGAGAGAATAATAGGTTTGTTGTTTATAGACTTACCAATTTTAGAACGAAGGCGTTTAACATAAACATCAACTAAGTTCGAATCACCTTCGGATTTTGTTTTCCAAACATCTTCAGTAATTTTTTTTCTTGAGATAACTTGAAATTTATTAAGCATTAAATATTCTAATAACTCAAATTCTTTAATAGTTAATTCGATTGTAGAGTCATTTTTTTCAACAAATCTTTTAGCTGTGTTAAGCCGAAGATTTTCATATTCAAGATAAATATCGGAGCTATTAAGTTCTTTTCTTCTGATAAGAGCTTTAACTCTTGCAATTAGTTCTTGGTAGTTAAAAGGTTTCCCAAGATAATCGTCTGCTCCTAGATTTAAACCTTTTATTTTATCTTCAACATCAGAGAGAGCAGTAAGAATCATAATCGGTGTGTTGATTTCATTTTCTCTTAAATCCGTTAAAATGCTCAAGCCATCTTTTCCTGGCAACATTATGTCAAGAATAATTAAATCAAATTTATTCTTTAGGGCTTGATTATAACCTTTAAAACCTTCATACTCAATAGTTATTGTGTAATTCTCGGCTTCTAATGCTTGACGAATAAAATCGGCAACTCTTACTTCATCTTCTACTAATAAAATTTTCAATTTAATATCTAAGTATTTACGGAATAATTTTCACAAAAATAAAGAAAATTAATCAAAACAAAAAATATAATCGCATATTTTCATATAAAAATATAGATTTATTAATTAATTCTAATAAAAGTTCGATGAATGTTATTATAAATCATTTTGTAAATCTATTATTTTATCTTTAATTCTATTTAAAATTGTATTTCTATTGTTTTCCCAATCACCTACTTTTGAATTTAATTCGATGTTTAATTTCTTGAGGTCGAATAGTTGAGCGTTATATTTATCAATATTTGATTGAATTATACCAATATGTACTAAATCAAGGTGATTATCTTCTAAAAAAACAGAAATATCATAAGCGTAATCTATAAATTTATCAATAGTTAAATCATAAAAATTATTGTGTATCAAATGGTCATATTTTGAAACTTCTTGTTCATAAAAAACTTTTATTTTTCTTACATAATTCTGAGTATCGTCTATCAATTTATCATAAAGTTTATCTAAAGTTTTCTTTTCATGCTTTATGATATCATCAAACTCTAATGTTGTAGGTAATAAGTTAAACTGATTGATTAGCTCAAAAGCATCTTCTTTATACCCTTGGCTGATATCTTTTCTGTCTAAAATTAATGTTTTTAATAACCTACAAAGTTCTAATTCAGTAAATTTTTCTAAACTCATTACGTCCCGTTTTTTATCAAAATGTAGCACCAGAGATATTAAACATAAATCTTGGAGATTCTACTTGGCTTAGTCTAAAAGTTAAATCAAATCTAAAAAACAAGAATAACTTATTCAAACCAATACCTGCTTCATAAAAATAATTTTCATTTGTATTTTTAGTAAAGTCAAAATTATAATTTAATTCTCTATTTCTCAAATTATTTTTAAAATTAAAATCACTGTAACCAATATTTGTCATAAGTATAAATTCTAAACCAAATGATGTAACACTTGGAATTCTAAAAAGTCCTGGAAATAATTCTCCAAAATTATGCTCCAGATTTATAGTCATAAACTTATCACCATAAAATTCTTTTTGTCTTATAGTTCTAAAAGACCCAGGCACTGTAATAATTGCTGGTCCGGATTCCAGGGCAAAATACTTTTGCATTGGTAGATCTCCATTATGCCATCCGAAAGTAGATTGAACAGTTAAATTCATTGATGGAAATGTTTTTACTTTAAAATATAGTTCTGAATAATATCTATTATAATCAAGTAAACTTCCTAAATCATTATTAGAGTGTTCTAAATTAAAATACAACCCATATTTTGATATTTTTCTTAATCTACTATAATTCAGATTTAATTCTAATCCAATTAAGTTATATCTTCCTTCGATAACTTCAGGATTATCTCTAAATTCTAAATTAGAACCAATTGCTTTAATAAGTGGATCTGCAGCATTTTGGTGATTTTCGACTGATGCATATAAACTAATTCTATAAGGTCTTGTGTAGGTATATCGTTTAACAAAAGTCTGCTGACCCCAGCTATATTCTATATTAGCGGAGTATTTTTCATTGTAATAATAATCTCCTGCATCACTACCAAAAATAGAAGTTAAGGTATTTAATTTATCTTTTACAATATAGGGATTATCACTCCTTGTAATTCCATTTGATAAATTTACTCCTAATTTGAATTGCCTATACTTATCAAAATATTGGTCAAGAACAATATCATAATTTAGTTTCTCATCTTCTAATCCATATCCAGCATATATTTTCCCATAGGTAAAATTTGATAAGTCTTTAAAAAGTCCAACTCCGAGAATTGTACCAGAAACTCTGTTATGTTTGAAGAAATCCTCCGAACCAGTAAAAGGAGCTCTATTTAAGAATCTAAATTTATCAGTAAATGGCTTAATAGTTTTAGCAAAGAAATTAGTGCCTTCAATTGAGTCAGGATATTCTATTGAAGTCCTAATCCTTTCATAAGCGAATTGCTCTTGTTCTCTTAAAGGAATTATATTGCTTTTAAACCAAAAATTAGAATCTAAAATATTTGCACTTTTGTCAGCTTCTGCATTTCTTTGATTAAATATTCTATCATCAATATCAATATTAAAGTTGTAATCGTATTGATATGTTTCAAGTAGAATTTCTAATCTGGGTTTATAAAACCAAAATACTTCTGCTGATATATTTGTAAAAATTCTTAAACTTGTTGGCATTAAATATGTTGAATCAAATAAATCAAAGCTTTGTCTGTATTCTAATTTAGCATTAAATGGTAGTTGAACTGCTTTACTGGGTTGCAAAACAACTTCTGTTGGTATTAGGTTCAAAGAGTCAATTATTAAATATCCCTCAAAGAGTTTTCTTCTGCTTGATTTTGGTTCAACTAAAATTTTATGTAATACTCTTCCATCACTTTCAACAAATTTACCTTCTAATAAAAATTCATAATAATCAACAGCATTTTTATTAAAAGGGGAGTATATCTCTTCACTTAGTATTTCAACTATATCATCATATACATTTATATTATTTCCAAATGAAACAAAATTTGCTTCGGGGGGGACGTTATAAGTCTGTCTTCTTTTTATAATATAGTTAAAAAATTTATCTTCTTTTTGGTAATAACTTTTAGAATATGATTCTAGAATTGAGTTGATAGTGGTGTCAGTATCATAATCATTTCTTCCTGCGGTTAAAGTATCAGTAGCTACTACAAATTTGGTATATAACATATAATTATATGATTCTAAAGCTTCTGATTGTTTTATTTTCTTTTGAATCACCTTTCTCATTAATCTTAAACCGGGTCCTTCGGCATAAACAATTAGATCTTCTAATTGATAATCAGCCATAGACATTGTAAATTCTAAATCTAAAATATCTGAGTCTAAAGATATATTTTTATATTCAGTCTCAAAACCAGTCATAGAGATAGCTAAGCGATATAATCCTTTATCAAGTTCTAAAAAAAATTCTCCATTTAAGTTAGTGTATGAACCAAATTTAGTGCCTAAAACACTTATGGTAGCATAGGGAAGTGGTTTATTATCAACCGAATCGATAACTTTTCCAGTTACTTTAAATTTTTCTTGTGAGAGCAATTCTACGTATGAAAAAAATATAAGAATAAATATAATATATTTAAAAAATAATAAGTTAATAGTTTTACTCACTTTCTTTCATTATTCAGTTTCATTTAATACTAATTCAGCGATTACTTTTGAATATAGCAAATGCTCATATTCTAATATTCTTGATTGCAGGGTCTCGGGAGATTCACCTTCATTGATTTTAATTGCAAACTGGATTAAATACTCACCTTCGTCATAATTCTCTGTTACATAGTGAATAGTAAGACCTGAGAACAACTCTTTATTTTCAATAACTTGTTTATGGACATTAATTCCATACATACCCTTTCCACCATATTTTGGCAGAAGTGAGGGGTGAATATTTAATATTTTATTTGGGAATTTATTTATTACTTCGGAAGGTATTTTTTTCATATAACCCGCAAGTATAATAAAATCTATATTATTTTTAATTAAGATATTTAAAATTTCCTCATCTGGATTATTTGAAGTTTGGTTAGAAATGTGAAATGCTTTTATATTATTTTCTTTTGCAAACAAAAAAGCACCAGAGTTTGAGTTATTAGTAATAAGCAAAGTTGGTTCTGCTTTGATTGAACCATTCAAGCAATTTTTAACGATAGATTTGAAGTTTGAACCATTGTGTGATGCAAAAAAAGCTAATTTTTTCATAAAATAATAAATTTTTTTTACAAAATTAGTTAATATTTATTAATTTGTGAATTATAAAATAAAAAAATGAAAATTTTTTATAATATTTTGAGAACAATATTATCAAAAACTTGGCATAATTATTGTCAAATAATTTTTATAATAATTATTAAGTTCTTGAAAAAAAAATAAATAAAAGTGTTACAGAAAAGACGTAAAATAAGTTCTAAAGTAGACCATAATAGATATTTAATCACATTTGCTGATTTAATAACTCTATTGCTTGGCTTTTTTGTAATATTATACACCACTGCTCAAATTGATACCGAGAAGTTTGATAAGCTTCAAGATGCTTTACAAAAAGCATTTAAAACTGGTTCAAAACCCCTTTTAGAAGGTGGAGATGGTGTATTAGATGGTAATGAAACAATATTACCAGAGCCATATTTCCCTGGTGTTAGAGATGGAAATATGGATTCAATACAAGAAAGTATATCTGATGGATTACTTAGTTACTTTGAGGAAGGTTCTGTAACATTAATTAGAGAAGGTGAATCAATAAAAATTGATATGCCAGAGAAGTTACTTTTTAGCTCAGGTTATGCTGAACTAACAAATGAAGGTTTAAAGTTCTTAGACTCACTTGCCGATATACTTAGCGATATGCCTAATCAGATAACTATCGATGGGCATAGCGATAATGTTCCGATTCAAAATAGTAATTTTGAATCGAATTGGCATCTAAGCACTGCAAGAGCTTTATCCGTTGCTTACACTATGACTAAAAATGGTCTTAAAGAGGAAAACTTAGCTATAAGAGGTTATAGTTCTCAAAGACCTAAAGAAAGTAATGCAACTGAGGATGGTAGAGCTAAAAACAGAAGAGTTGAGCTTATTATCTCGGAACTCGAAATTCAAACCCCTTCAACAAAAGGGTATAATAATGAAAATGATAGTATTAATTAAATGTTAATTTAATGCAAGAACAGGAAGTAGTAAATATTAGGACATTACATTTCGGAGAAATCGAAATACCAAAACAAAATATCTTAGATTTTGAATTTGGAATCTTGGGTTTTGAAGATTTGAAACAGTTTATAATTGTTAGTGAAGAAGAAACCGAGCCATTCAAATGGTTAATATCTATAGATGAGCCAAATATAGGTTTTCCTATAGTTGACCCATGGCTTTTAGATAACAATTATAATCCAGGAAGAGGTTTTAATCTTGAGGAGGATGCTGTTTTTTCTATTGTTACTCTTGGTAAAAAAGATCAGAATATGACTGCAAATCTTAAAGCACCAATTGTGATAAATATTAAAGAAAATACAGGAAAACAAGTAATACTGCCAAATGAAAAATATTCTCCAACTTTTATTGTTAGCAAAAAATAATTTACATATTTTTGTTAATATAATTTTTCTTAATTTTTAGATAATTAATTTTAGAAAAGAGATGTTAGTTTTATCAAGGAAAATCGGTGAACAAATAACAATTGGAAACTCAGTTAAGGTAACTGTTTTGAGTTTCGATAGGGGTATTGTTCGCCTTGGCATAGAAGCCCCGAAATCAATACCTGTTCATAGAAAAGAAGTTCACGATAAAATCGTTGAAACTAATAAAGCTGCCTCTCAAACAGATTTTAGTTCAATTAGGGATGCTGTTTCTTCTAAAAATGTAAATTTAAGTAGTAATACTAAATCTAAAAATATTGAAACAACTTTGATAAAGAAAAATAAAGTAGGTGGGAAATAAATATGAAAGAATACTCGGTTTTAATTATTGATGATGATGTTTGGATGCAAAGATTTTTATCTAAAACTTTAGCAAGCTATGGTTTTAAGAAATCTTACCTTGCTAATAATGGTTTTGATGGTATTGGTAAAGCTGTAGAATTTAAACCTGATTTAATAGTTTTAGATATTTTAATGCCAGAACTCTCTGGTCACCTTACTTTGAAAGTTATGAAGTCTATTAGGGTTATAAAAGAAATACCTGTTATTATGGTCTCTACCTTATCAGATGTTGAAAATCTTGGAAGAGCTGTTAAATCAGGTACTGCTGGATTTATTTCTAAACCTTTTACTCGCGCTACTGTTTACAATAAACTTCTTGACCTTTATGGTAAAGAAAAACTTGACCTAATTGAAAAAGGATTAGACATTGACGAAAAGTCTAATTTGGGATATTTTGGTGATAATGCTTTTGGCCAGTTATCTTCAAGTTATAAAGAAGATAAAGATGAAATCTCTGGTTTTAAAATGCCTGATTTTAGTAAAGAAACACCCAATTATGAATCAATGACTAAAGATTCTTCTATAAACCCAGATAAACTTTCTGATCGATACAAAGACGATGAGAAAAAATCAATTGATTCTATTAAAGAATTATTGATGAAAACTAGAAAATAAAAGATTTACTTATAAGGTTAAATATTTATAAATAATTTAAAAGACACGATTTATCGTGTCTTTTTTTTATCATTAAAATAAATCAATTAATTTTAATATCGTTGGCACGGTGATTGATATAATCATATTAAAAAAGTTAAATCTATATTCTTGGAGTTTTTAAATGTCATTAAAAAATGATTTTACAATAATTGGAATTGATGGTGGTGGAACACACACAAGAGGTGCGTTGTATAAAGGCGAGGAAATTCTTGCTGTTTCTAAATCGGGAACTACTCGAATAGGAGCAGTTGGTGTTGGTGAATCTTGTGAGAGAACTTTAAATGTTATAATTGATTTATGCGCGCAAGCTAATATAGAGCATACTGAAATTGATGCAGTTGTTGTTGGTCTTGCTGGTGTATGGTTAGATGAAGAAAAAAAACGCTCGGCTCATTTATTGAAAACATTGGGACGAGGACATAAGTTTGAATTAAATGACCTGATTGTTACCTCGGATGCAGAAATTGCTTTAGAAGGTGCTTTTGAAGGCGGAGATGGTATAATAACTATTGTTGGCACTGGTTCTATCGCTTTAGCTAAAACAAAAGGTGAACTATCCCGATGTGGTGGGTGGGGAATTGAATTAGATGATGAAGGCAGTGGAGCTTGGATTGGAAGAGAAGGTCTTACAGCTGTTGTTAGAGCTATTGACGGAAGAGGTCAGAAAACTAAAATGACTGAAAAAGTAGAAGATTTATATCCAACTATTAGCATTGAAAACCCAAGAACTATTGTTAAAGCTTATAATGAAGGTGCTTTTAAATATCACATGCTTACTCCTACTGTTATGCAATGTGCTGTTGATGGTGATGAAGTGGCTCTTAATATTATTAAAAGAAGTGCTAAACACTTAGTAGAATTACCACAAGCGCTTAAAGGAAACTTCAAAAAGAAACCTGTTCAAGTTTCTCTTATGGGAGGTATTATTGATAATGACACTCTTTTAGCAAATCTTTTGATTGATGAAATCAAAAAAGATAAGGATATTGAACTTGTTGACCCCAAAGGTACGGCTCTTAATGGTGCATATAGAATGGCGGTGAATTTGATTAATGAAATGGAATAAATTTTTATATTAATTTGCTTGAATTTACAAATCAATTATTTTTTTAACTATTTTATCACCGCACCACCTGAAATTTATGTGTAAAAATTACTTGCTCGGATTTGGTTATTTGCAAGATGTAGGTGCCGGTGGGGTGGGCGTTTAGGTTTAGTTCTTTGGGGAGGTGGGCGGATTTTACTACTCTGCCGCTTAGGGAGATTATGCGGTAGTGCATACCTGCAATTTCTTCGCTGATAAGCACATTATCGCGGATTTGGAAGTTGGGGTTTTGGGTTAAGGAGCTGTGGGGGGTTGCTTCAAAGTTTTGATTTGGTAGGTTTTTGTTTATGTATAATGAATATGATTCGGGTTCATATTTGTATATGCTGTCGTTTGGAAATAAATTATAAGGACGATTCCAGTTTCCTATGTTTTGGAAGGTATAAAATCCATCTTCGTTTGTGGTGTCTTTGTAGAGTTTATCACCTACTAATAATACTTCTATGTTTGCTAAGCCATTACCATTTAATATTATTGAGCCAGTTACTTCCGATGAGCCTCTGTTGCTGTTAGCAATAAAATCTATCCCACTTGTATCTTTAGTCAATTCAAAGGAATATTCTGGGGAATATAAATATGGTTCAAAAAAACTTTCAATTCTAGGCCCTGAATCTACATATTTATTTAATGCAGTTACTGTATAATGACCTTGTGCAAGTTTTGTGAATTTATAATTACCTTCTTCGTCAGTCATAGTTATTTTATAGTTATTTAATCTGATTGGAATGCAAGTTATTGCAAGACTATCTTCTGATATAATTTTACCACTTATTGTTAATGTATCTACGGGTTTTGGTGCTAAATTATCAACTTCTAAAGTATGAATAGCACCCGTAAAGTCGCCTATTATTGCTCTATCACCAGCATAAGTTACTAACATTGTTGGAGGTGAAAGTGAATCTATAATTCTTGGCAAATTTTGTTCATAAATCCAACTCTCACCACCATCATAAGTATATACAATTTTTCCAAACTGCCCAACTGCAATTCCAACTGAATCATTTTTAAATGCAATATCTTGCAATCCAAAAAAAGTTATATTTGACATCTTTAACGCTGTCGGTCTAAAATCTAAAATTGTTCTCCATGTTTTTCCTGCATCTGTGCTTTTTAAGATTGCATCGTGTCCTGAGCCACCTGAAATATGGTCTTTATTACCACATAAATAAAAAACTGAATCATTTAAGATTTCCAAATCATTATAATTCATTCTGAAAATATCCTTAGATTCAATTGTTTCATTTAAAATATCAATTTTTGCAAACTGATATGTTGGAGTGGATGTTTTATCATCACCAAAATTAAATATAATAGAAAATACAAATTTATCTTTGTATTTTTTTGGATTACTCATATTAAAAAAATATGGAAATGTCATAGTTGCGGAAGTTTCCCATGAATTTTTTGTTTTAAAAAATGTACAATTTGGCATATTAGCTATACCAATTTTTTCATCGAACATAATTAAATCATTAATAATATTTTTATAATCCAATTCAATTTTTTTAAATGTTTTTCCATAATCAATAGACTTTAAAATTATTCCATTATCAAAAAAAGAAACAAATATTGTTGAATCAATAATTTTTAAATCTGTTAATGTTTGTACGTTATAAGATGATAAATCTTTAAATTTAAACCATGTTTTTCCTTTTTTTTCTGATTTAAAAAGATAATTTGGCGAACCACCAGTTGACCCAAAAAAAACTATGTTAGTATCTACAACTTCAAATTTTCTTATTGTTCTATGTGTTGCATTGTCAATTGTTGAACTAAGTTCCCAAATATTTTGGGAACTTAGTGTATTGATAATTATACTAAAAATTATAAAAAACATACATTACCTTGTAATAATAATTTTTCGTGTAATGATATGCTGACCACTTTCAAATACGTTTAACATATAAACACCATTGTTTAAGTTGCTTAATGTTATTGGAAACTCATTAACTCCAAATTTTAATTGATTAATTCTTTCTTCAATTATTCTTCCTTCTATTGACTGCAGTTGAAGTTTGAAATAATTACTTTCAACTTGTGAATTAACTTTTAGATTTAATAAATCTCCATAATTGAAGAATTCAATTTCGAAGTTTTGATTTTTAAAATCTGCCTCCTTATCATCAAAACTAAATATTGGCTTTTCGTTATAAGTCCCTCCAATACCAAACATCCAATCACAAGTGAATTCACATTCAGCCCAAGAAGTATAGTATTCACCGAAAGAAATAAATATTTGATATGACATACTAGCCGGATCGCAAATAGGATCTGAAACGGAATAATTTAAAGGTGTTACAACGACAGAACCATCAGTCATTCTACAAACTCTCATACCAGAATAGCAACACTCTGCTGAATCGCAAGGAACTAAAGCAAAGTCTGGTGTTGGGTTTGCAACAGTTCCATACTGTCCGAGGGGGATTTGAGTCCAACATGAATTTTGTGCAACTCGCCAGGTAGAATTTATATTTTCTCTTTCCATAATTTGATAAGAAGGATTATTATAAAAATTATTGCATATCACCGCACCACCTGAAATTTATGGGTGAAGATTACTTGCTCGGATTTGGTGATTTGCAAGATGTAGGTGCCGGTGGGGTGGGCGTTTAGGTTTAACTCTTTGGGGAGGTGGGAGGATTTTACTACTCTGCCACTTAGGGAGATTATTCGATAGTTCATTCCTGCAACTTCTTCGCTTATAAGCACATTATCGCGGAGTTGGAAGTTTGGGTTTTGGGTTACGGAACTGTGGGGAATTGCGTAGAAGTTGTACCCAATTCTGTCACCAGTTGTTCCAAAACTGTATTCCTCTGGCTCAAATTTATATTTATCTGAAATTGCTTTGTATGAATAATTAAAACCTTCTTCTATGTTATCAAAATGGTAGAAGCCCTCTTTGTCGGTATAAACTGTGTCGTAAACTCTATTGTTATAGGATACTACAGGAATGTCTGCAAGCACTTCCAAATCACTATAAACATTCCCAGACATATTATGAAAAACCCTATTATCAATTGCTTGAAAGTTTATTACGGTATCTTTTGTAATTGTAATATTTAAAGAATCAGGTTCATAAATATAAGGAGTATAATTGTAGTGTTTATTTAATGGTTTAAGTTCAAATGCTCTACCTCTAACTCTAGTAAATTCATAAAAACCATTTTCATCGGTAATAGTAATTCTATTATCTAATGCAATTGGAATATGTTTTTGTGGTTTATCTCCTTCAAAAATATACCCAGAAATATAAAATGTGTCTTGTGGTTGAGGTGCAAGATTATCTTCTTTGAGTTTTTGTATAGTTCTATCATGTGTTGTTACAATTGGTAAATTACCACAATACTTTACATTTAAAATTGGAGCAATTTGAAACTGATAATTTGGATTCATTTCTAAATACCAAGACGAACCGGCATCATAAGTATAAAGAACTTTTCCAAATTGACCCGTTACAATACCAACAGAATCATTTTTAAATGAAATATTTCTTAAACCTAACATTTGAGAATAAAATTTGCCATTTAAATAAAATCGAAATAAAACATCAAGTAATGGTTTCCAAGTTTTACCGCCATCTACTGATTTAATAATTGTATTAACACTTGATGGTGCATTTGTTGAAGAATGGTGACCAATTAAAATTATTGTATCATTTCTTATAAAAATATCATCAAATTGATAATGAGAATTATTATCAGGTATTAACTTTATCAAGGGTTTTAACTCTTTTGAATTCAAATTAAAAATACCAAAATAATTACGGTCATACTTTTCTGGGGATAATGAATCTATGTTAAAATTTTCCCAGTCATATAAATCAGTATATAGAATATATATAATTGAATCATTTTTAAAATGAATTAATGAAGGAGAATAAATATTCTCACCAAAGCCAATAGAGTCCAAACTTTCCCATCCATTTTTAGTAAAAGGAGTATATGAATTTTTAATTATTCCGATATCACTATTTAACATTATTATATTAAAATTTCTACCATACCAAGGATTTGGCAATACAATACTTTGATAATCTTTTCCTCCGTTTGTTGATTTTCTAATATGTTCCCTTAAATATACTAAAAAAATATTATTTGAGTCTGGAACGCTTAATCCTACACATGAATAATTAGTTTTTTCATGTGAGATAAATTTCCAAGTTTCCCCTTTATCAGAGCTATATAAAACATCACCACTACTAGTTCCGACATAAACTTTTAATGTGTCTATAATGCCAATATCAGTCATTGTTCTTATAGGTTCAAACCTATAAACTTCTTCCCACACGTTTTGAGAGAAAATTATCAAGGGTAATAAAATTAATATTAATATTTTTAACATTTTTTACCTCACAATAATGAATTTGTCATTAATAACTTTACCATTTTTAAGTGAAACATCTTTGAAACTAACGGTTATGTTCCCGAGAGATTGGGAGTTTACTTTTATCATCATTCTTGCAATGTTTTTTCCGTTTGGTGATTCAAAAAATGCTTTTTGCTTTACATTGACTTTAATATTTGATTGAAACATAGAGCCGTGCTGCTCGACTGGGAAATCAATAATTGGTAGTTCTTGAATTTGTTTGAATGACTGCGATTCTGTACTTACTGGTTTTACCTTGTTATACATAATTTGAGCATTAGCTGTTGATACCAGAATGACGTATATATATATATAAGGACTTACGCAGAATGCTTGTTTTTGAAATTGAATTTCCCATGATACTACCTTTAAATAATTTTTATTACATTTTTCTTTTTAGCCCCTCTTAAATTCTCCCCTGAAGGTGAGAGCTTGTATTGAGTTTATAATGAAAGTTTTTTATTTTATGCAAATCTCAATTGGCAATATAAAACAATTTATTAAATAAAAAAAAATTAATTGTAAAAAATATTTTTGAAACATTTAAAATAATTTTTGCGTTATTACTTCTATACATTAGCACTCGCATAAAGAGAGTGCTAATAATCTAAAAAATTATGTTTAACAATTTAAAATAGGAGATTGTGAAATGGCATTAACTCCATTACACGACAGAGTGTTAGTAGAGCCGAAAGCTCCAGAAGAAACTACAGCTGGTGGGATTATTATCCCTGATACTGCAAAAGAAAAACCTCAAGAAGGTACTATTATTGCAGTTGGTGGTGGCAAGATTACTGAAGATGGGAAAGTATTACCTTTGAATGTAAAGGTAGGAGACAAGGTGTTGTTTAGCAAATATGGCGGAACTGACATCAATGTAGATGGCAAAGAAATGTTGATTATGAGAGAATCTGATATCTATGCTATCTTAAGCTAATATCTCTTTTTATTAAATTTTATGTATAAAAAAAACAGGAAAAAATTAAATGTCTGCAAAAATTATAACTTATGGCGTTGATGCTCGTGCATCTTTAAAAAAAGGTGTTGATAAATTAGCAAATGCTGTGAAAGTTACTTTAGGACCAAAAGGTCGTAATGTGATTATCGATAAAAAATTTGGCGCTCCAACTGTAACTAAAGATGGTGTTACTGTTGCCAAAGAAATTGAATTGGAAGATGCAATCGAAAACTTAGGCGCTAATATGGTGCGTGAGGTTTCTTCTAAAACTTCTGATATTGCTGGGGACGGTACTACAACTGCTACTGTTCTTGCTCAAGCTATTTATGCTGAAGGTCTTAAAAATGTAACTGCTGGTGCTAACCCAATGGATTTAAAACGTGGGATTGATATCGCTGTTAATAAAGTGAGAGAAACTTTAGCTTCTATCTCTAAGCCAGTTGAAGATAGCAAAACTATCGCTCAAGTTGGAACTATTTCAGCAAATAGCGATGAAGAAATTGGAAGTTTGATTGCTGAAGCTATGGATAAAGTTGGTAAAGATGGTGTTATAACTGTTGAAGAAGCTAAAGGAACCGCTACTGAACTTGATACTGTAGAAGGTATGCAGTTTGATAGAGGTTATTTATCTCCATACTTTGTAACTGATGCTGACACAATGGAATCAGTTTTAGATGACCCTTATATCTTAATTTATGATAAAAAAATCGGTACTATTAAAGATGTGTTACCAGTTTTAGAGAAAGTTTCTCAAGCTGGAAGACCACTTTTAATAATCGCAGAAGATATTGAAGGTGAAGCACTTGCAACAATAGTTGTGAATAAATTACGTGGTACTTTACGTATTGCTGCTGTTAAAGCTCCTGGCTTTGGCGACAGAAGAAAAGCAATGCTTGAAGATATTGCTGTTTTAACTGGTGGAACTGTTATATCAGAAGAAAAAGGTTATAAACTTGAATCTGCTACACTTGCTAATTTAGGAACTGCAAAAAGAGTTGTTATCGATAAAGATAATACTACTATCGTTGATGGTTCTGGTTCAAATGATGCAATCAAAGCAAGAGTAAATGAAATCAAAAATCAAATTGAGAAATCTACTTCTGATTATGATAAAGAAAAATTACAAGAAAGATTAGCAAAACTTGCTGGTGGTGTTGCAGTTATTAAAATTGGTGCATCAACAGAAGTTGAGATGAAAGAGAAAAAAGCAAGAGTAGAAGATGCTCTTCATGCAACAAGAGCCGCAGTGGAAGAAGGAATTGTGCCTGGTGGTGGAGTTGCTTACTTCAGAACTCTTGAATCATTAAAAGACTTAAAAGGTGCTAATCACGACCAAACTGTTGGTATAGATATTATCCGTAGAGCATTAGAATCTCCTTTACGTCAAATCGTTACAAACGCAGGTGGTGAAGCATCAGTAGTAGCAAATGAAGTAAGAAACGGAAAAGGTGCTTATGGATTTAATGCAAGAACTGACGAATATGGCGATATGTTTGAAATGGGTGTTATTGACCCAACAAAGGTTAGCCGTGTAGCATTAGAAAACGCTGCATCAGTTTCTGGATTGTTATTAACAACAGAAGCAACAATCGTAGAAAAAGAAGAAGAGAAAGCTCCTGCAATGCCTGATATGGGTGGTATGGGCGGAATGGGTGGTATGGGTGGAATGATGTAATTCCTCTCTAACACTTAATTTATATTAAAGAAAGCCGAGCAAAATGTTCGGCTTTTTTTGGTTAATATAGTATTATTTTATAATTTTGTAAAAAAATAAAGAAAAAATATGCCAGCTTATGTAATTGCAACTTATAATGTTATTGATAAAGAAGTATATAGAGAGTATCTAAAAAAGACTATGCCTATTGTATCTAAATATGGTGGGCAGACTATTATTGCAGATTCTAAAAATGAATGTGCTGAAGGTGAACCGAGGAATCAAGTTGTAGTAATTAAATTTGAATCTAAAGATAAAGCTTGGGGCTGGATAAATGACCCTGAATATGCTGAAGTTAAGAAACTAAGACATCAAGCAACTGAAAATGGATTTTTGACAGTTACTGATGAACTTAAAATTTAGTAGGAATTTAAATTGTTTCTATGTAATTTTGTAAATATAAATTTAAAAAATATATAAATCTAAGGAAACAGTTGAAACAAATAATTATAATAATTTTGCTTTTAAGATTTAATTCTATTGAAATTTTCAGCGAAGATTCATTTAATTATGAATTAGAATTAGTACCAATTGAAATTCAAAATCTTCCTGGTTTTCATTCTTATGCTTTTGCACAAACTGAAAGCAAATGGTTGATAGTAGCAGGAAGAATTGATGGAATTCACCCCAGACAACCTTTCAATGCTTTTAATCCTTTATATAGTAATAAAAACATTTATGTTATTGATATTGATAATAAAACTTTTTGGTCGAAGTCTGTTCTAGAATTGCCAACAACTATTTCAGAACAATTACAATCTTCAAACTTAAATTTTCATCAGACTGAAGACACTCTCTATTTGATTGGTGGATATGGATTCTCAGAGCAATCAAATACTCATAAAACATTTCCATTTTTAACTACGGTATCTGTTTCTGGATTGATGGAAGCAGTTATAAATGATGCACCGACACAAGATTATTTTAAACAAATTGAAGATGAAAACTTTGCTGTTACAGGTGGTCAATTAAAAAAACTAAATGATGAATTTTATTTAGTTGGCGGACACAGGTTTGATGGAAGATATAATCCAATGGGAAATCAAACTTATACCCAAATATATACAAATCAAATTAGAAAGTTTAAAATTGATAATTCTGAAAATAATATAATTGTTTATGACTACAACGCTATTACTGACCCAGTACATTTAAGAAGAAGAGATTATAATTTAATACCACAAATATTTCCAAATGGCAAAGAAGGATTTACAATTTCTTCAGGTGTATTTCAAATTAATGCAGATTTGCCTTACTTGTATCCTGTTGATATTACAGCAAATGACTACACTCCTATTACTTCATTTAATCAATATCTGAGCAACTATCACTCGGCAGTAGTTTCATTATATGATAGTTTAAATAAAAATATGCATTCAATTTTCTTTGGAGGAATAAGCCAATATTACTACGAAAATGGTAACCTTATCAAAGATGACAATGTTCCTTTTGTGAATACTATCAGCCGACTTACTAGAGATTCTAACAATAATCTAAATGAATATCTTATGCCTGTGGAGCTTCCAGGATTAAAAGGTGCGAGTGCTGAGTTTATTCCAAATCTAAACTTGCCAAATTATTCATCAGAAATAATAAAATTAAGTGATATAAACTCTGATAGATTTTTAGTGGGTCATATTTTAGGTGGTATCAATAGCAGTGAACTAAACCCTTTTACAGGTAATAGAACAAGTTCTACAAATGCTAGTAATTCTATTTACCAAGTGTGGTTATCGCCTAAATCTTTATCAGTTAATGATAATAAAATAGATGGAGGAAATTTATTTGATTTTAATATTTACCCAAATCCTTTTAAAAATAACTTTAATATAAGCTTTGAATTAAACAATGTAACTCGTGTTAGCGTTATTATATCAAATAAGTTAGGGCAAATTATTTATAATTCTAATAATAAGAATTTTAATGCAGGAGAAAACATTTTAAATATAGAATTAAATGATAATTACAATAAGTATTTATTTGTTACTGTAATTTTTGATGATAAATTCTATGTTTCTAAAAAAATTCTAAGCGAATTTAATGATGAAAAGAATAAATAATTTAATTTCTATTTATTTATTCCTTTATTTCATTATCTTTAAATTTAAAAAAATATCCTTAATTTGCAATTTTTAAAACTAAAAAATTGAAAATAATGAAAAATGATATTCAGTTAACAGGGCTTGGGAATGCGTTAGTAGATTTACAATTGATGGTAAGCGACCAAGAACTTGAAGATTTACAGTTTGAAAAAGGTACGATGACCCTTGTAGATTTGGATAAACAGCAAGAAATAATCAACAAATTTGCAGGTAAATCACAACATATAATGAGCGGCGGCTCGGCTGCAAATACAATAATATCTTTTGCGAGTCTAGGTGGTAAAGCAGCATACAAATCTCATATCGGAGATGATGATTTCGGTAATTTTTATGTTAAAGAGTTTAATGACCTTGGAATTTTATTGAGTGCTAAAAAAAGTAGTGATTCACTGACAGGAACTAGTTTTGTTCTTATATCTCCAGATTCAGAACGCACTATGATTACCTCTCTTGGTGCTAACACTCAACATTCAAAAGAACATATTGATGAAGAGGTAATTAAGCAAAGTGAATGGTTATATATAGAGGGATATAAACTTACAGAAAAAGACTCAGCAGAGGCAGTTTTTCATTCTATTGATATTGCAAAAGAAAATGGAACTAAAGTAGCATTTTCGTTTTCTGATAAATTTATTGTTGATTTTTTTAGAGACCCGCTCGAAAAAGTAATTGCTAAATCTGATTTAATTTTTTGCAATGAAATGGAAGCAAAAGCTTACTCAGGCGAAGGAAAAACTCTACATACTTTTGAAAAGTTAGTTGAGTCAGTACCTAATTTTGCTCTTACTCTGGGTGGTAATGGTTCGTTAATTTATTGGGAAGGTAAGAAGTTACATATACCTTCATATACGACTAAATTAGTTGATACTACTGGAGCAGGTGATATGTTTGCTGGTGGTTTTTTATATGGTGTTATTAACTCTAATAATCCACTTTATGCGGGACATTTAGCATCAAGGACTTCAGCAGTTATTGTGAGTCAATTAGGTGCCAGAATGAAGCAAGATATTAAGAAACTTAGGGTTGAGATTGAAAACAAAGACAAGCTGGGTGAATTAAAAGAATACTTTAAAACATTTGCTGAATAGGTTTATGGTTCTTTTATTAAGAAAAAAATTTGAAAAATATATAAAAAAAGACACGTTAAATACGTGTCTTATTTTTAGTAATAATTATAGTTAATGTTTATTTAACAACAGGTAATTTACTTGATTTCCAAGAAGAAATACCACCTTTTAATGAATAAACATTAGCGTAACCCATTTCGATTAACTCTTCACTAGCAACATTGCTTCTGTAGCCAGATAGACAGTATGTTAATATTATATCATCTTTTTTTGCTTTTACTCTATCATTCCAAAATTCAGAAATTCTATATGCAGGAACATTTATTGAATTCTGTATGTAACCATCACTTTTTAACTCCATTGGCTCTCTAACGTCAATTAAAACAGCATTACCTTTATCTAACAATTCTTTAAACTCTTTAGCGTTAACTTCTTTAACTTCAACTTTTTCTTTTTTAGTTACAGAATCCATATTTGCTTTATTTTCAGTTTGAGAGCAAGCAAAAACACTGAAAAGTAAAAATATTAATAAAAATTTAAGGTTTTTTATAGATTGATTGGTCATAAAAATTCCATTTTGATATTATTTAAAAAAAATTACTTAATTTTGTTACTTGAGTATTAACGAATATAAAGAAAAATAATTTGATGTTAGGAAAAGATTTAATAGATTTAATATTCAAAGCTTTCTCAGTAGAAAGATGGAATGATAAGTTACGTCCGATGGCTCTTATGCAGATGGACAAACATGCTCACAAGATGATGATAGCTTATGTGCTTGGCAGATATGAAGAAGATGAAGGAAAAGAATTTATTTGGCGTGATGTAATAAAAGGCGGAATATATGAGTTGATAAGACGTAGTGTAATATCAGATATTCAATCACCTGTTTACAGAGAAATATCAAAAAACAAAAAACTCCTACATAAATTAAATTATATGATTTATAAAGAGGTAGAGAGTAAATTGCCGAATGATATTATAAGAAATGAATTTGAAAATTATTTATTAAACGATGATTTTCTTCACCCTCACTCAAAAAGAATTTTAGATGCTGCTCATAAGTATTCTTCTTATTGGGAATTTCAAATAATTAGACAAGCGAATCCTAATGGGTATTCTATAGACGATATAGAAATTATGCTAGGTAATGATATAGAAAATTTATCAGATTTAGAAGGAATTAGAAGACTTAAGAAAAGACATAATATTAAAAATTTCGTTGATTTATGTGGTGAGTTGCGCTATCAAATCAGATGGGGACATTTGCAAAGAATACCATCTACTTCAGTTTTAGGGCATTTAATGATGGTGGCTACTTTAACTTATTTCTTGTCATTAGAACTCAAAGACTTAACAGAAAAGCGTTTATATAATAACTTTTTTTGCGCTTTATTTCACGATTTGCCAGAGGTAGTTACTCGTGATATTATCAAACCAGTTAAACGCTCAGTACCTGGAATGAGAGAAGAAATTCAAAAAATCGAAAAGAAACTTGCAGAAGCAGAAATACATCCACATTTAAGAAAAAAATGGGTTAGTGAAATTAAATATTTTACTCAAGATGAATTTTCATATAAAACACAAAATGCAAAATACTCAACATTTGAAGAATTTGAGAAAAAAGTATTAACAGAAAAGAATCCATTAGATGGTCCGTTGATAAAAGCAGCGGATGAATTTTCTGCATTCTTAGAAGCATATAATTCAATAAATTATGGAATAAAAAGTAAAGAATTAGAAAGCGCTACCCAATCTATTTCTTATAATTATAAAGATTCTGTTGTGTCTGGTTTAGAAATTTGGAAACTTTTTTCCAATTATATTGTTATTAACTCGTAAAACGAGTATCAATTTTTGTATTAATTATAGAAATTCAAAAAATAAAGGTTAAATAGATGAAAGCTATTAGAATATTAGGAATTGCATTTATAATAGTTGTTTTGGGTGCATTAATTTTGCTACCAAGTACAATTGAGGTAAAAGAAGATAAAGTTATTAATGTAAAAAAAGATGTTGTTTTTACATTAGTTTGGAATATGCAGTATTGGCAAGGATGGTCTCCGTGGGACTTAAACGATAGTACAAGACTGCATTCATACAAGCAAGGCGATGTTGTTACTAGAATAGGGGGAGTAGATGAATTTACAACTACATTACCTCAATATTCTAACGGTAAGCATGTGATAGTTGATTCTAAACCAAACGATTATGTTGTTTTTGATGTTTATGTAGATAAAGTTAGTACAGAAGAGCCAGTTTATCAATTTAGATTCGATTTCGAGGAAACTAGTGAAGTTGGAGAAGCAGGAGTAAAAGTAACTTGGACTATGACAAGTGATAAGGCTAACTTCTTAAATATTCAAGACAGAATTAGAATTCCTCAGATGAATGAAGATTTTTCAAAATTATTCCAAGATGGACTTGATAATTTAGAGAAATTCGCTATCGACCAAGAAGTTTTTACCCAGTTCCAACGTTATGAAGTCGTTCAAAATGCAATGAAACATGCTCTTGTTAAGGAAATCGAAATTACTACAGATAGAGATTCTATAGAGCATTATCATGGTATACTTGGTAGAGAAGTATATAAAGTTATTGAAGAAAACCAAATTAGAAATATGGAACCGCCTCTTATAATCTATCCAAAATGGGATGTTGCAAACAATAAAGCTACTGTGCAGTATGGGTTTGCTATTAGCTCAAACCAAAAAGCTAATCTTATGGATAAATTACCTGACGGCATAAAAGTTGTAGATATAGATTCTCCAGGTTTAGTTTCTATTGATATTGTTCCAGAAGAACATCCAATAGATTATTATCAATATTTATTAGAAAAATATTTAAAAATGAACAATGTTGAAATTATTGGACCGAGAATGGAAAGATATATGAATAATCTTGAAGTAGAATTTATGCCCACTCACTTAATTATGATGTATCCAATTATTTCAAAAGAGAATTAAATGGCTTCTACAATTGTCGCTTTAGCAACCGCACCCGGAGTTTCTGGGCTTGCGGTTGTGCGTATATCTGGCGATAATGCGATTGATATTACTGATAAATTATTTAGAGGTAAAAAAAGACTAAACGATTGTAAATCCCACACAATTCATTACGGTAAATTTTATGATAACAATCAAAACTTAATTGATACCGTAACCTGTTCTATTTTTAAATCTCCAAACTCTTACACCGGAGAAGATACAATTGAGATTGGTTGCCACGGAGGAAATATAATATCTCAAAAAATCATCAAAGAACTTATTAAAGTGGGAGCATCTACTCCTACTCCTGGTGAGTTTACTAAAAGAGCTTTTTTGAATGGTAAGATTGACTTAACTCAAGTTGAAGCAATTGCGGATATTATTCATTCGGTTAGCAATGTTGGTTCGAGCTTAGCAGCGAAACAACTTGAAGGTAATTTTAGAGAGAAATTGAGTTATTTTAGAAAGCAACTTTTAAAAATTGCTGGACTTTTAGAACTTGAATTAGACTTTAGCGAAGAAGATTTAGAACTTGTTCCAAGAGATGAAATTTATCAAAAAATTGAAAATTCGATAAACTATTGTAACGAACTAATAGATTCATTTGTTGGTTCAAATATACTAAGAAATGGTTATCAGGTTGCAGTTGTAGGCTTTCCAAACTCAGGTAAATCAACTTTATTTAATGCACTAGCAGGAAAAGAAAGAGCTATAGTTTCTGATATTGCTGGTACAACCAGAGATTATATAGAAGAGTACATTTACCTGCAAAACATACCCTTTAAATTAGTGGATACAGCTGGTTTGAGAGAAAGTGATGATGTGATAGAAATTCAAGGTATTAAACTAGTCGAAAAAATATTACAGCAATCTGATATTATTCTTATTTTAAATGATATATCAATTAGTAAAGAAAACTCAGATGAACTTTATAGTAATATTACAAAAAAATATAAAAATGTAATTTTAATACATAATAAAGTTGATCTAATAAACTACGAAGTGTCAGAATTGCATATATCCGCAAAAAATCAAAGTGGGTTAGAAAACCTTAAAAATCTACTACACAAAAACGCTGAGCAATCAATATCACGAGTTTCAGACGCATTAATTAACCAAAGACAAAAATCACTTTTAGAGCAAATTATTCAAAATTTAATAAATGCTCAAAATTCGGTAAGTGATGGTATGGAGCAAGAAATAATAGCAATTGATATTCGATACGCAGTGAAAATAATTGGAGAAATAACTGGCGAACAATGGAACGAGGAAATATTAGATGCTATTTTCTCAGATTTTTGTATTGGTAAGTAATAAAATTAAGCAACTTCTCTTCTTAATTACTTTTTATTTGTAATTAATTTCAAAACAAGTTTTAAAATTATAACAAGTTTTAAAATTTTAAATAGTTACTATATAAATTAAACGTTTGTTAATATGATATAGTTTAAATTAGGTAGGTAATACTAATTATTATTAAGAATAATAAAAAAAAAATGCCTTACTATCGGGGGGACTTGACAGTAAGGCATGCAGCATAAAGAGGAAGAACGTTATATTTAATAAATATTTATAACGTTGAGCGAAAGACGAGACTCGAACTCGCGACCCCAACCTTGGCAAGGTTGTGCTCTACCAACTGAGCTACTTTCGCTTGTTTTACCTAAATAGGATTACAAAATTATTAACTATTTCTGACATTTCCAAATATTATTTATCTATCATTTAGAAATTCTTTTGAAACGCATTCAACAGCTGTTTCTTTACTTCTTCTACATCAATATATGTGCCAATTTCCGCTGAAATAGAAGTTACTTGTTTTTCCTTTATGCCACAAGGTATTATAAATTCAAATTCACTCAAATCATTACTTACATTTAGCGCTAAGCCATGAGAAGTAACCCATCGAGAGCAATGCAAGCCCATAGCGCATATTTTTCTTTGCTGTTCTAACCATACTCCGGTGTAGCCCTCGAATCTCTCCCCTTTTAATCCATAATGAGAAATTGTCTCAATCACACACTCTTCAAGCGTTCTTAAAAACCAATGTAAATCTTGCTTGAAATTAGTTAGATTAAAAATAGGATAAGCTACTAATTGTTTTGGATTATGGAGGGTAACATCTCCACCACGATTATTCCAAATAACATCAATACCTTTAATCTGATAAAAATCTTTAGTCTGAGTAAGATTTTCCTCTGTACCATTTTTGCCTATGGTAATAACTGAAGGATGTTCACAAAAAACTAATGTACTTTCCTTACCTTTTTGGACGTCGATAACTAATTGTTTTTGTTTATCCCAAGCAATTTGATAATCAATCAGCCCCCAATCTTCTAATTTAAAATTCATTAATAATTATAATCTAATTGTAAAAATATTCTATTTCGCTGATTTCCAGAAATCATATCTAATCCAGAACCTAAGCCAGAAACATTAAATCGGTTTTCATAGGAATAAGCAAAACTTAACAAAAATTTATCAAAAATGCTAATTTGACTTCTTACTATCAACTTCATACCTTCACCATAAAGAGGAGGAGCTAGTAGATAGCCACGCATAAGATACTCAAAATGCCAGATTGCCTCTTCGAATGAGTCAGAATTATAATATGATAGACGAATGGAGTTAGTATTACTTTTAAAAAAAGTTTTCGAAATTTCGCCAAACACTAAATAACCAAACCCTGTGTATCTATTTTCAGAAAACTCTGTAAAGACTATATCACTTCTAAATCTGAAACTTATAGATTTATCTATTCGAAATTCTTGACGAATATCAATTCTATCTTTATCGTAATAAATATCATCTCCTGAACGTCTTAGTTCTTTTTGACTTTTATATCTTAATCGTAGAAGTAACGAATAATCACTATTAAATTTAAAATTAAACTCATCAAAAATTTCTATACCTGATTGAGGCATACCGATATTTATATCTAAACCTGGTCTTTCATATATATCAAGATAAACAGAATTATTAAAATTATTTTGTTTAAAAGTATAAAAAGTCAGCAAACCGTGTTCGTTTGAATTAGTTGAGTAATTTGTCAAAAGATTATTATACTGCAGTCTTGAATCTTTATGAAAATAGCGATGCGAAACTCCAAATTCATAATTATTCTCCTTTAAAGTATAAATAGAATAAATTGAAATATTTTTAGCATTATCAATTGCAAATTCGCTACTTATAAAATGATTATTCTTATTAAATAAAAAATAAGAAGAATAATTATTTCCTGAAAAACCATTGTAATAATTATTAGAAGAAGATATTAATTCTTTATCATAATTATAATTTAATTGATTTACACCAAATGTAAAATCTTTATAAATCATTTCTAAACTGCTTCCTAATATTTGCTCGTTTAAAGCATTTTTCTTTTTAATCTCAGTATCTGTCCTAAATAAATTAGTAAGATGAAAGCCAGACACTTGATTTTCATCATTTATAGTAGCACTACGATTGTAATTTGAATAAAATACTTTTGGCTTAAATCTAATTTGTTTTACTAGAAATTCAGACTGATAAGCAACACCCCGTAAATGTCCTAAAGCAAGCATATTTCTCGATGGAGAAAAACCTCCTCCAACATTAATTAAAGCATCGCTTGGGCTTGCGGACTTTCTTATGGGAAAACCAGTATTAATTAGGAGTCCTAAACCAAGATGAGTTCTATAATCGCCTAATATTACACTATGATTTTTATAATTATAAACAACATTTCCTGAATAATCATCGACATAACTTTTCTCACCTTCGTCTTTATTTGTAATTAAATTAACACCTAGATTATCATAAGATACTGATAAGCGGTTATATAAATCTACTTTATCACCTTGAAATCTATTATTTAAAAACCCGTTTTTATTCTCAATATTATTTATATATCTTGTTCTATAATCTATATTTAACTTTTTATCTTTTTTAATTATGTCAGTACAAGTCTCTAAAATATATATTTGATATTTACTTAGATTATTTTTAGATTTAATTTCGTCCCATTCTATTTTGTTTAAATAACTTTCTAAAATAATTTTTGCTTCTCCATAAGATATATCAGGCAAGCGTGATAAATTTAAAGCGGTAGCAGATTCTAATCTAATTGGAAAATCTCTATAAAATTCAAAAATTTCAACAAAATTTCCATCCGGTTCATCTGCATTTAATTCAAATAAATATTGTTCAGAGTCTTTACTTTGAATAATATTATAATTAATTAAAATTAAAAATATAATTAAACTAATAATCATAAATAAATTGATAATTTTGTGAAAAACCAAGTTGATTATGACGAGTAAAAAATAAATTAATACAATAATTATTATATTTAATATTAATAATTGCATTAACTGATTTAATTAATGTAGAATAATCTATTCTAAAACTAAGATAATCATTTATCTTGTAATTAATTCCAGAATTAATTCCATATTTAATATTAAATAAAATATCACTGCCAATAAAAAAGGCAAACCTTTCATTTTTAGAAGATATTCCCGCACTAAAATAACCATTATTAGTTATAAAACTTGTTTGGTTTAAATTAATATTATTATAAAACCCAGCAATTCCTAAATTATCATTTAAATATATTATACCACCTAAATCCAAAGTAAAATAATTTTCATTTATATAATTTTTAATATTAAAATTATTATAGTTAAATCTTAATCCTAAATTATAAATGTTTTTAAATTTATAAATTCCACCAAATCCAATTTTAATTTCGTTATTTAATTCATTACTGTTTAAAGATAAAATATTTGCATTAATAATAAAATCCTTCATTTTATAATTTCCAGCTAAATATATATCATTCAGCTCACTCAAACCAAAAATATTTGGCTTAAATCCAAAAGTTACATTATTAGTTATAAAAGCGGGATTATTATTAACAAAATAAAGATTCTCATCCGAAAGCCCAGTAGCATCCGAATGAAAAGAAAGTATAAAGGATTGTATGAAAAAAAATATTAACAATTATTTTTACTTTAAAATAAAAGCAAAATAAGAAAAAAATTTAAAATATTTTTTAATTTATAAATATTTTTTTAAAATTTTATCGCTTAAGTTCCATAATTCATTTTGTAAATTAGGATTATTTGAAATAGGATTTATCTTCCCAATATTTAATTTATCATAGTACAAACCACTTTTTCCGTCTAAGTCCTCACTATCAGATAAATAAATATTTGATTCAGCGCCTTTTTCAGGAGAAGTTAAAACCCAACTAAAAATTGTTTTTATAATTTCAGGTGTTTCTCTAAATATTCCAGTGGCAATTATGCCTGGATGATTAGCAAAAAAGGAAATCTCAGGGAATTTCTTAGCTAAATAAAAAGTAATCATAACAAGATAAAGTTTAGTATTACTATATTGCTGATGACCTGAAAACTTTTTTTCACAATTATAATCATCAACTTCATATTTTCCTTGCTTATGAAGTGCTGATGATACGTTGACAATTCTTGGATTTTTGCTATTTTTTAATGAATTAAGTAATTTAAGAGTGATAAAAAGAGGTGTAAGATAATTAACCATAAAAGTCATTTCAATTCCAGACTCATTAGTTTCTCTATCTTTTTTATAAACTCCAGCATTATTTAGTATTACGTCTATATTATCAAATTTATGATTTATTTGGTTTATTGATTCATTAATAGACTCGAAAGAAGATAAATCAGTTGGAATAAATATCGCATTATCACTAATATTTTTTATCTCATTAAATGCTTCTTCCGATTTTTTTGATTTTCGCATTAAAAGTATGAGTTGGTGTCCTTTTTTAGCTAATTCGATTGCAGAAACTTTACCAATTCCGGAATTTGCGCCGGTTATAATTATATTTTTCATTTATTAAAGAAATCCTCTTTTTTGAATTTAAAGATAAAGACAAAAAAGAGGACATATTATTTTATAAGTTTTTGATTTTTCTTATATATTTTTCTTCTTATCTAAAATTGATAAATTTTCGTTGCTTAAAACAATTCGATTACTCAATTTTCCTAATAAGTCAATTTCTAAAACCATTTGATCATTATCATTCAACCAAATTGGGTCAAACTCTTGACCTTTCTCTTTTGCTTCTCTTGCCCAAGTTCCATTCAATTCCAGATAACAACCAGTCCCCACAGTTCCAGAGCCTATTACATCACCAGGATAGATATCAACTCCATAAGATATTCTCTCAATTATTTCTGCAAAAGTGTAAGTCATATCTTTTGTATTTCCATCACTAACTTTTTTACCATTATGGTAAGCTTTCATTGCTAAATTATAATGATTACCAAATTCAGTAGAGATTTTACGAGCTTCTAATTCATCAGGAGTGTATAAAAAAGGTCCTATTGTTGTAGCAAAATCTTTACCTTTGGCAGGACCAAGGTTTAATTTCATCTCTTCCATTTGCAAAAGTCTTGCTGATAGGTCATTCATAATAGTAAAACCAGCAATATAATTGTCAGCATCTTTAGAGCTTAAATTTTTACCTTTTTTACCAATAACCGCAGCCCACTCTAATTCAAAATCTAACTTGTGTAAGTGGTCTTTTTCAACACTAACATCACCTTCGCCAAAAACGGCATTATGATTTGTAAAATAAAAAATCGGAAATTGATAAAACTCTTCTATCATCTCAACGCCACGATTTTTTCTTGCTGACTCTACGTGTTGTTGAAAAGCATAAGCATCTCTGCAAGAAGTTGGTCTTGGAACAGGTGATAAAATCTTTGTTGCCTTAAGCTCATCAAATCCATTTTTAAGATTATCTTGGACTTGTTGAGCTAACTCCATTCCTTTTTCTTCTAAATTTAAAAAATCATACATATTATCAGGTAATTCCAAACCTAATTTTTTCCCTTCAATATGCAAATCAGCAAATTTATTATCGCTAACTAAAACTAATTTTTCTTTATTTTCATTAGTTGATATTGTTCCAAATATCATTCTATTCTCCTTACTTATTTTGAATATATTATTTTTGCTGCTTTTTCTGTCTGTTCTATTGTTCCAGTATTTATTCTAATTGCGTTAGGAAGATTAAACATAGGAAGTTGTCTTACAACTATTCCACCATCTAATAATTTATTATATAGTGATTTAGCTCTTACTTCATTATCGAATATCATCATAACAAAATTAGCATTTGGTTCAGTCCTTCCTATACCAGCATTATCTATCGAATCAAGCAAAATATCCATTGATTTTCTGTTTAATTCTAACATTTTTTCAATAAATTCATCATCATCAAGAGCAGCAGCAGCAGCAACTTGAGCTAAAGTATTTGGCTCAAATGGAAGTCTAACTCTGTTTAGATATTCTATTATATACTCTGGTCCGTAAGCAAACCCAACTCTTAATCCTGCCAAGCCATAACTTTTAGATAATGTTCTTAAAACAATTAAGTTTTCTTGGTCGTACTCAAACCCATCTAAATAACCAGGCATTTCTTTTGCGTAAACCCAATATGCCTCATCTAAAATAACTAATACGTCTTTTGGAACTTTAGCTATAAATTTCTCAAAATCACTTTTGGTGAACATTGTTGATGTTGGGTTATTAGGATTTGCTAAATAAATGGCTCTTGTTTTTAAATTAATTTTACTTAAAATACAATTCAAATCAAATCCAAAATCTTTGGTTAAAGGAGTTAAAATAGTCTTCAAGCCCATTTTATTAGCATTTACATAAGTGCCAATAAAAGTTGAAGCAGCAGTAATTATCTCATCGCCTTTTTTAAGGAATGTATTAAATATATATTGTATTATTGAATCAGAACCGTGAGCTACCATCAATTTTGTGGTTGGCTTATTAAACTTAGCAGATAGTTTCTCAATTAATTCTGGAGCGCTTGGGTCTGGATATATATTTAAATCGTTCAAACAATTTTTTATTGCCTCAATTGCTTTTGGCGAAGGTCCTAATGGATTTTCATTCGATGCAAGATTAATCAACTTCTTAAATTCTTCTCTCGTTATCTTTCTATCTAATTTATTCCCTGACTTATAAGGTACTAGCTCATCAATGTAATCTGGCACTTGAATCATATTATTTTTCCATTTCTACAAAAAATTTTGCACAAAATTAAGGAAAAAATATGACTTTATTAAATTTTTTCTCTTTTATAGGGTTAAATCAATATTTAATTAATTTTAATTTTAAATATTAAAAACCTGAAAAGTATAGGTAAATACAGCATCTAAGAGAATTATGATAAAAATACTTGTTACTACAGAAGATGTTGTATATCGTCCTACAGATTCGGCGCCGCCACTAACTTGAAGACCCCTGAAACAACCAATAGTTGCTATCATAAACGCAAAAATAAAACTTTTGAAAACACCTGAAAATATCGCTGCAAAAGTAAGAGCTGTTTTTAATTGAGTAAAATAGGCATTTATTGTTAAATCTAATGTAGTCATTGCAGCAATAAGTCCACCCATTACACCCGCAATATCTCCTACTAAACATAAAATTGGAACAGCAAAAATTAAAGCAAATATTCTTGGATTAACTAAATAGGTATATATGTTAAAACCCATAGTCCTCAATGCGTCTATCTCATCTGATATTTTCATTGTTCCTATTTCGGCAGTAAAAGAGGAACCTGACCTACCCGCTACAATTATTGCTACCATTAATGGAGATAACTCTCTTACAACTGATACCCCAATCAAATCAGCTATATATATATCAGCACCAAATTGCTTTAACTGCAACGCCCCTTGGTACCCAGAAATCATTCCTATCAAAAGCAATATTAACACAATTATAGGAAGTGCGTTAACTCCATTTTTTTGTACCAAAAAGGCAATTTCCTTAAAACTTACTTTTTCGACAAAAATAAAGGTTTTAATTAAATTTATAATCACATTACCTATAAATTCTGTGAATTCTTTGACATCTTTAAAAAAATCTAAAGTTTTATTTCCGGCACTCTCAAAAAACGATCTAGCGTCGTTTTCATTTGCTTCATAAATTTCTTTTTTATAATTAGAAAGTTTTGAAAAAATTTTATCAAAATCTTCATTTTTATTGATAATTTTACAAGCAAAACCATTTTTTTCGCAAAAAATATTGATTTCTTTGATAAAATATATGGCAAAAGAGTCATATTCGACCAAATTCTTGAGGTCAATCTCAACATTTTTATCAATATCCTTGAAAATATTCAAATATTCTTTATTTTCAAACATATTGACATTTAAAGACTTACCAGCTATAAGAGTGATTATTTCTGATTTATTTACTGTTAACATTAAATTTTTAAATTTTAATTTATGATTATTTAAAATTAGTGATTATTTTTGTAAATTAATAATTTACGAGTTCATTTTTTATATAAATGGAAAAAATAGATTTAAAAGACGTTTATCCAGTTAGTGAAAATAGGATAATTAACAGCTCCCGAAGACTTGCAAGAGAAAAAGTCTTGCAGACTATTTATGCCGAAAGTATATGCGAAACTGATGTATCCGAACTTATAGAACACATTTTCTATAGAGTTTTTAACTTTGATGATTACGAACAGGTTGAGTTAGTAAAAGATAAATTACTTAATCCTAAACAAATTCAAGAGTTAGAGTCTGATACCACAATTGAATGGACAGAAGAACATTTAGAATTTGCTAAAAACCTTCTCAAAAGTGTTCTACTTCGAAAAGTAGAATTAAATGAATACCTTACTAAATACTCTTCTGATTGGCAGCCCGATAGAATCTCTTCTGTAGATAAGTATATAATTCTTATAGCAATTACTGAGATGTTGGATTTTGAAGAGATACCACCAAAGGTTAGCATCAATGAAGCTCTTGATATTTCAAAGTTATACTCTGAGCAGAAATCTAAAACTTTTATAAATGGTATTTTAGATACTATCTATAAAAAAATGCAATCAGACGGTACTCTTAAAAAATCAGGTAGAGGTCTTTTAGATAATAAAGATGTAAGCTCTGAAGAAATTAAGATTGATAATCAAGAAGATAAAGAAGATTTAGAGAATCAAGAAGAATAAGATAATGGCTAATATATTTGAGTATCAAGGTATAAAACCAGTTGTTAAAAAATCTGCTTTTGTTCACCCCAACGCTACTGTAATTGGTGATGTTATAATTGGTGATGATGTATATATCGGTCCAAATGCAACTTTAAGAGGAGACTGGGGAAGAATTGTAATTGAAGACAAATGCAATGTGCAGGAGTCTTGTGTTATCCACATGTTCCCAGGAGTTACAGTTTTGCTTAAAAAGCAAGCTCACATCGGACACGGAGCAATCATTCACGGAGCTACTATTGAGGAAAATTGCCTAATTGGTATGAACTCAGTTATTATGGATAATGTAGTAATTGGCAGAGAATCAATTGTTGGAGCATTATCTTTTATAAAAGAAGGAACACAAATACCCCCAAGGAGCTTAGTTGTAGGAAATCCTGCAAAAATTATTAAGCAAGTTTCAGATGAAATGATAAATTGGAAAACAAAAGGAACTGAACTTTACAGTCAATTACCTTATAAGCTACATCAATCCTTAAAACAATGCGAACCTTTAGAATATATAGAACCCAACAGACCAAAAATAAATATTGACTATGAAACTTGGCAAAAAACTAAGTAATAAATAAATATTAATTGAAATTATACTAAGCGAAAATTAAAGATAGGAGTATTTGCAATATGAAATATTTCTTTTAATAATTTATTTAATAGAATAATAAAAAAGTGGAATTGATAGATTTAAAAATTATAATATTTGATTAAACGATATAAGTCCATAAATTTAAAGAAATACATTTTTTATTACATTAATAAAATTTTTTGGAAATAACGAAATAATTTTATAATTTTTTATTTTTATTTTATATTTTATGGAAATTTTATGAAATATATTACAATTTTATTGATGTCAATTTCACTTTGTTTTGCGGGTGGAATTAACTTTAAATCAAGTGATAATCAGTCTATATTTTTGAATAAAAATTTAGAAAATTACACTTCGATTAATGATGCAATACAATCTGAAGATGTTAAAGATGGTGATGTGTTAATCTTAAAAGCGGGTGAGCACTTTGATGATGTTATTAATATTTCGAAGAGTGTAACTCTAACTTCTTACGCAAATTCTACAATAATTGCAAAGATTAATATTATAAATTCAGTTGAGTGTATATTTCAAAATATAAAAATGGGATTAGAACCAGAGGGAGATTTATCTGCAAATTTAAACGTGGAGAGCGGAAAACTTATTTTAAATGGCAGAGTAGAACTTAATGGCACTCTTACTAATACTGCAGAAATTGAAATATCAGACACTTGCGAGTTTGTTCTAAACAATATAAAATAGTATTAATAGAAAAATTTGGCGCTACTGTTATGGAGTAGTAATTTAAACCTCTCCTACCTTCCGAGCGTACCAAACCCTTCGGAAGGTTCTAACAAAACACAAAAAACATCAACTTTTTTCAAAAAAAACCAAAAATGTTGAAAAAAAACGAAATAAAATATTACTTTACAAAAACAACCACATAACTCATTGCATTATAAGCCCTCTCCTTTAGGAGAGGGCTTGGGAGAGGTCTCTTTTGGGTTTGGAAGAAGTCTCTCTTTCGCCTAAAAATCACCCATTTTAGTTTACATAATAATTGCACACAATATTAGTCATTTTCATTTTTTCCGCCGTAAATATATAATAATACAATCACTTAACAACTCAAAAAACTTTTTTCAGAACATCACGTTTTGCACAAAACCATTGTAAAAATAATTACTTGATGTGTGTTTTTATCTTTTTAATTTTGTGTATTAGAATAAAAAAACATAATATGATTTTGAATTTAACAAAGAAAGCATTAAGTTTATTTTTCTCGATTAAATTATTTTCTTGCTTATGTAAAATGTATTTTATAGATTGCAATCTCATACTTGTAAAACTAAAAAAAACAAAAAAGAAAGTGGGAATAAATCCTCAAGATTTTGGATTAGTGATTATCTTAAAATAGGTTTATAAGAATTTAAAGAGAAAAAAAATGTTAATTATTTTAATTTTAATAAATTCGCTTTTTGCTGCTGATTACTTTATTCCTAAAGTAACTCACTACAATGTATCAAACTACAATTTGAACATTTTGGCATTGGGTGATAATGATTTTGTCTTTTATGGTGAAAATGGTGGAGTTTTACGTACTTTTGATGCTGGGGAAACCTGGCATCAAAACTACTCTGGAACCGATGCATATATTCGTGATATGTCCTATTACAATAATGTTTTATATGGCGTTACGGATAAAGGCGAAATTATAATATCCAACGATAAAGGAGATTTTTGGAAAACTTATAATGTAACTAATGAACCATTAATTTCAATTGCAATAAATGATGATATTATTTATGTTTGTTCAAATAATGGTAATATTTATATATCTCTAGATTTTGGATTAAATTGGACAAAATCTTCAGAATTAAATGGGATAGTGCAGAAATTAATTTATTATGATGGTAGTATATTTGCTCAACTTATTGATGAAAACTCTATTTCTTCTTTAAAAGTTCTAAAAAATGGAGATGATTCATTCAAAGAATATGATTTACCAAATTTTGCAATAAATAAATATTTTCAAATTCATTTAATTAATGAAGTATTTTACTTAACAACTTATGAAAATTTTGCAATTTTGGAATCAGAAAATAATTGGGATATTCACAATTTAAGCATTGTTGGGAATTATAAATTTTATCCTAAAGATGAAAATAAAATAATTTTTGCTTATCCATCTGTTACAAGTGCCTTAATATCTTTTTTTGAATATGATATGTCAACAAAAGGTTTAAAATTAATTGAATCGCATAGAAATTTAGCCCTCGGATTAGCGGATTATTTAATTAATGATATATGTTTTATAGATGGACTATTATTTGTAACAATGCCTGGTAAAACTATTATCAAATCCAATGATTTAGGTAAAAATATTGAAATATTATCTTCTTTGTCAAGACGAGGTTTTTCAATATCAACAGTTCATATTATAGATGATAATAATTGGGTTATTCCAAGAAGTGGAGAAAGTATTGCAGAACTAAGTGCTACTATTTATAAAACCACAAATGGCGGGAAAACATTTTATAAAAATGAAAATTCATTACCGGTTGACACCTCAGAGCATAATTATCCTATTTACCCTGTTTTTGATAAAAGTTTTTTTAAAGATATGGAAAATGGAGCTTTTACTTTAAAAGGTGTTGGTGGTTCTACAAGCTACCCTTTCAATTTTGGAAAAACAAATGATGGAGGTTCTACTTTTCAGTTCAAATTTGATTCAAATTATGTTGGTCGTTCTTATAATACATTTAACTATAAAGATGAATTTTATCTAACTTCAACTTTACTTGTAAGTAGAAGGTTAAATATTTACAAAATTAATAAAGAGTTTGAAATTGAGTTAATTGGCTATGTTGATAGTGTTGGAACTAATATAGGTGTTAAATTTTTTATAGATGATGAAAATTTATGGATTTACGGTCAAGATAGAACAAATAAAAATTATTTCATTGCTAAGTCTAATCCTAATGACCTAAAATGCGATAAATTATACGTAGAAGATTCACCTGGTTTTTTAGGAGGTTTTTATATGTATAAACAAAACGATAGATACTTCTTTTATGTTCAAAAAGAAGAATCTGTCAAGAATACTGAAATTTTTGAATTAAATACATCTTCAAATAAATTAGAATTAATCTATTCACCTCAACGTGATAAATATCCTAATATTGAATTTGAATATTTTACACCAATAAATGAAACAAACTATTTGTCTTTTGGTGATGTAAAAGATAATATTTTTATTCATCGATACATAACTATCAACGGAACTGACACAACAAGGTATAGAAATCTTGTAAAGATAAATTTTGATGACAAACTTAATGTTGATACATTGTATAAGTTAGACCCCAATATAACTGTATCTAATGAATTAATTTATCAACAACTAACTGAAAATTATAGCACTTATTATACTTCAATTGCAAATATCTATGTTCCTATGGAAAAAGATAGAATAGAATATTACAGCAGTGTAGAAAATAAGGTAGAACGAAACTATTTGTACGTACATCCGCCTTTTCCACAACCTTCAAATAGACAAGTTAAAATAAAGGTATTTTGGGATATAAAACAACCATTTACAATAGATGATATATCTATTTATAGTTTAAATGGTAAAAAGATTAATACATATAATCAACTCAGAATTGAGAAAGTATCTGTCAATTCAGCATATATAATTTGGGGTAATGAAAGTCAAGAACCAGGAATTTACATAGTAAAAATCGAACACGGAACTGAAACAAGATTTGAAAAGATTTTGATAATAAGATAAACAAAAATAGCAGTAATTAACTTATATCGTCTATTAGAAATAGAGAAAAATGTCATTCAGAGCGTCAGCGATGAATATAGTTTAAAATTGTAATGTTCTAATATTTTGTAATTTCAATAATTACAACGCTTTTCTATTCAACTGTTTCGCAGTTATGGGGTGTTAGGAGTGGATTCTGTTTTCTAATAATGTTGCAGTTCTCCGAAGTGAAGAAATATCTACAACTTTATATATTACATAATGTTATAAAACTATTTATATTAAAATATAATCACTAATGGACAATATTGTATAACTCTTATTGAAAATGTGGGATTCTTACCTTAAAAAGTCAAATAGAGATATTTGGTTAATTCTTGCTCCTACTTGCAGGGCATAGTTTAAGGCGTTTTCTTGGCGAGTTAGGTTTATAACTGCGTCTGCTATGTCGGTGTCTTCCTGCACAGAGCGGTAATCTTTTAATCGCAATGTTTCGTCAATTAGTTGATTTTTTAAACCATCAACTCTATTTAGGTAAGTTCCGTTTCTTGCAGCAATTCGGTTAATATCATCATAAAATGTTGCAAGTCCTTGCTGTACTCTATCTATATTTTTCATATCATTTTCATTAAAAAAGTCAGAATCAGTTCTTGGACTACCATCTTCATTAAAAGATAATATATTATGCATCTCAATTACTAAATCAAAAAGTTCATTATTTGGTCCGAATATCTCATTAGCTTTTTGATTAATAACTTGTGAGTTCTTCTGGTCTTTATTTATAATTCTGTCGTTGTTATTCCCTTTAAATTGAACACTTAACCCCGAAGGATTGTCTTCGGTGGGTTCAACTCCAATAATCTGAAATGGATTTTCATTCATATCAGGGAAATCTCTTTTTATAGATTGAGGTGTAGTTTTAGTACCAGCAAAAAGATAATGTCCATTGAAGTCTGTGTTCGCTTCTCTAACTAAATCATCTAATAAACCTCTAAACTGTTCACCTAAAACTTGTAGGGCTTCTGTATCTTGATTAGTTGAATTGATAGCTTCATATCTTATAGTCTGAACAACATCAGAAACTCTTCTTAATGAATCATCTACAGCATAAAGCTCTTGTTGAGTTAAATCTAGAATATTAATGTAATTCTCATTTTGAGAAATTTTCTTTTCAAAAAGTTTAATATCAACAACTTTTTCTGGATTATCAGAAAGAGTAATTATATCTTTTCCAGTGCTTACTCTTGTTTGAGCTTTATCACGTTCTAATTGAATTTTATTCACGTGTCTTGTAAAGCCAACATATTGGGAATTGCTACTAACTCTCATCTTTTATCTCCCTAAATTTATTACGGTTGTAAGAATTTCATTAGTAGTGTTTACAATTCTAGATGCTGCCTGAAATGCTTGTTGAAATTTTACTAAATTTACAGCTTCTTCATCGAGATTTACTCCAATCATTGATTCTCTTTGATTTTCCAACTGCTCGAATACAACAGAGGCATTATCAAAAAGTCTAAAAGTATCTTGTCGCATCGAACCTACTTTACCAACAAAGCCAGCATAATATTCATAATAAGTTTCGTCACCAATAAAATCTAATTTATCAGCAAGCCGAGCAATCCCACGGGCAATATCAGCATTACCTGGTTCACCTGCAGCAGCACTCAATGGTATGTTTCTTGGGTTATTCATCAAATCTGGTGATAAACGAATAGAAAAAGAAGAATTTGTAACATCGCCAATTTCAAAAAAGTTTCTTTCTGGCGACTCTTCATCAACATCATCTAAACCATACCCTTGATTTGTAAGGGTATTGACATTCTCTACAATTGCAGTTGCATAATCATTTAATCTTGTAAAAGCAGAAAATTGATTTGAAGAATCTCGAGGGTCTAAAGTAACGTTAAAATGTCTTAAAGAAGCAGAAAGTCTTCCCGAAGAAGGGTTAATATTATTCAGTGCATTACCGTTTTTATCAACAGTAGTAACTCTATAAGTAAGCTCACCTTCTGATGATACATTTTCCTGTACTTTTAAGGATGTAGCTACATGTTTGGTTACAACATTAATACCATTGATAAACACATTTACAGTTCCGTCACCACCTTCAGTTACATTAACATTGGCAATTTCCGACAATTCTTCAAGTAACAATTCTCTTTTATCTATCATTGTCTGAGATTGTTCGTATGCCATAGATTTACCTGAACTAAAAGACTGATTCAGCGATGCAATTTCTGAAATTAACCTATTTGATTTCTCTGTAAAATTTCTAATTTCGTTACCAACTTCTGTTCTAGCATCAGTCATTAACCGAGACATATAATTAAACTTATCTACAAAAGTATTCCCAACTTCAAGTATATTTTCTCTAAGCCCAACACTTTCTGGTTTTAAAGCAAGTTCGTCAAACGCCTTAAAAAAATCAGTTATTGAGTTATTCAAATTTTCTGCAGTTGGTTCTGCTAAAATAGTTTCTATTCTTTCTAAAATTTTATCATCTTGATTTAAACCACTTTTTCTTGATAATGTACTTCTGACTTCTCTATCAAAAAACTCTTCCCTAAAAGTTCTTAATTTGCTCATTAGCACCCCAGTACCAAGATAATTTCCGTTTTGATACACTGGTTCTGCAGATTCAGCAAATCTAGCATCACGACGTGAATATCCCTCAGTATTAACATTAGCAATGTTATTACTGGTTATATCAAGTCCCATTCTTTGAGCAAGTAGGGCTTTACGTCCTATTTCTAATGATGCTAATGACATTTAGTTTTTTTGTTTATTTAATTAAAAAAATACATTTTGTGAAAGTTGAGAATCAAGCGTTTGGATTTTTTCTTTTATTCTATCTGTGTTTCCATATCTCAATTTATTTGATATTTCAAGAAACTCCATACAATCAGATAAATTAGAACTTGCTTCTATTAATGATTTCATCTTCTCAATTCTTGTTTTCTTTTGTGAAAAATTCCTAATTGAAGAAGGCACTAAGCGAGCATATACATTCAGCTTTTTTTTTAATTGCAGAAGATCTTCGTCTGGAAGATTTACTGAATATTGTATGATTTCTTTAGCTAACTCATTGGCGATTGTATCTAACCTATTGTTTTCCATAATAATACCTTTTTATATAAATTTTTTATAAGTAATCGGGACAGATATTCTGTCCCGATTGGAAAATGAGCTGCTTCCTTGCAGTTCTGAATAATCCATTACTTAAATTTTAACATTGAACACAGCGTTATTATTCTGATTTAATGACCGAATAATATTATTTATGCTTTGTTTGCCACGATTGGCTAAAATTCTATTTTCATTATTTAATTGAATCAATTTATTATTTAGTTTTGCAATTGAAGTCCGAAGCAAACCAACCTTAGTTTTATTTTCGCCTTTCAACTTATTCTCAATCATCGATAATTTTAAATTAACCGCTTCGGTTCTTGAGATTTTAAATAACTCCATAAATAAACTAATTCTTTCATTTTCAATTTTAGATAGCTGACCAAGTAAATTATCTTGTTTAGAAATAATATCTGGAATATTTGAAGTTTTATACTCCACAAGGGCGCGATTTTGATATTCAGTAATTAAAACTAAATCTGTCAAAATCTTTTCTTCTCTTGTTAATAAATCTAAAAAATTATTTATCATTTTATTATTCCGTTGTATCAAAGGTATTAAACATTTGAATATAATTCTTAACTTTCTTTATGTATGATTGAGTTTCAGGGAATGGCGGTATTCCACCATATTTGTCAATATTAGCCGCACCAGCATTGTAAGCAGCCAACCCTAAATCTAAATTTCCGAACTTATCAATCATATTTTTCAAGTATTTACTTCCACCTTGTATGTTCTCTATAGGATTAAATACATTTTCTATGCCAAGCTCATTTGCCGTACCATCCATTATCTGCATTAAGCCCTTAGCGCCTGCGTTTGAAACAGCGTCTGGTTTCCCAGCACTCTCGGCTGCAATAACTGCTTTAATCAAATTCATGTCAATCCCATTCTCACTTGCCGCACTTGAAATCACATCTTTAAATTCGCCGATTCTTTCATTCAATTTTAATTTAAAATTCTCATTTATTTTATTGGAATTAGTATTCCAATTCAACTCAGTTCCACTTTTTGGATTAAATCCAGCAGCATCAAATTTTGTTATATTATATAAATCTTCCCCACCAGTCAATTGCTTAAATATCATATCCGCAATTCCCATCCCTTTCCCGACCTTTGACATCTCATCAGCAAAAGCCATATCATTATAACCCTCTAAAGTCTCAGCACCAAAAGTAGCCATTTGCTCTTTATCTGCCCCCATCGACTTAATACTTCCTTTCATCTCTTTCATTAGCATATTTAAAAACATTGCCTCAAATCCGCGAGCTGCCTCAGCCATTTTGACTTTTTCAGCCATTGGCATCTTTTGTTTCCCTACAATTTGACCTTCTTTGGCAAGATTTGCGAATCTAGCCATTCTTGCTTCATTCATCGAATCGTTAGCTTGCAATTTAGTATCAAAATTCATCATATCTAATGACATAAAAACCTCTATTGAATTATTAATTCACCTTGAAGTACTCCAGCATCTTTGAGTGCTTGAAATATAGCAATCAAATCTCGCGGTTTCACTTCAAGTAAATTTAGCGCATTTGCAATATCATCTACTGTAGTTCCTTGCGGAACCTCCAAAGGAGAAGCAGGTATAATTTCTTCTTTTGCATCTATTGTTGCAGTTTCTGCTATTCTTGGCGGAAGAATTGTAAAAGGTGCGGGCTGAGGAACAACCACTTGCCTTTGAATGTTGATTTCTAAACCACCATGAGAGATAACAGCAGGAAGTATTGTTACATTACCTCCAATTACAATAGTTCCAGTTCTTTCATTTATAACAACTCTTGCTTGTGGGTCAACTACAACATCAAGATTCTCAATTTGAGATATCAAAGCCATCTGATTACCAGAAGTTAAACCTTGAGGAAGTTGTATTTCTACGGTGCTTGCATCTAAAGCATTCACATTTCCATTTAATGCAGGAATTGTATTTACTTGTTGAGCTAATCTTGTTACTGTAGTAAAATCACTTTCTCTAAGTGATATTCTAACAGTTCCGCCATCAGTTACTTGACTTTCTATTGATTGATTAAGTATTAATCCATTAGGAACTCTTCCAGATGTAACGAAGTTTTTACTTACCTGACTTCCTAAGGTTCTGTAGTCATACCCACCAACGGTTAAAGGTCCTTGAGCATTTCCGATAATCTCTCCAGAACTTATAGCAAGTGGTGTAAGAAGTAAAGTTCCACCCTGAAGTGATGTTGCATCACCCATAGAAGATACAGTAACATCTATCTTTTGACCGATTTTACTAAATGTTGGGATAGTTGCAGTTACCATAACAGCAGCTACATTTCTCATTCTATTATTTTTTCTTGTTGTGGTAAGTCCAAATCTTTTAAGCATATTAACAACAGACTGATTAGTATATTCAGTCAATTGATTATCGCCAGTCTGATTTAAACCAACAACAAGCCCATAACCAATAACTTGAACACCGGTTATTCCTTCAACGTTAGATATATCTTTAATTCTTACCGCAAAAAGCGAAGAAGTAAAGATAATAAAGATACTTGCTATTAATATGATGTTTTGTTTTTTCATTAGAATAAAAATCTTATAAATTTAGTAATTAACCCAGGCTCCTGAACTTCAGAAATTTGACCGTCTCCTTCGATAAGCAATGTTAAATCAAGAATACTATAAGAGTATATAGAGTTATCCGGAAGAATATCAACCAACCTAACAACGCCTCTAATTATGATTGTTTGAGTTTCGCCATTAATTTTTGTAGTACGTTTACCCTCAATTTCCATATTACCATTTGGTTCTACCCCCACAACTCTTACAGAAAGTTGAGTTCTAATTCTTTCATTTCTTGAAGTTCTACCCCCACCTTTGAAATCATTGCTGTGTCCAGCTCCAGCTTCTCCTCGGATAGAACCAAGAGCATTAAGACCCATATTTGCATTCATTCCAACATCACTTGAGCGACCATTCTCCATTGAAGAATTACCATTAGCTTGAAAGTCTTCAGTAATAAGGACAGTTAATGCATCGCCAACTGTAAAAGCTTTTACATCCGAAAATAAAGATTGCGAGCTATTTTGGATAAACTGAGCATTTGCCTCAATACCAATTATCAATATTAATAGCAATATATATTTCATAATCATTTCCTTAATCATTCCTTTGATAAAATCGCAAATCAATAATTGAACATTATTGACCTTTATTTTCCTGTTAATTAATATGACAAGTAGTATGCCAAGAAGAAAAAGAACTTAATTATAAAACACTAATGATTGTATAACTATCTATAATATAATATGTTATTATGTATAAATAAAAAACAAGTAGAAATATAATAAAATACATTTCTGCTTATAATTAACCACTGTTCGATATTGTGCTGAGATTAAAAAAACAATCATTAAATAATAAAAATTTTAGTTTATTAACATTTTTCCGTAAGTTTGTGAATTAATATGGAAAATTATTTATGAGATTAGCCAAAATTAAAGAAACATTTGACCCAATTGCAGAGAAAAACAGAGTTCTCTCGGAAATGGAAGTTATTTATAATGAATTTATAAGCTCAATTGATGGGTTTATGGAGAGTTGGTATAGAACTCAATATAATAGATATATTGACCTACTTGCAGTGCAGTACGAAAGTTTAACAGACCAAGAAAGATATCAATTAGAAGATATGGTTGACGAAATGATTACTGCTAATAAGCCATTAGCAACAGAATACTTTAAAAATAAAGATATTTGGTGGCACAAAAATGAAAATTTAGATTTAAAATTTGATTTTTACAAATCAATTGATAATCTAATTGAAAATGATTTAAGAGCATTACTTGGGGACATAGGCAAAGCGCTTAATAGCTTTGATTTTATACCCAAATTTTATGATACTCCGCTTTTAGGTTTCCTTTGTTTCAAAAATGAAAAAAATATTTTCAAATTTAGATTTGTTGATCCAATCTTTTGGTCAAGAGAAATGAAAGTCTCAATAGATAATTATTGGGAAAAATATAAATACATTTTAAGTTTGGAGCAAAATCAAGATACCAAGAAAAGCGCATAAAAATATCTTTATTTCTTTAAAACTCACTTAAATCTTATTTTTAAGTGGGTTTTTTTGTTTTTTTTATAAAAAAAATTGTTTATTTTCATAATTCCCTTTATATTCGTGTTTTGAAAATTTCAATTTTTGAAAAAACTATTTTTTTATAACTTGTATAACGACTTTTTTTAGGAGTTTAAATTGAAACAAAATTGGAAAAAACTAGCCCTGATTTTAGTACCTGTGATTGCGGCTATATATGTATTATATCCAACATGGCAATCAACAGAGTATGAATCATTATGGGATACCGCAAGATTTGAAGCAAGGCAACAATCTAACCCTGCTGATTCTATTGCGGTAATTCAAAAGTTTAAAGATAACTATGGCGAATCATTCGAATCCGCTAAACAAAAAAGAATCAAACTTGGATTAGACCTTCGAGGTGGTATGTATGTTACCTTAGAGGTTGACGTAGTTAGATTAATTGAAGAATCTGCTCAGAAAGATGCAGTTGACGAACTTTTTGAAAAAGTTATTGAAGAAACTAAAAATTACTTGAAAACTTCTGATGAAGAAGCAATTCCTGTTTTCACAAGATTTTTTGATGAAATTGCTCGTCCAGAAGGTAAATCCTTAATCTCTTATTTTGATATAGGAGACATAAGAAATGCATCTGAAGAAGCAATTCTAGAAAATTTAGAAAACAATGCACTATCTGCAGTTGAGCAAGCTCAAGAAGTAATCAGACAGCGTATCGATAAATATGGTGTTTCTGAGCCAAATATCCAACAACAAGGTACTCGTAGAATCTTAGTCGAACTTCCTGGCGTTTCAAACGAAGAAGAAGTAAGACAACTAATTTCTACAACTGCTCGTTTGGAATTTAACATTGTTAGAAACAACGAGAAAATTATAAGAGCATTCAAAGCAATTGATGAATACCTATCTAAAAGAAAAGGATTATTCGGTGAAGAAACAATTAATGAAAGCGAATTAGTTAGAACTGAACAAGCTAAAACAGACGATAATTCACCAATGGATACATCACTTACTAAAGATGACACTTCTTCAACTTCAACTGAAGTAGCTTCGGAAGAATTTGAAAACTCAGGAACTCTATCAGAAGATAATACAACAACTTCAAATCCAAATAATCCTTACGAAGGTTTGCAAGAAGATGACCAACGAAAACTATACAAATCTAGACACAAATTTACATCTTTATTTGCTACATTCTTTATACCTGGTGAAAATCAAGACGCAGTGCAATATGATTACGAGGTAAACCCTCCTGCAGGTGATTACTACTTTATGATTTCTGAAGAAGATTTGGATAAGTTTAACGCTTATCTTAGAATGCCGGAAATAAAATCTTTCATTCCATTTAACCTTAAAGTAGCAGTTGAAGCAAAACCAATAAGAAACTCACAAGACCAAAAAAATAAAGTTTTCAGATTCCACTCAATTGAAAGCGAACCAGAGTTAGTTGGAGATGTAATTACAAACGCACAAACTAACATCGACCCAACAACAAATTCTTGGATTGTTAATATGCAAATGAACACTGACGGGGCAGAAAAATGGTCTAAAATAACTGGTGCAAATGTTGGAAATCAAATAGCAATCATCTTAGATGAAAGAGTTTATTCAGCTCCAAACGTAATAAGTAAAATATCTGGTGGTAGTTCTCAAATAACAGGTATGGCAAATGCACAAGAAGCAAACTTACTAGAAATCGTTTTAAAAGCGGGTGCTTTAAAAGCTCCAGTAAAAATTATTGAAGAAAGAGTAGTTGGTGCATCTTTAGGTGAAGATTCAATCTCTAAAGGAATTAGCTCATCTATTATAGCATTTGTTTTAATCATATTATTTATGATTTTCTACTATGCAAGAGGTGGTATGGTTGCTGACTTCGCTTTATTTATTAATATAGCCCTAATATTTACAGTGCTTGCATCTCTTGGAGGAACATTAACTCTCCCTGGTATAGCTGGTATTATCCTTACAATGGGTATGGCAGTAGATGCAAACATTCTTATATTTGAAAGAATCAGAGAAGAATTAACAAAAGGACGTTCATTAAAAAGTGCTATAGATGAAGGTTTCAAAAAAGCAATGAGTGCAATTATTGACTCAAACATTACTTCATTTTTAACTGGTTTGATTTTATTCTACTTCGGAACAGGTATGATTCAAGGATTTGCTTTAACTCTAATGGTTGGTATTGTTTCTACATTATTCACTGCCATTATGGTTTCAAGAGCATTAATTGAAATTCAATTATCTAGTAGTAGTTCAGAATTTGGATTTGGTCAACCAAAAGAAGCATAATTTTAAATTTTAGAAAAGGATATTAATAAAATGAGATTTTTTCATAACACAACTATTGATTTCGTAGGAAAAAGACAAACATTCTTTTTTGTTTCTGCAATCTTAATTACTCTTACTGTTATAGGGGCTATTATAATCGGACCTGTTATGGGTATCGACTTTGCCGGTGGTACAGAAATCGGTGTAAAATTCGAAAACACAGTTACTGCTGAAGAAGTTAGAACAGCTATTGAAAGCTCTAACTTTGATGGTGCTGAAATAAAATCTTTCGGTACTGCTAATGCATATCTGATTAGAGTTAAAGACTCTGACGATGCTCCTTCCTTAGTTAAAAATGCTTTGGATACAAAGTTTGCAAACAACCCACACACTACTCTTAAAGTAGATAAAATCGGACCTAAAATTGGTAACGAAATGAGAACTAATGGATTAATAGCAATTATCTTAGCGGTTGTTGCAATATTAATATACATAGGTTTTAGATTTGAGTTTATCTTTGGTCTTGGGGCGATTGTTGCTCTTGTTCACGACGTTTTATTTACGTTTACTTTAATTGTAATAATAAACAAAACAGGATTGTTTAACTTGGAAATAAATCAATCAACACTAGCGGCATTGCTAACAGTAGTTGGTTTTTCAATTAATGATACGGTAATTATCTTCGATAGAATTAGAGAAAACTTAGAGAAGTTAAAAGGTAAAAAATTAACTGAAGTAATTAATATAAGCATCAACGAAACATTAAGTAGAACTGTAAATACTACTTTAACAGCGGCATTAGTATTAGTAACAATAGTATTATTTGGTGGGCCTGTTCTAGAAGCATTTGCTCTTACTATGTTAATTGGTTTTATTGTAGGTACTTACTCTTCAATCTATATTGCAAGTTCATTTGTATTATGGTATAATGATAGAAATAAAAAATTAGAAGTTGCAAAATGAAAAATAATAATTTAGTATTAGAATTTACAAAACAAAAAGATGGAATTGTTCAGTTAGTGCTGAGCAATTCCCTTCTTGGCGGAAACGATGCAATTGAATTCCAAAAAGACCTTTCAGAATTGATAAATGATGAAAATGTTACAAACGTTGTCTTCGATCTCGCAAATGTAGAACAAATCAATAGTTCTGGGCTTGGAATGTTGGTTGCCTCTAATAGTAATATTCTTAGAAATAAGAAAAAACTAACTTTAGTAAACTTATCGTCTAAGGTTCAAGACCTTGTAAAAATGACACATCTTGATAAGGTTTTAAACATCAGTAATAATTTTTAATCTGCACTTTAAAATATAATCTTATGCCAGTTGAATTAATCGTTGGGTCTCAGTGGGGAGACGAAGGGAAAGGGAAAATTGTTGATTTAATCAGTGAAGGCGCTGATATTGTTGCTCGTTATCAAGGCGGAGCAAATGCTGGTCATACTATTGTTATTGGTAGCAATAAATATGTTTTGCATTTGATTCCCTCAGGTATCCTACAAGACAATGTTAAGTGTATCATTGGTAATGGAGTAGTTATTGACCCTGAAGCACTTCTTGATGAAATTCAAATGTTAAAAGATAATGGTATTGATGTGAATGGTCGTCTTTTTATAAGTCATAAGGCACATTTAATTATGCCTTATCATAAATTGGTTGATACTGCTAGAGAGAAATCAATTAAAAATGCAATAGGAACTACTGGCAGAGGAATAGGACCAGCGTATATCGACAAAGCAAAAAGAACGGGTATTAGAATTGTTGATTTGCTTGATAAGGATATTCTAATCGAAAAAATTAAAATCAATATTCAAGAATATAATGAAGTCTTGACTAAGATTTATGGTTTTGAAGAACTTGACATAAAAGAAATTACAGAGAGATACTTAGAGTTTGATGCACTTATTGACCCTTATGTGACTGATACAACTCAGTTGATTAATCAAGCAATTAAAGATAATAAAAGAATTATCGCAGAAGGTGCTCAAGGTGCTTTGCTTGACTTAGACCACGGCACGTATCCTTATGTAACAAGTTCTAACCCTACTTCTGGTGGAGCTTGCACTGGGCTTGGAATTGCCCCTACTTCTATTAATAAAGTAATTGGTATAACAAAAGCATACACTACGAGAGTTGGAAATGGTCCTTTCCCCACTGAATTAAAAGATGATATTGGTTCTAAACTTGCCAAAAATGGTAATGAGTTTGGAGCTACTACTGGCAGACCACGTCGTTGTGGTTGGTTAGATTTGGTTGCGTTAAGGTATTCTGTTATGATTAATGGGATTAGTGAGATTGCTTTAACAAAATTAGATGTTTTAGATGATTTTGATGAGATTAAGATTTGCACTGAGTATAAAATTGGTGAAAAAACTTTAAAGTATTACCCTGCTGATTCTGAATCTCTTGAAAATGTAACACCTATCTATCAAACCCTAAAGGGCTGGAACACTTCACTTGAAACCGCAAATTCATTTGATGAATTACCGAAAGAAACTTTAAATTATATTAAATTTATAGAAGATTTTACTGATACTAGAGTAACGATTGCTTCCAATAGTCCTGCGCGCGCTGGAACGCTTCTTAGATGAACCATATAGAAATATTTTAGAGAGATTAAAATAGATTTTGGGTGTAAAGGAATTAAAATAAAGTATCCATACAGACTTTTATTTACTTATATTATACTCTCTATAAATCCTTTCTAATATATCTTCTACATCTTCTATTCTATAGAAGTTATTTCTCTTATTTACAAAATAAGGATAATGAACTGAAATCAATTTAGAATTAATTACTTTTATATTAGGCCAATAATAATACTTATCTTCTTGTCTATTATTTCCAAATATTAACTCTGGCTCAATTTTATCTTTTACTTTCCATTCTTTATTATCTTTATAAACTAAAGAAAAGTTATATAAATGATATAAACTTGTTTCGAATGTTTTTGGTATAGAGTATGATACTAGAATATTATCTTCGTCTAAAAAATCAACTCTATGAATTAAATAAGAAGAATCCTTTTGCATTTCATTTGAATTTAGAAAAAACTCAGGATGATTTACATCTAGTTGCTTATCAACACTTTCAAAATTATTATTGAAAATATCTAAATCAAATTGAGTTACGCTATCCTTGTTTTTAAAGAAGTAAATCTTATCATCTTCTAAATCAGAATATATATATTGTCCTTTATGATAATCAATTATAGATTTTGGTTGCATTATTGTCCACTTAAATCCTTTTGGAGGTGGTAAAAGAAAATCTATAATACTTTCATTTTTTAAATCTAATTCCCAAAAATATAAACCATTTTCGTGAATTAGATTTTTATGGTATGCATCATTAACACCTAAAACTTTATTATTTGTAATTTTGTAAAATTTACTGATATTTATTCTTCTATTTCTTTTTTCATTAATTATTTCTCTAAAATTTATGTGTTTTTCATAAAAATAATTATCAGATATTGAGTCATATTTAAAGATGATAAAATTAGTAAAAAGTGATATTTCTAATTTATCTTTATTTATATTTAAACCATATATTTTAGTTTTATCATTATCACAATAAAAATCTTCATCAAAAGGAACATCTAAGTAAAATGAATCAATTTTATTTGTTTGAAGATTCATTTTATAAATTTTTATTTTACAAAATTCATTAAAAAACTCTTCTGCAATATAAAAATTTAAAGAATCACAATACTTTACGGGCATAAACATAAATTTATCAGGTGATTCTATTTCAAAGATATTCTCCTTTGATAAAGAAAAAGAGAAATTAATAACAATAATTAAAATTATTAATCTCATTATAACCCATCATCGTAAGTTACAACAACATCTATTTCTGCTTTTCCAGTTGTTACATTAAATTTATAGTATGTTATACTTTGTGAAGTATTTATATAATGCAAAGAATACTGACCAGATAAAACATTATTTTCTATTTTATCGAGGGCATATTCATACATATCTTCGGAATTTGAACTATTCCAAACACCCCAACAACCTACACAACCTTCACACCAAGTCATATTTGGCCAATTACATTCTTGACTAGAACCAGGTGAAGAACAATGAAGGGTACAAGCAGATGGTGAGCAAAATACCTGAACTGTTTCATAAAGTGTTTTTGCTTGTGTAGGGTCGCCATTATTCCAATTCATATTATTCGAAGAATAAGAATTTGTATGTTGTACTCCAAAAAGACTAGTCACAGATACAAAGAAAAGAAATAAAGTTAATGAAAATATCATCTTTTTCATAAACATCTCCAAAAATTTGTTTTAAAAAATAAAGCCAGATGCCTTTATTACTAAAAACAAGTTAATATAATTATAATTGTAATAAAGGTAAACAATTAAAAAAATACTTTTTTATTTTTTGTCATCTGTCAAATGCCAAATTAAAACCATTTTTTTTTTGCAAATTTATTTTCAAAAATTATAACATTTTTTTTAATAATTACCCACAATTTTTATTTTTTATGATAAAGTGTGTTGAAAGCTACACACCTTTGGCTAAATATTATCTTTTTATTTGCTTTATTTTGATTGGTTTAAAAATATGACTTGCTTTATTATTTTTAATTACAAAAATTGTGATAAAAATGAGAATGTTTTCATAATTACAAATAAAACTATTATATTTGTAATAAAATGAATAAGATACATATTGGTATAATAATTGATTGAGTTAAATAAACACAATTTTGTGAATTAAATTTACAACAAAATATGAAAACCTTAATAATCATCATATTAGTAACGCTGGTAAACCAAGCAATATCAAGAGAAAATCCTCTGTTTGATAGAAATTTGATTCCTTACTCAGATGGAAGATTGTCAGTTAGCGGTGTTGGAAACTTTACACACTATTTTGGTGAGTTTGATAACAATACTGGTAATTCAATGGCAATAGAAACAAAATATACAATGCCTTATCTACCCGAACTATCAATAGGAGCTAGATACTCTCAAGGGAACTTATCATACTTAAGAGGGTATAAAGATAATTTCACAAATTATTTTGAAGAGCAATTTCCTCAAGAATATTACCCAGATGCGATGTTAAATTCAGTGCAAAGAAGGACAGATATATCAACTGTTGAGTTGCTCGCGTTCTTTAATCTTTTTCCCAGAGAGCGTCTTAATTATTATATTTTTGCCGGCTTTGGACTGATAAGATTTCAACCACAAGATATTAAAGAAGCTCCTCAGACTGAATACGGAACTAATATTTTATGGTCAGACTTTGGGGATGAAGACCAATTCAAGCCAACAATTGCTGGTGGTATTGGGGCAGATTTATATGTAACTCGTAATTTTTCAATTGGCTTACAAGCGTCTTATAGATATTTTCAAACTGATATGATTGATGGGTTTGAATTTAGACCAAATGGTCATGCAACTGCTAATGACCATTACTTTGATTATGGTATTAAATTTACTTATTATATGTTTGAAAGTACAGATTCCGATGGCGATGGTATTTCGAACGAAGAAGAAATTGCTTATGGTACAAATCCTTATAAAGATGATTCTGATGGTGATGGGCTTTCTGATTATGAAGAAATTTATATACATAAAACAAGTCCTGTGATTGCAGATACTGATGGTGATGGCTTGAATGATTTTGAGGAAATTACTCTTAATCTTAATCCTAATAACAAAGACACAGATGGTGATGAGCTTTCTGACTTTGATGAGATAAGAATATACAAAACATTTGCTCATTTACCTGATAGTGATTTTGATGGACTTAATGATTATAAGGAAATTAGCGGTAATACAAATCCAATGAATAGAGACACTGACGGCGATGGTATTTCAGATAATGAAGATGAATGTCCTAATGCTTTCGGACTTTTACTTTTTAAAGGTTGCCCGCAGGTTGAGCCAATAGTGGAAACAAGAATAGTTAAAGATACTTTAATAATTCCAATGGATACTATTTACATTGTAAAAGAGTTGGTTCCAGCAACTAAGGATAGCATTTTCAAACAAGTATTAAAGCCATTTGGTATTAACTTTATGAAAAATAGTGCGGAAATCTTGGTTGAGTCGGAAATTATTTTAGATGATATTGCGAAATGGATTAACACTCACAATAAGCAAATTGAAGTTCACGGGCATACAGATAAAGATGGAGATGAAAACTTCAATTTAATGTTATCTGAAGAGCGCGCAAAAAGTGTGAGAGAATATTTGATTCAAAAAGGTGTTGAGGATAATAGAATAAACGCTAGAGGATTCGGCTCTGGATTTCCAGTAGATTTGGGTGATTCAAGAAAATCTAAAGCTCGCAACCGTAGAATAGAATTTGTAATTACAAACGAAATAACTAAAAAATAAAAACTCTGAATTGTTATGAAAAATATCTAAGATAAAAAAAAACTGAAATTAATTAAATTCATAAAATTTTCGTAATTTTGTAAATTATAAAATCTGAAGGAGATTAATTTTGAGAAAGATATTAGTTTCATTGTCAATACTTTTAATCGCAAGTTTTTTATTTCAAGGATTTCAATGCGCTTCAAAAGAAATGACAACCGCAAAAATGAAATATGAACAAAAAGATTACAAAACAGCAATTGATAACCTACAAATAGAATTAGCAAGAAACCCTTTAAACGAAGAAGCATTGCTCTTGCTAGCAAGAATTAGAATGGAGCAAGGAGATCTTCGTGAAGCTGCTCGTATCATAATCGATGCAGAAGGAAAATCAACTAATCCAAAATATAAAAACCAATTCCCTAAATATAAAAATCAACTTTGGGTAGGTAGCTACAACAAAGGTATTGAGTATTACTCAACATTTTTCAAAACTCAAGAAATTTCAAACTTAGATTCAGCTATATATTATTTTGAGATAGGTTCGATTTTAAGACCTACTCTACTTGACTTTTACTTTTTAACAGGTAATAGTGCTGAGTTAAAAGGTGATACATTAAAATTTATAGATAGCTACAAAAACTACATTACGGGAATAGATAAAGAAATTGAATATGCTAGCAATAATAGATTTCAATTAAATATGAACATTGAAGAAGTAATAAATTCAATCAATAAAAAAACAAAAACAAGAATTGACACTTTAGCAAGTGGAGATATAAACAGAGTTGACATTATTACGGCTGATGAAGAAATATATTTATACTCTAAATATAATAGTGATTTAAATCAATTTAGTATAAAAGGTTGGAGATTAGGATTCCCAACTGATTGGCTGGAAGGCGAAAAACTTAACTTCTTTGAAATCAGACCAGACATCTTTTTTGCTCTATCTGAATATTATTATAAAAAAGGAAATTCTATCAATTCGGGTTTTGAAGGATTAACTAAAAATTCTAAACTATCAAACGAGCAGATAGATAATATAAAAGAAGATGAAAAGAATATGGAAAAATATTCAGACGGAAATTACAAATCAAATCTATCAAAAGCAAATAATTATCTTGAAAATGCTTTGAAATATTTAGAAGAATATCAAAAACTTGACCCAACTAATAATAATAGCAATTCATCAATTATACAAATATACAAAGACCTTGGAAAAGAAGATGTTGCTCTTAAAAAATTAGAAGACCTTTCTAAATCGGAACCAGGAAACCCCCTATATTGGACAATGTGGGCAGATATGCTTGCTAACCTAAATAGATATGATGATGCAATTCCAAAATATGAAAAAGCATTAGAAATTAACTCTAACTATGATTTTGCGCTTAGAAACATAGCTTCTTCTTACAAAAACAAAGCTGTATTAATTCAACAAGAAGAACAACAAAAACAAGAAGAAGATAAAAAATACGAAATCAAGGTTGAAAGATATATTCCAATGTTAGAGAAATCATCTGAGTATTTCGAAAAAGCTTATCAAACAGATACATTTAAAAAAGATTATATTATCCTTATCGAATTGGCTAATAACTATATTGCTATAGGAAATAAAAAAGATCCAAGACTTAAAAATGTATTATCTGAAATGGAAAAAATAGAATTTAAAGTACCTGAAGAAGAAAGAGTTAACTTTTATCTAAAATGGTTAAAAATTGCTACAGACATGGGAGATAACCAAAGAGTAGATTATTTAGGAAAGAGAATTAAACAAATGGAAGGAAATTAATGGCTAATAATAAAAACCAAGCAAATCAGATTAACATCGAATTAGGTGAAAAAGAAGCAGAAGGAATATATTCCAACCTTGCTATTATTTCACATTCGCAAGCTGAATTTGTAATAGATTTTACAAGAATTTTACCAGGTACGCCTAAAGCTAAAGTTCAAGCAAGGATTATAATGACTCCTATGCATGCTAAAATGCTTAGCAAAGCATTAAACGAAAATATAAGTAAATTCGAAACTCAACACGGAGAAATCAAAACTCAAGGCGGTAATGAACCAATGGGCTTTGCTCCTGGTAGTCCAAAGATTAACTAATTTTGAAAAAATTTTAAATCCTGAACTAAGTTCAGGATTTTCTTTAATTAATGATTTATCATCTAAATAAATTATGTTAATTCAATTCAATTTAATCTTAATTAAACTTAACTAACTTTAAATAAAAATGAATTTAAAAAAAGAAATCGAAAATATTTTTAATAAAACTCTTGAAACAAGAAGACATATTCATCAAAATCCAGAGTTATCATTTAAAGAGTTTGAAACAGCAAAATTTATTCGCAAAAAACTAGATGAATTAAATATACCATGGAAAGAATGTAGCGGAACTGGAACCATAGGACTTATTGGAAATGGCGAAAGATGTATCGCTTTAAGAGCTGATATCGATGCCCTACCAATTCTTGAAGAAACTGGTCTGCCATTCAAATCTAATACCCAAAATGTAATGCACGCATGCGGTCATGATATGCACACTGCTATGCTTTTATCTGCTGCTGAAATATTAAAAAATAATGAATCACAAATTAATGGCACCATTAAATTAATATTCCAACTTGGTGAAGAGCAATTACCTGGAGGTGCATCTTTAATGATTGCTGATGGAGCATTAGAAAACCCAAAAGTAGAAGCAATATTTGGGCAGCATATTTACCCCGGTGATGAAGTAGGAACTATATCCCTCAAGGAAGGTCCTGTAATGGGTTCTGCCGATGAAATTCATATAAATATTCGAGGCAAATCAACTCATGCAGCGCAACCTCATCTTGGCTCTGACCCAATTCTTGCATCTGCACAATTAATAGTATATTACCAAACTTTAATGACTAAATTCAAAGACCCTACAAAAGCAGGTGTTTTAACTATCGCAGCGATTAAAGGCGGCTTTGCAACCAACGTTATTCCAGATGAAGTTAAAATTATGGGAACGCTTCGCTCTTTCGATAATCAATGGAGAGAAGAAATTCATAAAGTCCTTGAAGAAAAAACTAACCTATTAGTTTCCTCTTATGATTGCTCAGCAGAATTAGAAATCAGAAAGGGCTATCCTTCTGTAATTAATGATAACAAACTACACCAAATTGCCTTAAAAAATGCAAATGAAATAGTAACTCCAGAAAATGTAATTGATTTTGAAGCTAAAATGTGGGGTGAGGACTTTTCTTATTACGGAAGAGTTATACCAGCGTATTTTTGGTTTTTAGGAGTAAGACCTAAAAATCAAAGCACTATGCCTGCTTTACATAACTCTAAATTAAATCCTGAAGAATATGCTATGAAATATGGTATTGAAATGCTTATTTCAAATGCACTGAGTTATCTTGACCAGTAAATTAATACTTTACAGGAAAATCCATTTTATGAAGCCAATTTCTTAATCTATCAGAGTTAGGGTCGTTAGGTGCAAGTCTGATAAACTCATTAAAGTCATCGGCTGCATCATTTTCTTCACCCATAGTCCTAAAAGTAATTCCTCTATTTAGATAACATTGAGGGTAATCTGGGTTTAGCTCCAGAGCAAGAGTATAATCTTCTAATGCTTTTTTGTAATATCTCATTAAAGTATAAGCATTTCCTCTGCCTATATATGCCTCAATAAACCTATTGTTAATAGATAAACACTTTGTAAAATCTTTTATTGCTTCTTTAAACCTACTTAAATTGGTATTCGCATTCGCTCTTCCAAAATATGCAGCAGAAAAACGTGGTTCCAGTTCAATAGCTTCGGTGTAATCCACAATGGAATTTATAAAATCTTTTAAATTAAAATAGCAATTTGCTCTATTATAGTAGTAATTAGGATTCTTAGAATTTAACGCTATAGCTTTTGAATAATCTCCTACTGCTTTTTCATATTTTTTCATTATAAAATGAGCGATACCTCTGTTATTAAAAGCATCTTCTTGCTGAGGGTTAATCTTTAGAACCTGATTATAATCTAATATTGCCTTATCAAATTCTTTTATCTTACTATAAATCATACCTCTATAATTGAAAGCTAAAAAAGAACTTTCATCTAAATTAATCGCTTTTGTATAATCATTTATAGCATCACTATATTGCTCCAAATTCCCATAAGCAAGCCCTCTTGAGATATATGCTTTTGAATCTCTTTGGTTCAATGATATTAATTTTGAATAATCATCAATTGCTTTTTTATATTCTTTTAATTCGAAATATTTATTTCCACGATATTGATAAACAGCTGAGAATGATTCATTTAGGTCAATTGTTTTATCAAAATCCTTTAAAGCTTCATCAATTCGTTTCAATCCGAGATAACATAAACCTCTTTTGAAATAAGCAAAATAAAAATTAGGACTATGCTCAATTGCCTTATTAAAATCTTTTTCAGCATCAGAATACTGTTTCAAATCTAAGTAAGAACTCCCTCGCTTAAAATGCGCAAAAGAAAAACTAGAATTTAATGTTATGGTATTTGTAAAATCTCTTATCGCATTCTTAAACTTACCTATTTGATAAAATGCACTTCCTCTCTTAAAATGACCAAAAGCTGCTTGTGGGTTAATATTTATAGACTTAGTATAACAATCTATAGCGTTATCTATTTCATTCATTTTAAGATATTCATCGCCTTTTTCAAGCCAACTTTCTGCTTCTCTTATTTCACTTGCCATAGTCTAATCTTTTTATTTTCTATCTGTATCGGTAAATAAAGCAATTTTATTAATATTTTTTTATTTCTACAAACAAAATTAACAAATTTAAATTAAAATTTTTAGATAAGTTTTCAAAATTTTAATCAAAAAAAATTTTCTATACTATTTTTTTCTCATAATATAAATAAAAGTTTCTTTTCTTGATAGATTTATCAAATTGACCTCAGAGCTATCAAGTATTTCATATCCATAATTTTTATTTGTAGATATAATATATGAAGGATTATCAATAAAAATATTATTAATAAGTATCTTTTTGCTTTTTTCATAGTGATGCCAACCCGAATACTCAAATCCAGCATTAATACTATCGGTACTTACAGCCTCTAACTCTATTTTTTTTGCTTTATCCCACAAAGCATTTATAAGAGTATGATTATCTTTTGCAAGTGGAACACTTTGAAATAAACTTAATAAAAATAAGAAGAGAATAGTAAAAATAAAATTATGCTTTTTAATATTGTCTAAATAATAAATACTAAAAATAGGAATTAATACAATTAAATATCTAGCAAATGGATGAATCAAACTAAACAATGATATATATAATACAAATATAATTAGCAATATCTGTAATAAATTATAATCCTTTAAATTAATTCTTGATAAACAAATAACCATTGAATTAATAGAAATAAACAATATAATATTTATAAATATTTGCATCATTAAATAAGACCCTATAAAATCTTCATATCTTAAAAAATCACTAAACACAAAATTAAATAGTTTATCACCATAAAACAATGAATTAACTATAATAACAATAAAAGATATTACTAAAGATAAAATAATTAATTTTTTATTTTTAAATAATGAACTGTCATAAATTGCTATAAACATAGGTATGAATAGATATACAGATAAATAAATCATCATTTTAAATGAAGACTTAAATATATTTGAAATTAGTTCAATCGGATTAAATAAATTATTAAATAAAACATTTTTTTGGTGATAAAATAATTCTGGAATATTATTATTCGATTCTAGATATATTCTATATAGATATGTAGATAAAACAAAAACACAAATAAAAGTCAAAGATATATAAATATTCTTTGCTTTTATTTCTTTATATTTTAAATAATGTATAACTTCATATAAGATTACTGATACTGGAATAATAAAGGTTAAATCTCTTAATAATACTGATAATATAAATACTAAAAAGGATAAAAATAAAACAAAATAATTATTAGATTTAATATATTTTAATATTAAAAATAAATATAATAAAAACCAGAATATATAATTTGCATCAGTATTATAAGAAATAGAAAAATGTATAAAAAGAGGATTTGTTAATAATAACAATGAATTTATAAAAGAAGTCCTGGTAGACCTTCCTAATTTCTTAGATATAAAATATAAAAGATATATTGAAAAAAAAGATAAAATAACGGTAGAAATTCTTGCGCCTTGAAAAGAAAACTCGCCAAAGCTAAATAACCAGCCAGTTAATATTTGAGTTAATAGCGGCATAGAAGTCCAGCCGGATAACCGTATCTCTCCAGTTTCAATAAAATGCTTTAAAGCTAAATTATATGACCAGTCATCTCCCAGAGGATACTCACCGCCCAACCCAATTATATTTATAAATATTAGATATACTATGCCCAATATTAATAAATATAAAGTTTCTTTTTTCATTAATAATTAATATTAATAGTTAATAATGTTGATATAATATAGCAAATATATGAAGGATTTATTTATTAAAAAAATATTTCTTTACTAGTTCAGCAAAATCTTTATAACCAGCTATCTCATGATTTTCCTCTGAAATTGATGTAGATTTGCTCTTTAAAATATCTTTTAATCTCTCTTTATTGTTTGTATTCAAATAATTTACAATATTTAGATATGTATTATCGATAGGGATAGAACCGTGTTGTAATAGTTTGTTATCAATCACTCTTTGAGCAGAGCCAATTAATTTTTTTCCTTCAATCTCAATTTCAAATTTGGCTGCTGAAGCAAAGCAAATACTACGCTCATCACTTGTTTTATAGATATTCCGAAAATCCGAATTTGCCCGCACAAAGTCTGATTTAATACCAATAGAATTAAGTATATTATCAAATTCTAAATGAACTAACTCATATAATTTAATTTTGTTGTATTTATCTAATTTTGATATAAAAGAATAAGTTAATTCGTTTGCGTGGAAAACTGCCCTACCACCAGTTGGGCGACGAACTAACTTGTAACCATCTTTTTCTAAAATATCTTTATTAATCTCATCTTCTTTCTGATTCATTCCAAGCGAAATAGCGTATGGTTTCCAAGCGTAAATTCTAAAAAATGCGTCATATTCGCCTTTCTCTAATTCACTTACAAGGGATAAGTCATAATCCATATTAAACTGTGGTTCACAAAATTCACTTTCAATAAATTTTGTTTTCAGTCCAAATAGTTCAATTTCCAATTACTTCACACCTTTATTCAAAAACTCAATAAACTCTTGCTTGTCGCGAGTGAATACTTTTGTGCCAAGAACTGTTTCATCAGGTTTTTGTAGAACGTACAAAGGTAAATCAACAGAGTTAAATCTTTCTTCTTGCATCTTTTTATATGTTAATTCTGGCTCTTTTCTGCGGTCGGTGAATAATTTCACCTTAACCATATCCTTCATTAAACCCGCTATATCACTATCTGGGAATAAATTTGCCTCCATCCATCTACAATTAGTACAAGTCCAACCCGTGAAATCTAAAAATAAAATTTTATTTTCTGCTTTTGCTACTTCCATTGCTTTATCATAATCTTTATACCATTCTGATTCATCATAACTTGCTTTACCAATCCCACCAGTATTTCCACCACCAGGATTTGATTGATAACTTGTTGACTGCCCATATCCTTGTGGAGGTAAGAAAGCATCTAACTCACCAAGGGGTCTGCCATAAAGTCCAGAAAGTAAATATACAGTAATTGAGGCAAAAATAATCGCCCAAACTGCTCTCATCGCTCCAATATGGTCTATCGCCGAATCAAGTTTCATTCTGAAATAACCCAATACATAAATAACAATCAATACTCCACAGGCAATCCAAATTGAAAGGAAAGTCTCACGTGGAAGTAATTGCCAATCCCAAACTAAATCTGCGTTTGATAGGAATTTTATCGCCGCTGCAACCTCCAAAAAGCCCATCACAACTTTCAAGTTATTCATCCAACCGCCTGCTTTAGGAAGCGACTTCAACATACTTGGAAATAAGGCAAACAGAAAGAAAGGAACAGCAAAAGTTGCCGAAAAGCCCAACATTCCAATTATAGGATAAAACCACTCTCCACCTGAAGATGAAATTAAAGCCGTTCCAACAAAAGGAACAGTACAAGTAAATGAGGTTAGTGAAAATACTAATCCCATAAGTAAAATACTTCCAATTCCTGAACCTTGCGACTTTGCATTTAACTTATTCATAATTCCAGTTGGAACTTGAATCTCAAATGCTCCAAACAAATTAAGAGCAAAAACAAGAAATATCCCCGCAATAAAAATATTAACCCAAGGATTTGATGCAAAATCTCTAATCCCTGTAGGTCCTGCAATCGCTGCAAGTAAAATTCCAAAGGCAGTAAAAGTAGATATAATTCCAAAAGCAAAAATAAATGAATCTCGCAATCCCTTTGCATTTGCTTTTTCTGAACGTTTGGTAAAAAATGAAACTGTAATCGGTATCATAGGAAAAACACAAGGGGTAAGAAGAGCTAATGCTCCAGAAGTAATCGCAAGCCATAAAAATGAAAATATACCCTTATCTTTTGCGTTCTGAATCTCTTGTGAAGAGTCTGTAATGTTGCGATTCTCGGATTTTTCTTCTACTTTACCCTTTGAAGCTGGCTCGTAATATAGTTTTGTTTCTTCAATTAAATCTGTTAAATATACATTATAAGGTTCAGGAGGTAAGCAACTTGTAGTATCGCAAAGTTGGATATAAACTTCAGCAAAAACAGAATCATTCACTAAATCTAAATCTTTAAGTGCTTTAAAATTAATTACATAATTAAATTTATTATTATAATACTCCAAATCCATCTCAAAGCCTTCATCAAACTTCTTGCTTGGCTTTGGAAATTGAATTCCCCCTACCATTTCTACAGCATCATCAGGATAAATCATAATTTCAGTAGTGCTAGGTCCTATGCCTTCGGGGCTTAACTGGTCTTGGTGGGTATAAGTGTACCAATACTCATCCAACTCAAAATCTAACTGAATAGAAAATTCTTCACCGGCTTTAGGAGTTAAATTAGTAGAACTACCTTTAATTTTTAAATGCGTTGAAACAGCAAAAACATTATAAGATAGAATCAAAAAAATAAGGGACAACTTTAAAATACTTTGCATAACATTTCCAATAAATTTTTTATATAAACGAAAAACTATATGATAGATTGTTAATATTATAAATTAAATAACAAAAGATTACAAAATTGCGAATAAACTTAAACAAAAAAAATTATTTTTTTTTATTCCTAATAAATTCCTTAATTTTGTGGAATTATTTTTTAAATTTCCAAAAAAAACTAAATAGGAAAATTTGATGAACGAAGGTGCAATAGTCCAAATTATCGGTCCAGTAATCGATGTAGAATTTAAGGAAGGAGAAATTCCAGAAGTTCTAAACGCTATTCATATTCCATACAAATCTATTGAAACAGGCGAAGATAAAACACTAGTATGTGAAGTACAGCAACATTTAGGCGAAGATAGAGTAAGAACAGTAGCAATGGATTCTACTGATGGTTTAGTGCGCGGTATGAAAGCAATTGATACAGGAAGCCCAATAACAATTGCTGTAGGTCCAGAAGTGCTTGGTAGAATGTTTAACGTAACCGGTGACCCGATTGACGGAAAAGGTAAAATCGTATCTAAAATGACATCCTCAATTCACAAACCAGCTCCATTATATAAAGACTTAAACACAGAAGCTGAAATGTTTGAAACAGGTATAAAAGTAATAGACCTAATTCAACCATTCACAAGAGGTGGTAAAGTTGGTCTTTTCGGTGGTGCAGGAGTAGGAAAGACAGTTGTAATTCAAGAACTAATTAATAACATTGCAAAACAACACGGTGGATATTCTTGTTTCGCTGGAGTAGGTGAGCGTTCCAGAGAAGGTAATGACTTATACAGAGAAATGGAAGAAGCGGGTGTATTGCCTAAAACTGCTCTAGTATTCGGTCAAATGAACGAACCGCCAGGAGCAAGGTCAAGAGTTGCTCTAACAGCTCTTACAGCCGCAGAATATTTCAGAGACGAAGAAGGTAGAGACGTACTATTATTCGTTGATAATATTTTTAGATTTACTCAAGCTGGCTCGGAACTATCAGCACTTTTAGGAAGGATGCCTTCAGCAGTAGGTTACCAGCCAACATTAGCAACAGAAATGGGTGCGCTTCAAGAGCGTATTGCTTCAACTAACAAAGGTTCAATCACCTCAGTTCAAGCCGTTTACGTTCCAGCTGATGACTTAACTGACCCAGCTCCTGCTAATACTTTTGCCCACTTAGATGCAAAAACAGTATTATCTAGAGACATAGCTAACTTAGGTCTTTATCCAGCAGTTGACCCATTAGAGTCTTCTTCTAGAATCATGGATCCAAACATTGTTGGTAAAGAACATTACGAAGTTTCTCAAAAATGTGTGAGAACTCTTCAAACTTATAAAGAATTACAAGATATTATTAATATTCTTGGTATGGACGAGTTATCTGATGAAGATAAACAAAATGTTTATAGAGCAAGAAAAATTCAAAGATTTTTCTCTCAACCATTCCACGTAGCAGAACAATTCACTGGTTTCGAAGGTAAATACGTTAAAATTCAAGATACTATTGCTGGTTTTAAAGCAATTCTTGATGGCGACTGTGACCACATCCCAGAAAATATGTTCACTTACGTAGGTACAATTGATGAAGTTTTTGCTAAATATAAAAATTCACAAAATTAATGGCTAATTTAAACGTAGAAATAATTACACCCTCTCAGGTTATTTTCTCTGGTGAAGCGATTTCAATATCTCTTCCAGGTTCTAAAGCGCCTTTTCAAGTGCTTTCTGGACATGCTCCTATAGTTTCAAGTTTAGATAATGGTAATATCAAAATTGATTTAGGTAAGCAAGAAAAAATATTTCAAAGTTCAACTGGTTTTGCAGAAATCAACAATAATAAAGTTTCTGTACTTATTGAATCAGCCCAAGAATTATAAATAAAGTTCAAATAGGGATGGGGTATATTCGCTTATAGCCCTTCCCAGTTTTTAAAAATATAGATAACGGAATAATAATGAATTTGAACAAAATACTCTATGAAGGCATTACATTTGATGATGTTCTTCTTGTGCCTAGATATTCCGATACAATGCCTAAAGATGCTATTTTAGCAACTCGACTTACCAATAAAATAACTCTTAACTTACCAATTCTTTCTGCAGCAATGGATACTGTAACTGAAGCAGAAATGGCTCGAGCTATTGCAAGAGAAGGCGGCATCGGAGTTATACATAAAAATCTTACTATTGCTGAGCAAGCCGAACAAGTAGATAGAGTTAAGCGCTCTGAATACGGTATGATACTTGATCCTATAACTCTTACACAAGATAAAAAAGTTGGTGAAGCACTAGAGTATATGTCAACTTACCATATAAGCGGAATACCAATTATTGACAATGATAAAAAACTCATTGGAATCGTTACTAACCGTGATTTGAGATTTAATCCATCTCCCAACGACCCAATAAGTAGCATCATGACAAAAGATAATATCGTTACAGCACCAATTGGCACTACTTTAGAAGAAGCAGAAAAAATATTACAAAATCACAGAATTGAAAAACTTCCTGTTGTAGATGATAACTTTATCTTAAAAGGACTAATAACCTTTAAAGATATTCAAAAGAAAAAGCGTTATCCTCTTGCGTGCAAAGATGAACACGGAAGACTTAGAGTAGGAGCAGCTATAGGTATTGCTCTGGATACTCTTGAGAGAGTCAAAGCTCTTGTAGCTGTTGGTGTTGATGCACTTTTTGTTGATACTGCTCATGGGCATACTCAAGGAGTAATCAACACAATCAAAGCTGTAAAAAATGAATATCCAAACGTAAATCTTATAGCAGGAAACATAGCGACTCCAGAGGCAGCAATTGCTCTAATAGAAGCAGGTGCCGATGGACTAAAAGTAGGAATAGGACCAGGTTCAATCTGCACAACAAGAGTAGTGGCAGGTGTAGGTGTTCCACAACTCTCAGCAGTTATGGAAGTTGCTAAAGTCGCTAAAGAATATAATATTCCAGTAATAGCAGACGGCGGAATAAAACAAACAGGAGACATACCTAAAGCATTAGCAGCAGGTGCAGACGCAGTAATGGTGGGGGGATTACTCGCAGGCCACGCTGAAAGTCCTGGCGAAAAAATAATCTATGAAGGAAGACCATATAAAATTTATAGAGGCATGGGTTCGCTTGGAGCAATGCAAAAAGGCTCAGCAGATAGATACTTCCAAGATGTTGAATCTGAAATATCTAAATATGTTCCAGAAGGTATCGAAGGTAGAGTGCCTTACAAAGGAAAAGTAGGAGAAACACTTTATCAATTAACAGGCGGACTTAGAGCCGCTATGGGCTATTGTGGTTGTAAAACCGTTGAGGAATTAAAGCAAAATGCACAATTTGTTAAAATTAGCAGTGCTGCTCTTAGAGAATCTCATCCTCACGATGTTACAATTACTCAAGAATCGCCTAATTATTTTGTATAATAATTAATCAAAGAGTTTAAAAAATGGATAAATTACACAAACAACCTCCAGTTTCATATCCAAAAATAATTGATAAAAGATTGCAGCAAATAAGATTTGCTGTTGAAGATTTAAGATTAGATGGGTTTGTTTTAACTCACCTTCCTAGCATTCGTTATCTCACAAACTTCTCAGGTAGCTCTGCATACCTTTTTATCCTCAACAACGAAATTCACTTCGTTACTGATGATAGATATGAATATCAAATTAAAGGAGAACTATATCCTTTAAAAAATATGCACATACATATCACTCGAGAAGTATGGAAACTTATAACTGATGAAAAAATATTAGGACCAAAAGTAAAAACCATAGGTTTTGAAGCTGATAAAATGTTTTACTCCGATGCAGTTGAAATCAGAAACATGGTTAGACCTTTAAAATTCAAACCAACTCCTGGTGAAATCGAACCTTTCACAATGCCAAAAGATGATGAAGAATTAGAATTCATCAAAAAAGCATGTACTATGTGTGAAGAAGTTTACGATTACATCAAAGGAGTTATCAAACCAGGTATGACTGAATGGGATATAACTAACCAGATTGCCTTTAAAGCTAGACAACTTGGCTCAGAAGGAGTTCCTTTTCATATTATCTGTACCAGTGGAACTAACACAGCTATGGCACACTTAAGCCCTACAATGAAAAAAGTAAAAAAAGGCGAACTTCTTTTAATGGAATTTGGTTGCACCTATAACGGATTTGCATCTACAATTTCAAGAACTTTAGCCCTTGGGAAGGCAACTCCCGAACAAGATAAAATTTACAGAATGTTAATCGAAGCCCAAAACGCTACCTTTAAAAATCTAAGACAAGGCATTGTTGGTAAAGTACTCGAAAATTATGCCAGAAAAGTAATTATCGAAGGTGGTTATGGTCAATATTTTAAAACTAACTTAGGGCATGGTGTTGGTATATCTTACAACGAAAGACCACACATTAACCAAAGATCTGAAGATATAGTCCCAGAAGGATGTGTTATGGCAGTAGAGCCAGCTGTTTACATACCTAATAAATTCGGTATGAGAATTAAAGATACAGCTAAAGTATTCAAAGACTCGACTCAACAAATAACATTCCCTCCTGAAAAATTAGAAATAATTTAAAATACATAAGCCCTTTTTTAAGGGCTTTTTATTTTTTAAAATTATTTGTTCATTTTTCATTAGTTTTGAATTTTTAATTTACACAAATATAATTTAATGTTAGCGGCTCAAAGATTATTTCTTTCCTTTGGTGGAAGAGACCTATTTAAAAACATTTCTTTCAACGTAAGACCTAAAGAAAGGATTGGGCTAATTGGTAAAAACGGAGCAGGTAAATCTACTCTATTAAAAGCAATTGCTGGCAAAATTAACTTAGACCAAGGCGAAATATCCATACCCAAAACTTATAAAATTGGATATCTTGCTCAAGAAATTAACTCTGAAAGCCAATTAACTGTTTGGAAAGAATCAAGCAAAGCATTTAAAGAAATCAACCTTTTACAATCCAAAATTGATAATATAAACAATGAATTAGTCAATAGAAGAGACTATGAATCAGACTCTTACTTTCAATTAATATCAGATTTAAACCAATACAACGACCAAATAAATGTACTCGGTGGAACTAAAATTGAATCTGAAATAGAAAAAACTCTTGTTGGATTAGGATTTGAACAGAAAGACTTCCACAGAAAATTAAATGAATTCTCAGGTGGATGGCAAATGAGAGTAGAACTTGCTAAAATTCTATTGCAAAAACCCGATTGCTTACTACTCGACGAACCAACAAACCATCTCGACATAGAATCTATTCTATGGATGGAAGAATTTCTAAATTCCTATGAAGGTGCAGTATTACTTGTTTCCCACGATAGAAGATTTTTAGATAACGTAACAAATCGAACCATCGAAATTTCTCTTGGCTCAATTTACGATTTAAATGTAAATTATTCCAAATTTGTTATTCAAAGAGAAGAACAAAGAAAAATTCAAATTGCTGCTAAAGTTAATCAAGATAAACAAATTAAAGAAATAGAAGACTTCGTAACAAGATTTAGAGCAAAAGCAAGACAAGCATCAAGAGCGCAATCAAAACTAAAACAAATTGACAAAATTGACAGAATAGAAATAGAAGAAGAAGATAACTCACAAATTCACTTCAAATTCCCAGCAACTCCCCGCTCAGCAAGAATAGTTGTTTCTTGTGAAAATCTTTCGAAAAGTTACGGGGATAAATTAGTTCTTAACGAAATTGAATTTATATTAGAAAGAGGTGAAAAAGTTGCTTTCGTTGGAAGAAACGGAGAAGGAAAATCAACCCTTGCAAAAATCATTCAGGGCTTAACTGACTATCAAGGAGACCTTAAAATCGGCTCGAATGTAATCATAGGTAGTTTTGGGCAACACGAAGCTCAAGCTATGGAAGACTCACTTACACCTTTTGAAATTATTGATAGAGTGGCACAGGGAGATATGAGAACGCAAATAAGAAGCATCTTAGGGGCATTTTTATTCAGCGGTGATGATGTCTATAAAAAAATTGGAGTACTATCTGGAGGAGAACGCTCCCGACTTGCTATAGCCAAACTACTACTCGAACCATACAACCTTTTGATACTTGACGAACCTACAAACCACCTTGATATGGTAAGTAAAGATGTACTTAAAAACGCACTTTTAGGATACACCGGCTCTCTGATAGTAGTGTCTCACGATAGAGAGTTTCTAGAATCACTTACAACCAAAACTTATGAATTCAGAAATAAAAAAGTTAAAGAATATCTTGGAGACATTAATTTCTTTTTAAGCCAAAGAAATATAAGAAGTATTAGCGAAATTGAAATTAAAGAAACTCAAAAAAATGAAGCTAAAAATAGCATATCTAAAAAGCATCAAATTAGTAATAAAGAATTTCAAAGAGAGCTTAGAAGACTTAATAATCAAATTGAAAAATCTGAATTAGAAATAGAACAATTAAAACAAAATCAATCTAAAATTGAAACCCAACTAAGTCAACCAGATTTTCACAAAGAAATTGATAAGTTAAAAGATTTAAATAAAGTATATGAAGAAAATAAAAATAAAATTGAAGAATTAGAACTTTCTTGGTTGGATTTAAGCCAAGAATTAGAAGAACTACAAGCAACTAAAGACTCATAATCTTTATTTTATTAATCTTAAACATTCAAACTATAAACTAATAAAAATGAAAATAATAAAACCTAAAATATTTCCTACAAATATTATTTCAGGAGTAACGGAAAAAAATTTAGAATTATATCCAAATATAGGTTTCTCAATTTACCAAACAAAAAGTACATCAGAGGATTACATCGATAAATGCAAAAATGACCTTGCAAAATTAATCAGAATTTCTCCAAATCAAATCATAAAACAAAAGCAAATTCATAGTGATAAAATATCAATAGTCAATGAACTTAGTGATTATTACCAAGCTGATGCGATGATAACTAATAAAAAAAGACTATGTTTAAGTATTTCTATTGCCGATTGTATTGCTATCTTAATATACGACCCAGAAAATAAAGTAATAGCTGGAATTCACTCAGGATGGCGTGGAACCCAACTAAATATAACAGGAAAAACCATAGAAAAAATGCAAGATGAATTTAATTCTAAACCAGAAAATATGATTGTTTACATATCTCCATCTGCATCGAAAGATAACTATCAAGTTGGCGAGGAGTTTACAAAAATATTTCCAAAATATACTTCATTAAAAAATGATAAATATTATTTTGATAATAACACTGCGGTATTAGACCAAATATTATCAAAAAAAATAAATCCAAGTCAGATTGAAGTTTCTAACTTGGATACTATTTCAAACACTAATTTACATTCATTTAGAAGAGATAAAGAAAAATCAGCAAGAATGTCAGCATTCATAATGTTAAATGAATAAACTAAAAATAACCCAGAAAAAATAATTATTTCACAATAATAAATTCAGTTCTTCTATTCTTTGCTCTTCCTTCAGCGGTAGAATTATCTGCAACTGGTTTACTCAATCCAAAACCTATTGCTTTAATCCTACTTTCTTCAATACCGCGTCTAATCAAAACATCTCTGACGGCGTCAGCTCTTTTCTGTGATAACACCATATTTGTCTCTTCTTTACCAACATTATCAGTATGACCGTGAACTTCAATTTTTATTTTACTATCTAAAGCCATTAGCTTTAATAGTCTATCCATCGCATCATTTGACTCTGGCTTTAAATCGCTTTTGTTAGTATCAAAATAAACATTTAATAGAGTTACAGTTCCAGGAAGAGGAATATTATTAAACTCCTTTTCTGCTTTTAAAGTAGTATCTTTCAAACAAACATTAAAACAAAAAGTATAATCAATTTCATTTTGATTTTCCTTAAATAAAAATAAATTTACTATTACGACGAAACATTTAGATTTTTGTTTTAAAGAATTAATTTTATATAGACTTATAAACATTGTTTTAGAATGTGCTTACCATCTTCATATTTAATTGGATTCATCACATTCGTTCAGAATGACAAATATTTCACTTCCTAACAAACTTCACAAAATCATAGTTCACTTTAATGAAATAATATTTAATAAAATATAAAAGCCCTCAAAAAAGAGGGCTTTTTTTCTTAATTTTGTGAATTATAAATTTAAAAAATGAAGAAAATATATGAAAGGTATTATTCTGGCGGGCGGAAGTGGCACACGACTTTTCCCAATGACTAAAGTTATTAGCAAACAACTTGTCCCAATTTACGACAAACCAATGATTTATTATCCACTTTCGGTTTTGATGCTTGCTGGTATTAAAGAAGTTTTAATTATCTCTAATCCTGAATATATTGATTTGTATAGAAATTTATTAGAAGATGGCTCAAAAATTGGAATGAAGTTTACTTACATAGTTCAAGATAAACCAAGGGGTTTGGCAGATGCTTTTATTGTGGGTGAGGATTTTATTGGAGATGATAATGTATGTTTAATTCTTGGCGACAATGTGTTTTATTCGCAGGGATTTTCTGGAATTTTGAAGAAAGCAGCACAACTTGAAAAAGGTGGATTAATATTTGGTTATTATGTAAATAATCCCGAAGAGTTTGGCGTTATTGAATTTAATGATGAAATGAAAGCAGTATCAATTGAAGAAAAACCCCAAAATCCTAAATCTCATTATGCTGTTCCGGGTTTGTATTTTTATGACAATAATGTAATCAATATCGCCAAAAATGTGAAGCCCTCCTCAAGAGGTGAGATTGAAATAACATCTGTAAATAATGCGTATCTCGAAAGCGGTGATTTAAAAGTAGAGTTGCTTGGTAGGGGCTTTGCTTGGCTTGACACAGGCACACCGGACGGACTATTGGAAGCATCAAACTTTGTTCGCACTCTGCAAAAAAGGCAGGGTTTGCAAGTGGCTTGTTTAGAGGAAATTGCATATAAAAACAAATGGATAACTAAAGAAGAACTAACTCAACTTGCTTTAAACCAAGAAAAAACAGATTATGGCAAATATCTTATTAGAATCATTAATGAATTTTGATAAAGATACAATAACTTATCACATTTTTTTCTTAATTTTGCTTAATATATATATAAAAATGATTCTTTATGATACATTATAAAAGTAAAAACGAAATTGAACTGATGCGTGAATCTGCCTTGCTAGTTTCCAAAACACTGGGTATGATTGCAGAAATTATAGATGAAGGGGTTACTCCTAATACACTAGATAAAAAAGCAGAAGAATTCATTAGAGACCACAACGCGGACCCGGGTTTTCTTGGGCTTTACGACTGCCCTTCTACGCTATTAATTTCAATAAATGAAGCTGTTGTTCATGGACTGCCGACTGATAAACCACTCAAAAATGGTGATATTGTTTCGATTGATTGTGGAGTAAGAAAGAACAGATACTATGGCGACCACGCTTATACTTTTCATATTGGTGAGATAACTGACGAAGAAAAACAATTGCTGTCTGTAACTAAAAAATCTCTTTATCTTGGAATAGAGCAATGCGTTGAAGGAAATAGAGTTGGTGATATTAGCCACGCAATTCAAACTTATACTGAAAGCTTTGGATATGGAGTTGTGCGAGAACTCTGCGGACACGGGCTTGGCAAGCGAATGCACGAAGAACCAAATGTCCCTAATTACGGCAAACCAGGACGTGGCAAAGTGCTTAAAAATGGAATTGTAATAGCAATTGAGCCAATGATTAATATGGGAACTCGCGAAATTGTGAAACTCGAAGATGGCTGGACTATCGTTACAAAAGACCGCAAACCATCAGCCCATTACGAACACAACGTAGCAATAGTTGACGGAAAACCAGATATACTATCAACATTTGACTATGTGGAAGACACACTTAGAAAACGTGGAATTTGGGTGAGTTGAGGGGATTAATATCTCAATTATAATATCTAATACCAATTAAGATGTAATCATTATTAATCATATTTGAAATTATATTCATATAACCCAGACTAAAAGCAAAACTTTTGAATATATATTCCAAACATGATTCACTTCCAAAGCCATTGGTCATATTATCATTTTGCTTGAATGATGCTAAACCCGCAGACAATTTCAGATTAAGTTTATGCTTTGAGTTTAAATCACCTATTAACATATAGCCAAGACCTGGCATTAATTAAAAAATAGTGTGATTTTTTGCATCTCCAATTCCTTCAAATATATTTAGTTTTAAGTTAAATAGGAAATTTTTATAGTTATCTTCTAATTGCAAACCTACACCTAAATATGCATCAGAATTATTCGGTGAAAATACATAGTTAAGCGATTCCGAAGAATTTTTCAGAAAATTTTCACTTGCATTTAATTGAGTGGATGCAAAGAACAGAATTATTAGTAGTGTTTTCATAAATTGTTCTAATTTGTTTCCACATAATAATCAATAAGTTCAAGAGTTAATTTGTAGTCATTAAAGTTAATTTCAATAAACATAAATCCATATTTATCAGAATAGTAATATGTGGTTTTGAAATCTTCATATTTAGTATAACTATTTGACTCAAAAACTAAACATTTATTTTTTTTACCAAAAAAATCTAATTCAGTTTCTTCTATAACAGAATAATCTGCTTCAAGTTGAACTTTTTTTAATTCTGATGTTTCTTCAAATTTTTTTCTTTCTCTAAAAACACTTTCGGATTTTTGTTTTATGTAATTTACTTTTTCTTCAATACTCATTTCTGAAAGAATTTCCCAATCTTTATGTGAAGAATCAATTTTCATGTTTTCTATATTAACATTTGTCTTTTCTTCAATTTTGGACTTTTTCTTATTTTTTATCTCATCGAATTCAATCCTGGGTGTTTGGATACCAACAAAAACAAAAACTGGAGCAAAAATAGGTCCGATTTTATTTAAATCTTTTAATTTATTTTTTTGAATTTTGTCTAATTCAATTTCTTCGCCAAGTTCAGTTTTAAAACCAAAGAAAATTGAAGTTGATTTTAATTTTGAAATTGAACCATCATTTTCTGATTTTGTTTCATAAATATAAATTAATTCCCTATCTCCATATTTAGTACCAGGAATTAACTTTTTATAAATTAGAGTATCTACTGTTTTTTCTTTAGTTGATTTTACTAAATATTTGTAATTAATCACTCTTTCATTAGAGAAAGAGTGATTAGTAAATAAAAATGTTATTATAATTAAAAAAATCATTTTTCTATCCCTTTACAATATTTCTACTGGAACAGGTGTAATAGCAATATTGTGTATCTCAAAATCACTAAATCCTTTACCCTTTAAAGTGTAAGATTTTAATTTTGAGATTTGATTAGGAGGAATAACTTCATTAGATGGTATATGAAATGATTTCTTTACTCCCCATGTGTCTACAGTATATGTTTGGTCTCCTATTACCTCTAAATTTACTGCTTCAGGATCAATGGTTGTATGTCTATGATATGTCTCGCTACCATCTGGATGCTTTGTATAATGTTCATCTATTGTTGTGACAGTAGTTGGACCTTGTTCAACTTGCTTTTTCTTAAAGAGTTTGTATAATAATAATCCAAGTTTTACACCATAATAAATCTCACCTAGAATTGCAGATGGTGCAGGATTAACCTCATTATCAACTTCATCATCAAACACTATATTTCCATTTAAAGTACCAAAAATATTAAAATTATTTGGTGGCATTAACATAGAATTAAATCCATAATAAATATCATCACCATCTCTAAAAGTCATAATTTCTGAATCTGTATAAATTGTATTATATTTTGAGAGATATTGAAATGATTCAGTATAACTTCCTTCATTGTTGTATAATATTTTATCAAGTGAGACTGCGATGTTATTTCCTCTATCTCCTCCTTCTGGTACCATTATCATAACTCCATCTAAGCCAGTATTTCCAATATTACTAACTTTTAGTTTACCACTTACTATACTCAATTGAGCATTTCCTACGGGGTAGCAAGTCGCCCCATTAAAAATTACACTCATAATTTTTTTCCTTTTAAAATTTGTTAAAAAAATATTTCACCAGATGCCTTTATTACAAAAAATAAGCGAATATAATTTTAATTGAAATAAAGGAAAACAATTAAAAAAATACTTTTTTATTTTTTGTCATCTGCTTTTGGGCAAAATTAAAAATCATTTTTTTTTTTTTTGCAAATTATTTTTCACAAAATAAAACATTTTTTTGAATATTTATCAACATTATTTAATAAAACATAAAAAAGTGTGTAGTTTTTTACACACTTTTTGAAAATATAATTCATTAATTATACAAATTAATTTATTTTTCTTAATTTTGTTTGTTTTGAATGTAATTTTAAAGAAATTATATTATCTATTAATTTTACATTTAATCATTTTCAATCGTATCTCTACAATGAGTTGCATGGTTTAGAATCTTAATTCTTCTCTTCTCTCAGAATAATTGTTTTTTTTTTTTGGATTATTTATTTCAGTTATGGTTAGATAAGAAATGTCAAGTAACTTAATTAAAGATAAAACATATCGAAACTGGTTAGTAGAACTTAAATCATTAGTTAATACAAACCAAATAAAAGCCAAGTTAAGTGTTAATAGTCAAATGATTATTTTATATTGGCAACTTGGTGCCGAAATAAATAAAAAAATAAATGAGTCAGATTGGGGTTCTAAATTAATTGAACAACTTAGCAAAGATTTAAAGAATGAATTTCCTGATATTAAAGGGTTTTCAAGAACAAACCTTTATGCCATAAAGAAATTTAATGAGTTTTATTCAGAATTTGAAATTGTCCAGCAAGCTGTTGGACAAATTGGAAAAACTAAATTTGTCCAGCAAGCTGCTGGACAATTAGAAAAAAATGAATTTGTCCAACAAACTGTTGGACAATTACCAGATATTATTAAATTATGTTCTCTAATTCCTTGGTGGCATAATATAACTATTATTGAAAAAATAAATGAACATGATGAAGTTGTCTTTTACATAGAAAAAACAATTGAAAATAATTGGAGTAGGGCGGTTCTTGAACATCAAATTGAATCTAGTTTATTTAAAAGGCAAGGCAAAGCAATAAGTAATTTTAAATATACTCTACCCAAACCAAATAGCGACCTTGCTAATGAAATAATGAAAGACCCTTACCATTTTGAGTTTTTATCACTTAGTAATGAAGAAAACGAAAGAGATTTTGAATCTAAATTAATAAATCATATATCAGATTTTTTACTTGAATTAGGTATGGGCTTCGCATATATGGGTAGGCAATATAACCTAAAAGTTGGGAATAAAGACTACTATTTAGACTTACTTTTTTACCATACAAAACTTAAATGTTATATAAATGTTGAATTAAAGTTAACAGAATTTCAACCAGAATTTATAGGGAAACTTAACTTTTACATAAACGCAATTGATGAAATTGTAAAAGATGAAAACGATAATTCAACAATAGGCATTTTGCTATGTAAAAACAAAGATAATTATGAAGTAGAATTTGCTTTAAAAGGTATTGTAAGTCCAATTGGAGTAAGTGAGTATAGGTTTAAAGAATTACCAGATAATATTAAAAATTCTTTACCAAGCGAAGAAGAATTTTTAAAAGAAATTAAAAAAGTAGAAAACAAAAATTAATAATTAATATGCCCGACACAATAAAAATATATACTGATGGCTCTTGCCTTGGAAACCCAGGGAAAGGTGGCTATGCGGCTGTGCTTAAACATAATGACAAAGTCAAGGAAATCTCTGCGGGCTATCGACTTACTACGAATAATCGAATGGAGTTTCTTGCGGCTATCGAAGCACTGAAATCCCTCAAAAAGCGTAATCTAAAAATTGAACTTTATACAGATTCTAACTTGCTAACTCAAACTATTGAAAAGGGCTGGCTGAAAAGTTGGAAAGCAAAGGGCTGGAGGAAATCTGACAAAAAAGCACCCGAAAATCTTGATTTGCTCAAACAATTAGACGAAGTTATTCAGGGCTTAGACCTCAAAATTATTTGGATAAAAGCACACAACGGACACCCCGAAAACGAACGTTGCGATGAACTTGCCAAAGAAGCTGCTTACAATGCGGATTTGATTGACATTGAATACGAGAAAAACAAGCCGATTGTGCAAAAAGAAGAAACAAAAGTCAGTAAAAATAGTATTAAAACTAAGACAAATTTCACTCTGGTTGAAAGTAATTTGATTATTCAAAAAGATAATAAAGAAATTATTTTAAATAAAAGCGAAATTAAGAAATTAATTAAACTACTAACAGAATGATATTCCTGATATTTATATTAACTTTTACGCAATTAATTGATATTAAAAAAAATTCTAAATCTGATTCGGAATTAATTATTAATGTTGCTAAAACTCAACTTGGTATTCCATATCAAGGTGGCACCTTAGATACTGGAATTACAGAGAGTTGCGTTGTTAATTACGAGGGACTTGACTGCGTTACTTTTGTAGAAAATACCCTTGCAATCGCAAATGCCCTAAATAATCCAAGAATATCTGAGGGAAATTTCGAGCAGTTAATTATCAAAAATGTTGAGAACACAAGGTATAGAAATGGCAAATTGGTGGATTATATCTCCCGTTTGCATTACACTGGCGATTGGATAAGGGATAATGTAAACCGCAATAATATTGTTGATATGACAAAAGATTTAGGTGGAGTTAAACTAAATCAAAACGTGTATTTTATGTCGGCTAACCCACATTATTACAAACAACTTGAAAATAATCCTGAATTTATAAATCAAATTAAAGAAATTGAAAAAGAACTGAATAAATTTGATTTGCATTATATCCCAAAAGAAAAAGTAAGTTCTAAGGGAATTGAATCAGGTGATATAATTTGCATCGCAACGAATATCAAGGGCTTAGATTATAGTCATCTTGGCTTTGCGATTAAAGAAGGAAGTAAATTGAAATTAATTCACGCATCTTCCAACAAGAAAAAAGTAGTGATTGAGGAAGATTTAAAAGCATATCTAAACTCAGTTAAAAATCACAAAGGTATTACTGTTTTAAGACCAATTTTCCAGAGGTAAACAAATGAATTTATTAATCTTACTATTTATGCTATTAACACCCCAAAATCCAATAATTGATTCAAATATGACTTTTAAGGAGGCAATCAAAGGCACTTCAGCACCAAAAGAAGTCATTGATTCGCTTGTTTTATTAGACATTGATTATTTATCATTTGATAATAAAATTCATCGTGGACAAATAGTTGTAAATAAAGCAGTAGCAGAAGATACGAAATTTATATTTAATCTTATGTTACAAAACAAAATACCAATCAACAAAATGCTCCCAATGGTTAATTATGATTGGGACGATGATAAATCAATGGAAGATAATAACACATCTGCATTTAACTATCGCTTTGTTGCAGGAACTAAACGACTTTCAAATCACGCATTAGGTCGTGCCTTAGATATAAATCCGCAATTAAATCCAGTTTATTACTCCGATGGAAAAATGTCCCCACCAAACGGAAAACGCGACACAACAAAAAACTACACTTTCACTGAGAAGCACATTGTAGTAAAAGAGTTAAAGAAACGTGGCTGGCGATGGGGTGGCGATTGGACTTCCCTAAAAGACTATCATCATTTTGATAAGTTGGATTGAGGGGATTTAGGAAAACAAATAATTAGAAATTAAAAATAAGTATTTGAATAAAAATTCTATCATCCAATCTTGATTTATTTAATATCTACCTAACAAAGTCAGGGTATTTATTTAATAATTATGTATCTTAGTCAGGGTAATATTATCGAAAAATTTGTTTCATTTCAAATATGATGAATTATTTTAAAATCTTATATTCAAATAAAAATTGTAGTCTTAAAATTGTTAATACCGCAAAAAAAAAGGAACGATTATTAAATCATTCCTTTTATTATAAAATCTAAAATATAAACTATCTACTTACACCCCAGTACTTTTGAACATTTTTGCTTTAAAATATTCTTTATTCATATTTGCAATAAACTGAACTGAGATTGATTTAGGGCACGCAGATTCGCATTCATAATGGTTAGAGCATGCTCCAAAACCTTCATTTTGCATGGTATCAACCATTTTTACAACCCTAGCCGAACGTTCCGCTTGACCCTGAGGCAGTAGTGCTAAATGATTAACTTTTGCTGATGTAAACAACATTGCTGCTCCATTAGGACAAGCAGCAACACATGCTCCACAGCCAATACAAGCAGCTGCATCCATTGCCAAGTCAGCATTTTCTTTTCTAATTGGAATAGAATTTGCATCTGGAGCAGAACCAGTTCTGATACTAACATAACCACCAGACTGAATAATTCTATCGAATGCAGTTCTATCAACGACTAAATCTTTAATAACCGGAAATGCTTTCGCTCTAAATGGTTCAATCCAAATTTCGTCACCATCACTAAATGACCTCATGTGTAATTGACAAGTTGTTGCTCCATTATCCTTACCATGCGGAAATCCATTAATAGTCATAGAGCATGAACCACAAATCCCTTCTCTACAATCATGGTCAAAAGCAATTGGCTCCATATTTTGCTCAATTAATTTCTCATTAAGCACATCAAGCATTTCTAAAAAAGACATTTCTTCTAAAATATTATCAACGTCATAGTTCTCAAACTTACCTTGTGAGTTTATATTTTTTTGTCGCCAAACTTTTAATTTTAATTTCATTTTAAATTACCTTTTAATTAATTTCTTTACTTATAACTTCTTACAGAGAGTTTAACATTTTCAAAGTCTAACTCTTCTTTATGTTTGTTTGGTTTATTATCAACTCCTGTATATTCCCAAGCAGCAACGTGAGTATAGTTTTCATCATCTCTTTTTGCTTCTCCCTCAGGAGTTTGATGTTCTTCTCGGAAATGAGCGCCAGATGATTCATCTCTTTCCAATGAATCCCAAGTCATCATTTCTGCGAATTCTAAGAAATCAGCTACTCTAGTTGCACGCTCTAATGCTACATTAAGGTCTTCGCCGGAACCAGTTACATTAACGTTTTGCCAAAACTCTTCTCTAATCTGAGGAATTTTTTCAAGAGTCTCTTTAAGACCTGCTTCGTTTCTTGACATTCCAACATTATCCCACATCAACTTACCAAGTTCTCTGTGAAAAGAAACCGGAGTACGTTTTCCATTGATATTTAATAATTTGTTAATTCTTTCCATAACTTCTGATTCAGCTTTCTTAAACTCTGGGTGAGTTTCGTCAATCTGCTCAAAACCTCCTTGGGCTAAGTAAGGAGCAATTGTATATGGTATTACAAAATACCCATCTGCCAAACCTTGCATAAGAGCTGATGCTCCTAAACGATTTGCACCGTGGTCAGAGAAATTAGCTTCACCAAGAGCGTAAAGCCCTGGTATAGTTGTCATTAAATTATAATCTACCCACAATCCACCCATAGTATAGTGAGATGCGGGATATATCATCATTGGTTCTTTATAAGGACTTGTGCCAGTTATTCGCTGATACATATCAAACAAATTACCATACCTTGCTTTTATTGTATCTTGACCCAAACGTTTAATAGCATCTGCAAAATCAAGATATACTCCATATCCAGTTGCAGAAACCCCTCTTCCTTCATCACAAACTTGTTTGGCTGCTCGTGAAGAAATATCTCTTGGGGATAGATTACCAAACGATGGGTACTTTCTTTCTAAATAATAATCTCTTTCATTTTCAGGAATATCATTAGGGTGACGCTTATCGCCTTTAGCTTTCGGAACCCATATTCTTCCATCATTTCTCAATGATTCAGACATCAAAGTAAGTTTTGATTGGTGGTCACCAGAAACAGGAATACAAGTTGGGTGAATTTGAGTGTAACATGGATTAGCAAATAAAGCTCCTTTTTTATAAGCTCTAAAAGCTGCTGTTACATTACATGCCTGTGCATTGGTAGATAAGAAGAATACGTTACCATATCCACCTGTACCTAGTAATACTGCATCAGCCCAATGTGATTCAAGTTTTCCAGTTTTCAAATCACGAACTACTATTCCTCTGGCTTTTCCATTAATTACAACTACGTCCATCATCTCTTTTCTTGTATGCAGTTTTACCCCACCATTAGCTACATTTTTTGATAATGCAGAGTATGCTCCTAAAAGGAGCTGCTGTCCTGTTTGACCTTTTGCATAAAAAGTCCTCGAAACTTGTGCTCCACCAAAAGAGCGATTATCCAAATTTCCACCATATTCTCTAGCAAAAGGAACTCCCTGAGCAACACATTGATCTATAATATTAACAGAGACTTGAGCTAATCTATAGACATTTCCTTCTCTTGCACGGAAATCTCCACCTTTAACAGTGTCATAAAATAATCTATAAACTGAGTCACCATCATTCTGGTAATTCTTTGCAGCATTAATACCACCCTGAGCCGCAATTGAGTGCGCTCTACGTGGAGAATCATGATATGTAAAAGCATGAACATTATAACCGAGTTCCGCTAAAGTTGCGGAAGCAGAAGAACCAGCTAAACCAGTTCCAACCATTATAATTTTAAATTTTCTTTTATTTGATGGGTTAATTAGTTTATTATCAAACTTATGTTTTTCCCATTTTTCCTCAATAGGACCACTTGGAATTTTTGAATCTAATACCATATAATTTTCGCTCCTTATTTAACTAAACCTAACAAAATACTAATAGGGATAAAAGCAAGTAAAATAGTAATAGCTATAGAAATTACATTACTTACTTTTCTGGTTGTTAACATTATTTTATTGCTACTTATTCCAAGAGTATGAATCATAGATTGTACTCCATGTTTTAAGTGAAAACCTAAACCAATAACAGCAATAACATAAAAAATAGAAATTAATGGCTGCTGAAATCCAGCAACAACCATTCTATAAACATCATGTCTGCCCTGAGTATCCATATAATCCATATATTCAGGATGAGTTACCCCAAAAGTATAGTGCATCAAATGATATATAACAAAGAAAAGAATTACCAAACCAAAAATCATCATACCCTGACTTGCAAAATTTGCTCGGTGGTGATTTTTCACCTTGTAGTTAATTGGTTTCGAAGCTCTATTTAACATTACTAACTTTATTGTTGTTAAAACATGAATAACCAAAGCAATCAAAAGCGTTATTCTAGCTCCCCATAGTAAAAGAGGTGTGGCTTTCAATCCTGCTGCATAAGCATTCAGTAAATCTTTTCCCAAATCTGGACCCAAATAAACTAACGTATTAGCTGCAGTGTGTCCTAATATAAAACCAACCATCATTAAGCCAGTTACTGCTACCAATATTTTTGATATTATGAGTGAATTTATCATACGTACCTAAAAATTATTTTTTAATATTTTTTGTTTTCTGAATATTTATTTTTAACTTAGATTTTTATTAAAGACGAATTAAAACTAAATACATTTAAAATTTTGTTAAAAAACAAAATAAGATAAATTAGGTCTTGTTTTAATTGCATTTTAAAAAGAAAACAAATTATCAAATTTATCTCAAATAAACAAATAAAATTGAAATTAAAGGAAAATTAATATGTCTAACAGAGAAGAGTGGGGAAGTAGATTTGGACTGATTTTAGCAATGGCAGGTAATGCAATTGGTCTTGGTAATTTTTTAAGATTCCCAGTCCAAGCCGCTCAAAACGGTGGTGGAGCTTTTATGATTCCTTATTTTGTTGCCTTTATCTTACTCGCAATTCCTCTTATGTGGGTCGAATGGACAATTGGTAGAAACGGAGGTAAACACTCCCATGGCTCTCTTCCTGGGATGTTTGATGTATTATGGAATAATCCTATCGCTAAATATTTAGGCGCAATCGGACTCTTTATTTCTACAATAATAATGATATACTACACAGTAATAGTATCTTGGATGTTGGGGTTTTCTTTCTTCTCAATAACTGGTGAATACGCAAGCATCGAAAATATAACCTCGATGGCAAGTTTTCTAACCGAATTTCAATCTGGGGGGGGGACATTTTTTGAATCTATGGTTCCTGCCTACATATTTTTAATATTAACTGTAGCTTTAAATTTCTATGTTTTATCTAAAGGTTTAAGCGGTGGAATTGAGATTTTTGCTAAAATAGCTCTACCGCTATTATTCATATTTGCAATTTTTCTTGCAGGATATGTTCTAATGCTCGGGACTCCTGACCCAATCAATTATCCCGAGCGTTCAGTCTGGCATGGACTCGCATTTATTTGGAATCCAAAATTTGAAATGTTAGGTAACTCTAAAATTTGGCTTGCTGCTGCAGGGCAAGTGTTTTTTACACTCTCTGTAGGAATGGGAACGCTTCAAGCATACGCGTCATATCTAAAACCAAAAGATGATATAGCATTATCAGGACTTGCTACATCATCAATCAACGAATTTGCTGAGGTAGTACTTGGCGGAACAATAGCAATTCCAATTGCCGTGGCATTTTTTGGACTTATGGAAACCCAAGCAATCGCAGACGGTGGAACATTTAATCTTGGAATAGTTTCTATGGGAGTTATATTCAACCAAATGGAATACGGTCAATTCTTTGGATTTATGTGGTTTTTTCTGCTATTCTTTGCTGGAGTAACTTCATCAGTTGCAATGGCTCAACCTCTTATATCATTCTTAAAAGAACAATTCCAATTCGACCACCGCAAAGCAACGATGGCAGTAGGTGGAGTAATATTTATAGCCGTACATTTTGTCTTTTTCTATCTTCAAAACGGCTTCCTTGACGAGATGGACTATTGGGCTGGAACATTTCTTCTTGTAGTAATTTCTTTAATTGAAGTTATTATCTTTGGTTGGATATTCGGAATAGATAAGGGTTGGAAAGAATTAAATCGTGGTTCAGATATCAAAATACCAAAAATATTCAAATTTATAATAAAATACGTAACTCCTGTATATTTAATATTTATATTGGTGTTTTGGACAATTGACGATGCAATACCAACCTTGTTAATGGAGAATGCAAAGCCAGAAAACGTACCAACAATGTGGGGTTCACGTATTTTCATGATTATATTAATGACTGGATTATTGATAATGGTAAAAGTAGCATGGAAAAGAAGTGACAAGAAAAAGTAAAGCAAAAAATTAAAGTATTAAAAATAAAAATTTGAAAAAGAACTTGAAAACTTAAAAATTATCAAGAAAGCCATTCTTTGACTTTATCAGATTCAAAATTATTATGGTTTTTATGTAGGAAACCATTTGATTTTGGATGATAATCATATTCCTTGGCAATTTCTTTATGATTTTTAGCAAGTTCTTCAAGAGCATTTAAAACATACTCAATCTCATCATCAGAGTTAACAGGATGAAAAGAAATTCTTATCCAACCTGGCTTTTCAGAATAATCACCACAAGAAATCTTATCAGTTATTTGTTGAGAGGTATATTGATCAACGTGAAGCAGATAATGACCATAAGTTCCAGCGCATGAGCAACCACCCCTTACCTGAATACCATATTTATCATTAAGTATCTTAACACCAAGATTATAATGCAACTCTTCAATATAAAAAGAATAAATACAAATTCTATTTTTATGGTTATCTGCAAGCAAATGAAGTTTTGGTATCGATATTAACCTTTCAAACACTTTTTCATTTATAATATGCTCACGTTTAAAAGTTTCCTCGTAGCCCATCTCTTCTTTTAATTTCAAAACCAAAGCAGTTTTTATAGTTCCTAAAAAAGCAGGAGTGCCGGCATCTTCTCTTAACTCAATATCATCATAAAACTTATGACCGCCCCAAGGATTAGTCCACTCAACAGTACCACCGCCAGCAATATCTGGAACAGCATTATCATATAAAGAAGAGCAAAAAATCACAACTCCAGGGGTTCCAGGACCACCAACAAACTTATGAGGTGAAAAATATATTGCATCAAGTTTTTCAATTTCACTTTTATGCATATTAATTTTTACATGTGGAGCCGAACAAGCATAATCTACAAAACATTTACCACCATTTTCATGCATTATTCTAGCAATTTCATAAATCGGTGTTTCAATTCCAGTAACATTCGAACAAGCAGTAACAGAAGCAATCTTCCACTGCCTATCTTTATATTTCTTGACCTGCTCGGTAAGGTCATCCAAATTTACCAAACCATTTCCATCATGTTTCAAAATCACAACTTCAACTAATGATTCTTCCCACTGAGTTTGATTTGAATGATGTTCCATGTGTGTTATAAAAACAACAGGCTTTTCTGATTCTTCTAATTTAATACAATTTCTTAACCTTACCGGAACTTGAAAACCCATAATCCTCATTAACTTTGCCAATGCGCCAGTCATACCAGACCCATTTAACAAAATAACATCTTTTTCAGTAGCATTAACATGCTTTTTAATATACTTTTGAGATGTATGATAAGCATCGGTCATAATAGTACCAGTCAAATTTGATTCAGTATGAGTGTTGCCTATATACTGAGCTATCTCATAATTTAACTTATCTTCTATGTCCTTGTAGAGCCGACCACTCGCTGTCCAATCGCAATAATATATCCTTTTTCTCCCATAAGGAGATTCAAAATAAGTATTATATCCGATAATTTTATTTCTAAATTTATCGAAATGCTTGTCCAATGTGAAGTCTTTTTCCACTATGTGATTTAATTCATACATATTTATTAATGCAAAATTAACAAAAAATATTAAATTTAAAAAATTTATAATTTAAAATAATTTTTACCAGTTATTTGCCTAATAAGATTTCTAAATTCTAAATTAAGCAAATCAACCATAACCTGTGCTGTATCTAAATTAGTATTATTTATTATTTCATCAATATGTTGTGGCTCATAACTCAAAGACTCATATATTATTTTCTCAGTATCACTCTGAAACTCAATCTTAGGAAGACTGTCCAAACTCAAAGCAAAGTTATCAGTTATACCAATATCCTTTAAAATATATTCAGGACTATAAGCAAGTTTAGCAAGAGAATCTAAAATCAACTTATTTGTTCCTTGACTCTGTTCCGAACTCAAATTTCCAGGAATAGCATAAACATCTCTGTTTTGGTCTCTAGCAAATCTGGCAGTATTTAACGCTCCACCCTTTACCTTGCTTTCGGATACTAATACAGCCCTTGATATTCCAGAGATAATCCTGTTTCTATGTAAAAAATAAGGCGGCAATGCGCGAGTTTTACATTTGAAAGTAGAAATTACAGCACCACCATTATCCACTATCTCTTCAGCATTTTTAAGCATAGTAGAAGGTGATAAGCAATCAACTCCAGAAGCAATTACTGCATAAGTTGTACCTCCCGCTTTGATTGTTGCCTTGTGAGCATAAGTATCAATCCCATAAGCCAAGCCACTTACAACTATTATATCTCTTTGAGCCATATACTCAGCAAACCTCTCAGTCTGTATCCTGCCATAATTTGAACATTTTCTTGTTCCAACAATAGCAATCGCATTCTTATCGCTCTCGCCTAACTCACCCTTAACAAATAAAAAAGTAGGTGGCTGAAAAATATGCTTTAAATAATAAGGATAATCCAAATCCCAAAGTGAAACCAATCTAACTTTATTCTTTTCACATAATTCAATTTGATTTTCAGCCTCAATCTCCGGCTTTTGATTCGTTTTTAAAAATAATTCACCTTGATTAAAAATCAAATTAAGATTTGCGGGTAGGTTGGAATTTACAAACTCATCATAGGAGTTGTATAAATCTATAACTTGCTGGACAATAGCAGAATTCACATTTTTAAAAAATGATAACTTTAATACATCTATTTTATCCCAGTTCTTTACTAATTTCATAATTTTTGAAAAAAAAAAGCAAGTTAAATAAAATTCTATAAAATAAAAAATTCTAAACATAAATAAATTTAATATCGACATTATTTTAATCTAGAAAAGTAATAAAAGAATGAATGAAACGTCTAGATGTTTTCAATACCGATAAATTTTTTCATTTTTTTTTGTAACCTAATCAAAAAAATCTTGTTATTGCTATTAGAAGAAAAATAATTATTTAAAAATAGGGAGTATTTATGAAATATATAGTAATATTATTACTATCAGCATTATTCTTGCAAGCCAAGCAAGACGTAGTATTTATTAAAAATGAAGGTCAAGTAAACGAAAATATTATTTACTATGCAAACTATAACGGCTTAAATATATTTATGAAAGATGATGGTTTTTACTATGATTTCTTCGAAAATATTAAAAAAAGCGAATCAAAAATTACAAGAAAAGGACACATTGTAAAGTTGGATTTTATAAATTCACATTACAACAATATACAAGCTAAAGAAAGTAACTCAAAATATAATTTCTTCTACGGAAAGGACCAATCAAAATGGATAAAAAATGTTGAAACTACTAATGAAATCCTTGTAAATAATATTTATGAAAACATTGATTTAAAAATGTATTTTGATGAAGATATGCCAAGATATGATTTGATTGTGCATCCAAACGCAAATCCAGAAAATATCGAATTTCAATTTTCATCTGCATACAACACAGAAATTGAAAACGACAAAATTAAATCATATTTAAGCATTGGAGATTTCTACAGCAATAAACTTTATGCTTATCAAGTAATCGAAGGTAAAAGAGTCCAAATTGATTGTGGATTTAAAGAAAGCGAAAATGGAAAAATTAAATTCCAAATTGGCGATTATGATAAAAGCATAGACTTAGTTATCGACCCAATTATATTCTCAACATTAGTTGGCTGGAGTGGTGATGATTATATCTCCCAAATCAAAACTATTGACAACAACTCATATGTAGTTGGTGGAGTTACTGAATCTGCTGATATGGTAACTTCAGAAGGAGCATACCAAAGAGAATTTGGCCTACAAAAAGATATTTTCTTAAAAAAATTCACAATATCTGGCGCTATTAGAAATAATATCGTTACAACTTACTATGGTGGTAGCGACGATGATATATTAACAAAACTGAAAACAAACCAAGATGGAAACATTTACATTTGCGGAAATACATATTCTAACTCCCTACCAATGAAAGGAACATTAAGTCAGGAATATAAAGGCAATCAAGACGGTTTCGTTGCAGTATTTAATGAAAACCTTAACGACTTAGTTTACACTTACTATGTTGGTGGGTCTCTAGATGACGGACTAAATGACATTGAAATATATAACAATAAAGTATTTTTCTCAGGATTTACTCGCTCAGAAAACTTCCAAACAGTTTCTCCTTACCAAAACATGTTAAGAGGAGAACAAGATGGTATAATCGGAGCTTCAAGAGCTAATGGTTCATCTTTTGAATTTGCTACATATTTAGGTGGAACAAGTGATGATATAATCAACGGACTAACAGTTGATTCTCAAGAGAATATTTATTTCTGCGGTTCAAGTAATTCAAGTAATTTCGTTCTTGCTCCTACAGGACAAGGTTCATCTCCTTACAACCCTGAGCATGGTGGACAATGGGATATAGTAGTTGGTAGATTTTCAAAAACAGCTGCAAATCTTCAATTATCAACTTACTTTGGTGGTTCAGGTAATGATTATGGTATAGATGTATTCACAGCTCCTCAAGGTAAATATTTCTTCGTTGGTTCTTCAGGTCAAGAAAGCCAAGAAGAGCCATTCGTAGTTGTTCCAGAGGGTTCCTATTCAACCACTAACAATGGTGAAATGGATATAGTTTTTGGTAGATTTACTGATGAAATTACAGGAACAAGAAGATTTCGTGAAGGTTGGAGATGGGTTACAAGAACTGTAAAAACTCAAGACTTAGACGTAGGAACTTTTGCTGGTGGAAGATTTGATGATTATGTATATGATGCTACAATGAGCCCAGATGGTCAATCTATACTTATTGGTGGATACACAATGTCAAACGATTTCCCAGATGTAAACAACGAACAAAAAAGAATCCGCTACGGTGGAATGAAAGATGGATTTATAATGGAAATTAACTCAGGTGGAAGAAGTGTAATTTACTCTTCATATATTAATGGATCAGGTGATGATATTGTTAGAGCTGTAGATTTCTTTCCAAATGGTAATTTTATTTTTGGAGGCGAAACTTCATCTAACGATTTCTATACAACTGGATTTGGAGCAAACAATCAAAAAACTTCAACTTCTGGATTTATCGCATCAGTTGGTAAAGGTTCATTAATTTATTCAGGACCAAACGGCGGTGAAACTTACTGTCCGGGAATTCCTATCACTACGTCTTGGTCAAGAACTGACTTCCAAGAGGGTGAAGGATTTGATATTTATTTAATAAATGAAAAATTAGGATTAAAAAATTTAATTGGTGGCAAACAAACTGGCTCTTTTCATTCTTGGACTATTCCAAATGATGTTGTAGCTGATTCTAACTACAAAATCTTACTTAATCACCCAACAGGTTATCACGGTATTTCTGAAAGAACATTTATAATAAACCAAACTCCTAAAATTGAAGACTTCACTATTGACAAAACAGTTTTATGTCCTGGTGATTCAATAACTTTATCAGCAACAAGCTCTAACGCATTTAATCCAAAATATAACTGGAAATTCAAAAACAATATGATTTCTAGTTCTGTTGCAAACTCTATAGTTATAAGAGATTTAACTCCAGAATCTTCTGGTCAATACTCTGTGGAAGTTGAAGGAGAATGCGATCCAAAGATAGAAAGTGACAAAATCAGCATTGATGTCGCAAAACTAACTGCTGTAACTCAAAAATCTGATGATTTAAAAGTTACCAAAGGCGAAAACTTAGAAATCGAAGTTCAAGCTGATGGTGCCGAGCTAACTTATCAATGGTTAAAAGATGGTTTTATATTAAGCGGACAAAACGAAAACACTTTAACAATTGAAAACGTTGTAGAATCTGATGCTGGTGAATACACTTGTAATGTTTCTGGTAGATGTGGCGAGCAAGTAACATCAGAATCAATTACTGTAGAAATAGAAATCACTGGTTCTGTTAAAAACAACAGATACTTTGATAATTTCTACTTTGACGGAAATAATTTAAATGCAGAACTTAAAGTTGATTTCTCTGGTCTTGCTATAACAAGAATCTTAGACATTCAAGGTAAAGAAGTTTATAACAACAACTTATTCCTTAACCAAGGTACTAACAAATTAACTATACCTGCTAACTTTGAAAATGGGACATATTTACTTAACGTAATAGTTAACCAAAAAATAATGACATACAAATTTGCTGTAATTAAATAATTATAGGCAAAATAATAATTTATAAGTCCTGCTATTGCAGGACTTTTTTTTATTCTATTTTCAATTCGATATTTCTGATTACTTTATTTAATAACACAACTGTTTAATTATTAAAGTATTTAATTTCCCACGATAATCCATTGGTATTTTAAAGAAAGGTCATCTGAGAAAAGCGGGAAGTCTAATTGATATTTATAAATTTCTAGTTCATAGAATTTATATTATTATTTTTCTATCTGGCTATCAGGAATTATATTAAACAACTTAAATATCTATTTAGCTTTTAATCAAACTATCTCTAAATAAATCAATATTTTGTTGTTTACCACTAACATACAACAAATCCCCAATTAAAATCTTCTCTTCTGGCTTAACAGGACTTTTAATCTCCTCTTTACGATTAATTCCTAATAAGTTTATCTCATACCTTTTTATTAAGTTAAGTTCTTTCAGTTCTTTACCAACTAATTCTTTATAATTATCATCAATAGTAACACAAGAAATATTAAAATCTGGCAGATTAGTTGGTCTCAAATTACGAGGAACATTATTCAAATCTGAAAATAAACCGTAATTATTAGCTCTTGTAAAATCAATGACATACTCTATATCTGCTTGAGGTACCATAAACTTAGCTAAAGCCCTTGAGAAAATCTCAATAGAAGTCTCAAACTCCTCAGGTATCACATCATCAGCACCCAAAGCAAAAAGTTCTTCAATTTCATTAACATACCTTGTTCTAACAATTATACTAATTGTTGGCGAAATTGATTTAACATTTTTTATAATTAAGCGAGTAGCCAAAGGGTCAGAGATAGCAACCACTAAAACTCTCGCACTCTCCAAACTCACATGCTCTAATATATGTTCTTGTGAAGCATCACCAAAAATAATAGGAACTCCATTTGCTTGTTCCTTTTTAACAGTTTCAGCATTCAGTTCTACTACTATATATGGAATATTACTAAATCGCGCTGCCTTTGCTAAATTACTACCATTTATACCATATCCTATAATTACAAGGTGATTATTAAGTTTTTTGTCCTCAGGTTTTATATCTGATTTATTTTTCTTGTCATTAATCTTTTTATCAAAACTTTTTAAAGGACTAAAGTTCATTAATTTTAAGGTAATATTTTCAGAAAAAATAATTATAAATGGAGTAAAAAACATTGATATTATTGAAACAGCTAAGAAATATTGATTTATCTCAACAGTCAATAAATTATGCTTTATTCCCACCTTTGATAAAATAAAAGCAAACTCTCCAACCTGAAAAAGCGATAAGCCAATTAAAAGAAATGTTCTTGGTGGATACTTTAGTATTGCTATTGCACTAGCGGCAATTATTGATTTTAACAAAAATACAATTATTAATATTCCAGAAATCACCAAAATATTTTCTAAAAAAAACTCTAAATTAAGCAACATCCCAACCGAAACGAAGAAGAAACTAGTAAACAACTCTCTAAATGGCAAAATCATACTTGTAGATTGATGACTATAATCAGATTCTGAAATAATCAATCCTGCAATAAAAGCACCCAAAGCCAAAGACAAACCTGCTTCAGAAGTTATAAATGCTATCGTAAAACAAATTGTTATAGTAGTAATTAAAAACAACTCTTTACTTTTTGTCTTTGCTATTAAATACATAAGTCTCGGAACTACATACTTAGCGCTTATATAAGTAATAATAACAACCACTAGGGATTTAATCAATAAACTTAAAATACTATATGTTAAGTCTCCACCTTCGCCTGCCATTATTGGAGTTACAAGCATCATAGGAACAACTATAATATCTTGAAAAATCAAAATAGCAAGTGCATTTTTTCCGTGAGGCGCACCTATAACCCTTCTGTCCTGCAAAACTTTTAAAACAATAGCAGTGGAAGACAAAGAAAATAAAAAACCCACAAAAATTGCTTCTTGCCAGGTATTACCGAAAAAATTATAAACTAAAGCAACAACTGCCACGGTGATAAATACCTGAAAACTACCACCAATAAAAACAGATTTTTTCAGAAGCATCAAATTCTTTAAAGACAACTCCAATCCAATTACAAATAAAAGTAAAATCACACCAATTTCGGAGATTATTTCTATTTGCTCAGATTCTGCGACAAGACCCAAGCCATGAGGTCCAATCAAAATACCAGTTACTAAAAACCCAAGAATTGAAGGAAGTTTTAGCTTTTGAAGTAAAAAAACTACAAAAACAGAAAACCCTAAAATTATAAGTAAATCTTGTAACAATGGAAAGTGCATATCTATTTTGATTTAGTATTAAATTATTTTTCACAAAATTAAGAAAATTATATCTAAAATATTTTACATTACATATTTAATTATAATTTATCATAGATATTTCTTTAATTTTGTAAATAAACTTTTTGTAGAAAAATATGATTGATATTGAAAAAATAATTAAATATGCAAACTCCAAACCTCTTGTAAGCCAAGAAACTCCTTTCGGTGAAGGAACACTCGTTTATAAAGTTGCAAAAAAGATTTTTTTTCTTTTAAGTTTAGATGAAGTTCCAATTAGAATTAGCGTTAAATGCAACCCCGAAATAGCTATTGAGTTAAGAGAAAAATACGAATTTATAATTGGCGGTTATCATTTAAATAAAAAACATTGGAACACAATTATTTTAAAAAATAATGTTAATTTTGAATTTATTTTGGAACAAATAGACAATTCATACAACTTAGTCGTCAATACATTTTCTAAAAAGTTACAATCGGAGATTATAAAATTACAATAATGTTAAAAAAACTAAATTCTGATTATCTTGGGCTAATCTCCTCTGCTTTATGCTTAATACATTGTCTTGCATTACCTTTCATTGTTGTATTTTTCGGAGAAGCACTTCACAGTATTGAGCATTTAGAATTCCTTGACTGGATTTTTGCTATTATCTCCTTATATGCTGCCTATGACTCAATAAAAAGAACAAACTCTAACTATTTAAAACTATCATTTGTTTTAGGTTGGATATTATTTATTATTGGAATCGTCATGCACGAAGACCCAATTTTTTCTTACACCTTACACTTAGGGAGTATAGTATTAATAAGTTCACATTTAGTCAATTACAAATTATACAAAAAAAATTCGTGCGAGATTAAATATGAAAAATAAAGGTTTTTTAGCATCATCAATGTTGATTTTTGGAGTATTAATAATTCTAATTTCTATATACCTCTATTTCTATAACTCTAATGAGTTCTCCAAATACGATGGAGAAACAAAAGGTAAAATTGTAGAATATATAGGTTCTATTCATAGTAGAATACCTGTAATTGAATATAAAGTTAAAGATAAAAGTGAAAAATATATTCTTATTGACTCTTCAAGAGCAGTCAATAGTATGCAAAATAAAGAAATAAAAGTATTATATATGTTAGATGACATAAAAGATGCCCGAATTTATGATGATTATCAAATCTGGGGTGTTCCACTATCAATATTTATTGTTGGAGTTTTTTGCTCCATCTTTGGTTTAATAATTTATAGAGTAGGATTTTAATGGGATTAGAAGTTATAAGCAAACATCTGAATGGGCTAATTTTATTCAAACCCAAAGTTTTTGGTGATAGCAGAGGGTTCTTTTATGAATCATATAAAAATAGTGATTTCAAAGAACTAGGTATAAATGTAGATTTTGTTCAAGATAATCATTCTAAATCATCTAAAAATGTTCTAAGAGGTATGCACTTCCAATGGAATAAACCACAAGGAAAATTATTAAGAGTTGTAAAAGGCTCGTGCTTATTTGTTGAATTAGATATTCGGAAAAACTCACAAACTCTTGGTCAACATCATAAATTTGAACTAAACGAAAACAACAAACATATTTTATGGGTGCCACCTGGCTTTGCTAACTCATTCTTAACTTTAGAAGATGACACAGAAGTCCTTTATAAATGTACTGCTGAATGGAATCCCAATGCAGAAGCAGGTATCAGATGGAATGATCCTGAATTAAAAATTGACTGGGGAACTAATAGTCCTGAATTATCTGAAAAAGATGCGAATGCTCAAACATTATCTCAATGGTTAACTATGAAAGAAGCAAATAATTTTTTAATTTAGCAAATATGAAAAAAACATTTTTAATATTTTTACCACTAATTTATTTATCTTCTTGTATTGTAGTTAAATATGACAAAAAACAACAAGAAGCGCCTCAATTAATCGAACTCAGCCCTAAACCTCAAATAACAATGAGCAATCAAGTTGTTAGGTCTGATTTCGGAGATATGATTGCATTTTTACCAGAGGATTGGTTCTTCGTAAACTTAGAAGAATCAAGAGAAAGCGTCTTCTCAACTGCAGTTAACCAACAATATTCTTTAAGTTTAGTTTTCGATGAACTTAAAAAAACAGACGACCTTAAAAGACTAATTAAAAACAAAAATTACTCTGAACTCGGAAAATATAGTTTAGACGAACAAAAAAATCGCTCAACTTCCAAATTAACACAAATAAACTATTTTCAGGAAATACAAATAGGACAATTATTATTTGTAACTTATTACACAACATCTACTTCAGGTGCTTTGCTTGCAAGAAGCGCAGTTTTTATAACAGAATTTGGTAATTGCTACAGAATGACACTACTTCCAATGGATATACTCGGCAAACCTATTCCTAGCATAGACCAAATGGATGTTATTTTTGAATCAATCTTAACTACGGTTAAATACTAATGAATATCTCTAACGACACTCTCGGATTTATCGAAGTAATAAACGAATTTGCAAATGGTGAATTAAGAAAAAAAAATGACCTAACTTTGTGCTTTGAAGTTGCTGCAACATATTCCGGTCATGAAGAACTTAACAAACTAATTTTTGAAGGTAAAGTATTTTCGAATTTATTCTCAAAACTTAAAACTACAACAACTGAAGATAAAGGAGTTGAGTTAGTCCAAAAAGAATTTGAAGACTCACTTGTTCGCCTTAAATCTTATCTTTCGGAGTTTAAAGATAAATTAGAAAATGAAGACAAAACTCGCTTTGAAACTGTTTATTTCCAAATGACTCGTGGTTCTGTCCTTAACATAAGCGACCTTGCATACGACCTTGGAAAAGTTAAAGATTTTATGAATATTCAAAAAAGTAAATAAAAATTACTTCAATAAATCTAATTTTATAAAATCATAATTTGGTTCGTATTTGTAAGCAGAATCAACATATTTGCTATATTTGTCTCCTTTAAGTAAATCAATTTGAGCAAGATATGCAAAGATTTCTGCTTTTTCTACCCACTTCAACTCAAATGAGTTATTAGTTAACTTACTATTTTTTAATAAATTTTCTAAAACCCATTTTGATTTTGATTTATCACCACCTAAAAAATCCGGCACATGCATCAAATGAATAGCACCAATAAATCTAACTTTAGAATTCAAACTATCAAGTTCGAAAGCTTTATCATAGGCATTTTGAGATTTCAAGCCCCAATAAAAAGAAGATAAACTAGATAAAGATGATTTTTTACCCAACGAAGATGATAAAATACCATAGAACTCTGGTAACAAATCTTTATTTGTCGGTTTAATTATAGTAATAGCACGTTCAATATTAGCGATTGATTTATCAAAATAATTTAACGCTAATGAAGAATTTTGGTTATAAATTATTTTACCTAAAACTTGATATTCAAAAGCCAAATAGTAATAAATAATATCATTCTTATTTTCCTTACTATTTAATAAATTAATAATATTTATGTGCTTAGAAGTATTAAAAGAATAATAATTACTTTCAATATCTTTTTTGATACTAATAATATCTTTCCCAAAAACACTAATATTTAAAATTAAAATTAATGAAATTAAAAAAGTTTTTTGGAAATATGTATAAAATTTATTTATATTTGAGTTATTCATAATTACTTTTTTAAAAAAAGAGAAATAAATATGGCAAATATACGAAAAGAAGACTTACACGACAATCCTGTGCTACGTTCTTTTCAATTATTTTTTGCAAAGACTACAGCCGGCGGTATTGTGTTAATCATTGCTACAATTGTTGCAATGATATGGGCTAACTCTCCTTGGCACGACTTCTACAAATATTTGTGGAAAAGTGATACAATAATTAAAGTCGGAGACCTGGTACTTTTCCAACACCCATTCTACTACGTTATTAACGATGGATTGATGGTTATGTTCTTTTTTGTTGTTGGTTTAGAAATAAAAAGAGAACTATTAATAGGAGAACTCTCATCTCCCCGCAAGGCACTTCTCCCAATAATAGCTGCCCTTGGCGGAGTAATTGGTCCAGTTCTTATTTATATGTTTTTTAACTATGGCGAACCAGGAGCAAAAGGCTGGGCTATCCCTATGGCAACAGATATTGCCTTTTCATTAGGTATCTTATCCCTTGCCGGAAGTAGAGTACCTTTAGCATTAAAAGTATTTCTTGCCGCACTTGCAATAGTAGATGATTTAATGGCAGTGCTTGTAATTGCCTTTTTCTTTACAGCAGAGATTCACATGGTTGCCCTTATTTGGGGAGCTATTTTCCTTGCAGTAATGTTTGTTCTTAACAGATTAAAAGTAAATAACGCTTGGGTTTATTTCTTATTCGGCTTTTTATTATGGTACGCTTTTTTAGAATCTGGAGTGCATGCTACTGTTGCTGGAGTTATTGGTGCTTTCACTATTCCATCTAAATCTCTTCTAGATAAAGATACCTTCTTTGACAGAATACAAAATATGTGGGATAAATTTAAAGCTAATATGAATAAAAACCTTAGCCACGAGTTAAATGAATACGAACAAGATTCTTTAGAAGTTATGAGCAAAGGAATTAATAAAATGATGTCTCCTCTCCACAGATTAGAACACGGTTTACATCCTTATGTTGCTTTCATTATTATGCCAATATTTGCCTTAGCCAATGCCGGTATTTATTTCGGAGCATTTACCCCAGAAATGTTTGTTAATAACATCACCTTAGGTGTAGCTTTTGGTCTTTTCTTCGGTAAAATTGGGGGTATTTCATTGTTTGTATATATTTCAAATAAACTAAAAATCACTTCACTCCCTCAAGGGATTAATTTTAAAATGATTTTTGCAGTTAGTATACTCTGCGCTATTGGATTTACAATGGCTCTATTTATTGGTAATCTATCATTCCCTACCGATCAGATTATGGAGGAAGAAGCAAAAATTGGTATTATCATTGCATCAATTGCTGCTAGTGTTTTGGGTATTTTTGCTCTAAATCGCGTTCTTAACCAAGAAAGTAAGTAATTTATAAAGTTGAAAAACTTTAAAAATTATTAAGAACTATATTTAGAACATTATTGTAATTATAATTAAGAATATTAGAAATCTTATGGATACTTCAAAATTCAAACATATTTACAACGGAGAAGTCAAATTTTCAGAGGTTGACTCTTTCGGGGTTGTTCATAATATCCAATATCTTTATTGGATTGAATGGGCTAGGACTCAATACCTATTTGATATTGGAATGCCTAAAACTCAAGAGTTCTTCTCTAAAAAGTTTCCTCTTATGACCGTTCATTCAAAAATTGACTATTTTAATTCAGCTAAGTTCACTAATGAATATTTAGTGTACTCTAGAGCTGCTTTTATTAAAAATTCGTCAATCGGCTTTGAGAATATAATTAAACTCAGAAACAACATTCCTATCGCAAGATGCGAGGGAGTGCTTGTTTATGTTAATTCTGCTTCTGGTAAAGTAGAAAGAATACCCGACATTCTGCGTGACTTAGTTAAGCAATATGAAGGTGAAAATTGTAAATTTATTGATTAATACTTTTACATAATATTTACTTAATATAGCTTATATTTTTTATCTTACTCAATTTTTTATCATCAAATTTAACTCACAAAAAATTATGGAATTTAATCGTTTAGCCGCTAAAATTATTATGCCGAGATTACAACTTGACAACTACATAGGATTTGATGACTACAAAACCTATATCAAAAGATTAATCGACCTTGGAGTTGAATCATTTTGTCTTTTTGGAAAAGTTAACTTAGACGATATTAAAAAAGTTTTAGCTGAACTTAACTCCTATGCAGAAAAAGAACTACTTTACTCCGCAGATTTAGAATTTGGCTTAAAAATGCGTTTTAACGAAGGAACTGGTTTCCCACACGCTATGGCTCTTGGTAAAACTGCAGATTACAGATTAACATTCCTTGTTGCACAGCTCATTGCCCAAGAAACCAAAAATCTGGGTATCCATTGGAATTTTGCACCAGTTTGCGATATTAACTCAAACAATAATAACCCAATAATCAATATTCGTTCTTACGGAGAAACACCTGAAATAGTAAGTCAGCATTCCTCTGCATACATCAAAGGACTCCAAGAAGTTGGGATACTATCTTGCGCTAAACATTTCCCAGGTCACGGTGATACAGAAATCGACTCTCACCTTGATATGCCAATCTTAGATTTTGACAGAGAAAGAATATTCAATTTTGAGATGCAGCCCTTCATAAAAGCAATAGAAAACGGTGTAGATTCAATCATGGTTGGTCATCTATCCATTCCCTCTTTAAAAACAGCTAACTATCCAGCATCTTTGTCAGTAAACACCGTAGGCATATTACGAAAAGAACTAAATTTTCAAGGTATTATCTTACCTGATGCTCTCGAAATGAAAGCAGTTGCCGATTCTTTCGATTCCACAATGGCTGCTGAACTCTGCCTCCAAGCAGGCAATGACATAATATTAATACCCGAAGATGTCGAAATGGCAATAGAAGGAGTAGAAAACCTTATCAAAAAAGATGTAAAACTACTAAAACAAGTAGAATCATCAATCAATAGAATCAATGAAAAATTTGAATGGGCAAAAAACAAAAAATTGCCTGACAACTTACAATTCAATCAAGATTATTACCTCAAAAATGAAAAATTCTCTCTTCAAGTAGCTCGTAAGTCCATAGAACTTAAAGTAAAAGAAAACTTACTTCCGCTTGATAACGAAAAACCAATCGCATGCTTTGCCTTCCTCCAAAAAGAAGATGACATGTTCTCCGCTTCAACATTCTTTAACTTTATGCAACAAGCCCTGCAATCAAACTTTGATTTCGCCTTTATCAATGACGAACTTGAAGAAAATGATATACTTGCTTTTAAAGAAGGCATCGAAGACGCAGAAACAATTTTATTTGCTTACTTTTACAAATCAAACGCTTATCAAGGAAACATCGGATTCACAGAAAAATTATACTCAATCACACAGCGTTTAGCTATGGGTAAACCAATCATCAACATATTTTTTGGAAATCCATACCTGGCAGAAAATCTCCCAGCAGAACTAACAATTAAAACCTTTTCCGATTCAATGGGTTCGCTAGCATCTGCTACAATGGTATTAGCAGGAAAAGAACTACTGCCCCAAGATGACATAAAATTAAACTAAGTATCAATAGACAATTGAAATACCACATCTAAATTAAGTTTAAAAAATAAAACCTTCCGAAGGTTCAAAACCCTTTGGAAGGTTAAAATATTTCTCTAAAAAATTAACTTAGAACTGGGCTGGTGCATAAGCACAAATTTTAAAAAAATAATTAAATTTAAAATACTATATAAAAACTTAAATTCACATAATTTCGCAATATTTATTTTCTTTAAAACATAAATAATAGTTCTTTGAAATATAAAACAAATTTAGTTTACATAATATCTGCACACAATATTAGCCAAAATCTGCAAGCGATTGATAAATAGCAAAATACAAATTCTCAAAAAAAATAAAAAACGCACTTTTCTGCAAAAAAACGTTTCAAAGTCATAAAAATAATTATAAAAAACTATCCCCAATACTCTCTATCTAATGAGCGGTATTGAATTGCCTCCGAAATATGCTTTGGCTCTATATTTTCAGCACCTTCCAAATCAGCAATAGTTCGGGCAACCTTTAAAACCCTGTCATAAGCCCTAGCAGAAAGACCAAATTTAGACATAGCCATCTTAAGCAAATTTTGGGAAACATCATCTAAAACGCAGTATTCTCTAATAATTTTAGTAGGCATATCTGCATTTTTAAAAACATTTTTAAGTTCTTTAAATCTATCAATTTGAATTTGTCTCGCTAAGATAACTCTTTTACGAATCTCGGAGCTTGGTTCACCTTTTCGCTTGGAAGATAAATCATCATATTTCACCGCAGGAACTTCAATATGAATATCAATTCTATCAAGAAGAGGACCTGAAATTTTACCAAGATAATTCTTAACTTGCTGCGGAGAAGACTGAGTTTTTTCTAAAGTTTCACCATCTGGTGTGGGGTTCATAGAGCAAACAAGCATAAAATTAGCAGGATACTCCACATTCATTTTAGTTCTTGCGATACTAATAGTTTTATCCTCTAAAGGTTGGCGTAATACCTCTAAAACATTACGAGCAAACTCAGGAAGTTCATCCAAAAACAACACCCCATGGTGAGCAAGAGAAATCTCACCAGGACGAACATTCCCAATCCCGCCACCAACTAGAGCAGCGTTTGAGATAGTGTGGTGAGGAGAGCGAAAAGGGCGAATCTTAACAAGAGCTTCATCTTTGGAAAGCAAGCCAGTAATTGAGTGAATTTTAGTAGTCTCGAGGGCTTCTTCCAAACTTAAAGGAGGCAAGATACCAGGTATTCGCTTAGCAATCATAGTTTTACCGGAACCTGGAGGTCCAATCATTAAGATATTATGACCACCAGCAGCTGCGACCTCTAAAGCTCGTTTAACATTTTCTTGACCTTTTACATCAGCCAGATCAAGAATATTAAGTTCTTCTAAATTATTAAAAATATTTTCTAATTCAACTTGAGTAGGTTTAATTTCATATCTGTCATTAAGATAATCCACAACATCTTTTAAAGATTCAGCAGGAATAACATCAAGTTTTCCAGTTAAAGCTGCTTCCTCTGCATTTTCTTTAGGCAAGATTATTCGTTTAAAACCTTTTTTTGCGCACTCAATAGCAATAGACAAAGCGCCATGTATTGGTCTTAGAGTCCCCTCAAGTGATAATTCACCCAAAGCAATAGTATGTTCCAAACTTTCTTGCGGAACAACACCAAGAGAGGTAAGCACCCCAATTGCAATTGGTAAATCAAAAGCAGACCCCTCTTTTCTTATATCAGCAGGAGCAAGGTTTACGGTGATTTTCTTTTGAGGAAAAACTAAATCAGAGTTTTTAATTGCAGCAGTAACTCTTTCGCGAGATTCCTTAACAGCAGAGTCAGGAAGTCCTACAATTGTCATTCCTGGCATTGCAGGGTCTAAATGAGTTTCAATTTCAACTATAAAGGCGTCAATCCCAAAAACTGAAGCAGAATAAACTTTTGAATACATAATATTTTAAATTATTTTTTTGTAATTTTCATAAATAAAAATGTAATATAAAGAAATTTTGTGAAAAATTAATAATTTAGAAAATAAATCTTTTGAGAACACACAATTTGAAAAATTTATAATCGTCACTATCTTTATGAATGAATTATTTGAAATAGTGAACAGAGTAAAAGACCCAGAGATTCCTACAATATCTGTAGTAGAACTTGGTGTTGTACGTAAAATTGAAATGGAAAAGGATTCGGAAGGAGAAAAAGTTGTTGTTACTATAACTCCGACTTATTCTGGTTGCCCGGCTCTTGATGTGATGAGAAATGATATCACAAAAGAATTAAAAGAAAATGGATATGAAAGAGTTGAGGTAAAAACTATACTTTCTCCTGCTTGGACTACTGATTGGCTTACTGAAGCAGCAAAACAAAAGTTAATAGATTCCAAGATTGCGCCACCTGCAACTTCTGCTAATGACTATTCAAACTTACTTAATATAATAGATGATGGTCCAGCAATTGAGTGTCCTTATTGCAATTCATTTAAAACAAAATTAATAGCGGAGTTTGGAACAACTGCATGCAAAGCTTTGTATAGCTGCAATGATTGTAAACAGCCATTTGATTATTTCAAGCCACATTAATCAAAATAATTATTTATTTTGTTTATATTTAGCTTTTTAAAGTTTTGAAAGTATTATTATAATATATTTTTCGTTATTCAAGTTTGATCAAAATTGGACGCGAAGGCGAGGCATCTAACCCAAATGGTGCAATTTGAAGATTAACCATATACCTTCCGTCTTGTATTTTATTATCTATATATATGAATTCTGTTATTGTTTTGTGGTGGTGTTCATTATATTCAGATTCTTTTTTTCCTAATTCAACATTCCAAAAAATTCTGTGATTTGAAAGCATTCCATCGTCGTTGCTCTTATCAACGCTTGGCAAATCTACAAGAAGATGTTTGACTTTTAGTTCATATAAAAATTTCATTGCATCGTTAGTAAAATATCCACCTGGATCATCATCATAGTCTCTTGATATTTTTGAGATTGAGTTCGGTAGAGTTCTAATAATTAAGCCCTGATTTTTTAAATCCTGATTACCAATTTTATTTTCTAATTCTTTTGCAGTAATTAATAAATCATCTTTTTCAATTTTTGGTAAATATTTTTCTTGACATTGATTGCCTCTTGTGAAATCACAAGTGATTAAAAGTGCTTCTGTAAAAATATCATCTATTAAATCGGTTATTTTGTTTCTTGAGTTCAAAATGTGACCAATACATTCGGTATGTGTTCCATTGCAATGAGGGGTGATGCTTAATTGGTCGAAGTTGCAAGAGCTTCCTTTGTTGGTATCTCCAACAAAATCGCCAACGCGGTATGGTTCAGATTTTGCTTTAACTACCCCAAATGAGTTAGGTTGGTTGTTGTCAAAGTTTTGGGTTATTGATATATCATAGAAATATTTCAAATTGAGTTTAAATTTATTCATTTTGTGTTTGATCTATATTTTGGAATTATTTTAAAAATAAAATACTTTATAAAAACTAAATTAACAATAATTTTGCTTTTTTAAAAAATAAGTACGAATTAATTATGAAATGGAATTTAATAAAGTTAGGAGCAATAGCCAAAGAGAATGACCCTTTAAATAGAAAAATAGGAGAGCCACTATGGAAGGAAAGATATCCTATTGAAAAATTAGAGGAGATTAAGCAGTTTATGGGTAGTAAGAATTTTTCGGGATTATTTCAGCAAGAACCGAGTGAGGAGGATAATAATTTTTTCTTTTTAAAAGGGCTAGTTTATTTTAATAATGAAGAGAACGAAGTTATAAATGATTATCCGATTAAAGATAACTTTGTTTTTTTGAGTGTTGACCCAGCGTGCTCTGCAGGTAATAATTCAGATTATACTGTTATTGCAGTATGCGGAAAGAATATGAATGATGACTTGTTTATATATGAGGTTTTGAAGAAAAGAATTTTAGCGGGAAGCCATGCTAAGGAGATAATAAGACTTGCAAGAAAGTATAACACTTGGTATGTAATAATTGAATCAAATGGCTTTCAGAAGACTATTGAGGAAGAATTAATAAGTATGAATTTTGTTACTTATGGTTTTAAATCAAAAGAATCAAAGCAAGACAGAGCGGCTGTACTTTCTTCAAAGATAAATAAAGGTAAAGTATTCCTAAAGGCAAGAGCAAACTGGTTAGATGACTTAATAACCGAGCTTGAGGAGTTTCCAGACGGAAAGCACGATGACCAAGTTGATGCTCTTACTTTTGCTTGTTTACATTCTCCAATTAGTAAAAATAGCAAGGTAATAGGTATGAAAAATATAAAACCAAGCCCTATGAAATTATATTAAATCATTCAATTTTTTTAGGTCATTATAAACATCTTCGTAGTTAATATTTTCTACTGAACCAAGATTTGAACAGATTTTCATTAAGTATTCATCTTGTAATTCACCCAATTTTTTTGCTTTAGAATATGGTACATCACCATTAAAGGTAACTAGAGAATATTTTGAACTGAAATCTGGGTATCTTTTTTCTAGTTCCATTTCAATTATTCTTTTTGTTTGAAACACTGGATTAGCAACGTGAGAGCGCATTTCTATGTAGTTTTGAAGTGCTAAATCAGCTATTGCGTCTGTGTTTTCTTTTCTTTTGTTCTCAAAGTTATGGAATAATTCTTTCCAATCTATTTCATCGGTATATTCATCAAGCAGTTCTGCAAAGATTCTACAATCTTCTAACGAGGCATTCATTCCTTGTCCGTAAAATGGAACTATTGCGTGGGCAGCATCTCCAAAAATTACTGATTTATCTTCGTTAGACCAAGGAAAGCATTTAATAGTTGCCAGAGATGATGTTGGGTTATTATGCCAATCAGATATTAAGTCGGGCATAACTTTCATCGCATTGGGAAAGTATTTGCTAAAAAAGGTTATTACTTTTTCATCGGTATCGAGATTGTCAAAGCCGTCTTCACCTTCGTATTTGTTAAAAAGTGTAACTGTGAAGCTTTTGTCTAAATTTGGAAGCGCAATCATCATAAAATCATGTCGGGGCCAAATATGAAGGACATCACTTTCAATTTGAAATTCTCCATTGGGTCCCGCTGGTATTTCTAATTCTTTATATCCGTGGCCTAAATATTCTTGCATGTAATTGAATCGGTTTACTCCTCCAAGTTGATATGATAATCTGACGGCACTTCCTGCACCGTCATTACCAATCAGGTGATTAAAGACTAGTTTTTGGGATTCGCCTGTTTTTTCGTTTTGTACTTCAATTGTCATTTTATTATAGTCGATATCTACTATTTTTTGATTGAAGTAAAAATTAATATTTGGGAATTCTTCTGCTCTGTCCATTAATTTGCAATTAAGTCCGCCTCTTGATACTGAGTTTATTTTTTCATTTTTTCTACCAGAGTAGGGCTGCCTGTTTTTAGAACCATCAACAGAATGGATTAATCTTGCCTGCATTCCGATTGTTTCTGAGAGAATAAATTCATCAATGTCAGCAAGTTTAAGTGCTTTTATACCTCTATCTGAAAGTGCTAAGTTAATTGACCTTCCAGCAGAAATTACTTCTTTTCTCATATCTGGTCTGCGTTCAAAAACATCTACTTTAAATCCTCTTTTTGCTAATATTACAGCCAAAAGAGAACCAGCTAAGCCTGCACCAATGATTGTTATTTTCTTTTTCATAATTTATAAAGTTTAATATTGTTTTATTTTATTTTTTTTGTTCTTTTAGTTTTTTTTTATTTTTTTGGCCTTGTGCCAAATCGAGCGTTTACGTTTATCCCATGCTTATCAATTTTTTCTATGAAAGTGCCAAGCTCGTTTATAGCTTTTTCAATTTCTTCACTAAATTTTTCGTCATTGATAAGTTTGCCTAACAAGCCCTTTTTTTGTTTAAGTTCTTCTACAACTTGATTAACATTTGAGATTAAATCTTTTAGTTCTTGAATAGTTGGGTCTGTTGATTCTATAAATGAGTTTATATTATCTGTTAATTTGTTAAAGTTATCTAAAAGAGTATCAACTTTTTCAGGTTTATTTTTCATAAAGTCTTTCAAATCAGAAGATAAACTTTCTATGTTTTCAAGAGAATAGTTTATGTTGTTATAGTTCTTATCTAAGATTATTTTTACTTTTTCAGAGATTGAATCTAAGTTACTTAAACTGTTATTCAGTTTTTCTCCAAATTTATCTTCTACTAATAGTTTGGTAATTGAATAAGAAATTGTATCTAATCTTTTAAGAAAAGTAACAGCATCTCCTGATACATCACCTATAACAGCAACTAAATCACCAATATCCGAGCTTGGTTTGCCGTATAGCAAGTTATTATAATTAAATTTAACTTCTGAATCACCTGGTGTAATTTCTATTTTTTTACCACCAGTAATTTCTTTTAATAGTATAATAGCGCTAGCATCTTCTCTTAAATCTGCTTGGCTTGATAAACTTACTGTTATTTCAACTCCGTTATCTTTGGGAACAACGTCATCTACTACTCCTGATTCGAGACCATTAATAGTTACTGGCGTTGCTTTTTTAACTCCACTAGAGTTCGGAAAGTGAATTTTTAAGATATTTGAATTTGAACCAAAACCAAGACTGCTTCCAAAAACTATTCCAAAAACAAGAATAACTGTAGCAAGTAATGATACTATTCCAACTTTTATTTCCAAAGATTTTGTATTTTTCATATTACAAAATTACTAAATATAAAATTAACTATTAAATCAAAGCTTAAAATTAATATTATTTTAAAAATTTTAATCTAACATCTAAATATAATATACGTAAATATATCAATTATGATTAGTATTGCTGATAAAAAGTTACAGATTCTTATAACATCATTTTTAATAATACTTTTGGCTAAGTTGTTATTAGATAGTTTATTCTATTTTATTTCACTTACCAATATTATTGAAAATGTTTTTAACGCTTTGCTTGTACTTTTTGAATTTCTATTGTTTTATTTTATTGTTAAGAAATCAAACTTTGATTTAAGGTTGTTTGGCTCTTTATTTAAGATTGATATTGAAAATCTTAATGATAGTAATCAAAGGTTTGTTCTGCAAGTTAAAGTTCTTAAGTATCTGCTTTTATTAGTTTATATTATTATGCTTGTGGTGCCTGGTTATTACAATAGGGTTTATATTGAAAATAATTTTTATGCTAAATTACTTATTTCATTTTTAGCACCAATTTATATAATCCCAATATTTTATATTATTTATATTTTTTTTCAGAGGAGCAAGAAGAATTCAAAAACTTTATCTAAGTTTTATACTATTGTTGGGGCTATTGTTCTTTTTCATTTAGTTAAGATTATTGACGATGGGATTTATACTTTTTTCCCAAATGTAGTAACAGGTATTTCGTTTATTACAACAACTATTGTTACTATTATGTCTATATTTTTGTTTAATAATAATCATTGGATTGCTTTTCAGAGTAAGAAATTGAAGTATTCTATTATTATTAACTCATTTATAATCATTATTATATCAATATTTATTACTTATCAAACTGATAGTTTTTTGAATGATTATTCTTCTTCTATTTCATTCACTTATGATTATTATTTTTATGGTTTATCTTCTACTGTTAATTTAATTGCGTATTCATCGATTTTTATTTTTATTAGGTTTTTAGTAACATCTGTTATTTATCTACCTTCGAGTGAACAGTTTGAGAGAAGACGTTACGAGATGGTTTCTTTGACTAATTTAAATAAAATTATTTTAGAATCTAAAAATATTGAACATATAACAAATTCGGTTACTGAAATAGCATTTAAGATGACTAATTCTTTGGTTGCTTGGGCTGAGTTATATAATCTTAGTAATGATGAAGTTAATAAAGATGAAATTCAGATTACTTCTTCTTACCAGTTGTCCGAACAATGGATTAATGATATTTTGAGTAATGTTGAGTTTAATGCTTACAGGAAGGAGATAAGTGTTTTAGAAATTAATGAAAATATCAAAACTGAGAATTTTACTAAGTTTATTCCTTATGCTAATTCATTTATTTATATACCGATAGTAGATGATGATAAAAAAATTGGTGGGATTTGCTTAATTAAAAACAAGAAATATAACTTAGATGAAGATGAGTTAGAAATTTTAAAAGCTTTTTCAGTTAATATTTCCATTGCTTTTCAGAATGTTAGATTGTTAAATGAATCTATTGAGATTGAGAAATATAAAAATGAACTTCAAATTGCTAAAAATATACAAGAAAAATTATTACCTAAAAAGTTAATTGAATTTGATGGGTTTACTATAGATGCAATTTCTATTCAGGCAGATGATGTTGGTGGGGATTTTTATGATTCTGTTAGATTGAGCAATGGAGATGTTTGCTATTTGATTGGTGATGTTTCGGGAAAGGGAATAGGAGCAGCGATTTTTATGGCTCAGATTAAAGGTATGGTTTTATCCTTAGCATCGAACTGCGATAATGGTAAGGAATTGTTGAGTAAGATTAATTCTTCTTTGTATGGTAACATTGAAAAGAATATGTTCGTAACAATTACTGCTATAACGGTTAGCAACAAATCAAATAAGATTTCGTATTGTAGAGCCGGACATACTCCGCTTGCTGTTTTGGATAATAAAAACAATGTAGAGTTTATAAAATCTGATGGCTTTGGTATTGGTTTTGTGAATGAATATTTGTTTAACAAAACTTTAGAAGAGCGACTTTTAGATAAAGAAGATGTGAAAATGATTTTTGGGTTTTCAGATGGATTAAATGAATTAAGAAATTCAGATAATAAAGAGTTTGGTTTTGAAAGTATAAGTTTTGTTTTGAAGAATTTTGAGTATAATTCGGCTAAAGAATTGAATGCTTTAATCTTAGAAAAGGCGAATTTTTATTCAAAATCTGTAAAGCAGTTTGATGATTTGACTTTACTTACTATTTATAAAACAAATATTTAAAAAATATGGATAACAAGAAATTAGATTTAGAAATTGAGAATCGAGATAATATTTCGATTATATTTTTGAATGGCTTTTTGGACGCAAATACTGCTCCTCAATTGGAAAATGCTATAGATGAGCAGATTAATAATAATAAATATAAGATTATTGTAAATTTTGAGGATTTGGACTATATTTCAAGCGCAGGGCTTGGTGTATTTATGTCACAGATTGAGACAATCCGAGATAATTCTGGAGATTTAAAATTGTGTGGAATGAAAAGCAAGGTTTTTTCTGTTTTTGAATTACTTGGTTTTCCTATGCTTTTTGAGATTTGCGATAGTATTGATGAATGTATGAAAAAATTTGAAAATGGCTAAATTAATGAATAATATATTATCTGCTTGTGGTGACTACAAAGAATTGGAAGATATAAGAGATTATATCAAAGCCAAAGCACAAGAGTTTGGTTTGCAGGAGAGTAAAATTAATAACATTACTCTTGCAGTGGATGAAGCTTGCAGTAATTTAATTCATTACAATATAAATTTCGATAAAAATAAAAATTTTTGTATAAATGTTATTTCTGATAATAAAGAATTTTCGGTTTTAATAACGGACTCTGGTAAAGCATTTGACTTAAATAAAGTAAAGAGTCCAAATATGGAAAAATATTTTAAAGAGTATAGAAATGGCGGTCTGGGTATTCATATTATCAAAAAAATTGTTGATAAAATTGAATACAAAGCATCAGATTCTAAATCAGATACAAATTTGTTAAAATTAACTATGTATTTATAATATTTTCTCTCCTTGTTAAATGTTTTTTTATTCCATCACAAATTTTGAGATTGCAATTTAATAGAATAAATTTATTTACCAAAATAAATTGTGATTCTGCTATGTATTTTTATTGCATTTCATTTTACTTTTTGATTAATAGTATTTTATTTCTATTTTTGTTTTATTATATTTCTACATTTATAAAATTTAGTGTGATTATGGAACAAGACTTAACTTTAATTGTAAAAAATCTATGGGAATCAGTTGATAAAATTGTAAATAATTATAAGCAAGAAGTTGAGTTATTAAAAAGTTATAAAGAATATTATAATGACAATTATAATGAAAATGAAGTAGTTAATTTCAACACTTACGAATTTATTTCATTTCTACTAGAACAAAACGAGTTACTTAAGTCTGAAAATATAAAGTTAAAAGATGATGTAAATCTTTCATATAATAAGATTAAAGAATTTGATAGACTATATGAAGATAATGAAAGGTTGAAAACCGAATTAGTTAGGTTTGGCAATGAAAAAATTAATTTAGTTAATCAAATTAACGATTTTAAAAAATCTGAAAAAGATATAGAATTTACAAAATTAGAGATTGCTAGAAAAAATAAAGAGCTTAATTCTAAGGTTTCTGAGCTTAATAATTTGAAAGAAGAAATAGCTTCTAAAGATATGGTTATTTATAAGTTAAATAATAATAAAGATGTTAATTCTAAAGATAATATAGTGTATATTGAGCAGATAAAACTTTTAGAAGAAGATAAAGGTATTTTAGTAAAAAAATTAAATAAAAGAGATGAAGAAATTAAAGAGCAAAAGTATATGATTGATGAATTTAATCAGAGATTATTGCACTTTAATAAAGAAAAATATAATATGAATAATCAAATTGAGACTTGTAAAGGTACTATTGATGTTTTGAATATAAAGTTAGAAAGACTGGAAGTTGAAAAAAGTAAGTGCGAGTCAAGGATTAATGAACTCACGGTTTATCAGAAGTTGTGTGAGAAAAATGGTGAAGAAATTGATGAGTTAAATAAAAGATTGAGTAATTTAGAAGTAGAAAGAGATTCTAATTTATTGCAAATAGATAGATTAGAGAAAGAGATTGAGAGATATGAACTTAGTGAAAGTGAAGTTAACTTAAAGGATAATGTTGATTATCAAAAATTATCAGAAGAGCGAGAATATTATAAGGATAAATTAAAGAAAGCAGAAATTATTTTGGGTGAGATTAACAGGCAAATGAATGAAAAAGAGAGATTGATTGAAGAGTTAAAGGGACAGCAGAGTATTTTTCAGAGTGATGCTAATGACAAAGAGATTGCTGCTAAGAATAAAGAGATTAAAGAATTAGAAAGTAAATTAGAAGAAATTACTAATGGGTTGAAAGACCAAAATGGTAGATTAAGAGATTTGGATGAAATACTTCATGAAAACGAAAATCTAAAATCAGAATTTCTTGCAGTGAAAAATAATAATAAAAATTTAGAAACTATTGCATTAAGCAGATTGAATGAAATAAAACAACTTCAAATAAAAATTGATGAATATTCTTCTAAATATAAATCAATTCAAAAAGATAAGATGATTAAAGAGGTTGATAATCTGATAAAAAGATTAGAAAAATTTGCAGTATAACTAAATGTTGTTTAAATTTGCTTTTTGGAAAAGTATTTTTATTAAAATGTGACAACAAAAAATTATGAATTCAGTAAAAGTTAAAATTGGCAATAAAGATTATAATTTGAATGGTGATAGGGATTTAATACTAAAATCGGCAGAAGAGGTTAACAAGCATTGGAATTTGTTACAATCTTCGTCGAATGGCTTATCAAATGATAATCTTCCACTTTTAACGGCATTAAATATAGCAGAGTCTAAAATAACAGAGGTTGATTCTCTTAGGAGTGAAATCTCAGTTTTGAAGATGCAACTAATTGAAATGAACAAAAAGCTGAGTTCTGTATTGAATTAGTTCTGAAAATAATTATAAAAGAAGTAGAAATTTAAAAGCTACTTTCTGTCGTTGCCACATCGAAAAAAAAGAATCGTTACTTTTAATTTAGGGACTTGCTCTCGTATTATTGATAGCGGGCTTCAAATCATTTATTTGATTGCTTTCTTGTTATCCCTTTTAGGAGGTGAAATATACTCTTTTAATATAACATGTTTTGCCAGAAGATTATAGATATAATGCGGACTGAACCCACTGTGTCGAAATGAGGATTCTTCATTTCCATCTGAGCGGCAGATTGTGGCTTTTTTTATTTAAATTTTAATGAATAAGGAAATAAATGGAAGACTATTCTATTATAGTTGCCATTGTTGTAGCGGTATCGGGTTTTGCTATTGCATTTTTTATTGGTAAGAAACTTAGTAATGCAAAAATACTTGAAGCGGAGGTGAAAGCAAAGGGTATTATTGTTGATGCTGAGAAAGAAGCTGAAAATGTTAAGAAGGAAAAACTTAGAGAGGTTAAGGACGAATGGCATCAAAGGAAACAAGAGTTTGAACAGGATACAAATTCTCGAAAAGCAAGAATTGATGTTCAAGAAAAGGAAGTCAAAGCAAGAGAAGATGGTATTGAAAAAAAATTGCAGACAATTTTAAATAAGGAGAAACAACTTCATAATTTTGAAATTGATTTGCAGAAGAAAGAAGAAGAAGCAACTGCTCATCAGAATCAAGCAAAGCAATTAGTAGATTCTCTAACTAAAAAATTAGAGGAAGTGGCTGGAATAACAAGGGAAGAAGCTAAAAATAGGTTGATTTCTGAACTTGAAAATGAGGCGAAAAAAGAGGCTTCGAATAGAATAACTAAAATTAAACAAGAAGCAAAAGAAAAGTCTTTGAGGGAGGCGCAAAATATAGTTGTTGCAGCGATTCAAAGAACGGCTTCCGACCACGCAATGGAATCTACAGTTTCTGTTGTTGACCTTGAATCAGATGAGATGAAGGGAAGAATCATTGGTAAAGAAGGAAGAAATATTAGAGCATTTGAGTCTGCTACCGGTATTGATTTGATTATTGATGATACTCCTGAAGCAGTAATTATTTCTGGTTTTGATCCTTTTAGAAGAGAGGTTGCTAAGAAATCTTTAGAGTATCTTATGGTTGATGGGCGGATTCACCCAACTAGAATCGAAGAAATCGTTGAGAAGGTTAAGAAGGAACTCGAAGACGATATGGTTAGAGTTGGTGAAGAGGTTACATTGGAGTTAGACATCCATAATATGCGTCCTGAATTGATGGCATATATTGGAAGAATGAAATATAGAACGTCTTATGGTCAGAATTTATTGAAGCACTCAATAGAAGTTGCAAATCTTGCTGCAATTATGGCTGGTCAGCTGGGATTAAATATTAAATTTGCTAAAAGAGCAGCTCTATTACATGATATTGGTAAGGTGGCTGATAAGGAGTTAGAGGGACCTCACGCTTTACTCGGAATGGAAATTGCTAAAAAATATGGCGAACATCCTGTTATAGTTAATGCTATTGGCGCCCACCATGAGGATATCGAAATGGAGACGGCTATTGCTGTTATTGTTCAATCATCGGATTCAATAAGCGGAGCTAGACCTGGTGCTAGAAGAGAATCATTAGAAAATTATGTTAAGCGTCTTGAGAATTTGGAGGAAATTGCAAATTCTTATGACGGCGTTGAAAAAACTTTCTGTATTCAAGCCGGTAGAGAAATTAGGGTAATTGTAGAGCCAGAGATTATTAATGACCAAGCTGCCGATGAAATGGCAAATGATATAGCTAAAAGGATTGAAGAGGAAATGGAATATCCTGGTCAGATTAGGGTAACCGTTGTCCGTGAAAAAAGAAGTGTTGGTATAGCAAAATAAGAAATTATAAAAGAGGAGTTTTATTAATAGGACTCCTCTTTTTTATTATATTTTAATTTTAAAAATTTATATGATTATGATTGACAAAAAGGAAAAATACTTTTTGATTTTTTTTATTTTGTTGATTTATATTTTTAATTCTGGTAGTATTGCCCAGATAGATGTTTATTTTAATTATTACCTACCTTTAGCAAATTCAATAGTAGATAAATTTTCTTATTCAATTAATGACAACTCTATAGCGTATCCTATGTGGGGTTATAGTATTTTGCTGGTCATTGTTAATATATTAGGTTCTTATAGTTTTATAGTTGGTTTTCAGTTAATATTATGTTATTTTTCTATTTTATCATTATATAGAACTTTTAATTTGAAGTTTAGTAGATTTCATTTAATTTTATTGTTGCCAATAATAAGCTTGTCAACTGTAAAGTGGAATGATGCGATTGTATGTAGTTTGTTGATATTTCACATAGAATATATTTATAAGGCATATGAATATAAAAAACTTAAATTTTATATAGTTTCCGGTATTTTTTTAGGGTTGATTGTTAATTTTAGGTCAGAATATTGGCTATTAATACCTTTGCAAATTTTGTTTAGTTTCGGGATTAAAAGTGTAAGGACGAATGTAAGTTTTATCAGACAATGTGTAATATATCTGACTACTTTTTTAATGATTCTGCCGTGGTCAATTAGGAACAAAATAGAATTTGATACTTTTAAGTTGACTTCATCTAATGGCGCTTCTGTAATGTATATATCTCTTGGGCAGTTACCAAATAACAAATGGGGAATAGAAGCTTATGATGAGACTTCTTTTAAATTGGTTAAAAAGTCTGGGGTTAAAGACCCATATTCATTGGAGGGAGAGAAGATTTTAAGGTCAGAGTTTTTGAATTTGATAAAAAAAGAACCATTAGAATACTTAAAAAAGTGTTTAAATAATGGTCTAAATATATTAATTGGTGGGGTATATACCGGTGAGTATGGTAGTTTATTGATACCAAAAAATGAAAGATTAAAAATTGATAAAAAAATAAACTCTAGCAAGGGCTTAGATAAATTTAAAATCATATTAAAACAAGATATTGAGGCGAGATATTTAATTCTATTAGAAAAGTTAATATTGATATTGTACAGGATATTATGGTTGTCTTTGATTGCATATTTTATTTATTTGTGTTTTTTAAGGAAATGGGATAATTTATTAATTGTAGTGTTAATTTTGGTGATTTTTAAAGTTGTAACAGTAGCAGCGATACAATATGAATATAGACATATAAACAGCATTTATCCATTTGTTTTAGGGATAGTGTTAAGAAATAGTGTGAAAAAAGTGTAAATGTGTCAAGTATGCTTGACACTTTTATTGATAAGTGTTTAAAAAATAGTAAAAAAGTATCAAAATAGATAAAAATAGTAAAGTATCAATTTTATATTATAGAATTATGCCGTATATTTGTAACTTGATTATAGTACAAAATCAAAAAAGTGTTACAAATTTTGTTAAATTAAAAATTTAGTTAAGTCTAATAATATGAATAAAGAAAACGAATCAATAGAAGAATACGAAGAACAAATCGAAGAGATTTACGAGGATGATAGTGCCATTGGGCAAATAAAAAAGTATGGAACAATAGTTGTTGTTGTGTTAGTTATTCTTGCAATTGTAATATTTTCATATAATTATATGAATGTACAAAGTGAAATTAAAAATGCTGAAGCAAGTAAATACTTAGCAAGAGTAGTTCCTTTGATGGCACAAGGTGATTATAAGAAGGCATTAAATGGCGATCCAAACATTATGATTGAGAATAAATCGCTAATTGGATTTAAAGAAATAGCAAGTGTTTACAGTGATACTGATGCTGGTAAATTAGCATCATTTTATGCTGGAAAGGCTCTGATAATGGAAAATAATTTTGAAGAAGCTAAATCACATTTTGAAAAGTCATTATCTGTAGAATCTAATGAGATTAAAGTTGGTTCTTACAATGGCTTAGGCGCATGTTTGGAGCAAGAAGGAAATTATGCGGAAGCTTCAAAAAATTATGAAAATGCTAGTGGATTAGTAGAGCAAACAGAAATGAAATCAAGATATTTATACTTTTCAGGATTGACTGCAGAAAAAGCAGGAAATAATGAAAGAGCAAAAACTTTATATGATAAAGTTGTAAAGCTAAATATTGAAAATGCTTACTCAGAATTTGGTGGCTTATCTAGTGCAGGGCTAAATCGTCTTGGCACGAAAATTGATTAAATATACTTACACAATAAAGTGTGAAGTATTAAAAGGTATTTAAAAGTGAACATGAAAAAGAATAAAAATAATTTTTTAACTAAATATAGTATTTCGGAGGTTTTTATGCAACGATTATTTCGTTCATGCATCTTTATGGCGGTCTTGACATTGCTTTCTACGAGCATTGTTCTTGGTCAAAATAATGAGGTGCAGGTCTCAGGTAAGTTAGCTCCAGGTGACGTTAGGGTCTTTGTAAAAGACTCTATATATAAGATTAACCAATCTTATGTAGTCGGCGGAACGCTTATTATTGAGCCAGGTACTCGAATAGAGTTTACTCCAAGTGGTCGTCTTATTGACTCTACTGGTGGTAGAATCATCGCTGATGGTTTTGCAGAAGCGACATATAACGCTAATCCACAGCTTAATAGTGGAACAAATCTAAGTCCTATAGGTGTTGCAGGAAGTTCTGCTAACCCTAATCGTAATGGTGGCGCTTTGCCAGCATACGCAGGTTACTCAGATTTAGCATATTTCTTTCATGGTGTTGCTAATAACAATACTACTGGAACAATCACTACAGTGAATTTTTCTGGAACGACTCCAGAACTAACAATAAATAATGATAAAAGAAATTTTATCTTTAATGTGGTTCTTGATACTGTAAACAGAAGAATGAGAAACTTAGAGGTTGATTTAGCTGGTAATCCATTAGGATTGACTCCTAATCAAGATGTTGTGATTTCTTATGAACAAGCATTAATGTTTATTACATCAAGAATGCATAGAAATCCAAACTCTGACCCTAATCTAAAACAATTCCCATACAGAAGACCTGGAAATAAAACTCCAGATGTTGTTAAATCTACAATTAGATTTGTTGGACAACCTGTAAATAATTTTTCAAGAGAATGGGGGCATATAGTTATCCTTCCAGGTGCGAGAGCAGCTTTCTTTAGAAATTGTGAATTTGAAGGTTTCAAAAAAGATACAACAGTTGATAACAAACCTTATTATATTGAGCAAGGCGCAGATTATACTTGGGCTAATGCTGTTCCAAATTGGAGCAATGTAAACAATGAGTTTAGAAAATTATCAAATGGTGCTGGTGGTGTAATAACTACTTTTTCAGCTAGAACTTGGATATTAAACTCTAACTTTGCTAATAACAGAGCGAGAGTTAAAGGTGGTGCTTTACAATTTTTACAAGCTCCACAAGGTCTTCCTTCAATTTTTAATAATCTTGAAGATTTGAAAAACAATGTATCTGTATATGACTTTACTAAAAACCCTAATATAACAAACCCTGATGGATCTATATCTGATATTAACAGTTATGATCCAGGTGTAGGTGTTACACCAGGTATTCCTGCTATTGATAGAATTGACGAAAGTGCAAACTTCTATCCTGAGCCATTAACTGATAGAGAAAGAATGGCATGGGATGATTCAAGATTATCTATATATTTAGGACGTGTTAGAAATAATACTTTTGAAAATAATGAGGTAGTATTAGCAAATGTAGGAACTGTACAGATTGGTAATCAAACTGTAGTTACAGATTTAGAAGTTGCATCTTATCCTTATGGATATGGTAATAATGCTTTTGGTGGTGCAATTTATATTTCTGGTTTAAATGGTGATGAAAATAGAAGAATTGAAGTTGGTTTAGGTATTAATAATGCAATTAACGTTGATGCAAACGGTGATGGTGTTTATCAAGCTAACGAGAGGTTGTCTCTTGGTAATGATTTATTCATTGCAAATAACAATAGAGTAGAAAACAGACAAGAAGCTGCTCAATCAGTAGGTTCTAAAGGTGGAGCTATCTATGTTGGTGATTATACATCATTAATAGTAGCTGGTCATTTTAATTCAAATGAAGCTTTTGCTCCTTACTTTATAACTCTTGGTGCAGGTCTTTCTCCAGGTGAGTATGCTCAAGGTGGAGCAATATTTACTAAAAATACATTTGGTCGTCTGCAAGTAAGAGGTGGACCAGATAGAGAAAACTTTAATAATTCAACTGAATTTACAGAAAATAAAGCTGCTAATGGTGGTGCTATTTATGTTGATGGTAACACTGATAGAACAATGTCACCTATTATTGGTGGAAATGATAATTTAATATCTCAAAGAGATTTGGGTTATAATATATTATTCCAAGATAATAGTGCTTTAACTCATGGTGGTGCTATTTATGGTAAAAGAAATTCAAGAATATTTGGTGCTGGTGGAGTTGAGAATAACCAATTATTAGGTTATGGTGGTAAATTCCCTGTAAGATTCTGGTCAAATGATGCGGGATACTCTGGAGGTGCAATTCATTTTGATATACCTCAGGGTTCTGGTCTTCAAGACTGGCACAAAAACATTATCTTAAGAAGAGCATCTTTTAGAGATAACGTTGTTGGTGAAAATGTTGATGGTACTAGCAGAAACGATATTAGAGGTGGTGGAGCGATATATTCTAAAATTGCAAACTTAAATGTTGTGCAAGCTGTAGAATTTATTGGTAATACTGTTTATAATGGTAATGGTGCTGCAGTAGCTCAAATTTCTCCTTCAGTAAGTTTAGGTAGTGGTAAATCAACTAATAAAATGGTTGTTACAGACTTAGATGTTGTTAACTATGATATGAATGGTATTGGTGTTTCTTACACTTCAACTGATGGAGTATTTACTTGGGACCCAGCTGTAAACTATCCTGCTGATGTTAGAATGTTGACTAGATTTATTGAGAATGAGATTATCTTAGATCAAGATATTATCGAAACTCAGATGGGTAGAGGAACAACTCAACAAGAAGGCGGAACATTTAAAACTACAAATATCCTTTATTCAATGGATATGTATAATGATGATTGGGGAATGGCTGTTGGTGCTGGTGGAACTATAGTTAAAATAAATAACAATGGTACTCAATGGACTACATTAAATTCAGGAACACCTAATAAATTAAATGACATCGATATCATAAATGCAAATTTAGCTATTGTTGTTGGTGATGCAGGAAGAATTTTGAAAACAAATGATGGTGGTGCAACTTGGGTTGCTAAAGCTAATCCTTTTACTAGAAATATAAATGCAGTACAATTCTTAGGTGTGAACACTGGTTATGCTGTTGGTCAAGATGGTGGTTTTTTAACTACTAATGACGGTGGTGAAACTTGGAGTGTATCTACTATTCAAGCTGGTGTTGAATTAACAGATTTACAATTTGTTAGTACATTAGTAGGTTATGCTGTAGGTGATAACGCTACAATTTTGAAAACAACTGATGGTGGAACAACTTGGAATTTCCAAGCTTCAACTATTAATCAAGACTTAAATTCAGTAGCATTTAGCTCTGCTTCTAGAGGTCATGTTGTAGGTAGTTCTGGAGTATATGCATGGACTAACGATGGTGGTGCAAACTGGAATGAAATTAATACAAGATTTACTAATAATAACTTAAATAAAGTTATTATAGCTTCTTCAAATGTATTATATGCAGTTGGTGATGGTGCAACTATTGCTAAATCTGAAGACCAAGGTGATACTTGGGAATTATTAACTTCGACTGCAACTGATAATAATAACTTATATGGTGCTGCTTCAAGAAATTCTGACTTATTATATGTTACAGGTGATGAAGGATTTGTTGAATTTACTGTAAATGGAGAAGATTTCACTGAAGCTGAACCAGCTGAATTAGGTAAAGTAGATGTTGTAAGAACTCATAGAGGTACTAATTTACCAGAAAATGGTGTTGGTCTTGGTGGTGCAATATATATTTTAGATGATGTATCTAAATCATTTGTTGGAAGACAAGATTCAATACAGTTTAACCGTGTAAGAATTCAAAATAATACAGCGTTTACTGGTGCTGCTATTTATTCTGACAATTATGACTTTAAATTGGTATTTAATAGATCATTAGTAACTGGAAACGTTGCTAACTCAACTATTGGTGCAGAACAAAACTTGATCTCTGGTCCAATTCAAAGAGATGCAAATGGTGAAATAGAGTTTAACAATGCTTCAAGTGATTTAGCTGGTGCAATATTATATGGTGAAGTTCAAGGACCATTACCTTCTAGAATATTTTCAGAAGCAGCTAACTCAATGTACGATAACCAAGCAAGATTTTTAATTAGATTACCAGATGCTCCGGATACAAAAGGTGTTTTAGCTGGTACTACTGGTTTAGGTTTTGGTGGTACAGATACATTAAGAGGTAACTATTGGGGTAAAACTGAAGCTAATATAGTAGTTGATGTTGAAAATCTAATTGTTAATAATCAACAATATAATTTCCCTAATGCATCAAGAGAAACTTTCTTTGTTGCAGGTGATGGAAATACTTGGTTGCCATTTATGAATTCTTGGCAAACAGGTGATGATCCAAAAGAACAGGGTCCATTTGAATCTTATGAAAGATACAATTATGAGTCTATTCCTTTAAGAAATGCAGATGGTGATGAAAATATGCACGCTGATAATTCTATTCCTGAGAAATTATTATTTGCTGGTCATATATATGATGTATTTGATAAAGGTACAGATATTAAATCTGCTGATTATTCAAAACGTAGAATGTCTCCTATTGAAGACTTTGCAGTTGGTATTCCACCTGTATTAGTAACTTATAGCAATAATTTACCATCAAACGGTAAAGTTGTTAAAAGATGGGTAAGAGATCCATTTGATGCTGAAAATATAAACTATGAATTCTTAGACCAACTTCAACAAGAGTATGCTAGAAATTCTGCAGGTAATTTCTATCATCCAATAGGACAACCTTTATACTTAGAATCACTAGTTGATTATGATGGTATAATAGAAAGAAGTAACCACGACCCATTAGTTAAAAATGAATCTGTATTTTATGTAATTAATGAAACTACAACTGACTTTATTAGAGTAAATTTTGAGCAAGTATCAGAAGACGCTCCTCAAAGAGAAATCTTTAGAGCTAGAGTTGATTTTGTTCCTGACTCATCTAATAGAATTGGTAATACATTAATAAGAAGAACTGCGGAAGGTTTAGAAAACTATGGTGCTAACTTAGGTGGTGTAACTAGTTTACTAGATAACTTATACAGAGATGCTTATAAAGAAGATGGTGCTACATTGCCTGGTAGAAAATACAGCAATGTTAAAGCTCAATTTGGTGGTGTTGGTTCTAATATATTCTCAAACAGACCAGATCTACCAGATGAAAATTCTGGAAGAGCAACATTTTTTGCTGGTGAAAGATATAGATCTTTACCTGTAAGAGTTAATGATGTTGTAAGAGTGGTTTCAAGATCAGTTTTATGGTCAGAAGGTATTAATCCTGCATTTGAAAAAGGTGCTGAATTTGTTATTACTTCTGGAATTGAAAAACCATTGTGGACTGGTGATATCGTTAGATTACAAACTGACACTATAGTTGAAATCAGACCTAATATGGATCCTGATAAAAACTTAAATGGTGATATGGATGTATTACCAATAATTGAATTATTAAATACAGTATGGGTATCGGAAGATAGAACATATCCTGTAACTAATGGTACTTATTCTAACCTTCAAGGATTAAATAGAGGAACTGACTCAATCTTAGCTATTACTGCTGTTGATTCTAATGGTTACTATGACCCAAGAGCATTATTTGATCAAACAAGTGCTCAATTCACTTACTTAGATTATTCATGGGAATTACCAACAGCAAGTGCTGGTTTAAGAAGATGGTTAATGGTTGATACATTATATGCTTCTGATAACAATTCAACTAAAGATGGTGCTGTAGGACACTTTGTATTCAAAGGAAGACCTGTTAACCCTTATGTTGTACCTGGTGGAGAAGAAGTTAGAGTAACTGCTCGTTCATATCCTCCTAATTTTAGAACATTAGATTCTTTAAAAAGAACTTATGGATGGGAAAATGATAATGATACATTAGCAGCTTTAATTGAAATTTATGGTGAGTATTTCCATGCTGAATCTTATCATGAATTAAATGCTAGATATTTACAACAAGATACAATTGACTTTGCTGGTACAAATTTACCAACATTTACTAACAACTATGCATTCAAAGTATTTGTTACAGATTCAATTCCTAGATTCTTAGAATGGGGAGATCCTTCTGAAACAATTACTCGTAATTACAAAAATGGTGATGTTCATGATGTAGTTGTAGTATATGAAGGTTCAGTAGCTAATTGCGATCCGATAATTGTAAATGAACAACAATATTTAGTTGCTAATTTAACAGATAAATTAAGATTCCAAGTAGATATTAACACAGATGATGAATTGGAAGATCAATGGGCTCAACAAGTTCATAATTGGGACTTTAGATATGGTAGAACATCTTATGGTTTTGTAAATCAAATGATTACAGGCGATGGTGATGTTGTTATTATTGACACAGCTATTTATGAAAACCCTGATAACGGCTTAACAGATATGGTTGTTTCTCAAGTAAGACCTAACTGGATGTCATCTGATTATATGTATATTTATGGTAGCGATGGTGATGATGCAGCTGATAAAGATCTTTTAGGTGAAGATTTAACTACATTTGGTAAACTTAATATAAGAATACCAAGAGAAGAAGCAATCAACTTATTAAGAGGTCCAATTGATTATAACAGCTATATCAATACTGACACTGCTTTTGCAGTTGTAGCAAATGATGGTCATGGTGGAAAATTAATGATGACTTACAATGTTAAAGTTAATGTTGCTCCTGAAATCTTAACTGATGAATTACCGGATGCTAAAGAAGATATTGAGTATAACAGAGAATTAGTTGATACTCTAAAACAAATTAGAATATTAGACAGAAACTTTGAAGATGAACATACTTTCGAGTTAATTAAAGAAGGTGATTATCCAAATGGTATTCCTAGAGATAACTGTTTCCCTGAAGCAGGTAACTGGGAATTTGGAACTGATTACTTTGATGATACTCCAGAGTGGTTACAAATTAATGAACAATCTGGTATGTTATATGGTATTCCAAGAGTTAAAGATGCTCCTAAATATGATGGAAGAGTATCTGTATTAGTTAGAGATGCTAATGGTTTAACAACTGTTAAATTCTTTGACTTAAGAATTGACTCAACTAACCATAATCCATTATTAACTGCATCTCCTTCAGTTGACTGTTGGGATGTTAATAATGAATATTCTGACACTTTAACAGTTATTGATATTGATTTATTAAGAGAAGAAGTTGGATACGAAGAAGAATTATCTTTTGAAGTAATTGAACCAGCTGATGGTTTAACTGTCGTTCCTTCGACTTTAACAGGTACTTTAGATGATGAAAATCAAAAAATAGTTATTAGAAGTAATAGTTTAAGTATTCCTAGAGATGCAGATGGTAAAGCTACTATTAGAGTTAGAGTTACTGATAAAGCTGGAAATGAAAGTATTTTAACTTATAGAATTAAAATATCTGATCCAACTAACTTTACTTGTGATTTAAGAATTGAGAATAGTGTAGGTGCTTTCCAATCTTTATCATGGGGTACTGCTTCAAACAACGGACCAACTACAGGTGATGGTAAAGATGGTGACTTAGTAATAGGTAACTTAGATGATAATTTCTGTGAGTATGAATTACCTCCATTACCAGTATCTGATGTATTTGATGCTAGATGGACTATGCCTGAAAGAAATGGTCTTGAAAGAACTATTTATCCAGCAGGTCAACAGTTCCCAGTTAACAGCTTTATTTATAAAGCAGAGATACAACCAGGTGGTGAGAATGGTAATACTTCTCCAATGTATCCTTTAACAGTAACATGGGATAAAACTTGTATTCCAGCTTTAGATGATAATCAAGGTAACCCTGACGGTTCTACTTGGTATTTAAGAGATGGTTTCTCAAATGGTCAATTCTTTAATATTGATATGAGAACAGGTACAGGTTGGGCTGGTTCTAACAATACTGGTTTAGAAACAGTAACTATAGATGGAGATATTGTAACATTAGTAATTACTAATTCTACTATAAACAGTTTGATAATCTTTACTGATGTATATAACTCAGTAGAAACTAACAATGATGTAATAACAGGAATCAATTCTGTAGTTCCTAATCCAGTTTCTGAAGATTCTCAAATTACATTTACTTTAGACAAAACATCTAATGTTACTTTAGAAGTTGTAGATATGTTAGGTAACATAGTTTCTACAGTTGCTAATAATGTTTATAGAGCTGGAACACACTTTGTAAATTGGAATGCGACTACTGATACAGGATTACAATTGACTAATGGTGCATACAGAGTTAGAATGGTAGTTGATGGACAAACTTCGAACTATCCGATAACTGTTGTTAAATAATTTAATGCAGGGGAGCAATCCCCTGCCTTTTAATTCGATTAAAAAAAAATGGAGCTCAAAATGAAAACAAATTTCCTAAAAATAGTTATGATGATTGCGGTAATAACTGCAACAGCTAACTATAAAATGATCGCAGGAATTGAAAGTGAATTTGAAACACCTGTTATAGTCCAAGAGAATTATACTACTCTTAGTCCTGGTTTCGGTGTTACTCAACTTGCACATTCTAATTTCAAAGATAATTTCGATAATAACGATAGAGATGATGGTTATTATGAATATACTTTACCTTGGACTTTTACATTTAATAATGTAGATAGAACTAAATTATGGATATGTGTTAATGGTTTTATTACTTTTAATAATCCTTTAAATTTGCCACAAGCTAATCCAATGAATTTGTTTAATAATCAATTAAACTCATTTCAAAATAATGTTGTTGCACCATTTTGGGGTGACCACATTTATAGATCAGGTCTAGCAGGTGATGATTTAAATGTTTACAAACAGTCTAATATTTTAATTAGAAATGATGAAGTAAATGAAAGAGTAATAATAGAATGGAAAGACTTAAATATAAATGATAAAAGTATACCGTCATCTGTTGCAAGTTTTCAAGTAATTATTTACAAATCCAAAAATCCAAACACAAGACAAGGTAATATTGAATTCGCATATGGACTTATTAATACAGCTGGTGGAACTATAGTAAAAACTGATGGTGCATCTATTGGTATTAAAGGTGAGTCTGGAGAGTATTTAAATGGTTTATGCTATGACCCAGACCCGAATGATGATGATGTAGAACCTCTATGTGATGCTTTTGCTTCTCAAGCTTTATCATCAGTATGGCAACCTTCTGGTGGTACAAACTTTAAAATTGCATTTGAAGCATTTCCTGTATCTTCTTTAATGGATACATGGGGTGATGGAGATACTGACTTATCACATGGTGAATTTGGTGTACACTTTGGTATGGCACAAAATAGATTTGTTACATTTAACGATGTAAGAATGATTATGCGTTCTGTAGTAACTGGTATTCCTTTAGATTCAGTAAGAGGAAGACAAGCTTACCACGCTGATGTTGATCATGATGGTAGATTTTATAGTATTGATACTATAATTTGGAAAACTAACGCAGCAGGTCAATTTGTTAATGCACAAAATAATGTACTAAACTATGATACTGAGATAGTTCGAGATAATGATGGATTTATACAATCTATATCTCATACATTTTACAGTACAACTGGTAAAAGTAATGACCCTACGTATCCTAATAATGTAATCACGCCAGAAGCAGCAGGAATAGTATTAGTAAATACTAAGACTCGTGGGGAGATTCCTCAAAGAAGTCAATTTTGGCAACAAGATTATCCAACTGATAAGGTAACAAATTTAAATCAAATTTATTTCAGTACTGACGAGCATGATGCGTATTGGATAATTGATTATTTAGCAGTTAAAGTTCCAACTTTACCTTGGATTTATGAGTGGAAAGATGAAAAAGGTAAGTTATCTTACAATGAACCTATTGCTGATAATATTTCTTTTGGCGATGCTATCAAACAAGGAAACAATAAATATAAAATTCCTGTATATTCTAATGGTATTGCACCAGAAGGATTTTCATCAGTATTTGAATTTGATACTCAAATAAATCAAGTAGAAATTAATGTTGATGGATATGATACTGGATTTGATATTTATGCAGATTATCATAATAACAGAGCTGCAATTGTTGGTTCTGGTGAATTTACAACTAATGAACCTTATGCATATATCTATGTTGAAACTGATAAAGATGAAATCTTAGTATCAGGAACAAGATATAATAATGTTAATACTAATGATACAAAAATTACTTTAAATAAAAGAGAGACTCTTGATAATGTAATTGATGTTTATCCGAATCCTGCAGTTGTAGGTGAAAATTCAACAATTACTTTAAACATTGAAACTAACAATTACTATAATGTAGAAGTTTTTGATGTATTTGGTAACTTAGTTGCTAATATTTACTCTGGTGATTTAAATGTTGGTCCTAACCAATTACAATGGAATGGTATTGACAACACTGGAAGAGCATGTTCAAATGGTACTTACATTATTCGTTTGAGTAATTCAGACTTTAATGCAGTGTCTAAAATTATTTTAAGTAAATAATTTAATATTTGGTTTATGAATACTTACTTCCTCATACTGATTTTAATCTTTACCTACAATATAGGTTATGGGGAAGTGAGTATTAAACCAAATTTACAAGAAGTTTTACAACCTAGATTAGAATTGGTAAGAAATTTCGACCCTTGTGATTCTGAACCAAGAATAACTTTAAGGGTTTTGACAGACAATATCATAAGTTCTGATTCATTATTTGGATTTGATTTTGGAATTAAATTCGATACAACAAAAGTTAGATATTTGAATGTTTCTACTGGGACCTCTATAATGGAAAAATTCACTACTACCTATATTAATGGTAATAATGATGAACAGATGGTAAGAGGTGGTGGTGGAATTTTAGGAATGAATCCCATAACCGGTGATGGACTTTTATTTGGTATCTCGTTTAGATATATAGCTGAAGATTTTAGTTCTACAACATTTGCTATTGATTATCTAATTATGACGGATGAATTTACACGAGAAATTGATTTATCAAATAATGTCTTTAAATTTGATCCTGTTATTAAAGATATTCCTAGTAGAAGAATAAATATATTGAGCTCTGATGATAATTTTATCTTTGATTCAACATTAGTCCATAAAATAAATATTGTTAATTCTATTTATAATGATAATAGATTAAATAGTTTTGATTTAAAAGTAAATTATGATAAAAATATAATATCATTAGATTTACTTTCAAATGAAGATTATGAAATTGAGATTCTAGAAAATGGTTTGAATTTCGATATTTATAAAGTTAGTTCTGACAAATTTGTATCAACTTCTGAAAATTTATATTTAAAATGTTATCAAAATTCAGAAGTAAAAGAAGAGATTATTTCAAATATTAATTTAGAGATTATTGATTGGGACAAAAAATCTTGTATTACCAATCAACAATCTAATTTCAATGTTGATTTTCAAACTTATAAAAAAGAAGAAGAAACTCATTCTGTTGAAAAAATAATTGAGAAATATAGTAATAAACATATTGAGATTTATAATATTTTAGGAAATAAAATTTATGAATCTGATAGTTATCATAAAGGAGTTCCTAATCTTGAAAATGGATTATACTTCTTGAGAAGTGATGAAAAAATTGTGAAAATAATTATTAACTAATTTTTAAAAATAAATTAAAGGTGTCCTTATGAAAGGAATAATAACAAAAAATAAGATCTATAGAGGTCTATTGCCATTGTTGCTAATTGCAATATTGGGAATTGGGTCTGTGAATAGTTCTAAAGCCCAAGTATTCAAAGGTCAGATGCCAATCGCACCTAAAATACCTGAACTTAGTTTAGTAGGTGCTGACGGAACTTATGAAACAGATTGGTATCCTGATGGTCGAATATTGGTTCCAGTTTCTGTTGAGAGAATTACTGACCAAACAAGTAATTATGTAGGTGAAGGTAATAGAGAAATTTATATACCAATCTTCATAAGAAATAGATGGAATATTCAAGAAAAAGTTGTTTTAGAATTTAACAATGAAACAGTTGAATTGGTTCCAGATCCAATTGAGAGCTTTAAATTTACTCTATTATATAGAGATGAAGTTTTCCAACCAATTGGAATAGTTACTGAGCATCCAAGAATTTTTGTTGAACAAGAAAGAATTGCTACAGATGTTCCATGTGATGCAAAAGATTGGAATATATCATTTAATATCGATAAGTCTGAAAAATACAGAACTTACCTTGTAAATCCTGCTACATCTATAGATGTTGCAAAAGGTGGTATGAGTATGACTATTAATGGTGTTTCTAATGGTATGCCATTACCTGCACACAATGATTATAGAGTATTATTTTATTTAAAAATGCGTGTAAGACCTTATAGAGGTCAAGCTATTGCTGATGCAGGTGTTACAACTTCTCAGTTAATTATTGATAACGAAGAAATTATTTATAATGATTACGATGTTACTAAAAACGCGCCTTTTATAGAATGGAGAGCTCATATTAACGGTATTCAACCTGGTGCTTATGAGAATTTGTTATATCCTGGGTTTTTAAACTTCTGGCCTTTTCCAAAGGATAATTATTATAATGTCCCTGATGGTAGAGAACCAAGAACACCTGGTTTAGCTGGTATTTCAAATTTTAAAGCTCGCGCAACTCCTATTCCTAATCCAACGTTACCTGGTGTTATATATGTTAAATTAATGCAAAACATACCTAGATTTGGATTTATAATGGAAAGACAAATTGGAAGCTCAAATCAATTAACTTTGATTAAAGCAGGTCAATCAGATGAAATTATAGAAATGCTTGTTACAGATCCTTTAACAATTGATTCAAACTCAATTAATCCAATTGTTGCTGAAAGAGAATTTGAATTAATTAACACTTCAGATGCTGCAGGAACAAGAATAGAAAATATTACTATTGAAACTAATCAAGAATGGTTAGAAATACAATCTATCGCTGCTAAAGGTAGAAATGTTGTTCCAACTAGATCAAGAAGAGCAACTTTTAATTATGTTGATAATGGTACTTTAGGTAGTGTTTCTATTGATGGTGTTGATGAAGATGAAAGATTAGGTGATCCACTTGGAAATAAAGGTAGAGTATTTTTTAGAATTACTTGTGATCCAAGTAAATTAACTAATACACCAGAAAGAGCTGGTATGTATGAAGGTTATATCACAATTCGTTCTGATAATGCTTTAAACAGTGTAGTTAGATTAAAAGTAGTATTTATTTATTTTAGAACTCCAAGAGAAGGAAGACAAGGAACAAGACAAACTTTCTTCAGAGGTGGACAACCTGGTGATATTTCAGGTATAAGATTAGATATTTATAATTCAAGAGGTTCTGTACCTGGTAACCCAGGTCCTGATAGAACAAATATAGTATTTGGTACAGGTCATAGAGCATCAGACGGTATTGACTTATTATTTGGTGAAACAGCTTATGGCACTCCACAAGCAGGTTTTGGTGCAAGATTCTATGCTTTAGATTCTGAAGGTAATCCACTTTTAGATGAAAACGGTAATCCTCTATCTCAGTTTGCATCAGATAATGGATTTGGCGATTTAGCTGCAAATGACGAACAAACTCGTTCTGCGTCAAGAGATATTAGAAGTAGCTTTGATACAAATCAATCAATTACTTACTATGTAAAATTTGATGAAAATGGTGATGAAAATTATCCAGTAGTAATCGAATGGGATACTCGTGATTTCTTACCTGGTACTGAATTGTTTATTCGTGATACTCAAAATGGTCAATTGTTCCCATCTGTAAATATGAGAACTGCAAATGCCATAGACCAATTTAGACGTTCATACACTATTCAAGATCAAAGAGTAAATGAATTCTTAATTGAATATACTTTACCAAGAGAAGTTCAATTCGTTGATGAATTTGGTAATCCAATTATTAAAGAAGGTTGGAACTTCTTATCACTACCAGTTAGTGCTGTAAACCAAAGACATGATGTATTGTATCCTAATAAGATGGCAATGCAACCAATATTCTTTACTCCATCAACTTACCAACAAGAAGAAATATTAAGAGTAGGTATTGGTTACTTTATGAGATATTCTTTTGGTGCTGATGTAGATACAAGATTTGCTGGGACTTACATATCTGAAATTTCAAATGCAAAAGGTAATGCCCCACGTCTTTACCCTGGTCAAGGCGGAAGAGGTGGCTGGAATACTGTAGGTGCTATTTCTACTCCAGTAAGTATTAACAATATATCATTTGAAGCTTTCCAAGGTCAAACTCCTGATGTTGATTATACTTTAAGCTATGGTGTTTGGAGATATGTTACTGATAGAGGTTATGAAGAAGTATCTACTTTGCTTCCTGGTTTAGGTTATTGGATTAAAGTTAATGCTAATGGTTACTATAACCTTAAACAAGATAACTTGAAAGTTATAACTGGTAATAACAACTCTAGAACAGATGTTTACTCAAATTCTACTAAGATCGAAATAATTGATAACAAATCAAGAAATGGTGAATTATACTTAGCAGATAAAAACACAAACATTGATTTATATGAATTACCTCCTTTACCTCCATCAGAAGTATTTGATGTAAGATTAAGAGGAAGTTATAAAGTAGACAACTCTAATGAAACTGTAATTAATTTACAAGGTGTTGAGTATCCTTTATCAATTAATGTTAAATATGCTGATAGTGACTTAACATTCTCTGATGCTTTAACTGGTCAAGTTTATGGTACAATTGCAAGAGGAACTGATGGAAATGTAATAATTCCAAACTCTCTTTCAAATGCAATAGTAGTTAATAAAACTGAAATAGCAGATTCTAAATTTGGTATTGAAGTTTATCCTAACCCTGCGGTTGGTGGAGATATGATTAACGTAGCATACTCTATTCCTAATAATGAAACAGTTACAATTCAATTGTTTGATGCAGTTGGAAACGTTGTTGCTGAATTATTAAAAGCAGATGTAAATGCTGGAACATACACTCTTCAACATGATGTTACTAACTTAACTGCTGGTACTTATATGGTAAGAGTAGAAGCTGGTTCTAATATCTTTACTCAAAAAGTAAATATTATTAAGTAATCACGGCTTTGATATTTTAAATAAATGGGCAACTAGCAATAGTTGTCCATTTATATTTTAACTAAATACAAATCTTTAAATAAGGATAATCTATGATAAAACCTATATTACTAATAATTATATTTACAATTAGCGTATTTTCACAAAACAGTTATATTAAATTATCATTTGAAACGGATGAGGGTGATAAAGGAAGTGAATTAACTTTCGGAGTGCATAAAGATGCTACTTTTAACTTGGATAATGAATTGGGTGAATTTCCAACAATAAACGCACCACCACCTGCAGGATATTACATTTTTACGTTATTATATTTTATAGATTCTGTTACATATAATCAACCCGAAGCAATGTGGGGAAATTTAGATTTGATACCTATTCCTCAGGATAATTATAATCATACTCATAATTTTAGAGTTTGGTTAGACGGAGGAAGAAAATTTACAATCACATGGGATATAGTAGGAGATAATATTGATTCTGCTAAAATTCAAGACATTAACGGTGGCCAATTTATAAATATAGATTTGATGAATCAAGAATCTTACTATTGGAATAATGAAAATGTATCAACTTTAGATTTAAGATTAGTTGTTTGGTATAATAATAGTATTTCTTCAGTTAAAAAAATTGAAGATGAAATTAATATATTTCCTATACCGAGTAAATATTTTATTTATGTGGATTATGACTTCGAAAGAGGTGAACTGTATGACAATAATGGAAAAAAATTAAAAGACTTTTACGATAAAAACGTTAATACCTCTGAATTAACTTCTGGAGTTTATTTTATTAGATTATACTCCAATGGATTAACTTTACATAAAAGGTTTATCGTAGAATAAATTTTATGAATAGTACAAATTTAAAAATTAATGAAAATGAAATGAAAATAAGTGTCGTTATCCCATTGTTAAACGAGGAAGACTCACTTGTAGAGTTAAGCAATTTATTGGAAGAAAATTTAAATAAAATTGCTAAAGAAAGTTGGGAAGTCATCTTTATTGATGATGGTTCTAATGATAATTCATTTTCTATTATAAAAAAAATAAACCAAAATAATAATAGGTTTAAATCTATTAGATTTAGAAGAAATTATGGTAAATCTGCTGCTTTATCCGTAGGTTTTAAACAAGCCGAGGGTGATATCATAATTACTATGGATGCTGACCTTCAGGATGATCCAAAAGAATTTATAAATTTAGTAAATAAAATTAATGAAGGATATGATTTAGTTTCTGGCTGGAAGAAAAAAAGATATGACCCTATTTCAAAAACATTACCTTCAAAGTTTTTTAATTGGGTAACTTCTATTGCTTCTGGTGTTAAATTGCATGACTTTAATTGTGGTTTAAAAGCTTATACGAACGACGCTGCAAAATCTTTAAATGTTTATGGTGAGATGCATAGATTTTTACCTGCATTATCTCATAGGGATGGTTTTAAAGTAACGGAAATTGTAGTGCAACATCATCCAAGAAAACATGGTATTTCTAAATTTGGTGCGTCTAGGTTTTTAAAAGGTTTTTTGGACTTGATTACTGTAGTATTTTTAACTAGATTTTTGAAAAGACCTTTACATTTCTTTGGAACTTTGGGATTTTTATCTGCTTTTGTTGGTTTGGGCATAGATGCGTATTTAACAATTGAATGGCTTTTTGGAAGAACTTATTTATCTGAACGCCCTTTAGCTTTACTTGGAGTAGCACTCATAATAGTTGGAGTTCAATTCATATCTATGGGTTTACTTGGTGAAATGCTTGTTAGAAATTCGGCAAAAGAACAAAATTACTCAATAAAGGAAGTTTTATGATATTAATGATACTCATTTCATTATTTAACAACACTTTTTCACAAATGACTAATTATCGTGATATTTATAAGTATAAAACTCCTTATATGTATTCGGCAGGTATAAATACACATACGGTGATGTTTAATCATCCAGCTAGTCAAACAATAGTTTTTGATAATGAAGAAAATTTTATTAGCGGTGGAAGTTTTGATGGTGCTCAATCTGGCTTGGATTTAAGATTTACTTATTTCCCAGAAGATTATGAAAAACTTTATATCTCTTTTGGAACAGAATTTATGTTTTTGAGTGCAAAGGAACAATATACTGTTTCGAGTTCTTCTGTTGTAAATTATCACAATATTGCAAGATTAACAACTCCCTATTTAGGAGCATATTGGAGAATTAAAAGAATACCACTTGCAAACACAAATATTTATTTAGGTCCTGAGTTAAGATTTAATTTCATTCATGGGAGCAATATTAAATCAGAGTTCCAAAACATAAGAGATAGAAATAAAACAGAATTGAAAAATGAGAGACTAAAAGAAAATACATTCCGTTTTGGTTCAGCTATTAGGATAGGAGCGGAAGGAGAGATTAACAAAGAAATTGGAGTAAACATTAGTATAGCGATGAATATGGTTAATCTTCTTGGTAGAAATAATGATTATGGAGAGCTTTTAACAAGTGGATTAGTTAAAGAAAGAACGGAAATCCCTCTTTATTCTTTTATTTATAACATTTCAGTATATTATAGACTATAAATATGTTAATACGTTCAAAAGCTCCTCTTAGAATTGGCTTAGCTGGAGGTGGTACTGATGTAAGCCCTTATTCTGATGAATTTGGTGGAGCCGTTTTAAATGCAAGCATAAGTTTATATGCCTACTCAACTATAAAACCATTAAATAATGGAAAGATAATATTAAATGCTATTGACAGAAATGTTAGAATTGAATTAGATTCAACTGAATTTCTGGAAATAAATGGTTCCTTAAATTTACAAAGAGGAGTATATAATAGAATTGTAAAAGAATTTAATAATAACAAACCGCTTTCATTTGAATTATCTACTTACGTAGATGCTCCTGCCGGTTCAGGATTAGGTACATCTTCTACATTAACGGTATCAATAATAGCCGCATTTACAGAATGGTTAAAACTCCCACTTGGAGAATATGATATTGCCCATCTAGCTTATGAAGTTGAAAGACTTGATTTAGATATGGCTGGTGGAAAGCAAGACCAGTATGCAGCTACTTTTGGTGGAATAAACTTTATGGAATTTTTAAATAACGATAAAGTGATAGTAAATCCACTACCATTAAAACAAGAATACTTAGATGAGCTTAATTTTAATTTATTATTATATTATACAGGAACTTCTAGACTTTCTGCTAAAATAATTGAATCTCAAACAAAAAATATTATATCAAAGAATAAAAATTCATTAGAAGGTATGCACAAACTTAAAGAGCAAGCCCAAAAAATGAAAGAAACTATTTTAAAGGGAAATATAAGCCAAGTTGGAAAGATCTTAGATTTTGGCTGGAAATATAAAAAACAAATAGCAAGTGAAATATCAAATCCTATAATTGATAATATTTACGATATTGCCATGAAAAATGGAGCTACAGGTGGAAAAATATCAGGAGCTGGAGGTGGTGGGTTTATGATGTTCTTCTGTCCGGATAATTCGCGATATAATGTAATAAATGCACTTAATGGCTTTGGAGGAGAATTTAGAAGATATAACTTCACTAATAAAGGAATATCATCTTGGACTCTTTAAATACTGCAGTTATTCTTGCTGGGGGATTGGGAACAAGGTTGAAATCAGTAAGTGGAGATACACCTAAACCCCTGATGCCGATTAATAATAAAGTATTTTTAGATTACTTAATTGATAATTTAAGAAAACATAATATAAATGATATTTATTTATGCATTTCTTATAATTTTGAAAAGTTTACTTATTATTACAAAAATAATGATTTAAAATTTATTATTGAAGATAATCCTTTAGGTACTGGAGGAGCAATTAAACTTGCTTTCCAAGAAGTTAATCAAAAAAACATATTAGTTTTAAATGGAGATACTTTTTTTGACATAAACTTTAATGATTTTATAAAGAACCATTTCAAATCAAAAGCAGATATATCTTTAGCAACAAAAAAAATGGAAAAACCTTATAGATATGGCACTGTAGATGTAAATGGAAATAGAGTTTTAAAATTCAATGAAAAAAAAGAAATTGATAAAGGGATAATTAATTGTGGAATTTATATATTGAATTCAAATATAAATAAATTCTTTCCTAAGGAAGATAAGTTTTCATTTGAAAAAGATATATTAGAAAAGCATACTTCTGAGTTAAACATAGTGCAACAACTTTCTGATGGATATTTTATAGATATTGGTATTCCTGAGGATTATGTAAGAGCTACTGAGTACTTTAAAATTAAATAATATTTATCTATAAAATAGAATTATTTTTAAAAATTAATTTTAGAGAATTATGAAAATAAAAAAGCCATTCATTTACGAATGACTTTCAATTTTAAATACTAATTTGCACAATAAAATTATGCAGCAAATACTTCACTAATTTTTCTTGCAACATCATTAATGTCTTTTGCGACTTTAAATTCCATTTCAGAATTTTCTAAAATCACAGCTGCTTCATCTTTATTAGTTCCGTCTAATCTAACTATTACGGGTAGATTAACTTCAATTGTTTTTAAAGCTTCTACAATTCCTAAAGCAACTCTATCGCATCTAACAATACCACCAAAGATGTTTATTAAAACAGCTTTAACTCCAGGATCTGACATCATTATCCTGAAAGCATTTGAAATTCTTTCTACATTAGCCCCACCCCCAACGTCAAGGAAGTTAGCGGGTTCGCCACCAGAGAGTTTAATCAAATCCATTGTAGCCATAGCAAGACCAGCTCCATTAACCATACAACCAACATTTCCATCTAATTTGATGTAATTAAGGTTATATTTAGCTGCTTCAACTTCTAATGGTGATTCTTCTGATTCATCTGCTAATGCAGCATATTCAGGATGTCTGTACATTGCATTATCATCAAAATTCATTTTACAATCTAAGGCAATGAACTCTTCATCTTCTGTAACAACCATTGGATTAATCTCAAGCATTGAGCAATCTAATTCGTTGTAAGCTTTTTCTAATTTAATGATAAATTTAACAAAACTTTTAAAAGCATTACCAGATAATCCTAAAGAGAAAGCTAATTCTCTTGCTTGGAAACTTTGAAATCCTGTAGAAGGGTCAATCCAAACAGTTTTGATTTTTTCTGGAGTTTCTTCTGCTACTTTTTCGATTTCCATTCCACCTTCAGTTGATACCATAATGATATTTTTAGAAGTTGCTCGGTCTAAAAGCATTGAGCAGTAATACTCTTTTTTGATTTTAGCTCCTTGCTCTATCATCATTCTACGAACTACTGAACCTTCTTCACCAGTTTGGATAGTAACTAATTTGTTTCCGAAAGTTGCTTTTGAAATCTGGTAACATTTATCAGATATATTACCACCAGCAATTACGTTAACACCACGAACAGGTTTATCATATAAAATGACGTCTTCGTTAGTATTAATATCTTTCATTACTCCTTTTCCTCTTCCTCCGGCGTGAATTTGTGATTTTAACACAACAACGTCGATGTCTTGTGATTCAAATTCTTCAAAACAAACTTTACCAGCTTGTGAAGGGTCGAAAACAACTCTATTTTTTAAAACAGGAACGCCAAATTTGGCTAAAAGTTCTTTTGCTTGATATTCATGAATATTCATAACTTTTATAAATTTAATTATACAATTTTACAAAATTAAAGATATTAAGATTAAAAAACAAGGTATTTATAATATAATTTAGAAATAAAATTAACAAATAATCTAAATATTTTTTTCTGAATCATCTTTATCAATGTCTTTTAACTTTCCAGAGGCATCTTGAGTGTAATATTGAGTGTGGCTCATATCTATTAATTCATCAAGAGGTAACTCCTCAAAGAAATGATAAGTTTGAAGTATTTCTTTAAATTCTAAATTTGAGAAATCTGATAAACCAAAATAAAACAAGAATAATTGTTCGAAAACGGTTAGTTGAGCTCTGACTATTGATGCATAGAAATACTTGTCTTGTATATTTGAACGGTGTAAAAATTTAAAACATAGTATAAATTATTAAAATATCTGTCAAAATATTCAACTCTTTTAGGAAAAATACGATATGCTTTTTGAACAAGTTCAACTTTATTCAAATCTTCTTCTCTACTTGCAACCCTTTGATAATTACCGATAAATCTTAAATATAACTCTTTAGCCCATTTTTTTCCTAATTCTCTTGATTCATTTGAATTAACAATATCATTATGAAGTCCTAACAAATGAAAAAAAGTATTTTCAAATTTCTGAACAGCAAGAGTTGCGTTTTGACGTATTAATTGCTCGGTTTGTCTTTCAAATTCTTTTCTTTGCAATTCTGTTTCATATCTTTGTAATTTCAATTCATTTCTTTGTAACTTTAATTCATCTCTTTGTAGTTCTAACTGCTGTCTCTGGACTACAAATTCTTTTGATTGAGTTTTTAAAGCAGCATAAAATAATAATACACCTGCTAAAGACCAAAAAGAACCAATTATACCACCAAAGAATTCTCCGAATGCCCCATACTTATCTAAACTTGTATCTTGAGAAAGAAACACAAAGGCACCCCCTAGGAAAAATAAAGCACCTATAACTATAGCTAAAGTACTTCCTTTTTCATAAAACTTTCCTGCATTGTTTATCTCAATTAAATCTTTTACAGTTTCGTTTTTTTCTTTACTCATAAATAAAATTTTTTTGAATAAAATAATACACAAATTTAAGATTTAATTTTAAAATATTGTTCTTTAAGGTAAAATTTTATAATTTTGAGTTTATAAAATGAACAAAAAGAATATTGAAATACGACCTGATGACTATTATACTAATGAAATGGGATATATAGTTTTCAAAGAATCCTTTCATTTAAGGAGAGGATACTGTTGTAAAAACAATTGTTTACACTGCCCTTACGACTTCAAAAAGGAGATAAAACTTGGTAAGAATATTAGTTGATTGGCTAAGAAGTTTAAAAGAGTGGATGGAGAAATTTGCGGAAAATCCACATAGTTTATGGTGGCTTTTTATTTTATCATTTGCAGAATCATCTTTTTTTCCAATACCGCCAGATGTTTTATTGATTGCTATTGCTGTCTCTAACCCAAAAAAAGCTTTGCCAGCTGCTTTGTATTGTACCTTGGGTTCTGTCCTTGGTGGGGTGTTTGGTTATGCGATTGGTTATTATTTTATGGAAGCTGTAGGCAATCCAATAGTTGATTTTTACGGTAAGCAAGATGCTATGGAAAAGTTTATATTAATGTATCAAGAGTATGGAGCATTGTTTCTTGCAGGAGCTGCTTTTACTCCAATTCCATATAAAATTTCAACAATAGTTTCTGGTGCGGCTGGTATGGATATTATTGAATTTATATCAATTTCTTCAATTGGCAGAGCTGCCAGATTTTTTCTTGTTGGTGGATTAATTTACATTTATGGTCCGCAAATTAAAAAAATCATTGAAAAATATTTTGATAAATTATCTGTAATATTTTTAGTTTTACTTATTGGTGGATTTGTGGCAATAAAGTTTTTGATATAAATTTAATTCTATTTTGAAAAACAAGAAAAAAATATTTTATATCTGGAAATCAGCATATCCTTGGGATGTAAGAATTGAAAAGATATGTAAAACTTTATTTAATCAAGGATATGAGCCATACGTTATTTGTAAATGGGAAGGTGAAAACTCGGAAATAGAAAAAATAGATGGTATAAATATTATACGAGTTGGTTTTAATCAAAATTCAAAAAAATATATCCCCCTACCTTTTAATCCATATTGGAAAGTAGAAATCGAGAAATTAATAATTAAATACAAGCCAGATTTAATATTTAATCGTGAAATTATACTTGCAGATATAAGTGGAAAACTTGCAAAAAAATATAACATTCCTATTATTATGGATATGGCAGAAAATTATCCTGCTGTTATTAAAAACTGGAAAAAATACACGAATAATATTGTTAAACGTCTGATATTTAAAAAAAGCAATTTAGTTTATAAACTCGAAGAAAAAACTACAAGCTTAATGGATGGTATTATTGTGGTTTGTCAGGAAAATAAACAACGGCTTATTGATAAATATAATTTAGATTCAGATAAAATAGAAATTATATATAACACTCCTTCTAAAAGATTTTTTAATTTTAAAAGATTTGAAGATAAAAGAGCATATAAAACAATAGCTTATCACGGATATATCAATAATGAAAGAAACTTAGAGGAATTTTTAGATGTAGCGAAGGAATTTAAGGATTATGATTTTCATTTATGGGGTAAAGTAACTTCAGATTCTCAGATAGAGTTAGTATTTAAAAATCATGATAATATTAAATTTTTTGGAGAATATAATTTAGCAAACTTAAAAGAAATCATAAAACAAACAGATATTGGGATTTTACCTTATGTTAATGACGAGCATATAAACAATACTATTTCAAATAAATTTTTTGATTATATGGCAAATGGTATCCCTGTTCTATGCTCAAATGCAAAACCAATGGTTGAATTGATTGATGAAATTAGCTGTGGCAGTTATTATAATTTATCATCTGAAGAAAATATAAGAGATGCCTTAACTAAGCTAAAAAATAATAACTTGGATGAAATGGGAAAAAATGGCTACGATGCTTTTACAAACAAGTATAACTGGGAAGAAGACGAAAAAAAATTAATTGGATTTTTGGAGAGTTTTATAAAATGAAAAAAGTAACGGCAATAATAGCAACATTCAATAGATTAGATTTTTTGAAGGAAATAGTCCAATCATTACAAAAGCAAACCTATACTATAGATAATATAATAGTTACAAATAATAGCTCAACAGACGGAACAGAAGAGTGGCTCAAAACCCAAACTAATATTATATCTCAAAAGCAGGATAATGTTGGAAGTTCAGGAGGACAGTATGCCGGTTTAAAAAGAGCAATGGAGACAGACTGCGATTATATTTGGATGATGGATGATGATGTTGTTCCAGAGCAAAATTGTTTAGAAGAATTGATTAATAACACTGATTCAAAAAAAATAGTAGCTCCTTTGAGGTATAACAAGGAAGGTCAAATATTTTGGAATGAAACTATAAACTTTAATTTAACTAATCCTTTTAAATCAATTTGGAATGGAATAAATAATAGAGAGTATTTTAATAAGTCTGGCAATTTGATTTATACTGAAGGTTTAACTTTTGAAGGACCATTATTTCCAAAAAATTTAATAGAAAAGATTGGTTTTCCTGAGTTTAAATTTTTTATTTATGGTGATGATTCTGAATATATGATAAGAGCAATTAAAAATGGTTATTCGACTCATCTTGTAAAATCAGCAAAACTAAATAGAAAACTACCTGTACCCGACTTGCATTTAAATTTCAACTGGAAACACTATTATATAATACGTAATATAATTGCTATAGACAAATTGCATGGTAGTTTTTGGGTTAGTAAATTAAGACCATTTTTTTATAAATACAAGTGGCTTAAAAGAGCAAAAAATGATGAAGAAAAAAAAATAGTAATAGATGCTTACGAAGACGGGCAGCACTACAAAATTAAATTCTCAAATGAAAAACTTGGATATTAAATGAAAGAAGTAAAATTTTCTACGATACAACTTCATCCGTTTATTAAAATTAATGAGGAATACAAATATCTTGTTTTGAAACGAAATTCATTTTCGCACATTTATCCAAGTATGTGGCAAGTGATTACAGGTAAAATAGAAGAAGGTGAAAAAGCTTACATTGCTGCAAAAAGAGAATTAACAGAAGAAACGTCTAAATCAGCGATTAATCTTTATCATATTCCATTTGTTGGAAGTTTTTATGACTGGAGAAAAGATAATATTGAAAATATCCCATGCTTTGGGGCAGAATTGGACTCAAAAGATATTCAACTTTCTAATGAGCACTCAGACTTTAAAATTGTATCTTATTCAGAATTAACAAGCTACTTAGAATTGCCAAGTCATATTATTGGAGCCGATTATCTAAAAAAATATATTATTGAAAATCCAAATAAAAATAATTTCTTGATAAAGTAAAAAAAATGCCATAAAGTGTAAACTTTATGGCATAAATTTTAATTAAAACATTTAATTTAAATGTTAAAATTTAGATGTGATCCCTACGGGACTCGAACCCGTGTTACCGCCGTGAAAGGGCGATGTCCTAACCACTAGACGAAGGGACCATTATTTTGTAAATCCGTTAAGAACAGATTTCAAAATTAAGAGATATTTTTTTAATATGCAAATTTTTATTTAAAAATTATGAAATTAGTTACAGAAAAATTTACTTTAAAAACATTAGACAGTTTATATCTTTATGATATAATTGAATATTATAAAAAAAATGAAGAGTTTCATAAATATTCTATGCCCAAGAAAAATGATGATTTTTTTTCAACTGAATTTATGGAATTCATGATTTTAGAAGAAGAAAAATTGCAAAAAATTAGCAGTTTTTATAGGTTTTATGTATTCAAAACTAAAAAAATTGGTAATTCCGAAAATCAAATTATAGGGGATGTTTCTATTTACGATATAAAATTTGGTAATATATCATCCTGTTATATTGGTATAAAAATTGATTTGAATAATATAAATCAAGGTATAGCAAGCGAAGTTCTTCAAAAAATTTTAGAATTTGTAAATAAAGATTTGGGGCTTCACTCTGCTAGAGCTACAATTTTACCAAATAATAAAAGTTCTATAAGACTTTTTGAGAAGTGTGGTTTTGAATTTGATGGATTAATTAAAGATTTATTTTTAAGTGACATCGGGTGGTTAGACCATTTACACTTCACAAAAATATTTAAGTAAATATGTAGTAATATCAAAAAAGTGTGTAATAATCTACACATAATTATAAAAACTGAGATAAAATGAATAATAAATTAACTTAAATTAGCATAAGTTAAAAATAGTACTTTAAATATTAACTAAATTTTAATAATTTTGTAGTCTAGATTGAATCTAAACTTGAAATAAATATTTTTATAATTAAAAGGAGTTTTATATGAAAAACTTAAAACTAATGTTTGCCTTAGTGGTAATCGCATTGTCGATGAACACAAAATTGATGGCACAACCATCTTCAACTGTTACATTTTTGAGTCATCCAACTGATCTAATTGGTTGTTATAATGAAACAAACAGAGTTGTTGGTTTAGTGGTATCAAACGAAAATTCAATTAATGAATTGAGTTTCCAATGGTATAAAGACGGAGTAAAAGTAGAGGCAGGAGTTCAAGTGCCTTTCGAGACAAACCAAGCTGGTTTAAGTTTCGGAAACTTGATGTATTCTCAAAGCGGTGTTTATACTTGTGCTGTTTGGGATCCTATGCAAGATAATTTTGACCCAGATGCTCCAAATTTTGCAGATGCTCACATAAGTAACCCTGTTACTGTATATGTAGTAAGCAAACCAAATATTACAAGACAACCAATGAATGTATCAGCTAATACAGGTGAAACAGTATTTATGGATGTTGAAGGTACACTTTATGGTGAACTTCCTCCAAGCTACAGAACAAAAGTTCAATGGTATGCTGGTAATACTGCTCTTGTTGATAATGATGATTTTAGTGGTACTAACCAATCTCATATTACAGTAAGAAATGCTGAAAAATATTATAATGCAGAAGTTTGGTGTCAATTAGAAGGATATTGTGGAGTAGTTAATTCAGCTACTGTTACAATTCTTCCTAAACCAGGTGTTGAAATCACTCAAGACGTTACTGGTGAATTAGAAGTATGTGCTGGTGATGAAAATACTTTATCTATCATGGCTTCAGCGACTAATGGTGGTGATGATGCAAACTTAATGTACCAATGGTATGTTGGAACAACTGCTTTAGTTGATGGTGCAGGAATTAGTGGTGCAACTACTAATGAGTTAACTTGGACTGTTGGAGCTGGAACAACTGCTGGTATTTATTGTGCTGTTTCTTATGGAGAAGAAGGCGAAAGTACTTCTTCTGCTATGGTTGATGTTATTGGTAATGAAGCTCCAGTATTCACTATGAATCCAGAAAATCAAGATATTGAAGAAGGTGATGAATTAGTTCTTTCAGCAATGACTGATGATGAAAACGCTACTTATACTTGGTTTAGCTCAAATTCTACTGACCAATTAGGAGAAGGTTCTAGCTTGACTCTTACTGGTTTAATGGTAGAAGATTCTGGAGAGTTTTATTGTGTTGCTGCTAATGATTGTGGTGAAACTCAATCAGAAAGTGCTACAATTACTATCACTGGAACTAACATTGAATTAAGCGTTAAATCTGCAAATAATTATGACTTTAAATTATCTCCAAATCCTTTCCAAGGAAACGGTAATGTTCAGTTTAATTTACCTGCAGCTCAAAATGCAAAATTGGTATTAAACAGTGCTACAGGATTTGAAATTGCTGTTTTAGCAAATGGTTATTTACCGCAAGGAAATCAATCAGTTGAATTTTCAGCTAATAACTATAACTTAAGTGCTGGTGTTTACTATTTAACTTTAATCACTGAAAACGGTATTGCTACCGTTAAATTGGTTTATGTTAAATAATTAATTACCTATAACACAAAACTTATTAAGTATTTATAAGAAGCCATATCTATTAGATATGGCTTCTTTTTATAAAATACATCATTCAATTTTTCGTCTTAAAACTTATGACACTTCAACAATTAACTTATGTAGTGGAGACAGCAAACGAAGGAAGTTTTCATAAAGCTGCCACTAAATGCCATGTTACCCAACCAACTCTATCAATTCAGGTTAAAAAACTTGAAGAAGAAATTGGTATTACTATTTTCATCAGAAACACTAAGCCAATGAGATTCACTCCAGAGGGAGAACTTATAATTTCTAAAGCAAGAAATATCTTAGATGATATGAATATGTTGGATAGCTACGCAAAAAAAGAACACCTTAAAATGGAAGGGCATTTTAACATTGGAATTATACCAACCCTTGCAACATATATTCTTCCGTTATTTATGAAAGTTTTTAATGATAATTATCTCACAACAAGGTTTACCATTCGCGAGATGCACACCCAATCTTTAATCAAGGCGTTGCAAAGCGATGAAATTGATATTGGAATTTTAGTAACTCCTCTTAATGTTAAAATCTTAAGAGAGATTCCGATGTTTAATGAGAGATTTATGGTATATACTTCTAAAACTCATCCTTTATATTATTCTAATACAATTTCAAAGAAAGATTTAACCGAAAATGGTTTATTACTTTTAGAAGAAGGACATTGCTTTAGAGACCAAACATTGGATATATGTGGAATATCTAAAACAAAAGAAAAAAAAATAACATATCAAAGTGGTAGTATAGATACTTTAATGAAAATAATAGATATAAATAATGCATATACATTGGTTCCTGAATTATCAGTATTAAATATTAAATCTGATGTTATTAAAAAGTTTGAAGAGCCAGTCCCTGTAAGAGAAGTAAGTCTAGTAGTTAAAAATTCATTCCCAAAAGAAAAACTTATACAAGCAATAAGAAATGAAATATTAGAACAACTGCCATCACAAGTAAAAAAAATTGAAAAATATTTCAGAGTAAACATATAATTTTCTTAATTTTGAATAATTTTTGTTATTTTGGTAAATATTTTTTTACAATTTTGAAATTATGAATACACTTATAGGAATAACCTTAGGTATAGCTATTGTAATCTCTGCTTTTTACTTCGAGGGTGGTAATCCATATTGGGTAGTTTCTTTATCAGCAATTTTAATTGTGGTTGTGGGTAGTTTTCTTGCCACGCTTGCTGGTACCAATTGGGGTGAATTTAAAAAAGTACCTAAATTATTAAAAATTGCTTTTGCTACAAAAGATTACGATAATCAAAAATATATAGACTTATTAGTTTTTCTGGCAACAAAAGCTCGTAAAGATGGAGTCTTAACTTTAGAAAGTGATTTAGATAAAATAAAAGAACCATTTTTAAAAAAAATTGTTCAATATTCGATTGATGGAGTTGACAAAGAGACTTATGAAAGAATATGCAGAGCAGAATTAAATTATATAACAGATAGACATGAGGTCTATATTGATTTCTTCCAAAGGTTAGCAGGATTCTCACCAACAATGGGAGTTTTAGGGACAATAATTGCGCTAATAACAACCTTGGCAACTTCGGCTGAGGAACCTAATATGCTTATTACAAGAATAGCATTTGCCTTCATCACAACCTTCTGGGGTATATTTATGGCTAACTTCTTCTGGTTGCCAATCGCTGATAAACTTAGGAATAGACATAATGAAGAAATGCAAGTATTTCAAATGATGGTTGATGGAGTATATGGAATAGTAGTGGGTGAAGTTCCATCGGTAATCAAATCACGACTTGCAGGATTTTACCCGTCAAACGAACAGTATAAAATACTAAATGAAAGAGCGAAATTTAAAAGCTTAAAAAAAGGAAATAAAAAATGACAACTCAAAATGATAATACTGTTTTAGAAATCTCTAATAGAAATGTAAATATATGGGAATTAGATTCGAGTCCTGGCTACGAAGAAGAAGTATTTAAAAACTATTTTAAATATGGTAAATTAGTTACTATGGGATGTTTATTAAATAAAGAAACTAAAATAAAATTTGGAAGAAATGGGAAAGAACATTTATTAGCTAAATTAATTGAAGATGAGAAAATCGAATATAAAATAATTAATATTGATTTAACAACTCAACATTTTTCTATAAATGATAATATAAGATATATTTACGAAGATGTAACTTCCTCTGCTTACTGGGTTAACTATTTTGATGGAATTGACGAACTTTCTCCAGATGATTTTGTGTTAAGAATCGAAAATCTTACTTATTCATTTTACCAAGACGATATAAGACAAACTCTTGGATATTATTTAATTACAGGAATAAAACTCAAAAAAAGTAAGAATTTCACTCCTTTAAGCTTAGTATCAACTGCTAACTCTTATGTGCAAGTTTATCAACAAAATTTTATATTTGACGATAAGATTAATTTGAGTTTAATTTCATAAAATAGTAAATTACAAAAATTATAAAATAACTAAATATATGTACAAAATCTTTATCATAATATTTATATTTAGTTTACAATTGAACTCAACCGAAACTATCAACCCAAAAATAAAAAAGTTAAATAATTTTAATTTTGGAATAGGAATGGGAGCGAGTACGAAACAATTTGGAAGAGGACTTTATTTTGATTATTCTTATTTAAAATATTCATTATCAATAAGAAACATAGTTAGTACAGAGACTTTTTTTGTTAATGAATCTCCTATGGAAAAAGTATCAGATCTTGGTTTATTATTTGGTTATAAAGTGTTTTCAGGCGAATTTATAATTACATATTCAATAGGGATAGGTTATAGCGATATTCTAAGAAGAACAAATTTATCGACAAAAGTATCAATTGTTCCATTTTTTATAAGCAAAACTTTTTATGAAAGTGAGAGAAAAAGTAGATTATCAATACCAATATCAGTAAGCTTTCTCCCTTATAGAAGTGGAATAACTAGTTTTGGTGGATATTTTTATGGAAATTTAAATCTTATAAACCCAACGTTAGGTATATTAATTACATATAATATTGGAAGTAAAAATAAAATAAAGTAGTTTTATAAATACAACAATGGACTTATATTAACTAAATAAATTAGTTATATTCAATAAAAATTTATAAATTCGTAAAATAAAACATGCAAAAATAAAAAATATGAAATCAGCACTATCAGTTTTCTTTAATATAGATAGAACATATATGTTAATTTTTTCACCTACTTCTAAAGGTTTATCCTTAGACTATGTAGAAGCAACACGAAATCAAATTGACCTAGAGAATGTGTTTGATATAGAGAGCAATCCTGGCATAAAAGAACTTCAAGATTTTATGACAAAAGTGCAGAATAAAATTAATAGGGTTTCAGTAACTATACCGGCAGAAAGCGTTTTTGTATCTCAGTTCCCTGGACAAATAGGAATGAGTAAGGAGCAATTAAATAAATTAGTTAATCTTGAAATCAAACAAGCTTACCCACAGTATAACACTGACGAGTTCATCTCGAATATTATTCCAATGGAAAAAACTAAAAAAGGAAGTTCGATGATGTTAGCGTCTATAATGCAAAAAGAAATAATTGCAACTTGTAAAGATATATTTAAAGATTATCTGCCCGTTACAAATATCGAGATTTCTCTGCTAAACGCTCACACAAGTTTTTTATATAATTATCCCGAATCTTTTAATAAAAATATTATGATTCTTGGTGTTCAAGACCAATTTATTGATTTAAGTATAATTAAAAGTTCAAAACCTGCTTATTATAATCTTCTCTCTTTTGCAAATAAAGAAAATCTTGGAAAAATAATTGAAGAAGAGTTTAATAAGTTAAAAACAGAAGTATTAGATAACATAGAAGGTATTTACTTTTTTGGTAGCGGATTAACAAAAGAATTATATGATGTTGCTTATGAAACTGGAATATCTCTTGGAATTGAAACTGGAAGATTGAACGCTTTCAGGATGGTAGAGACAAATTTAGATGAAAGACAAAGAAACTACTGTAAAATTATGCAGCACGTTTTCCCTCCTTGCCTTGGAGCAGTTATTCCTGCTTATCATGAAAGAATTAGACTTATATAGTATTAATAAAATGAGAATTATTTCAGGAAAATACGGCTCCAGAAGATTTAATTATAAGCTTCCTAACGGAATAAGACCATCTACAGATATGGCTCGGGAAAGTATTTTCAATATATTAGATAATTATTTAGATTATAATAATCTCAAAGTTTTAGATTTATTTTCTGGTTCTGGCTCTGTTGGTATAGAGTTTTTATCAAGAGGTGCGGATTTTGTGCATTTTAATGATAAAAATATCCACTCAATTAGTTATATAAAAAAAATATTAAGTGATTTAAAAGCAACAAATTTCAATATTACTAAGACTTCCGCTGTTCAATTATTAAAAAACAATGAATTAACATATAGTTTAATCTATATCGATCCGCCTTATGAGTCGAATGAATATGAATCAGTTTTAAAAATATTATCTGAAAAAAAATTTATTGAAAATGGTGGAATTGTAATAATAGAATCTATGCTTAATAAAAAATATAATTTTGATTACAAATTAATTAAAGAAAAAAGATTCTCTTCTTTTATTATCAAGATTTATGGAAATATTTAAAATATTGTAAGTTAAAACTTACTTTAGCAAAATATTATTTCTGATTTTTTGTTTATTTCACCAAATAAAATAGCATTTTGGTTATACTTTTTGCCTAATTTGATAGAATCGACTTTAGCTAAATCAAATATTATAAACCCAAATTCCACTTCCCAATTATCAGAGTTGCTTCCAGATTCTATATTTAAAAAAGTATAATTCTTAATATCATTTTTTAGATTTTCATTATTATATTTATTGTCTTGTTCACAAAGTACCACTGATTTAGGATTATAAGCAGTAATAACAGTCCAAGATTTATAGTTATTAATTAACATATAATGATCTAATTCCATATTGAATCCACCAACAACTAAATCTAATTTTAAATCAATTAGATAATAATATGCTTTTAGATATGCTAATTCTAAATCACTCACAAAAGTTCGGCAGACCAAGTAACTTCAGCACCAGCCAATTTGAACATCGCAGAAGCACCACAATATTTATCTTGTGATAATTCCACAGACCTTTCTAAATCTTTTAATTCGGCGTTGTCACTTTTTAATTTATAGTGTAAATGCGCCTTTATGAAAATCTGAGGGTGCTCTTTTCTTCTTTCGCCGGTTATTTCGACTTCTAAGTTTTTAATGTTTTTCCTCTTTTTCTCCAAAATTGAAACAACATCGATACCGGAACAAGCAGCAACAGATTGTAGCATAATCTCCATAGGTGTAGCAGAGTTCTCATCACCCCCTTCAATACCCTTCGAAGAAAATTTAGTGATATGATTTCTATTATTATTTGCTTCAAATTTATACTTTCCTGTATATACTAAAGTTGATTTCATTTTTCTCTATTTATTTGTTCTAAATTTATTTTTTTTCAATTATTTCAAAATTTACTCTACGTAATTTTTTAAAATAAGTATCTTCATCAATCTCATCATTTTTTTCAATTGGCTCTAACTTTCCAACAGAACGAACTTCTAATTTCTCGGCAGAAATTCCTCTTTTAATTAACTCTGAATAAACAAATTTAGCCCTGTTTAAACCCAAATTAAAATTATATGCCTGCGAACCTTGCAAATCGGTATGTCCGGTTAATATAACTTTATCAATATTATTTATCATTTTTTTTATGTTAAATGATAAATCATTCAACTCTTGTTGCCATGTTTTGTTAGTTTCTTTTCCTAAATTATCAATTATAAAACTATATGGCTTATTATAAACATTATATGGAAAATTTATTCTAAGATTATAGGACTTCGCCAAAACAAAAGTTTTTGTCAAATTATCGGAACTTTGGCTTTCTTCTTTACTTATATAAAATGATTCAAAAAAATGATTATTATCCTGAGCAGTTACTTCATAACCAAAACCTTTTTCTAGATTTAATTCATACTTGCCCTGCGAATCAGCTTTAGTTTCATAATCTACTGCAATCTCGCCTTGCTTTTTAACTTTAACTTCAGCATCTGGGATAGGCTTATTTTCATCATCAATAATATCACCAACCAGATTAAAAAACTCTTTTTTCTTCACAAAAATAGAATCTTTTTTCTCTTGTACTGGAAGCGGCAAAGGTTCTGGTATTTTAATCTCACTTTCTTGCTTGATTTCAGTTTTAATTGAAGTTACATCTACATTTTTAGGAGTTCCCAATTCTATTTTTACCCTATTATGCTTGTGCAAAACGTACATATCAAAATTTTGAGTTCCCTTTTGATTTGAAGAATAATAAAGCAAATCGTTTGGATTATCGGGAGAGCTTGGAAATAGTTCATCATACTTAGTATTTATCGGCTTACCAACATTAATAGGTTCAGATAAAAATTTCAAATCTAAAAACTTCCAAAATTCATCTTTTATTTCACAATAAAAAATATCATATCCACCAACAGAATTGTGACCCATTGACGAAAAGTATAACCTTTTACCGTCATAACTGACAAAAGGACTTAACTCATCACATTCAGTATTTATTTTGCTTCCTAAAGTTTTTATATTACTTATATTTCCATCAGAATCAATCAAACCAAAAAATAAATCTACACCTTTATAAGTATCGTTTCTTGTGCTTGCAAAAAATATAACTTTTCCATTAGGGCTTACCGCAGGGTGTCCTTCCCAATCAAAGTCATTTAATTCCCATGAAATATTAGTCAAATTAATATCAGAAATTATATCTTCATTTATTTTTCCCGAAAATAATCTCATTCTTCCTGGCATCTGCGAAATTGGCACTCTTAGTATTCCATCACCTAACTCTGCCTCTCGTTTAAGGAACTCCATTTTTTTTGAATCAACCCAATTTGGTTCAGCAGTAAAATATACATTTTGATTACTTACAGAGGTAATTCCACTTGGACCAGCAATGGTTGAAACAATATCTTTTGCAGAAAAAATTTCGTCATCAATATGCTTTAAATGTCTTACTTTCTGAATATTACCGTCTTGATAAGTAAGCAAAGCGTCATTGTTTCCATAAAAGCTAATAGAATACTCATCAACAGGACTGCTAAGACCTTTTAGAGCAGTTATAACATAAAATTCTTTTTGATTAGAGTTTGTATCAAATTTAACTTCATCGAACTTACTCTGAACGCACTCAAAAGGAGGAGGTGCATAAAGTTTCTTTTTTGGAGTAAATTCCACTTGACAAGAAACAACCAAAACAATCAACAATAAAAAATACTTTTTCATAATCTTTTTAATTTTAAACCTAAAATTAAGGAATTTTATCAAAAAATCAATATTTTTACTATAAAAAATTAAAAAATACTTTGCATAACTTAATATGAAAATCTTTAAAATTAATTATTCTTATCTTATGTTAGTTATAAACCATTTTCTAATACTCGTTATAAAATAATGGTAGTGGAGTAACCCTTCGACTTCACTCAAGGTAATTATTCAAGGTAATTGAGCTAAGTAGAAATGAAATAAATCAAAAAAAATAATTTGCATAAATAAATATTTTGAATTATATTAAACTTTTAAAAATTCAAAAACAAAAAACATTTTAGAAAAAATGCGACGTTAAAATGCAAACGAAAACACAATATATCGCCCTAACTTCTTATATATATATATATAACGATATATTTGTGTATCGCAACTAATCTATCTTGTGCAAATTCAACAGAAAACAATGAAAATAATTATGAAATCATACAAACAAATCTATCAACTTGGGACATTTATAATTTAAAAAAACAAAAATTTCGGAGTTAAAATATTAATTTAATTTCTTAAAGCATAAAGCGATGTCTTAGGGGTAAATTTAATTCAATATTTTAAAAACGAAATCAAAAGGTCTTATAATGACAAAAAAATTATTTATTTCTTTATTTTTAACTTTCGCATTATTGATTTTATCTAATGTAGAAAGTGAAGGGCAGTGTATTGATTGCCCAATGGGCTGGTTTAATCATAGTTTTATTTATAAACCCCTTTCTACAAAATGTGACATAATAGTACATTATTGTACAAATTGTGCACCTACAGGTTTTATGGAAATTAAGATTTGTAATTTAATAATACCTACTGATACATGTTCAATTACTTTAAACCCATTATTTTGGGAAAATTTAAAGAAAGAATTAGTTGTTCAATCATTAACCGAATGTGATATGCTAGGTATTGTTCCTCCGTGTTCATCTCTTTCTAGGACACAAGTTATTGTCACAGCTGCGGATTGTTTTAGAGCTGAATTTGATGATATTGCTGAAGTTGCAAATATTATACCTTGTGAAGAGGATACTGGTGAATGTAGTCAAACGGCTTCACTGTGTTTTAATGGAACTGATTATATTGTTACAATTACTCCTGGTACACCAGATGGAGATTGTTCAAATGTAACAGCAACTATCGACGCAGATGATAAATATGAAGATTGTTTCCATACTTGCTATTAATTTAATTCAAAATAGAACAAGTAGAAACACTTGTTCTATTTATTTTGTAGATTGGAGAGAAATTATGTTAAAATTACTTCTATTATTTATTGTTTCAACTAAATTTTCATTAGCGCAACTTGTTGTTCCAACTACTTCTCTAATAGATTATGAATATGGATATTATACTTATGATGGTCTTAAAAAGAAAATATTAAAATTATCAGAATCAGAATTTTTATTTTATGGAAATGAGGGTTCTATACTTAAGACAACTGATGCTGGAATTACTTGGGACCAAAAGTTCAATGGTACTTATGCAAATTTTATCCAGATGGTCTATTATCATGGTGTTATATATGCAATTACTGACTTTAAGGAAATATTATTTTCAAATGACAAAGGCAACTATTGGAAAATTAAAAAATTAGATTTCGATATTACAAGTATATGTGTAATTAATGATGCTATTTTTCTTTCAACTAAAACTGACACATTATTAATTTCTTATGATAAGGGAGATAATTTTTTTTCATTAAAAACAAATTTTAATGGCATTGATTACTTAACTTCTAATGACAATAACTTAATAATCGGAACTAAAGATAATAAATTTTATTACACTGAATATTTGGCTTTATCTTGGTATAAAATTGAAACTGCTTTTCCTTCCGATTGGAAATTAGTGAAGAAAAATAATTCAATATTTTTGATAGATAGTTCATCTATAGCAAAGTTAAATGATGATTTTACGATAGAAACATATAGTATTTTTGATAAAAAAACTAGATTTGATTTTTGTTCTTTCGATTCATATCTAAAAATTATAAAATACCCTATACCAGCTTATGATGAAGTGGAGTTTATAATATATCAATTAAATTTAAAATCGACTTCATTAAATATTATTGGAACAATAGATTATCACTCATTTGATGTAAAAAGCTATCATATTCTTGAATATCAAATTGTTGATGTTGAAAGTATTGGTAATGATTTATTATTTTTAGCAAATGCTAATAGAATTATTAAATATGAACAATCAACTAATAGTACTATAGTTTTAAATGACATAACTCATATTTATAATCAACCAAATCAAACTATATTTATTGATTTTGATAATTGGTATAAATTATTTACATATAAATCTGGTCTTGGGTTTACTAATAACTCAGGTCTAAAATATGATTTTTCAAATCATATTTCAGCAATAGACTATCATTCAAATTTAGATAAATATTTTGACATTGATTTATTTGCAAACGAAACATCTTATAGTACTTCTCACATAATTAATAAAAACAATATGCTTTTTTTCAGTGACTATCTTTTTAACCCTGAGTTGAAAAAATATTTTAAAGTAAATACTAGTGGAACTGGCAATTGGTCAAAAACCACAGATGGAGGATTAAGTTGGGAAGTGATAAATTCAAAAGAACTTGGAATTAGAAAATCCATTGAACATTTCAAAGAATCTTTGATTTATATAAGTGGTCATATTAATAAAAATTATATCTTGACTCAAAATTATAAGGATACTACTTCTTTTTATTTATTAAAAGAAGACAATTCTGTTGAATTAATTAGTACTTTAGATAAAAGTGAAAGGGTTGAAATTATTTTAGATGAAAAAAATGATTTAGTTTGGTGTATAAATACTTTAACAAAACCAATTGAAATTGATAATGAAACAATTAATAAAAAACATATTCAAATACTTTATTCAGATGATTCATTAAAAACTTGGGATTTAGTTTTTGAAACCGATAATTTTGTTCAAGTTGAAATAGCTTCTTTGGCTGATGATAGTCCTGTAATTATATATAACTATATTGACCAAAGTTCTGATTCTTCTTTGGTTAAATTATTAATTGTAAATACAACTGTAAATGAATTTACTGAACTCAATATATTAAATAATAATTACGATAACATTGATTTTTCTTATAATTCAGAACATTATTCTAAAATAAATAAGTATAATAGAATAATAAATTTAGAAAAAGATAAATTTTTTGGAAAATACTCATATATTGAGAATAATAAATTGGTCAGAGTTGTTGATATGATAAATTTTAAACACTTTGATAATAAAATTGAAATCAATAAACATTTTGAAAATGTAAATTTTGGCTTTCATTCCGTAAGAAGAATACCAATTATATTTTTAGAAAATGATGAATCTAATTTATATTTTAAAACTTCTTATGATAGAGCTGGCTTTAATATCTACCGCCCCATCGAACCAGAACGCTTAGAATACTACTCCTCCGTCCAAAAAACAGAAACCCGCAACTACCTCTGGACTTATCCTCCTTACCCGCACCCAACTAACGGCATAATAAAAGTAGAAACTTACTGGGATAGCGCCCTGCCATTTACAGAAAAGGACATTGAAATTTATGATTTGACAGGAGTAAAGATTAACACAGAAAATACACTATCAGTTCAAAAGGAAAGCAACTGCAACGGAAAAATTATCTGGGATGCCAGCAATTACAAAACCGGCATCTATATTATGAAAATCACCCACGGAACAGAAACCCGAGTAAGAAAGATTATGGTGGTGGAATAATACAAGATCCTTCGACTACGCTCAGGGTGCTTATTCAAGTTCTTTGAGCGAAGTCGAAATAATAGCAACCTTACGAAGGGTTTAAAAGAATCTTAAGTTTTTTTAAAATAAATTTGCAAATAAAAGATTCAATTGAATTAGTAAAATCTAAAAATAAAATTACTAATTTCATTCATTTTCAAAATCCCATTTGACTTTTTTAGAATAAATCCTTAATTTTACAAATTATTTAAATTAATATTCTAAAAAATGAAATACATTTATTTATTATTAATATTTTTGTTTTTATTTTCTTGTGCTTCGAACAAAGAAAATAATAAGGTTAAAGTATTTACACCATTTGGAAATATAGAAGATGTAAATGATTCTCTTTCTCAAATCGCACCAACAGAAAGACCAAGTTATTATTATAATGATGAGTTGGCTAAATATCCTTATTTGAGAGAAGTAAAGCACAAAAAAGAAAATTATAATGTTTTTCCTTCTTCAAAAGTTGCAACAAACGAACTATCACTTTCTATGGTAGATGAAGAATGGAGAAAATATTTAACTTCAAATATTGAGTCAATTACATTTATATCAAAAGATAAAGGATTTATAACATTTTCCCATTCTTTTGCAAATGAATTTGCAAAAAAGTTTAATCTTAATATAAAAAGCGAATCAGGTGGAACAAATATTTATGAATTTACTTTAAACCCTGAAAAAGGATTTGAGTTTGAAACCCTATCATCATTAGAGGCATTAAATACAAGTTTTTGGGATTCTCACCCTTTTGCTGCTGATACGGTTTTAACCAATGGCGAAAGAGTTACCTTACTCTTGTGGGCTTCTGATAGAGATAGACCTTACTCCAAAGCAATTGATAAGGACGGAAAAGTGAAATCCACCGGCGGAACAGACTTGTTTTATGCATTTAGGACAGGCGAAAAGTGGAGTGCCGTTAAAAAATTTGATAAAATAAATAATGTTTCAAACCAAGCTTCGCCTTTTGTTTATTGTCTTTGTGGCGAGGAATCAACTTTGTTTTATTCTTCTAACGAAGAAGGAGGAGAATCTGAATTTGATATATTTTACACTCAAATTAAAATCGACTATGAAAAACAAAATATAAATGTTTTAAATAAAGGAAAAAGATTCTTGAAATTTGGAGCAGACTCACTTTCTCCTGTAGATTCATTAAGTCAATATGAATTGATAAATTCAAAATACGACGAGAGGTTCCCTTATATTCCTTACCCATACAGCAATGATTTGAAATTATACTTTTCTTCAAATAGATTTTCATCAAAATCTAAAATAAATGATACAACCGCACTCGAAGCTAAAGGAAATTATGATATTTATGCATTACCAATTTCTAATGAAGAGTTCCCATGCGCTCCACCTAAGTTCAGAATAACTTATAATCTAACGGTGCTAAACTCTGCTAACCCAACTGAAGAAATCCCAAATTTAGTTTTTGATATTGATAATAAGGCAATTCAAATATCCCAAAAAGGAAATAAGTTAGTATATGAATTAGAAGCGGATAAAGAGTATAAAGTTTATTCGGGTAGCGATTTCTCAGATGATTCTTACGATTGTATGAATTTAGAGGGTGGTGTTTTGGCTGGCTTTACCGCCCCTAAAATTGACGATACAAATATTGAATATGAACAAGTAACATCTACACAACTTACAAAACTTCCAATTGATAATAAGAAGTTAATAGTCGGAAAAACTGAATCAAAAATAGAGGAAGATACCATAAGTTTTAATGGTTTAGAATTGATTTCAAAAAATGTAATTACTTCTACAATTTTAGCAATAGATGAAAAAAACAACACATATTCAGTTCAAGAGACAGATTCAAGAATGAAAGCAAAACCCACATCTCTTAATTTACTTTTGGGTCAGACTTTTAATATAAATGAAAATGTAAACATTATAAAAGGTCCTGAAATACCATCTTTATTAACGATGAAACAGCAACTTAGCACTAAAGGTATAAACGAAAATACAACTATTTACGATACTGTTTATATCGCTCCAGTTATGAAAGAGCCGTATGACATTAATTTGAAAGTTTATGTAATAGATAAATGTACCGGCAAACAGGTGCAAGAACCAATCGCTGAGATAGTAAATTCAAAAGGTGAAAGAAGTTCACAGAAAGTTGGTAAAAATGGATACATGAATTTCAAGTTGAACTGTGGAGAAACATATCAAATTTTTGGTGGGTCAAATATAAAAACAATGTTTGGTGAAGATTATGATTTTCCTAAAAGTCAAACTTTTAAATATTTTTCAGCTGCAGACTATAGAATACCTGCTGAAGGGGCAAGAGTGGAATCTGAGAAAACAAAATATGGTGGATTAAACACAAACGAAATAAACAGTAATGCGATGCTTGTAGATACTGTATATCTTGTTTCTACTCCAGATATTTTATATACAGTTGAGATAAAAAATGCTAAAAGACCTTCAGAAAAGATCAAAGATCCTGTTTTATTAATTAGAAACGTAACAACTGGTAAAGACTTAAAACTGGAAACTAATAAATTTTCATTTTATCCGAATCCGAATCACCAATATAGAGTTTTTGGTGGAAGTAATTATGACGGAATGGAGTGTGAAGATAATAAGAGTTATATCGAAAGAGGATATTACGCACCTAAGTATGAAAATGGAGTTTATAAATTAGATATTGATTATGATAAAATTGATTTAACCAATTACACAAAAGTAAAAGGCGCAATGGTTGGTTCACTTTTTAGTAATACAAGTAATTTTACTATAATCGGAAATGAGGAGTGTAAATCAAAAATAATAAATGATTTAGTTTATTTAATACCAGAAGAATACATTAAACCACCTTGCTCTGTTGAGTTTGTAAATTTTGAAGGTTATCACAGAAATGTTCCCTACTTTCAGACTGGTTTTTGGGAAGTAAATACCGCAGAAAATGTTGAAAATCATATAAAAAGATTGGAAGATGGTTTTGATATTACAGATGAGAAAATAACAAGAAATCGCTCTGATTACAAAGTCTCAGGGGAGTTAGTTCTTTACCCAATTATACAAAATGATGGTTTTTCCTACTCGATTGCAAATGCAAGATGGATAGAACTTCACCCAAATAATTATTATTGGGGTTGGAGACCGGATTTATATCTTGGAGCTTCAAAAGAAAGAATTGCAAAGCGTGAAAAAAGAAAACTTGAATATAAAGAATACGCAAATCAAGTAAGCCAAAATTTAGATATAATGACGAACTCTATTTTAAATGATGTATTACCTAAGTTTGAAGAAATAAAAAGATTAAATCCAGAAAACACTGGAACAAAGCTCTTGATTGAGATAAAAGCACTGTCTGACAAAAGAGGAGTTGAACGAGGCTGGTATATTGGCGAGAATGATATTAACTATACAGCAAGCTATTATGATAGATATGCTGAAAGAATAGTATCGAGAAGCATAAATATAGATTCGCCAGAGGCAAATGAAAATAATAAAACTGTTTCTAATAAAGTAAATCTAGGTATAAAAAATAAAGTATTATCTGATTTGCGTGCTTGGTATGGTTACAAAGAAATAATACAAAGAGTTAGCAATCATGAAAATTTCAAAAAATATGCTGATAACAATAAGGTTTTGACCCCAGAAAATTACACAAAAGACTTATCAAATTATGATATTGTGATTCTTGCAAATGGTGAAGATATTGATGAATATATTGAAGCACAGATAAAAATGTATGACAAAACAAAACGTAAGCAAAGTTATTTTGCTTATGACCAAACTCGAAGAGTAGAGGTGATAATTTCAATAGTAAATTATCAAAATGGAAAAGTTATTAAATCAGACTGCTGCGACAAAGATGCAGAATTTACAAATAAATAATGTAAATTTACGGAGTACTAAAAAAGCATTAGATTATACTAGATAATTTGTTCTTTATCTAATTGTTTATTAATTTTGATTATTATAAATAATTTTTATTTATTAAATATTATATGGGGGAAATATGAAAAAACATACATTAACTAAAACATTATCGTTTGTAATATTCTTAATGTCTTTAGGTAACTTAATGGCTAAAGACTTTCAGAATTTTAACGCAAAAGATGGCTTGAATGCTGCAAATACTTTTGCTACAAAAAGTTTAAATTCTCCCTCGTTGATTGGTATTTGTTCTATTAATTTTAGTAAAAACTTCTATGGAACTTCATATAATTTTAATTTTGATGTTAAAACAGGTAGTTCCAACTGTTGGATATACTACTTTATAGATAAAAATGACAATTCAAAACTATTATATATACCTGTTGTAAAAATTGCAAATAAGTTTATAAATTTTCAAAAATATTGCTCTGATTTGGGTTTAGAAAATTTGGCTATTGCCCCTAAAACTATAAATAACTTTGTTGATTCTGATATTTTTACGAAGAATTTTCAGTTAAATGGTAATCTTAATAACTTGCAAGGAAAATACATAGGAAGTGAAGTTGATTTTGTAGCTGTTTTTAATAACCAAATTTTTAATTATGGTAAAGTAGGTAAACCAGTATGGGCTATTTTTTACAGCAACCAAGATAATGAAGAGAGTTTTGCTTGTTTTGGGAGTGGAGATGACGGAAAAATATTTTGTGAAGAAATTACTCAAAAAAATAACCAGAAGATGCTAAATATCTCTCGAGCAAATAGAAATAAGGTAATAGTTAAAGCTGACAGTAAATTAAATAATATTAATATAGTAGATAGGATTGGAAAGTCCATAGATGTAAACAAAGAATATAATGCAGATAAAAGTATATTTGAAATTGATTTTTCTTCAATAGAAAGTGGAGTATATTTTATTATTGTAAAGGATAAACTCGAAAAAAGCATCATTAAATATATCGTTGAATAAATTTTAATTTTTTATGCAAAATGGTAGGTTATCATAATATAGTTAAGGATTAGTGTTAAGAATACTTCATGATGCTCCATTTTTAGTATATGAAGTATACACTTAAATATAAAAAAAATATTTTTAAAATCATTACTCAACTATATTTTATTACTAATTTGTTTTTTAATAAGATAGAATAAACATAATAATTAAGACCTTTTTAGTCGTATTATTGTTAGCTAAAAAATTTTAAATTTTCTTTGTTTTATTTAAAAAATCTTTGTTAATTTTACGAAATTTTAAATTACAAAACAAAAAAAAGTATTTTTGATTTGTCAAAATTTAGCAAATTAAAAGGTAGATGAATGAATAAAAGAGCCCTAGATTATGCTTTGAAGATTAGGTTACCTATAACAGCAATAGTTGTTTTGTGTTCGTTTGCTCTTACTTTTTACATTTCAAGACCAGAAAGAGATGGTCTAGGTTATCAACCAGAACAACCAATTAACTATTCTCACAAGCTTCACGCAGGAGAAATGAACATCGATTGTCAGTATTGTCATACAGGTGTAGAAAAATCTCGACATGCAATGATTCCTCCAGCTGAAACTTGTATGAATTGTCACAAAGTTGTTAAAACGGATAGTCCTGAAATTAAAAAGTTAAGAGATTACTGGGAAAAAGGTGAGCCAATTCCTTGGAAGAGGATTCACAAAGTACCTGATTATGCATACTTTAACCATAGCGTTCACGTTAATAAAGGAATTGACTGTACTCATTGCCATGGTGAAGTTAGAAAAATGGAGAAAGTTGAGCAAGTACATTCTTTCACTATGGGTAATTGTTTAAGTTGCCATAGAGAAGCTCACGAGAGGATGCCTGAGATTGCTGAAACAATCAACAAAGGTCCAGAAAATTGTAATGCTTGTCACAGATAAAAAAGAAAGATAATTATGAAAGATAATAGAAGAAGTTTCTTTAAAACATTGACAGGCGGAATGCTTGTAACGGGTTTGTTTGCTGCAAATCCATTGAAATCTATTTCTAAATCTTTTTCTAAAGATGATGAAAAATTTGAAGTTAAAATTCACCCTAGTGCAGTTAAAAGAAATGCAAGGAGTGGTAAATGAGTAATAATGAAATGAAAAATCAAAACGGATTAAAACAACTTCCTAAAATTGAAAATCCTGAGCAATTCTTTAATTTACCTCCAGATGAGGAAACAAAAAGAAATGCTAAAAGAAACAAGTATTGGAGAAGTTTAAACGTTTTACAAAATCCTGACTCGCAGGAAAATATTGATGCTAAAAAAGTTGAATTTCCTCATAGTGAAGATCAAGCAATAAATCTTGATAATATGGATGCTGTTTCTAGAAGAAAGTTTTTGGCATTGATGACTGCATCTGGAGTTTTTGCAGCTACTGCTTGTACTGACTACAGAGATAAGGGTCAAATAATCAATTATACCACAAAACCAGAAGCTGTGCAACCTGGGATTGCTAACTATTATGCCTCTACACTAAATGTTGCTGGTAACTCTTGGGGTGTTTTGATCAAAACAAGAGAGGGAAGACCTATCAAAATTGATGGTAACCCAGAACATCCTATTAATAAAGGTAAAATTAGCAACCTTGCTCAATCAACTATTGTTAATCTATATGATCCATCTAGATTAAAAAAACCAATGGTAAAAGGCAAAAAAGGATTACAATTAGTTCCTTTTGAACCAGTTAAATGGGAAGAAGCTGATAAAAATATTGTAAAAGCACTAAATGATGCTGTTGCAAGTGGAAAAGAAATTGCTATTTTGACTGAGCAAGTCTTATCTCCAACCTACGCTGCACTTCTTAATGATTTTGTAAATAAATATCCTACTGCTACTGTATATGCTAGTTCAACTTTTAATAATGATGTAAAAAATCAGGCATGGCAAGAAACCTATAACACTTCTGATTTATTCCCATCTATAGAGCTAAATAAAGCAGATGTAATATTATCACTTGATAACGATTTTCTTGGTGTTGATGGTGATTATATAGAAAATACCAGAATGTTTGTTTCTCGTAGAGATGTTGAAAATATAGAAAATTTTAATAAATTATATTGCGTTGAAGGTGCTATGACTATAACCGGCGCTAAAGCTGATTATAGATTTAGACTTACTCCTGAATTGCAATTTGAATTTGTTGCTGGTTTGATTAATGAAGTTATAAGCAAAGGTGGAATCAACACTGATTCTGCTTTACTATCTTCATTCTCAAATTATTCACTCGACAAATTTATAAAGGTAAATGGTTTAAATGCTCAAAAAATAGAATATCTTATAGAAGATTTATTAAAATCTAAAGGAAAATCTATTGTTTTGGGCGGAAGATATTTATCTAAAGATACTCAAATTGCTATAAACTTCTTAAATGAAGTTCTTGGAAACACTGCTCTTTACAAAAAAGATAGTAGACCAGTAAGCTATGGAAATTATAGTAAAAATGGTAATTTTAAAGATTTAGTTAATGATATGAATTCAGGTAAAGTAGCTATCTTATTAAATGTGGATACAAATCCAGCATTTGATTTACCAGCTGATTTAAACTTTACTGAAGCACTTCAAAAAGTGGGTATGATAGTTTCTATGTCTGAAATGGATAATGAGACTAATCAATATTCAAATTATATTCTGCCAATAAATCATGCAGCTGAATCATGGGGTGATGGTCATTCTCGTTCAAATGTTATGTCATTGCAACAACCCGTTATTTCACCCTTATACGATACAAGAGAAAAAGAGGCAATTTTATTAAATTGGATTAATGGTGGAGAACAATATAGTTTTGATATATATTTCAATTATTTAAGAAAAAGATGGCAATCTGAAGTTTATCCTAAATTTAACTCTGCGTCTAATTTTGATAATTTTTGGAATAATTCTTTACACGATGGAGTTGTAACTTTAGAATCATCATTAGATAACAATTACACTTTAAACTCCTCATCATTGAGTGGTTTAAAGCCATCAAAAAAAGAAAATTATACAGTATTATTTACAGAATCTCCAACTATGGGAGATGGTCGTTTTCAGAATAATGGTTTTTTACAAGAAACCCCGCACCCAATCACAAAAGTTACTTGGGATAATACTGCTAATATATCTATTAGCACTGCAAGAAAATTGGATGTTAAATTCCAAGATATGGTAGAATTAAACTTAAATGGAAAGACAATAAAGCTTCCTGTAGTTATTCAACCAGGTATGGCAGACGATTTAATTCAAGTAGATTTAGGATATGGAAGAACAAATGCTGGTGATATTGGAAATGAAGTTGGATTTAATGTAAATCAATTAAGAAATTCAAATGGTATTACTCCTTGGCTTTATACTGGAGCAATGCTTACAAAATCTGATGGAACTTACAAAATTGCTACTACTCAAGAGCATCACCAAATGGATGAAACTGTAGGTGAGATGATTCTTGGAGATAAAGCATATAAACTATCTGAGTTCCACATTGAAAGACATATTATACAAGAAACTGAAGTAGATACATACGCACATGATAAAGAGGTAATCTCAAGACACAAGCATGCAACAAAATCAATAATGAAAAACCATGAATACACTGGTATTAAATGGGCTATGGCTATTGATTTGAATAAATGTACTGGATGTAATGCTTGTATAACTTCTTGTAATGTTGAATCTAACATTCCAGTTGTAGGTAAAGAAGAAGTTCTACATGGAAGAGAAATGCAATGGATGAGGATGGATAGATACTATTCTGGGGATGAAAATAACCCTAAAGTAAGTTTCCAACCTATGCTATGCCAACAATGTGATAATGCTCCTTGTGAGAATGTATGTCCAGTTGTTGCAACAACTCACTCTCCTGATGGAATAAACCAAATGGTTTATAACAGATGTGTAGGAACAAGATATTGTGCTAATAACTGTCCATATAAAGTTAGAAGATTTAATTTTTATGATTTTAGAGATAACTTAGCTAAAGGTTATTACTATGCTGAGTCAATGCAACAAATGTATAATCCAGAGGTTACTGTCCGTTCTCGTGGAGTTATGGAAAAATGTGATTTCTGTACAGCAAGAATTGCAGATGCTCGTTCAATTGCCACAAAAGAAGGAAGAGAATTTGTAGGTAGTGATGTAATCACTGCTTGTCAAGAATCTTGTCCTGCAAATGCAATATATTTTGGTGATTCTAACGACCCTAACTCAACAGTATCTAAATTGAGAAATCATGATTTAGGATATCACGTTTTAGAAGTTCTAGACGTAAAACCAAACGTAACTTACATAGCAAAATTAAATAATATTATTCCAGATAAAGAAAATTCAGAGGGACATAATAGTGCACACTGAAACTAAAGAATATGATTTAGACTTGAGATTGGAGCCACCTATAGTTGAGGGTACAAGAACCCTTAAAGAAATAGATGATGCAATAATTGCTCCTTTAGATAGATTGCCAAATTTAAAGTTTTGGATAGCTTTAGGTTTTACAACCACTCTTTTAATGATTGGTGCAATCGCATTAGGACTTTCATTCTACTATGGTACAGGTCTTTGGGGTAATAACAACCCTGTTGGTTGGGCTTTGCCAATTGTTAACTTCGTTTTTTGGGTAGGTATAGGTCACGCTGGTACGTTGATTTCGGCAATATTATTCCTACTAAGACAAAGATGGAGAAATGGTATTGCTAGGTTTGCCGAAGCAATGACTATATTTGCAGTTATAACTGCACTTATATTTCCTTTGATTCACACTGGTCGTCCATGGGTTGCTGCTGTGTATTTGTTGCCGTATCCAAACCAACATAGTTTGTGGGTTAACTTTACTTCTCCTTTACTATGGGACGTATTTGCTGTATCAACTTACTTTACTGTATCATTTGTCTTTTGGTATGTTGGTCTTATACCGGATTTTGCAGTTTTAAGAGATAGAGCAAAAGGAAAAATTAAAAAATTAATATATTCTATATTTTCATTAGGTTGGAGATTTTCAAACAGACACTGGAAGCATTATGAGATGATGTATTTGATTCTGGCAGGTATGGCAACACCACTTGTATTATCAGTGCATACGATAGTATCATTTGACTTTGCTGTTTCAATATTACCTGGTTGGCACACAACTATATTTCCTCCATATTTCGTAGCTGGAGCGATTTTCTCTGGCTTTGCTATGGTGCAAAACTCATTGATAGTTATCAGAAAAATATTCGATATGGAAGATTTAATTCCTATGAGAACTTTAGAAACAATGAATAAAATCATTTTACTAACTGGAATGATGGTAGGTTATGCATATACAATGGAATTTTTCATTGCTTGGTATTCAGGCAACCAACCAGAAACATTTGCTTTTGTTAACAGAGCATTTGGTCCTTATGCTTGGGCATACTGGATAATGTTTTCTTGTAATGTGTTTATACCTCAGTTATTTTGGTTTAAAAAAATTAGAAGAAACTTATTTGTTATGTTTATAATCGCTGCATTTGTAAATGTAGGTATGTGGTTTGAAAGATTTGTAATTACAGTTACATCATTATCTAGAGATTTCTTACCTTCTTCTTGGGCATACTATACTCCAACAATTACAGACTTTGCAATATTAATTGGTAGTTTTGGATTGTTTTTTACTCTGGTATTAATTTTTGTTAGAATCTTACCAGCTGTAGCGATAGCAGAAATCAAAGCTGTTACAGGACAAGGACAACCATCTCATACTCACATTCACTTGAAAAATGGTAAATCAAATGAGGCACATTAATGAATAGTCAAAAATTATACGCACTTACAGCACTCTTTGATACACCTGACCAAATAATGAAAGCTGCAGAAAGGGTATCAGGCGAGTATAAAAAATATGATGTCAATACTCCATATCCTGTTCATGGTATGGATGATGCAATGAAATTAACACCATCAAAGATTGGTTATTTCACAATCTCTGTTGGTCTTGCTTGTATGTCACTTATGTTATACTTTATTTACTGGACAAATAATGTTGATTATCCTCAAATTATAGGTGGAAAACCATTTTTTGCTTTTCCTGCTTATGTACCAATTATGTTTGAGATTACAATTTTGACTGGTGCAGTATTATCAGTAGTTATGATGATTTCTATTCTTTTTAAATTTCCTAATAATGCACACCCTTTGCATGATTCTGGGTATATGAAAGATGTATCTTCAGATAAATATGGTATTTATATAGAAGCTAAAGATAATAATTTTGAGTATTCTAAAGTTGAAAATCTGTTTAATGAATTAGGAGCTTCTAAAGTAACTCCTGTGTATTATGATGACGATGAATTAAATTGGAAACCAAAGACTTGGGAACCTAAGTTTGTTGTTGGTATAGTTGGTTTAGCTTTATTTACTTCATTTTCTGTGTACATGCACATGAATAAGGTTTTATTTCTACCTCCATTTAATTGGATGATGGATCAACCAAGAGCAGATTATGGTGAAGAATCGAATTTTTTTGAAGATGGATATGCAATGAGAGTAGCTCCTGTTGGGACTATAGCTCGTGGATTTATTCCTTATCAATATGAATCACCAGATAGCGCTGGACTTTATATGTCTAATCCTACTGTTGCAACAAAAGAAAATTTAGAACTTGGACAACGTAAATTTCTAACTTATTGCTCTCCATGTCATGGTAATCTTGCTGAAGGAGCATCACGTCTTAGAGGTCAAATGCCTCCAGGACCAGACTTAAGAACAGAGTTTTATCAAAATTACGAAGACGGAAAACTTTACCATACTATAACAAAAGGTAAAGGTATTATGTCTGGATACGAAGCTCAAATTACTCGTGAAGAAAGATGGGCTATAATTAACTATATAAGAGTATTACAAAAAGCTTATGGCGTTCCAGCATCTGTTACTGAGGAAATGACTGATACAGAAGAAATGGCTAAAAATAATGAAAATAATCAGGAGGCATCTGAATAATGGGAGCTTCAATCACAATTGAATATGTAAAAAAAGCATTACCTGCTGGACTTTTTAAATGGTCTGCTGTTGGTGTTATTGTAGGTATAGTTCTTGCTGGAGTTGCACTCTCTGTGGATATGCAACGTGCAGCATTTGCATCTCTGCTTGGTTATATGTTTGTTATGAGTATTGCAATGGGTTCTTTATTCTTTATAGCATTAGACCATATTACTGGCGCTGTATGGAGTACACCATTTAGAAGAATTGCTGAAATATTAACAAATGCGATTTGGGTAGCGCCATTTTTAGCTGCTCCAATTCTATATAATGTATTTTTAGAAATGGGTGGTCATGGTTTATTTGATATGTATCACTGGACTCATGATGCAGCTGTTGCTAATGACCCTTTTTTATCGCAAAAAGCACCATATTTGAATGAATCGTCATTTTTGTTTCGAACTTTTTTGATTTGGGCTTTGATGATTATATTTAAATTCATTTTAGTTGGGAATTCGTACAAACAAGATAAAACTCATAATCACAAAACAAATAAAACAAACGCAATATTTTCTGCTTTGTTTATGATAGTGTTTGCTGTTTCTATTACTTTAACAGCCATAGATTTTATGATGAGTTTAGAGCCACATTGGTTCTCTACTATATTTGGATTATATTATTTTGCTGGAACGTTTGCAACAATAATTGCTATGGTTGCTTTAATTTCAGTAAATTTTAATGAGAAAGGCTTAATGATTGAAGGTATAAATAGAGATCATTATTATTCACTTGGTGGTTGGATGTTTGCTTTTACTACTTTCTGGATGTATATGGCTTTTTCTCAATTTATGTTAATTTGGTATGCTAACATACCTGAGGAAACATTTTGGTTTATGCCAAGAATGAATGGATATTGGGCTATGGCATCATTTGCTTTAATATTTATTAAATTTATAATTCCATTTGGGTTAAGTATTCAAAGACCTTCAAAATCTAACCCAAAGAGAATTAAATTTTTAGCAGTATGGGTAATGGCAGCTCATATATATGATATGTGGTGGATTTCTTATCCTACTTATTCTAAATTATATGTTGGACACGAGGAATATCAAGATGGATACAATTATATACCTTATTTTGGTTGGCAAGAAATAGGATTTTTATTATTTGCTGTTTCTGCAGTATTTCTTGTATTTGCTATTTTTGCAAAAAATAGAAATTTAATACCTGTTGGTGATGCTAAAATCGAACGCGGATTAAATTTTCATCTATAATTAATTACTGAAAAGGAAAATATGGAAAACAAATTTGAAGATGAAATTGATTTTAAAAATGTATTGACAAATCCAACAAGATGGTTTGGCTTGTACTATATATTATTAATAGTTGGTATTGTTTTAGGTGGTATTTATTATCTAAAAAATCTTAACTATATATATATGAATAAAGTAAACAATTCTGTTTATCTTCCAGATTCTGTAGCAATTGATGAATCTGCTGCTTTTATGATTGAAAGCGCATCTAAAGAAATTATGTCATCAAATGAAAATAAATCTATTCTTATAGATAATGCAATTAAAGAATTGACAAAATCATATTCTAATAAAAATTGGTTCAAATCTATAAGCAATATTGATAAAGCAGTAACAATGTTCGCTAATAATAAAAAATGGAAATCCAATAAAGAGATATATTTAAATTTAATTACCTCTAATATTGGAAAAAATGGTTTTAATTCAAATTTTACCGAATTATCATCAAATGATGTAAATGATATGTACGATACCTTAAATTTGTTGATGAATAATAATACTAATAGTAAGATTTAATCGTCTATATCTTTACACTATTTTACAAATAAGGTTAATATGATTTATTTTCTATTGTTCTTTAATTTATTAATTTCGAATACACAACAAGATTCTATTCAAGTAGGTATAGATGAACATCTTGGTGAATATGTTGATATAAATATGAAGGTAATTAACTCTACAGGTGATACCTTACTTCTGAAAGATATACTAAAAAAACCAACTGTTTTATCTTTAGTATATTATAATTGTCCAGGTATATGTAATGTATTGTTAAGTGGGCTTAGGGACGTTGTTGAACGTGCTGACATAGAACCTGGTGAAGACTATAACATTTTGTCTTTATCTTTTAATCATAAGGAAACTTATGATTTAGCAAAGAAGAAAAAACAAAATTATATATCAGGTATGGACAGAAAGATTAATAATGACGCATGGTATTGGGTGGTGAGTGATAGTGTATCTATAAGAGCTTTAACTGATGCAATTGGTTTTAAGTTTAAAGAAGATAATTTTAGAGACGGTGAATTAGACTTTTTACACGCTGGTGCATTAGTTTTCTTATCACCAGAAGGAAAAATAACAAGATATTTGAATGGCACTGAGTTTCTTCCATTTAATTTAAAAATGGCTGCTATAGAAGCTGCGGAAGGAAGACCTCAACCGACAATTAATAAAGTTCTAGAATTATGTTTTAAGTACGATCCAGAAGGTAGAGGATATGTGCTTGATATAACAAGAATTTTTGGAGTTATTATTACATTAGGGGCATTAGCATTAGTGTTAGTGCTAACTTTATCAAAAAAGAAAAAAACTACTGAGGTAGAAGCATGAGCGATATTTCGATAGATATGAATAAATCTTCGAGAGAAATTCAAGAAGATAATAAAAGTAAAAACGGGTTTATAACCTTTTACGATGTTAAAACAAAACATAAAGGTTTACTTTCTTGGTTATTAACAACAGACCATAAAAGAATTGGTCTTATGTATTTAGCTACAATGATGGTATTTTTCCTTATGGGATTAACGTTTGCATTTTTAATGAGATTTGAAATGTTAACGCCTGGACAAACTATTATTGATGCACAAACTTATAATTCCTATTTTACTTTACACGGAATTATAATGATATTTTTGTTCATTATTCCTGGTATTCCAGCTGTATTTGGGAACTTTATTATGCCAATACAATTGGGAGCTGAAGACGTTTCATTTCCAAGATTAAACTTATTTTCATACCATCTATATCTAATTGGTGGTTTAATGGCATTAGGTTCATTACTTCTTGGAGATTCACCTATAGATACTGGTTGGACTTTTTATGTTCCTTACTCTTTAAGAACTGGAGCTGATGTGGTAGTACCATTATTAGCTGCTTTTATTCTTGGATTCTCATCAATTTTAACTGGACTTAACTTCGTTGTAACTATGCATAGATTGAAAGTTAAAGGAATGGGAATGTTTGATATGCCTTTATTTTCATGGGGTCTATATGCAACTGCTTGGATTCAGGTAATTGCGACTCCAGTTATTGGTATTACAATTGTACTGGTAATTTTAGAAAGAGTTTTTGGATTTGGTATATTTGATCCTTCTCTAGGTGGTGATCCAGTTTTAATGCAACATTTATTTTGGATATATTCACACCCAGCTGTTTATATTATGATTTTGCCAGCTTTCGGTGTAATGAGTGATGTTATAGCTACTTTTTCACGTCGCCAAATATATGGTTACAAGGCAATGGCTCTATCAATGATGGCCATTGTATTTGTTGGATATATGGTTTGGGCTCACCACATGTTTACTTCAGGTATGAGTGATTTTGCAAGAGCAATGTTTTCATTTTTTACATTTTTAGTAGGTGTTCCAACAGGTGTAAAAATATTTAACTGGTTAGCAACATTATGGCGTGGTTCTATTAGAATTACAGTACCAATGTTTTTTGCACTAGCATCAATATTTTTATTCTCAATTGGTGGTTTAACAGGATTAGTATTAGGTGCATTATCTACTGACGTTCACCTTCACGATACATATTTTGTTGTAGGACACTTTCACTATGTCATCTTGGGTGGAATTTTGACAATGTTCTTTGCTGCATTCCATTATTGGTTCCCTAAAATGTTTGGTAAGATGTATAATCAAAAAGTATCAATGACAGGTGCTGTAATGTACTTTATTGGTGTAAATGTTTTATACTTCCCAATGTTTATAATGGGGTATCAAGGGATGCCAAGAAGATATTATGATTATTTACCAGAGTTTCAAATTTATCACGTTATTTCTACTGTAGGTTCGTGGATATTAATTTCTGGAATTCTTATAATGATAGTTAACTTAGTTATTGCGATATTCAAAGGTAGAGAAGAAAAAAGTAATATTTGGGGAGCTCTTACATTAGAGTGGACTGAAGCTCCATCACCTCCTCCATTATTAAATTTTGATACTCATCCTAAATTTACTCATGGACCTTATGATTATCCAGATTATTCAGAAGAACTTAAACAGGAGACAAAATAGTGAATGCATTAGCTGAAACTCATGAGCAAGACCACGAACATCATGACCACGCTGGTCATGGTCACGGTGATAATTCTAAGTTATATATTCACATATTTAGAGATGATCTTGGCTCAAAAGCTGGTATGTGGTTATTCCTATTTACCGAGATATTGTTATTTGGTGGTTTATTTTTCTTATATTTTGGCTATAGGGTAGCAGACCCTGGTGCATTTCACGATGCAGCTTTAGAATTAAATGTTATGCTAGGTGCAGTTAATACAATTATATTGTTAACATCAAGCTTAACAATGGTGCTAGCAATAGTTGCTATACAAAGAGATTCTGTAAAATTGTCTTTATTTTATTTAGCTGTTACAATTGCATGTGCGTTCGGATTTTTAATTAATAAGTATTTCGAATGGTCAGCTAAGATACATCATGGTATTTATCCTGGTTCGGAAGAATTGCAAGCTAGAGCCACAGGCGAAATTAGCTTTTTTGGATTATACTATTTAATGACAGGACTTCATACGTTCCACGTGATTGTTGGAGCAATTATTTTAGCTGTTTGTATGGTATTTATTGTTAAAAAACACATTACTAAAGATAAATATATCATTTTAGAAAACTCTGGGCTTTATTGGCACTTAGTTGATTTAATTTGGATATTTCTATTTCCATTATTTTATTTATTACATTAATTTTAAAGGAAACGATTAATGTCTGCTTACGGAGATACTCACGAAATTGAAGAACATGAAGAACATCATGGTTACGGTTTTTTTACTGCTATATGGATTGGTCTCATAGCTTTAACAGCTTTAACTGTTGCAGTAGCTGGTGTTGATATGGGTGTATATACTGTTCCTATTGCACTTTTAATTGCTTGCATAAAATCAATGTTAGTTTTAAACTATTTTATGCATATCAAATTTGATAATCCATTAGTCAAATGGTTTGTTATTGCATGTGGAGTAATATTCTTTACAGTAATAATATTCTTAGGGCTTGACGTATTTATAGGAGATTAAAATGTTTAACAATGCTTCAGAATATGCTAACACAGTAGACTTTTCAATGGCATATATATTAGGTATATCAGTTATTATGTTAATTGGTGTTACAGTTGTAATGTTATATTTTGTATTTAAGTACAATCACAAAAAGAATAAAAAACCAATTCAAACACATGGTTCTGCTACTTTAGAAACAGTTTGGATTGTAGCTCCAACTATTATAGTACTTTCTATGTTTTATGTTGGATATGCTGATTTTGATGACAATAATCAACTAATTAAAAAAAGTGATAATGTAGTTAAAGTTATGGCAAAACAGTTTGCTTGGGATTTCATTTATGAAAATGATGTAACATTAGATACATTATATGTTCCAATTAATAAAATTACAAGGTTCGATATTTCTTCTTATGATGTTTTACATAGTTTTTATTTGCCTGCATTTAGAATTAAACAAGATGCTGTACCAGGTAGAATAAGCCAATATGCAATAATTCCGTCACAGTTAGGTACTTTTGATGTAGCATGTGCAGAATATTGCGGCGTTAGACATTGGAATATGTACACTACAATCAATGTATTAACTGAAGAAGATTACGAAATATGGTATAAGAATCTAACAGAGGCAAATAAAGAAGAAACTGAACCTGAAAAACCAAAAGAGGAAATAGTTTCAGAAGTTATGGAAGAAAATCAAAATTAATTCTTGAAAGGTGCATATTTAATGTGCAATTAAAATTGAATACAAACAGTTCATTAACCATTAAAGATTTATTTAACTATTATTTAAATCTTTCAAAAATCAGAATAACTGTATCTGTTACAATTACTTGTTTAATAGGATACATACTGTTCAGTAGTTCTTTGACATATTTACTATTTTTTGCTGTATTAGGTACTTTCTTACTATCAGCAGGTTCATCAGCATTAAATCATTTTCAAGAGATTGAATATGATGCATTAATGCCAAGAACTGCAAATAGACCAATGGCTTCTAATAAAATTAGTTCTACTCATGGACTTGTTTTTGGGTTAATAATAGCATTAGTGGGATATCTGATATTGTTTTATGGTGTAAATGAATTAAGTGCTTATCTTGGTTTATCTGCGTTAGTAATTTATAATGGTATATATACACCGTTAAAAAGAAAGACAACATTGGCTGTTTTCCCGGGTGCTATTATTGGTGCTATTCCTCCTATGATTGGTTGGGTAGCAGCTGGAGGAAGTATAATGGATATACAAATATTGGCTTTGGCATTCTTTATATTTTTTTGGCAGATACCACATTTTTGGTTGTTAGTATTAATATATGAAGAAGATTATAAAATGGCTGGATATCCTACATTAACAGAGTTGATAGATTTACAGCAGTTAAAAAGAGTTACTTTTATTTGGATATTTAATCTTGCGGTTTGCTCGATAATATTTCCATTTTTTAGATTAACTGAGAGTATAATAGTAAATATAATATTTTTAGTTTCTGGTTCATACATGATTTGGGGTTCAAGAAATTTACTTCAAGTAGAATATGACAAGAAATTAATTAAGAAAACATTTATGAGAGTAAATCTTTTCGTATTAATTGTTTTGATAACATTAATTGTTGAAAAATTAGTAAAATAAAATTAGTAAAATAACAAAGGTAAGGCGATAAATATGATGTCTTTGGAAAATTTGGCTTTGCCAGTATCAGGTTCACACTTAAGTTTGCTAAGCTTTTTATTGCTTTTAGCGCTTATATCTTTTACAATTTATACTGGTATAGTTTTTGGGAGTATGATTCTTTCATACTTTTTCAAAAGAAAATATAATAGAACAGGTAATGAATTACATAATAAATTTTCACAAGATGTAATTAATATCATAACCGCTAATCCAACAACTTGGTTTGGTTTTGGTTTAATTCCTTTTCTTGCGATAATATTAATGTATATTCAGATGTCTGGTGGGCAGGGTATTAACTCCGTTAATATATTGATTATATCTTTCCTATTATATGCAGTTGGGATAACAGTTATATATTTCTACAAAAATTCTCTGCATTTTCAAATGCTATATTCTTTATTTGAATCAAGAAAAGCAATTACTAATGATGCTTTTAAAGAAGGTTTAGCAAAAGATCAAAACAAACAAATGGCAATTCTAAACCGTTCAACTGGTTTTTGGGGTATAACTTTTATGTTACTTGCTATTTGGATATTCTTCACTGGTACTCAGTATGCAGTAGATGAAAGCATGTGGCCTAAATCTGCTGTCCAAAATATGTTTTCTGTTGCAGTTGTTATTAAATTGGTACAATTTATACTTGCTGGTTTGTCAATGGCTGGAGCAACGTATATCTTTTTAAGATATTACTGGAACGGTGGATACGATTTCAAGGATAATGAATATTCAGAATTTGCAAGAAAATCCGCAGCGGGTATAGCTTTAGCTACTTTGGTAATACAACCTATATTTATGGCGTTATCAGTTAGTTTTGCACCTAAAGATACAGTATCTGGTTTAATGTATGTTGGTATAGCTCTTGGTATTGTATTTACTTTCGTTGGGAGCCATATAATTTTCACATACCTTAAAAATAATGGAGTAAACTATTTAAAGTATGCTTATATTTTTGTGATCGGCGGATTTGTTTTTTATGCTTTATCATTACAACAAAACTATACTGAAGCTAATCATGATTATTTGACTCTTAGAGTACACGAGTTTGAAATGCTTGAAATAGCAAGAGAACAAGAAAAAGCCGGTCCTCCGGTAGCAGATGGTGCTGAAATATATAAAACTAGGTGTTCGGCATGTCATCAATTTGATGTTGCACAGGTTACAGCTCCAGCATATCAAGATGTTCTTAAGAAATATGATGATAATTTTGAAGCTCTAATTAGTTTTATTTACAGTCCAAGTCCAAGAGGTAATATAGACCCTAATGGCAATAAATATCCTCCTATGGCAAATCAGGGCTTGAAAAAACATGAAGCTGAAGCAGTTGCTAAATTCTTAGTAGATAAATTAAACGGAACAGAATAAAATAATAAAAATCACCTTCGGGTGATTTTTTTTATTAGAATATTTTACAATAATATTTATAATTAATAGTTTATAATAATTTAATATTAAAATAATATTATGACAAAATATATACTTCTGATTATTACTATAAATCTAATATCATCAAACTTATATTCTAATAACTTCCATATAGATGATAAACGTTTTTTTGGATTTAATGAGTGTAATCTAGTTTTTTCAGAATCATCAACTCTGTTTTTTTCTTACCTAAAGGAGAATAACTTTTATGAAGAGCAAAATAAATATAATTTAGTAAATAAATCATCTGCAAAATTAGTTAATCTTAAATTACAATTCATTGGTGCAAATTTTAAAGAAGTATATGGTAAGAATAAAAATTACTATAATATTTTTAACATTAATAAAATAGAAAACAAAAAATATGATAATTATGAAGAAATTGATATTTCAAATATTTATGAAAAAATAAATTTCAAATTAATTTATAATAAAAAAGATTATGAATTTCAATTTGAATTATTACCAAATGCTGATATTAATATAATAGAATTAGAAAAAAACGACTTCTTTATTGATGAAAAGGGAAATATTACAAATAATTTATTTATAATTACAAAACCAATTGCATTTTATAAAAATAATCCTAGCCAATATATTAATATAAATTATGAAATAATTAATAACAAAATAAAATTCAATATTGATGATTATGATAATTCAAAAACTATAATTATTGATCCAATTATAAAATTAAAAGGAACTTATTATGGTGGTATATCAATAGATAGATTTTATGATATGGATAATGATGAAAATAAAAACTCTTTTGGAACGGGTCTAACTCTCTCAACTGGTCAGATTGCTTTTAACGGATATCAAAATATAAAAGATGTAGGTTATGATGCATTTATGGTAAAATTTGATAGTAGCGGAAATCGTGTTTGGGGTACTTACTTTGGGGGCGAATATGATGATATTTCATTTTCTTGTAGAGTTAAAAATAATAATATTTTAATGGCAGGAAGAATGTCATCAGAGTTGTTTCAGATGACTAATAACGCTCATCAAACAAATTTTGGTGGTGCTGATGATGACGGTTTTTTTGTAGAATTTAATGAAGTCGGCGAAGTAGTTTATTCTTCTTATTATGGAGGTGAAATGAATGATGCTATAAATGGAATTGATTATGAAAATGGAGCGGTTTACATTACAGGTTATACTAGATCTGAAGATAAAATTGCTTCTGGTGGTCATCAAAATAAATTTGGTGGTTTGTTTGATTGCTTTGTTGCTAGATTTGAAGATGGAGTAAGAGATTGGGGAACTTATCTGGGCGGTAGTGGGCAAGATTTTGGTAATAATTTAGTTGTAAAAAATAATAAAATTATAATAGTCGGTAGTACAAATAGTACTTCTCAAATATCAAAAAATGGATTTAATAATTCGTTAAATGGCAAATTTGATGGATTCTTTTCAGAATTTAGAATTAATGGAGAACTTTTAAGAAGTAGTTATATTGGTGGGAGTGAAGACGATTTCCTTTTTGCTTCAGATTATAAAGATGAAAAATATATTTTATTAGGCGTTACATATAGCAATAATTTATATGCTAATGGACACCAAACAGATATTGGAGGAACAGCAGACGGTTTTGTAGCTGTTGTTGAAAATAATAATCTATTAAAGTCAACATATTATGGAGGTTCACTTGCTGAATCATTCTATGATATTAAACAGAGCGAAGATATTTATATTGTTGGAGCAAGTCGGTCTGATAATAACATGGCATTTAACACATCAAATAATTTTAGAAATGGAAATTATGACGCTGTTATAGCAAGATTTGATGCAAACTTGAATATAGTTTATGGAAGTTATTTAGGAGGTATTGAAGAAGATGTATCAAGGTCAATATACATAAAAGATAGTTTAATATATATTGCAGGTTATTCTAGTTCATCTGATGTATTTACAAAAGATGGACACCAAAATAATAATAATGGTGAAAATGATGCTTTTTTGACTATTTTCCAAGACCCTATAAAAAGAATAATTGACATTACTCATGATTCAGAATTTTGTGCTGGTAAAGAATTTGATATTAATATTGAAACGAATTTTCAAATTCAACCTGATAATGTTTTTACAATATATTTATCAGACATTAATGGAAATTTGAATAATAAAACTAAAATTAAAGAAATTGATAATATCAACGGTATTATATCATTTATTCTACCAGACAATTTGAATTATTCAGAAGATTATAAATTTGAAATAACTAGCTCAAATCCTAAGTCGAGAGTTTTGTCTGATAATATAAAAATATTCCCTAAACTAAAATATACTATATCTAAAGATACTTTATGCCCACAAGAAAAATTTTTAATTATTGCAAATAAATATCCTTCATCAGCTACAGAATGGTACTTTCAAGATGAATTGGTTAGTTTAAGTGATACTCTTAATGAGGGATTAGATGACCCCGGTAATTATCAATTAAAAATTATTCAAAAAAATGATATATGCCAATATGAAGAAATAATTAATATTTTTATAAAAAATAAAATTGACTTAGAAATTATTGGTGATGATAGTGTATGTATTAATGATATAAATACTTATACTTACAAAACTAACTCTAATAACAAAGTGGTTTGGAGCATTCAAGGTGGACAAATATATTCGAGTACTGATAGTTCAATCTCTGTTCAATGGAACACGCTTTTTGGTGCATTAACGGCATCTATTCCCGATAATGAAAATGATTGTGGCATAAGCAAAAGACTACCTATAAATATTACAAAAACTGAGTTTGCTGATATAGTTGGTAGCGATACTTCTTGTGTTGACTGTACTGAAAACTATTATTTACCAAATAATTATGAAAATTATGAATGGAGGATTATTGGGGGAGAAATATTAACAAGTAACACAATATCAAATATTACGGTTAAATGGGAATCAACTCCTGCATCCTTAGAAGTTAAATATAGTTTAAAAGAATGTGAGGAAACAACTCAAATTGATATTTATTATTTAGATGAGCCAAAGTTACAAATTTCACCAAATATATCAGATGTATGCGTAAATAACGAAATATTATTTTCAACGAGTAAAGCAGAGTTTTTATCTTTTACCTGGACAGCGATTAATTGTCAAATAATAGAAGAGAATGATAATATAGTAAAAATTCTATTTGATAGTGAAGGTGAAGCAGAACTTATTTTAGAAAGATATAACAGTTTGAAAGATGAAACAGAATCTATTTCAAATAAAATTAATGTATCTAAGATAATTACAGATAAATATGAAATTAAAAGTCAATTATGCGTAAACGAAGTTTTAAATATTAAAACTTCAAATATAAATCATAAAATAGAAATAAAAAGTACTGATTATGAAATAATTTCAAAATCGAACCAAGAAATTATAATAAAATACTTCAATTCAGGTGAAAAAACTATTGAAATACTAACAACAGATTTACTTTCAAATTGCAAAGAAATATCAAATTATGATATTGAAGTTATAAATCTTCCAGAGACTCCAATAATTTCAATAATTGATAATAAAATAGTTTCTAGTTATAGCAGGAATAAATGGTATGAAAATAATGAGTTAATAGATATTGAAACTAATGTAATCACACCTAAAAATAATTCAACATATTATGCAGTAGCAATTAACCAATTTAATTGTAAGTCTGAACCATCAAACACTATAACGTATAGTATAAATTCTGTTTTAGATTCAGAGTTTTTAATCTATCCAAACCCAAGTAAAGACCTTATTGATTTAATCTTTAATAAAGATAATATTCAGATAAATGTTGAGATAATAGATTTGCTTGGAAATATAAAATATAATAATAAATATCTAAATGTAGATAGAATAACTATAAATCATAAACTTGAAACTGGAGTATATATTTTAAAAATTCAAACTCATAATAACTTATATTACTATAGAAAATTAATAGTAGAGTAAGATAAAACATAAAATAAACTAATTAAATATTTAATACAGTTTAGATAAGTTATTTTATATACTCTATTGGGTCTTTAATGTTTGCATTTGAAAAGCCACGAAGTCGAAGTCCACAAGAGTCGCACTCTCCGCAAGCGAAATCTTGATTTTTGTAGCAACTCCATGATAAATGAAAAGGAACTGAGATTTTATCACCTAATAAGATTATATCTTTTTTAGATATATCAATAATTGGTGTAAGAATATTAATGTTTGAATTTGGCTTTGTGCCAGTGTTAATTGTATCTTGAAATGCTTTAAAAAACACTTTTCTGCAATCAGGATATCCAGATGAATCCTCTTCCATTGCTCCAATATAAATTGCATTCGCTGAGATAACTTCCGCCCAGGAAGTAGCAATAGCAAGGATATTAGCATTCCTAAATGGCACATAAGAGCTTGGAATCTCTTTACTTTCTAAATTTGTTTTTGTTACTTCTATGGTTTTATCAGTCAGCGAAGAACCACCAATTGCTACTAAATGCGAAATATCTACAATTAATCTATCTTTTGCGTGATAATAATCGCAAATATCATTAAATGCTTTAAGTTCTCTTTCTTCAGTCCTTTGCCCATAATTTATATGAAGTCCATACAGTTCAAAACCTTCTTGTTTTGCAATCCCAGCGCAAACTGCCGAGTCCATTCCACCACTTATAAGTATTATTGCCTTTTTCATTATTTTATTCTATTTCGTTTTTATATGCTTTCTGAACGAATAACTCTGCCAAACCGCATAATAATGCTAAAATTAAAAATATTTGCCATAACTCGGTTCCAAGATTTGCTCTTAAAGATTTCAAATCTAATTCATTGTAATCATCTAAAATATTTACAAAAGTATTCGGAAACTTATATGATATTATTTCTTCTAATTCATTTTTACTATGATAGTCTAAAACAGACTCATCTGGATTATGGTTAATCGCAAAGACAGCAACAAACTTATTTCCAGAATTTTTCAAAAAATAAGTTCCCTCTTCTTCCAAATCATTAAAAATCACAACACTTCCAGAGGGTAGTTCACTCCCCTTTAAATTACTTTCAATACCTGATGGAGATACAAGAACAAAATTATTATCTAATGCAATATTTTTAGGTATGTTTATGATTATTTTATCAAGATTATTGGTTTGATAAAAATTACCTTTTCCACCACTTAAATAAATAATACTTCTATTTAAAAGTGCTGGGAACAGACCAGTTAGAGGGAAATTACTCCATTTCATATTTTGAGAAACAGCAAAATAAAGCACTTTTCCATTTCCATATTCCAACTCATTTAAAAATGGCTTACCATTTGCCATTATCAAAGGAAAACCGCCATTAAGTGATAGTAATTTTTGAATTTCAGGGCTTTCGATAATAGATTTAGGATCTGAATCACCTTGAAACATTCCAGAGAAAAGTGGGTGTAGTTTTTCTACCCTATCAAATTTAATTTTATTTTTAAAAGAGTCTAACTTAATATCATTAAAACCGATTTTATTATAAAAACTTTCTAGTTGATTAGTCAGTTCGCTTCCAAATAATAAAGCATTACCTCCTTGTTCTATATACTTTTCAAGTCGTGATAAATCATTTTTGCTTAAATCTTTACTTGTATTAACAATTATATTAAACTCTGTTAGGTTTATAGCTGAAAATTCTTTTGAATTTATAATTCTAATATTATCATCACTATTCCTTGTTCGCAAAGCAATTTCGGTAAAACTTCTATTTACATCCGAAATTAATAAAACATTTGGCTGCGAGGGTATTATAAATCCAAAATAAAATTTATTATCTTGTAAGATATCGTCGTTATCAATTTCCATAACTGCTTTTATTGCACCTTGAGAATTTGGCACACCGCTTATACTAATAACAGAGGATTTATTAGCATCAACATTAAATGTCTTTTGAGCTACTCTATTATTATTAAATTTAAGAGTCAATAAATTATTATTCGAACTTGATTCGGAGTGATTTGAAATATATACATCTAATTCTACTGGCTTTTTTTCTTGAAAAATACTTGTGATTAATTTTATAGAATCAATCGATAAATTTTTTGAATTGAACTCTTGTCCAATTTTGATAAATGATATTTGTTTAAAATTATTAGTTTTGAAAGTATCAATTTTATCAATAAAATTTTTCTGCCAATCGCTTATGATAAAAATATCAGAGTTAAGCTCTTTGTTTTCTTCAAAAACTAAGTTAGAGTTTGAAAGTAATTCATTTATTTTTGAGTCACTTGTTTCAATCTTAATATTTTGAAAAAGAGTGGTTAGTTCATTTTTATTGCTTGATAGTTCAAGATTTTGGTATTGCTTCGAATTAGCTCCCCCAACAAATAATTTATCTCCATCTTCCAAATTATTTATAAAATTATTAAATACATTTCGAGTCTGTCTGAATCTATTACCTGATAAATCTGATAAATCCATACTGAAACTATTATCAATAATAAGTCCTGTGTTAGTATTAGCATAACTCACAAACCCAGGGATTGAATTTTGAATTGTAGGTCGGGCAAAAGCTAAGACAATAAAGGTGATTAGTAAAGTTCTTAAAATTAATAAAAGAATTTGTCTAAGTTTAATATTTCTAATTTTTGTATTTTGAAGTTCTTTTAAAAATTTAAGTGAAGAAAACTCAACTTTCTTTTGTTTTCTTAAGTTAATTAAATGAATAATAATAGGAATAGAAGAAGCAAGTAATCCAAATAAAACAAATGGGTTTAGAAATTGCATATATATAACTTAGTTTTGTTAATTCCGTATAGAAATTATACGAATAAAATCATTTATAGTTTATTTTTTGACTTTTATTCTTTAAATTGCGATTTAAATATTCTAAAATTAAGGAAAAATTATGAAAACATTAACTACTCTTTTAACAATCTTATTTTTAAGTGTTTTCTCTCTTCAGTCTCAAGACTTAGGCACAAGAATTTTAAAAGGTAAAATTGTAGATAAAAATACTGGTAAACCATTAGATGTTGATATTCAATTTGAAGATTCTAAAGGTAAAAAGTTTAAAATAAAATCAAATTCTTTAACTGGTAACTACGAGCAACTTTTAAACTCTAATGAAACATATATCATAACATTTTTGAGATTCGATGTACTTAGAGATGAAACAGAAATTAAAATTACTCCTCCAGATGCTAGTTTCGATCCACAAATGCAAGATTTTGAGGTATTAATATTATCACCTGGTGCAGAACTATTTGATTATGATTTGTTTGAGAGTAAAAGTCCAGAAATATCTGAAAATGGTATGAAACAATTAGAAAGACTTAAAAAAATCATGAGATTTAATGGTGCTTTAAATATTAATATCGAAATTCACTCTGAAGATTCATTTGATGTAGCAAGCCCAGAAGCAAAACAACTTTCAGACTCCAGACTTTCAAAATTAAAATCGGTAACCGACTCTTGGGGAAGATTTAATAGAAAAGTAAATTATATTAGTTCTCAAAAACCTGGGGAAGACAAAATTTCAGATACTAGAGTAGTAGTAGATAAAGTTGAAGATTCTATGAAATAATTTCCTTAAACATTATAAAAATGTTAAAACTAAAAATGTTAAAATAGATTATGAATGAATTTAATGAGACTCAAAAATTCAATCAATGGTGGGTATGGGCAATAATATTTATTACAGATATTATTGCTTTATTATTTTTATATAATTTTATATCAGAGTTTTGGAGTAAAAACTTAGACTTTCCACTAGTTATTTCATTTATATTGATTATTTTTACGGTTATAGCTGTAAATGCTATCTTTATTTATTCTAAGCTAATAACTAAGATAACTCCAGAAGGAATATATATAAAGTATATTCCTTTTCATTTTAAATTTAAAAAATATAATTGGGAAGAACTCGAAAAAATTTACGTTAGAGAGTATTCACCAATAGGAGAGTATGGTGGTTGGGGTTATAGATTTTCAATTACTGGCAAAGGTAGGGCTTACAATACATCTGGTAATATGGGCTTACAACTAAATTTCATAAATGGTAAAAAACTTTTAATAGGCACGCAAAACTCAATTGAATTAAAAGATTACCTAATTCAAATAGATAAATACAAAGAATAAAAATAAGAACATTGTAGTTTATGAATAAAAAAATCCTTCTTAATCTTAAGAAGGATTCTATTAATAAAAAAAATCATAAATATTTTATAATTATATATTTAAAAATATTAATTATGGAATAATTCTATGTATCATTCTTGGGAAAGGAATGCACTCTCTAATGTGTTTAGCACCAGTAATCCATTTTACTGTTCTTTCTAATCCCATACCAAATCCAGAGTGAGGAACAGAGCCGTATCTTCTTAAATCAAGATACCATTGGAAGTCTGCCATATCTAACTCTTCGTGTTTAATTCTTTCTTCAAGATATTCAATATTATCTTCTCTTTGTGAACCACCAATTAATTCGCCTGCTTTTTCAGGTCCGAGCATATCCATCGCTTTTACTACTTTTGGATTATTAGGGTCTCTTTTCATGTAAAATGCTTTAATCTCAGTTGGATAATCATAAATAAAGCACGGTTGATCGAATTGCTCCATTAAAGCTTCTTCTTGTGGCGCTCCGAAATCTTCTCCCCAAGGGAATGGTCTAATTTCAACGTCTTCACCATCAATCTTTTTAATAAGTGGAATATCATTATCATTAAGCCATTGTACTGCTTCGGTGTAACTTAATCTAGGGAAATTCCCAGTAACTTTTTCTAGTTTTGATATATCTCTTTCAAGAGTTTCAAGTTCTTTTTTACAGTTTTCTAAAACATACTTAACAATATAAACTGTTAAATCTTCTGCAAGTTGCATATCATCTTCTAATTCAAAAAATGCCATCTCTGGTTCAACCATCCAAAACTCTGTTAAATGCTTTCTAGTTTTTGACTTCTCGGCTCTAAAAGCTGGACCAAAAGTGTAAACTCTTCCAAGTGCCATTGCTGTTGCTTCAGCATAAAGCTGTCCAGATTGTGATAAATATGCACTTCCTAAATCAAAGTATTCAGTTTCAAACAAAGTTGAAGTACCTTCACAGGCATTTGGAGTAAACATTGGGGAGTCAACTAATTTAAAGCCATTATTATCAAAGAAATCTCTTATTGCTTTTTGCACTGCCGCTCGAACTCTCATTATTGCGTGTTGGCGAGAAGATCTTAGCCATAAGTGGCGATGTTCTATTAAGAAACTATCCCCATGCTCTTTAGGAGTTATTGGATAATCTTTTGAAATTTGATAAACTTCAATATCATTTACATCTAACTCATAACCACCTGGTGCTCTTTCGTTTGCAATCACCTTACCTTTAATTTTTATAGATGATTCTTGTGTTAGTGATTTAGCGGTTTCAAATTTTTCTTCTGTTAAATTGTCTTTCATAACAACGCATTGTGCGATGCCGGAGCCATCTCTTAGAATTATAAATTGAAGCTTGCCTTTGCCTCTTTTGTTATAAACCCAACCATTAAGTTCTACAACTTTATCTACATGTTGACTTAAATCTTCAGCGTAAATTTTATTTTTATATGACATTTTAATATCCAGTTAGTTTTTTAATTTACAAAATTAAGAAATATTTTATTTATATAGTTGCATATCTTCGATATGTTTTTTTTGTGTTTGTTTTTTTAAATATTTTTCAACATTTTTTCTAAAGTTTATGGTCGTTTTACCGATACACTTGTTTTACCGATACATTTAATGATTAAAGGATTAACAAATAAAAGTATCGACTGGATTGAGATATACATTTATCATATTATTATTATTCCTAACTACTATATTTCAAGGTGTTAGTGCAATATTTACAACCGCTCAAGCAGGTGATTTTAACAACGTCGCTACTTGGGTTGGTGGTTCTGTACCAACTTCTGTAGATGATGTTATTGTTGAACATAATGTTTATGTTGGATTCAATACATCAATAAAAAATGTAACCATTAATTCTGGTGGTATCTTACGTTCAAATGCTGCAAGTGTTAATTTTACTATGACTAGTAATTTGAATATCCAAGTAGGTGGTGAATTTAGAGGAATTGATATTGGTAACAATCTGAATTTAGTTTTTACAGGGACTTCAGTATTTACAAATAATGGAACCGCGAGTTTTAAAAATTTAACTGTAAATGGAACATTAACTCTTAACTCATCAATAGGTGGTGGCTTACTAAATACATCATCAATAAATATCAACGGAACATTAAATTGCCAAACAAATACTATCGATTTAGATGCACTCAGTATTTTTAATCTTAATTCTGGTGCAACACTACAAACAGCTGTTGCAAATGGTGTTCAAGCAACAATTATTGGTACTGGTACAGAAAACTTTAATGCAAATGCAAGTTATATATTCTCTACAGGTTGTACTAATACTGGATTTGGTAGTATAGCTGAAGTCAACAATATAACTTTAGATGCTGTTACTATAACCAATACAACCAGTTTTGCAATGAATGGAGGTTTTTATAGATCAGCAACCCCTAATAATTTCAATGTAAATGGTTTATCAACAACAATTACATTACAAGGAAACAGCAGCAGTTCACCAATCTCTGGTTATGTAATAAGAGTCGACAATTTAAAAGTTGAAGGAACACACTCATCATTTGGTGTTTTAGAAATTTATCAAACATTAGAAATTGACCCAGGTGCTTCATTAGTTGTTTCAGGTGGTAGAGATTTTAATATGGGTAGCGGAGCAAATATAATCTAGAATGGTAGCTTATCAGTTTTTACATTTAACCCATCTTTAAATAATATTGGAATAGGTACAATTTCTGTTGGAACTTTTAACAATCTTAATGGTTATAAGCATACTTCTGGAACATTCTCATTAAATGGAACAAATAATTTAACACAAGGTTCAGCTACTTTTTCAAATTTGGTTATATCTAGTAATAGTACTTTCAATGCTACTAATCCAACTAATATTTATATAGTTGATGATTTAATAGTTTCAAACTCAATAGTTTCAAGTTTGACTAACGTGACTATGGAAAGCGGTAACATATATGGCGGTGGAACTATTGATATAAATGATTTAATTATAGAAGGAGCAACCACACTATCTAATACAAATATTACTTTAGAAGATTTAATTCTTACAAATGGTACATTTGATATACAAAACAACGCAATAACTATTGAAAATACCTTAACTAGGACAAGTGGATTTTTAGATTTGTCTGATGCATCAAGTGTTTTTAATTTACAAGGAACTGGCGCAATATCTTTACCTGTTAATTGTTTTGTTGCAAATTCATTTGGTACTTTGAATTTGACAAGGAACGGGACTGTAACCGCAAATAATAATTATACAATAAATAATACTTTAACATTAAATAATACTGGTTTAACATTTGATAATCAAAATTATTATTTGACTATTAATGGAGCGTTAAATAATACTTCAGGCGCATTAGACTTAACTGATGATGCCTCCACTATTGAATTAGGTGGGACTGGTGCATTAACAATGCCTTCTTTGATTAATAGTGAATGTGGGAATTTAAATCTGACAAGAAATGGAACAGTAACATTAGGTAATAATTTAACAGTTGATGGAACATTAACCTTAAATAATGCGGGATTAGTCTTTGACGTTCAAACTAATACACTTACTTTGAATAATCCAATTGTATCTACAAACGGAGCATTAGACTTAACTGACGATGCTTCTACTATAGACTTTGCCTTTGCAGTGCAACAAGTTTTTCAAATGGAGCGTTCTTATCTGGCGAAGTTGGTAATTTAACAATCACAGGCGCAAGTACCATTACTCTTGGAAGTAATGCAGATATAGATGGCGCATTTACTTTAAATAATGCAAATGCTATTTTTGATATTGACGCTTATAGATTTAGATTAGGTGGAAACTTAAATTATACTGCTGGAACTATTGATGGAACAGATGCAAGTTCTACACTTAGTTTTGCAGGGACTTCTCCTGTTACTTATAATGCTGGTGCTTTTGTTAATTTCGGAACTATCGGAAATCTTGAATTACTGCAATCCAGTACTATAACTCAAGTAGGAGAAGTAAATGTTTCAAATGATTTTTATGTAAATAATGCTGGTTTATATTATGATGCTCAAGCAAATGTATTTAATTTATCGGGTGATTTATTTTATACAGCAGGTATTTTAGATTTTACAGATACAAATTCAGAATTTAAAATTACTTCAGGCAACCCTTTTACTTTAGATGGTGATAATTTTGTTAATAACCAAATTGGGAATTTTAAAATTGAAAGAAACGGATTGGTAACTTTATCATCTGACCTTGAAGTTTTGAGCACAATATATCTACACAATCCAAATATGGATTTAGATATTCAGACAAATGATGTAAGATTAACTTTATATAATAATATTGATAATCAGAATCCAGGTGCAACCTATATTATGTGTGAAACTGCGGGAACTTTTGAATTTGCTGGCTCAACTGCTCTTGAATTAGACGGAAATGATTTTCTTAATAATTCTATATATAACTTAGATTTAGAAAATTCAAGTACAATAACTCTTGCTGATTTCCTTTATATTAAAAATAATTTAAGAATGTCAGGAGCTGCACCTACAATTGATATAGTTGATAATGACTTTATTATTGAAGGTAATATCTCATATACTTCTGGAGAAATTGATGCCACTGATAATTTGGGTCAATTTACTGTTGCAGGAACAGGTGCATTTAATATGCCTACTTATTTTACTAATAATGAAGTTAGTAATTTATTGATTACAAGAAATGGAACTGTAAATCAAAATGGTGCAGTTGATGTAGATGCAAGTTTTACTCTTAACAATGCTGGAGCAATCTATGATTTGAATAGTAATACTTTAACTATAGAAAATACTTTCACACCAACCGCCGGACAAATCGATGCCCAAGACAATGGCTCTGCTTTTGTAATAGCAAACGGAGTATCAACAACCGCATATTCAGGTGATGATTTTGTTAATAATACTATAAATGAACTCTATGTATATAATGGTGTTACGCTTAATAATGATTTTATAATAGAAGATTTATTGAATATTGAAAATGGAAATTCTAATTTCCAAGGAACAAATGTAGAAATTCAAGGTGATGTAACTCTTGATAATACAGGAGGTATTCAAACAACATTAACTAATTCAATGACTTTTTCAAATACTTCAAACTTAACAAATAATAGTAATGGTAATATTAATTTAAATAATGTATTTGTAACCGGAACTTTAAACTCTACTCCAAGTCCAAGTATTGGGGGTAATTTTGATGTAAGTGGAGTAAGTAACTTCACTTCAGGAACAGTTACTTTTGATAACTCTGCATCAAAAACAATTACAAATACTGGCACACTTGATTTTAATTATCTTAATATTGGCTCTGGCTCTGATGTTAGGACAACATCAAGTTTTGATATAAATAATGATTTTAGAATGGTTGATAATACCTCAGTTTTTCTGGCAACTACGCCATCTAATATAACTTTTGCAAAAGATGGATTAAATATTTTTGCTCAAACTAATTCAAATGGAACCTCAGCCGGTTTAACATTTTTTGAAATTAGTTTTACATCTGGATTTACAACAAACTTTAAAGGTGCCTTTGATTTTTATATAAATGATAATATAAATGCAAATAATTCATTTTTTGTTTTTGATGATAATTCAACTTTAATTTTAACGAGTTCAACCGGTAATACTAACTTTGGTATTTTTACTATAGATAATTTAACATTTGAATCTACGGCAAATTATAATTGGTATTGCGATAGTAGAATTAGCGGTACAGTAACAGTTGAAGCAGGTGGCCAAACAAATATGTTCTTGAATAGATTCAATAACACACCAGATGCTACCTTAATTAATCAAGCACCAAACACTTCTTCAAACTTACAATTGTATGAAATAACGTTAACAAATAGTGTTTTAACAACTGATGATAGTTTCAGATTAAACAATTGGATAGAAATTGATGCTTCCTCTACTTTGACTCAAACATCTGGAACATTTACAAAAGGTAATGGTGCAATAACAAATAACGGTGAAATGACTATAAATGAATTTGAAATTATTGGAACTCCAACTACAACAACAGATATGATAATTTCAGGGAATTACTACTTACAAAATCCAGTCAATTCTTTCACAGCTTCAGCAGGTAGCATCACTTTTACAAATCCTAATTTAGAAATAATTAATGCAGGAACAACTCAATTTTTTGATTTATATTTTGATAACGCCGTTACAAGCGGAACTACTGATGATAATTTCACGATTGCTGGTGAGTTAGAACTTGGAGCTACGGCATTGTTTACTGCTTCTTCACCTTCTGAGATTACACTCTCTGGGAATGGATCTTTAAACTGCCCTACAAGTGCTGTTGGTGGTAATGTAGGGTTATTTTTCCATGATGTTGATTTCACTGGTAATTACTCAACAAATGCACCAGTTGCAAATCAAGTAATATTCGAAGTGTCAGGTAGTATGAACGTAGATGGTAGTTTTAATGGTAATACAAATACTGAAATTCTTTTTACTGGAGCAGGTGCAGAAACTATTACAAACAATGGAACTCTAGATTTTAATACAGTTACTATAAATAATGGTAATTATACTACAGCAACTGATTTTAATGTTAAGAATTTATTTACTGTTAATTTAGGGAATTCATTTGAAGCAACTGCAGGTACAATTTATCTAACTGCAACAAGCTCATCAATATCTTCAAACGTTGCAGATATGAATGATTTTAAATTTAACAACATAGGTGTAAGTGCAGCTAATGCTTTTGCCTCTAATAGCTTTACTGTAGCTGGTGATGTTAATGTAAATAATAATTCTAACTTTACTCATTCCACTGGTGAAATTAGATTTGTAGATGGCGGTACACATAATATTACAAACAGTGGTAATTTAATATTCAACGATTTTTCAATTGAGGATAATAATCTAGTTCAAACTTCTTCTGACTTTACAGTTAAAAGCGATCAATTTGACTTGCTTGGTTCATCTTCTTCATTTAATGCTATTGATGGACAAGTGAGTTTTGTTGTAAATTCATCATCAGCTACGATTACAAGTGGTGGTGGTCTAGGCTCAGTTATTTTTCATGATTTATTAATAGATGATGCAAAATCACTTTACATTGAAGAAGACCTTGATATTATAGTTCAAGGTGATTTTAGGGCTGGACTAGCTGTGAATTTATTTACTGAAGGAAATACTAATTTCTATTTTAATGGTGGAGCGCAACAAATAATTTCAGTGGAAAATGGCTCAGAAATTAATTTCCAAAATTTAACACTCAATAATTCTTCTGGCTTAAAACTCAATGAAGATATCGCTGTAGAAGAGTTAAATGTATATAAAAATTTAACTTTAACAGATGGTGATTTAGATTTATTTGGGAATAATATTATTACTTTCCAAAAACCACTGGCTCATTTGTATGAAGAAGGTGGAATATTAAAAAATTCTATAGATAACATAGGTGAGCTGGGTCATTTATATTATGAGTATGACTTTACTACAATACTTAATAATCTTGATTTCGCTGGATTAGGAATTGGTTTCAGACAAGCAGCAGGTGCTGGGATTATGGGATTAACAACTATTAAAAGATATCATACTTCAAATGAAATCGCAGGAGGTACTTCTATCCAAAGATTGTTTAGCATAGAATCTCCTAATAATAATCTTAGAGCAAGACCAATAATTGATTATTATGATAGTGAAATCATTGATGTAGAAAGAGCTAAAGAAGATTTGATATTATCTTCTACAAGAACAATTGGTGAACTTTGGGCTGCAATTAATACAAAAAATATTTCTGTTTCTAATAGATTGGAAGCTTTGGATACTATAAATGAATTTGGTGGCTTTAATACTATTTGGACAGGTGTTGTACCTATTCGACTTACTTTAAGTGAAGTTGAAGATAGAGTAGATTTATCACAAGTGCCTAATAATAGATTTATTGCTGGAACTACAGAACATAATATTTTAGGTTTTAATGTTTCTTCTACAAATGATACTGAAATCACAGATTTAAAAATTTATGTTGAAGATAATAAAAGACAATTTATTAATTTTAAACTTTATACTTCAGATGATGAATTTTTTGACACAAAAAATGATAATGAACTAATTGGTTCAATTCAGTATGCAAATGATTCTTTAGATTTTAATGTTGGCGAGTTAATTTTATCAAGTACTAAATCTATAAATTTCTTTTTATCTGCGGATATATCTGATTCAGTAACTATATCCTCCGATTCAGTTTTAGTATATATAAATCAATCAGGTATAAGTTTGAATCTAAACCAAGGAATTGTTAATCTTAAAGTTGTTGGAGATATTTATTATAAGTTTCAACAAAGAATTGATGTAGAGTTTAATCCAATTGGTTTAAATTCTACTCCTCTTTTGCCTAATACTTTTAACAATGTTATATATGGATTTAATTTAAAACCACTTGGAAATGAAGCAGGATTGAATGAATTTGAACTATATTTCAAAAATTCTCCGCTTAATTCAGTTGCAGGTCGTTTAAAACTATATAAATCAGTAGATAATAACTATCTAACATTTAATGATAATTCTGAGATTGAACTATTTCAAGAATTATCTATTTCAGATAATCAATCTTATGTTTTTAATTTTAATGAGGATATTATTCCAGAAACTGGAAGATTTTATTTCATCACAGTTGATTCAGTTTCAAACTTTGCTAATGACGGAACAATTGATATGCAACTTGGAATTCCTCAGCAATCATTAAAATCTGAGAGAGCTGCTCCGATTGCAGTAGACACAGTTTATAGTGATAAGTTTAGCTTTGAGTCACTAAAAACTCAAATAATATCCACTACAGATGTTGCCGAAGGATTAATTTATAAAAATGGTAGATTACAAAACCTTTACGGATTTACTATTGAAAATAACAACATAGCAGAATTTAAAAAATTAATTGTTAATTTCTCTGCTTCTGGAGGACTTTCACCTTCACAACATTTCAATAATATAAGATTGTGGAGTGATAATAATGAAAATAACTCTGCAGATAATAATGAACTGATTGCGATTGGAAGAATGAGTACGGACTTAATTGTTTTTGAAAATTTCATAAATAAAGTTGAATTTTCAGGACAAAAGAAATTCTTAATAACAGCAAATATAAGTAGTAATGCACCCGAAAACTCACAAATAATATTAAATATTCCTAACGAATCTTATGTTTCATTTAATCCTCCATCAAAAGTAGTATCTGGTGGACCGTTCTTAGGTAATAAAAGAACTATAAAAATAGCCAAGCTACCAGTAGAAATTGAAATATCAAAAATCTACCCTTCATTTATAAAGTCTGGTAATAGTTTAGACGTTACAATCAAACTATTGGACGAAGATGGAGTTGAAACAATTGCTAATAGTCAATATCCAATAAATCTAACATTCTTGGGAAGTGTAACTTCTTCGGGTAACTCTACGAGTAACTTTATTGAAGGAGAGTCATTTACAACTATTTCTGGATATAAATTAACTAATATCAATGGGGCAACTCCTGTTAGTATAAGAGCAAATAACAATTCATTTGCAAGTGCATTATCAAATACTTTCACTGTTTATCCACTTCAGCCAACAACTAACTCATCAGATTTAGTTCTAAGTTCTGGAAACCCCGCAACTGGTTCAATAAATATAGATTCTTGGACTAATGGTTCAGGAACAAATAGGATTATTGTGGCAAGAGCTGGGTCTGTTCCTAACTCTCCAACTGATGGAGAGAATTATATTGCCGAATCAAATGCAATTAATTCAGAGATAAGTACTAATCAAACAGCACCTGGGTCATTTGTAATTTATAATGGCAGTGGTGGTTCAATTCCATTTTCTTTTAATGGTTTATTACCAGGCATAAAATATTATTTTAAAGTATATGATTTTATATTGTTTAATGGAAAACCAGTTTATTTGTCGGAAGACTCAAATCCGGTTTATGTTTTTCAAACTTCCGATGATGGTACATCAACTTTAAATAACAACACATCTGACGATGCAATTACAATTTTCGAGAATACATTAATTTCTGGAACAATAGTAAATATTACTCAAGAGGATTGGTATAAATTTAAAACTAATGGAAATAATATTTTAGTAAACTCTTGTGGTGAATTTTTATTCATTGATTTATTTAAATTTAATCCTACAACAAATACTCTAAGATTAATTAGAAGAACACAAAATACAGGCGAGAATTGTCAAATAATCATTTTAAATGATGATGATGGAGAGGAATATTATATAAGAGTATCAAGGTTGAAAAATACGCAGTCAGCAGATTATCAATTCAAATTTAGAACATATAATTATGAATTATTCTCTCGTAAAGTATGTGATTGTCCTTAAATATTATTGCTATTTAGACTAATATAATATATTATATTTTTATATAATTTTCTTATAAAATAATTTATAACTGAATTATTAAATTTCCACTATCGTAATTTACATGACATTTATCAGAGTAAATTAAATATTCTTCATTTACTACAAGAGAGTTATTAATAAACCCTTGAAATAAAAACTTTTCAGTCTTGTTTGGAAATTTATCCTTGTAATTATCATCAATTAATGGATAAAAATTCCCAGACCAACCAAAATCAAATTCATACTTTAAAGTATCATAATTAGATAATCTAATTGTATGAAAGCTATCTAGAGTAGGACCTTTAATTTCCAAGGTTATTGTTCTAAATTCTTCGGTGCAGTAAACATCATTATCATCTTTACATGAAAATGTTAAAAAACCTAGTAAAAATAAAAGTAATATTTTTTTCATAAGATATAGTATAAATTTGAGTTTAATAAATAATATGAATCCTATTCTTTTTTAGCATCTTCTAATTTTTGAGTTTTACCTACTTGCATTTTTTTAGATTTCACATTAAGAATTGTTGTAAGTTCAGTAGAATATATTAGATGCTGAGTCCAACCTGCAATCTCTCCGTATAGAAAAGTTATAGCAATATCTGTAGGCGAGGGTAAATGACCCATTTCTTCTGTGTGTGTATGATAAGATTGAGTACTAATAGTATCTTTTGCGTAAGGAATAGGTATTATTGTTTTGTGTATGTCAAATAATTTTGGATTTTGTAAATTATTATCAAATTCTAAAACATAATCATTTCCATATATAACTTGTCCGAATGAACTTGGAGCAGTAAGCATATATACTTTTATCTTATTTTTAAATATAATTGGTACTACATTCATACCAGTATTCTCATAATACTTTATAGACGAATCTTGCTTTTGAAACTCTAATGTAGCTTTTTTAATTTTGTTATAATATTCTTCAGTTTCATTAAATTCTCTTTGTTCGAATGAAATGTGTTCTAAATAAGCTTTAAAAGTTGAGTCAAAAAATGTTTCTGCTACAATTTTATTTTCTTTATTGTAAAAGATAAAGTGCGTGGTATCACCTTGGGGATATGATAAATAGCCACCTAAGTCTTTAACTAAGTCATTTTCTTGTAACTTTTTAATTAATATTTCATTGCCTAACCAAGATGATTTTGCACATCTATAAATTAAAACACCTTCTTGATAAACGCTATCTATATCTATTATAATTTCTTTTTTTTCTTCACTAAAGATATTTAAAAAACTTAAGAGAAATAAAATTAAGATCAATTTCATAAATTACTTGTTTAATATTTTACAATAATTACTAAATTATGGAAAATTAAATTAAATTCAAAAAAATGAATTAAATTTATTTAATCAATAAATTCTTTGGGCTGAATAGTTCTATAATTTAGCCCAATAGAGAAAGCTTTATTAAATGGTAAATTTGAGAATTGTGAATATCCCAAAACTAACCCAAATCGCTTAAAACGAAAATTTAAATTACTTGATAAAACAAGCCCAGCAGTTTCTGGAATCAACCAGTTCCAATTTGTTAAGTAGGACTGAGATGATAAAGTAAGAAATCCTATTAATAAATCAACATCAAATCTAAATGGACTAAAAGTATAATTCTCGGGTATAAAAACTGCTTTAAGACCGTAAGAAGCACCTACGCAAAAAAAGTAATCATTGCCATCAAAACTAAATGTCTGGTTTGCCTCAAATAAGCTATATACTCCTTTTTTATCATAATATACACTATAATTTTTTTGCTTAATAGAAACCAAATTATTATATCCATTCTGATTTGGAATATTACCATAAACTAATTCAAGTTCTTTAACTTTGAATTTATTATCATTTTCCTCTGAAAAAGAAAAACAGACACTTAATATGAATAATATTACACTCATCAAGTTTTGATTACAAGTTGATTGATTACTCGTTATTTTTCATAATATATTCAATAATCTCTAAAGCATCATCGTATTTGTCTTCTGGTACAAATAGCTTTACAATTGCAAGTTCACCCATAGTAAACATTCGTGTTGTATCTACTTGAGATAATATTTCACAAGGAATTTCTGCTCCTTGCAAATTTGCTTTAATATGATGTGCTTCAAAATCTGTTGAAGTTGTGTAAACTAATTTCCATTTTATCTCATTCATAACAACACCTTTTTACATAAATACGATTGTTTTGGTAGTATTTTATTTTTTACTTAATTTTGTTTTTTTAATTTAAATAATCTAAAAATATGAAATATTTATTAATTCTACTGACTATTTTAATCTCTTGCAATACGGAAAAGAAAGAAAATATTACTAAAAATGAAGTAAATGTTTATACTCATAGACATTACGAAACAGATAAGAAATTGTTTGCAGAATTTGAAAAAGAAACTGGAATAAAAATTAATGTCATTAAAGCAGATGCCGACCAGCTTATTGCTAGAATAGAACAAGAGGGAGAAAACTCTCCAGCAGACTTACTTCTTACTGTCGATGCTGGTAATCTATGGAAAGCAAAAGAAAAAGGAATAACTCAAGAAATAAATTCTGATATATTAAATAATAATATTCCTAATCATTTAAGAGATGAGCAAAATCATTGGTTTGGTCTTACAAAAAGAGCTAGAATTGTTGTTTATTCACCTGATAGAGTATCAGTTGATGAATTGTTGACTTACGAAGATTTAGCATCTCCAAAATGGGTCAATAGAATTTTAATTCGTCCTTCAGATAATATATATAACCAATCTCTTGTTGCATCTATTATTGCTCATAATGGAGAAGATAATACTCAAAAATGGGCAGAGGGAGTTGTATCAAATTTTGCAAGGAAACCCGCAGGAAATGACAGAGACCAAGTAAAAGCAATCGCATCTGGCGAGGGAGACATAGCAATAGTTAATAGTTATTATATTGCAAAAATGATAAATTCTGATGATGAAAAAGAGCGAGAAGCAGTTGCTAAAGTGAAAGTATTTTTTCCAAATCAAGCCGATAGAGGAACCCACATTAATGTTAGTGGTGGATTAGTATTGAAGAACTCTCCTAATAAAGAAAATGCTGTTAAGTTACTTGAGTTTTTATCCGGCAAAATGGCTCAAGAAGAATTTGCTTATGCTAATTTCGAATATCCAGTAAATGAAGAAGTTGAAATAAAAGGTATATTATTAGAATGGGGTTTGTTTAAAGAAGATACTTTAAATCTATCAAATTTAGGCAAATACAATTTGGACGCAGTAAAAATCTTCGATAAAGTAGGTTGGAATTGATTGATTTATAGTAAGGTTTGTGATCTTTTTATTAGCATTAGAATCATAAAATACAACAAAAATCTATTATTGAAATTGAATTAGGATTTCAAATTTTATTAATAATGTTGAAAACTTTTTCGATGTTTTTAATTAAAAAATTTGGAAATTAACTTAGCAGTGTTTGACTTAGCAGTGTTTAACTTAGCAGAAATTTTTATTACATTTGAAAATTTTTGTTAAATTATTTAAGGAGTATTGCTATGAAGCAAAACAAATTTCTTTTATTAGTTATTGTGTTTTTCTTGAATTCAATGTTTTTGATTTCAAATGAAGATTGTTATTATAACGGTCAGGGGTGTCAAGTTGAAGAAACCTACGATGAAGTAGAAGTTTATCCAGGTTGTTTTATTTATGTAAGATACAATGTTATCAGATGTCCTGGAGCAGGAATTCAAATAGATTTTTTGAATTATGGGTTTAATCATACTTCACCTAATCCATGCTTACCATTGTATAATCAAATATTTCCATTTTATCCAAATAGAAATGTTATTGATGAAGTAGCTTGGGGTAGTATTGAAGATTATATTAAAGAAACTATTTTAAACAAAGAAGTTGATAAACAGGTATTAATATCAACAAATGGAAAAGATGATAATTTATGTGGTAGTTCTAATGTTGTTACTGTTACATTTCATACTTCTGTTTGCGAAGCATGGTGTTTTAAAGATGCAAAATTTATTGCAGACCCAATTACAGGAAATCCAATTTTACCTATACCATTTAACCCAATGGTTAATATAGACCCTCAAGAACCAATTATTGTTGCTCAAAGGATAACTTGTACTGAATATTGCTGTTCAACCGTTAGAGAGTATTGTTATGAAAAAGTTTTAATTGGTGGTGAATATCAATATATAAAACATTACAATGAAACAAAATCAGCAAATAATCAATATTATCCTTGTGAATTTGCTTAGCAAGAAGAATGTATATTACCATCAGGATTTGAAAATTTCATAATGCCTGGATTAATTGAACCTTGGTTTCATGTAACTGATTGTTTTGATACATGTGATGGAGGTTGGTAATGGTTTATATTTTGATTATTTTTTTTAATTTGAATTTATTTTCTCAAGAAATTAATAAAAATTTTAATGAGAAAAAAAGTGAAAGTAATGGTTACTTTGATAATATATCGATTAATATTGAAAAAAGAATAGTTTTTGATACTAATAGATTTATTTTTAAACCATTAAAAATTAAGGAATATTTTGATAATTTTCAAATCAAAAATATTTCTTTTGAGAAACAGATTGACAAAAAAAATATAACAAATTTAGTTGATGAAAAAATTATTAAAATCTATAATGTATTTGGTAATGAAATGAACAAATTAAACCTAAGTGAATTATCGCCTGGATTATATTTTATTGTTTATCAAAATGAGAATATTTTAAGAACAAAAAAAATTAAAATAGAATGAACAAAACAATCCTCTTAATTTTATTATCAACGGTATTTTGTCTGGGGCAAAATATCGTTGATGATATTTACCACATAGAAGACGATGGTAGTGTTTTCACTACTAATTTATATGATGAAGGTGATAAATTAAATCTTTTTAATTGGTTTATTTTTTTCGACACCTCTTTGGCACGCCGATTTTCTCATATAACTGTTGATGATAATCTTAACATAGAAATTAATATAAAAAGAGATTTTGTGTTGTATGATTACTCAGGAATAATTAAATATAAAAATGGTTTTTTATCTCCGATATAAACTTTTCAAATGGAATGGCAAAGTTAGTTTATGTTGAAGATAAAAATGTAGAAGTTTTATATGATTTTAGTAATGCTGGTAAATATAAACACTCATTTTTTCTAAATGATAAAATATTTTATACTCAGCATGATTTACAAATTAAAAATGAAGACTCATTGCGTTTACGCTTTTATAAAGCAAATTTTCAAGGCCAAATATTAGACAGTATAATTTATTCTGATTTTAATCCTGAACTTGGGCTAAATTTCAATTTAATTAATCAAAACCCTTTCATAGGTGAAAATGGAAATGTGTATTTACTTGGTAATCAGACCAGACTTTTTCAACCTTTTAATACATATATTTTAAAATTTAATAAAAACGAAGAGTTGGAATTTGTTAAATTAATTGAAAGACAACAAGATAGCTTATTGCCACAACCAAATAATTTAACAAAATATTTTGATGATAAGTTTTTAGTATCTGGTATGGAAAGAGATTCTAAAAACAAGATAGCGTATGCTTTTATAAAGGTTTATGATAAAGATTTTAATGAATTATCACATTATAGATATAATAATGCGAGTCAAAATTTATTTTATAATGTAATAGTAAATGAGGATAGCACGTTAACGTTATATGGTAAAAACAGCAAAGAATTTTCAAATCACAGATATTATTCATCACGGACAATTATTGATAAAAATTTTGAACAAATAAACTTTAACACATTTGAATCCGATACTATAGACCATGGCTTTCACTATGCTGTTTCAAGAAAAAACTTTGATATTGTAATTGGATATTTCAGAAAAGACTTGTATATAGCCAAAATTGAAAAACATTTTTTAGGAGTCAAAAATAATTTAGATAAATTTAATGCAATTTATCTTACAGAAACAAATGAACTAATATTTAATGATGAAATTCCAGAGAAAATTGAAATAATTGACCTTTTAGGAAGAAATATATATACAAATTCTAAAATATTAACTCGTTCTTTGAATCTCCCAGATTTACCAGAAAATCAAGTTATTCTCGTCAAAATAAAGTACAGTTCTATTGAAATTTTGCAACGGATAAGATAATTCTAATTTAGAAAGCAATATCTTTAAGTAATCCTAAATTGTCCAATAGAGTTCGTATATATAGAAATAATTGCTTTAAATATATATTTATTATGTAGTTATAAGTATTTTTTTAAATTGATATATCTTGAGTAAATATAGTTAGATTGAGCGATTTAAATATTATTTTACCAGTTCTATTTGAAATTTTGGGAATAAAAGGAGTTTTTTTTAACTCCTTTTATATAAATAAATTTAACAAACAATATTAAACAAAGTTCTTAAAGTAAATTGGTTCTTAAAGTAAATTGAATTTATTAAAAGCACTTACTCCTTTACATCAACGCAATATTACTTTGTTGAATGTTTCTCTCTCCGTATGGCTCTTGAGTTAGCTCTACCAAATAAACAGGGTCATCCTCCCATTTGACTAGTTCATGTATTCTTCCGGTTTTATTTTCATGTTCACCATCTACAATTATAACAGTATCATCCTTCTTAAATCTAAGACCCATAATTCTATCACCATTATACCATTTTTTATCAAATATTCTTTTATCCATATTCATTTATTAATTTCTCCAATTTTTTTAATATTTCATCAATTTCTATCAAGTTCATACAATTAAAATGACCTTTCGGACAATCAGCTCTACCTATATGAGTGCAAGGTCTACAATCCAGTTCTACTTCTATTATCTCTGACCTATTACCATAGGGGGTAAACCCAAATTGCGGAACTGTAGAGCCAAAAATTGCTAAAGTTGGTACTTTTCTTGAAGCGGCAAGATGCATTAAACCACTATCATTTGTAATTACTACATCACATTCATCGATTTCTTTAGCAGTCTGAAGTAACGTTAGTTCCCCACAAAAATCAACAACTCTCTCTCCGCCTAGTTCTTTTAGTTGCTTTGAAATATGACCATCTTCTTTTATTCCAAAAATTTTGAACTTTGAATGTTTGTAAATTAACAATAATTTTTTGAATAACAAAATTAATTTTTCTTTTGGAAACATTTTTGTAAAATGCTTTGCTCCTGGAGCAATCCCAATAATATTATTAAGTCCTTTGTTATCATTTGCTTTATAAGCACTTTCACCTTCGAGCCATACCTCTAAGCCACGATTATCTTTTTCAATGTTTAATTCATTAATAGTGTTAAAATATCTGTCTGTAACGTGTGGCATCGAGTTAAAAGAATTATTAAAATGAACCAAAGAGAGTTTTTCTAATCTATATTTTTTCACCTTTAAAAGTTCTTTATAAATCCCTTTTCGCCAGTGCCGAGTTCTGATATTATTATGTAAATCTATAATCAAATCATATTTTTCATCTTGAAGTATATCATTTCTTCTTTTTTTGATTTCATTTAGATTTAATTTTTTATCATATTCAATAAGATTATCTACCCTTTTGTTGTACATCAAAAGTTCTTTAAATTCTTTTTGAATTAAAAAATCAATCTTCGAATCGGGGAATCTCTTTCTTAATAAACGAATTACCTCCGTTGTAAGAATTATATCTCCAATCGAACTTAATCTTATAACCAATATTTTTTTAATATTTTCGTTTTCTTGTTTAATCACGAACACAAATTAAAAAAAAAAAAGGACAAAATGAACTATATCTTAGAAAGAAGAAAAAATTTAGTGATATTTAAAATTAAAAATACTAAAATTGAGGGTATGATTTCAGCTAAATATAAAGCCGAATTTCTTATTTTTTGCCAACCAGACTTAGATGCCTTTATTATTGATTTAACTGATGTTGAAACTGTTGACTCAGCTGGATTCGGCGCTTTACTATTAGCTTATCGTCAGTTAAAAGAAAGTGGAACTCCTGTAGTTTTGTGTAATGTTAATGATTACATAAAATCTTTGATGTCGATGACTCAGATTGATGAACTTTTTGACTACTACGATAATTTACAAGATGCACTTTCGGAATATGATCCAGAGATGCTATCTAAATAAGTTTTATTTTTAGAGTAAATGATTTAGTTTAAACCTCTTAAGTATTTTATATCTTAGGAGGGTTTTTAATTTTAGATAAGCCCTGTGAAGTGGATAGGGCGTTTTGTTTCTTCTACAAATATTTTACATTTAGGATGTTAATAAAGAGTTATAAAAATCTTTATTTCAATAAATTATATTCTTAGAATACATAATAAATTAGATATTTAAAAATGAAGAACTTCAGAGAAGTTCAGTGTTAATATAAAAATAAATTTGCACTATGTTCCACAACTTTAGAGAAGTTGAAGGTAAAATAGTTTTTAATCCAAATATTACATAAAAATAAAGAGCAATTAAATTTAATTTAAAATTTCGCTTTTCTTAATTTTACTTCAAATTATAATTTCTAAAAGATAACCTGAGGTAATATTTTTTTATTTTAAGACCTTTTCCATAATAATTTAAATATTATTAAATTTATTTAATACTAAAACGTCTTAAATCAAAAATTTAATAATTAATAGATATAATTTATGGATTTAGTTCATTTTTGGACAATATGTACTACTAATAATATTGCTATTGATAAGGCAATCATTGATAATTTGGAAAGATATGCTAATGAGTTAAAATACTGGAATGAAAAGGTTAATTTAATTTCAAGAAAAGATGAAGATAATATTTTAGAAAGACATATTTTACATTCTTTATGTATTTGTAAATATCATGATTTTAATGAAAAGGATACTGTTTTAGATGTTGGAACGGGTGGTGGTCTGCCAGGAATACCAATTAAAATTGCTAACCCAAATATAAGAATTGACCTTGTTGATTCTATAGGAAAAAAATCGAAATTAACTAAAATGTTTGCCGAACATACAGGATTAAGAAACATAGCTGTCCATAATGATAGGGTTGAAGAGTTTCTAAAAAAATCAGATAAAAAGTACGACGTTGTGATTGCAAGAGCAGTTACTCGAACTGTTAGTATTCTTGATTGGTGTGTAGGTCATGTAAAAAAAACTGGAGTATTTTTACTTCTTAAAGGTGGGAATTTGTCTGATGAAATTGCTGAGGCAAAGAACCAATATCCTAATATTTCAATAAAAGAGATAAATATTGATTTATTAGGATTTGATTACTTTAAAGAGCAAGACAAAAAATTATTAATAATTAAAGGTTTTTAATGAAAATATTTTTTATTTTTGTAATTATTTCTTCTTGCGTTCCAAAAAGTATTATTGAAAAAGAAAAAAAGTTCCTAGAAAATAACAAAGATTTGAGTGTTGAGCAAACAATTGAATATTTTGGAGAAGTAGATGATTCAATATTGGTTGAAACTGGATTAGTTATGATTTGGGATAACCTTAATGGAAAGATGACCAGAATGACTGCTCCTCCAAAAAAACCATTAGATTCATTAAGATTTTTTGGTAAAAGACAACTTCGAATTCTGTTTGATACAAATGATTACAAAATGAAAAAATATATTTATCTGGATTACACTAATCCATTAGAATTTAAGTAATAAATAGAAATAGAAAAATGATTTAATTGGAGTCATAATTGAGTAAATAAAAAGAATACGCAGATTTTAAAAAAGAAATTGAATTATTAAAAAAAGAGAATCAGGAGTTGAAAAATACTGTTGAAAATCTTACTCTTATGACTAATACTATTAATGAAACCTTTTGGCTTAGTAGTGTTAAAGATAAAAAACTAATATATGTTTCTCCATCCTATGAAAAGATGTTTGGTTTGTCGATGGAAAGTTTATTTAAAGACCCAAAGTCTTGGGATAAAAACATTCACCCAGAGGATAAAGAAAGAATCAGAAATGCATTTGACACCAAAATTATTCAAAATAAATATGATGAAGAATTTAGAGTTTTAAGAAAAGATGGAAAAATAGATTGGGTTAGAGATAGAGCATTTCCTATTTATGATGAATCTCAAAATTTAGTGTTAATAGCAGGAATTAGCCAATTTATAACTCAAAAAAAAGAAGCAGAATTTAAACTTAAAGAAACTACCGAAAATTTAGTTCAAATAATGGAGACCACTCCCTCAGGTATCCTTATAATAGATGAAAACTACAATACAGTATATGCAAATAGATTCCTTAGTCAATTATTATCCTACAGTAAAGATGAAATATACTCTAAAAATATTCTTGAAATAATTAGCAAAAAATATTACGAAAAGATAAAAGATTACTGTGGAGAAGTGATAAAAAGAGAAGATTATGCAAAGCACTTTGAATTTTTAATTAAAAATAAACATGAAGATGAATATTGGGTAGATTTTAGAGCAAATAAAATACATTTCAATGGTCAAAATTGCGTATTAATATCGTTTAATGATATTACTAAACTTAAAAGAGCCCAGCACTCTGTTGTTACAAGCAGGCAGAACTTATTTGCTCTTTTAAATAATACTGATTATTCGTTTATTCTAATTAATAGAAATTTTCAAATTTTAGAATATAACCTTGCTGCTGATAAATTATTTGATGATTTAACATCCTTAAATCTAATGAGAAAAGCATATTTTGATAATTATTTAAATGAATTTGAGCAATCAAGGTTTAGAAAAGAATTTGACATGGCAATAAATGGTAAAAATGTAATTAATGAAAGGAAACTTTTCCTTGCTGGTGACAAGACAGTATGGGTAGAAGAAAGATATTACCCCGCAAAAGACGAAGAAGGAGAAATATTTGGAATTGCATATTCTGTAATTGATATTACAGAAAGAAAGCAAGCCGAGCAAAGCATAATGGAATCTAAAGCATATTTAAAAGCAATTTTTGAAAGTTCTTCTGAATTAAATATTTTTTCTTTAGATAATGAATTAAAATATATAACTTTTAACGGCCAACACCAAAAAAGGATGGTTGAATTATCTAACGCCAATATCGAAATTGGAACTCCGTTTCTTTCTTATATTCAAAATCCTATTTCTCAGGAAAAATTTAAGATTAATTTCAAAAAAGCCCTAAGTGGAAAAGAATTTACAATAATTGAAAAGCACACAGAAACTGAAGATTATATCTATTATGAAAATACTTATAGTCCAATTTATTACTCTGAAAATCAAATTGAGGGAATTGTTGTTATTGTAAGAGATATTACTGAAAAAATCCTAAATCAAAAAAAATTAGAGGAATCTCAAAAAGAATTACAAGAGCTAAATATTAGCAAAGATAAATTTTTCTCAATTATCGCTCATGACTTAAAATCTCCACTTACTGGATTTATTGGTATTTCACAAGATCTTTCAAGTCAAGTAGAGCATTTAACTCAAGAAGATATTCGCGAAATTGCTACTAATATGAATGACTCAGCCAAGAATATATATGAATTATTAGAAAATTTATTAGAATGGTCCCGAACCATTACAGGTAAAAAAGAAGTATATAAAGATAATATTAATCCATATTTTATTGCAAATAGTTTAAGCGGTCTTTTCTTAGAAGTTGCAAAAAAGAAAAATATCGAAATCATTAATGAATTTAATCAAAAAGATAATTTATTTGGTGATATGAATATGTTTAACACTATAGTTAGAAACTTAATTTCTAATGCTATTAAATTTACTCCGAGTGGAACAATTAAAGTTGGGATGATAAAAAAAGATTCTATGGGTATTATCTATGTTAAAGATAGTGGCGTTGGGATGAAAGAAGAAATTAAAAATAAATTATTTAAAATTGATGAAACTGTAACAGAACTTGGCACTAACAAAGAAAAAGGAACTGGTTTAGGATTGATTTTATGTAAAGAATTTGTTGAAAAAAATGATGGACATATCTGGGTTGAGTCTGAAATTGGGAAAGGTTCAACATTTTATTTTACATTTCCATTAGTTATGGAATAAAAAAATTATAACTTCAATTATATAAGAAAGTTTATAAATCCAATTAAAATTCTTAAATTAGTGTTTATTTTTATCCAAAAAAAGGTTTTTATATGAAGTTAGCATTCACACTATTTTTTACAATAGTACTAATTGCTTGTAATCAAGAAAAGAAAGAAGAAATGAAAATGAATTATCCTGTTACTTCTAAATTAGATAGTTTTGAAATCAGGCACGGCGATACTATTTATGACCCTTATGTCTGGTTAGAAGATGATAGAAGTAAAGAAACTGAAGCTTGGGTTGTAGAACAAAATAAATTTACAAACAACTATCTTTCTAAAATATCTTTTAAAGAAGATTTTAAAAAAAGAATTACAGAATTAAATAATTATCCTAAGATTTCTGCTCCTTCTAAACATGGTGAATATTACTTTTTCACTAAAAATGATGGTCTTCAAAATCAATCAGTTTATTATTACAAAAAAGGTCTAGATGGTCAGGAAGAGGTTTTCTTCGACCCCAATACACTTTCTGAGGATGGAACTGTTGCTGCTGGTATAGCATCTTTTTCTGGTGATGATAAATATGTAGCGATTTCTATTCAAAAATCAGGTTCTGATTGGACAACTTATAAAGTTATGGAAGTAGAGACTAAAAAAGAACTTACAGATGAAATTAACTGGGTGAAATTTTCGAGCGCTTCTTGGTATAAAGATGGTTTCTTTTACTCAAGATATGACGAGCCAAAAGAAGGCGATGAGTTAAAAGCTAAAAATGAATACCATAAATTATATTACCATAAATTAGGTGATACCCAAGACAAAGACCAATTAGTGCATTATTTTCCTAATCACCCTCAACGCAATATTTACGCTGCTACTACTGATGATGAAAGATATTTACTAATATTTTATTCTGAAGGAACTGGCGGACAATCACTTATGGTTAAAGACCTAAAAACTGCAAAAACTTTAACAGATATGAATGATGTTGTTAATATTGTGAGTGATTTTAACAATGAACATAGTGTGATTGGTAATTTTGATGATAAATTATTAGTGGTTACTAATATCGACGCTCCAATGAATAGAATGGTTGAAATCGATATGAAAAATCCTGCAAAAGAAAACTGGAAAGTATTAATTCCAGAGACTTCAGATTTATTACAAGGTGTATCAAAAGCAGGTGGTAAATTATTTGTATCATATTTAAAAGATGCTACAACAAGATACTATCAGTATGATTATGCTGGAAATAAAGAAAAAGAAATAGAACTACCTGGCTTAGGAACTGCTTCTGGTTTTAGTGGTAAAGATGAGCAAATGACATTATTTTATTCTTTTACTTCTTTCAATTATGCGCCTACTGTATTCAAATATGAAGTAGCAAATGGAACAAGCGAAGAGTTTATGTCTGCAGATGTTAAATTCACCCCAACTGATTACACCGTTGAGCAAGTATTTTATAAATCAAAAGATGGTACTAAAGTTCCAATGTTTATTGTTTATAAAAATGGAATTAAAAAAGACGGCACAAACCCAACTTTATTATACGCTTATGGTGGATTTAATATTAGTTTAACTCCGTCGTTTTCTCCTTCAAGAATTGCTTTACTTGACCAAGGAGCAATTTTTGTGATGGCTAACCTTAGAGGTGGTGGAGAATATGGAGAAGCTTGGCACATGGCTGGAACTAAAATGCAAAAACAAAATGTATTTGACGACTTTATTGCAGCAGCTGAATATTTAATTGAAAATAAATACACTTCATCTGAGAAACTTGCTATTCAAGGTGGGTCTAATGGTGGATTGCTTGTTGGTGCATGTATTACCCAACGTCCAGATTTATACAAAGTTGCTTTCCCAGCTGTTGGAGTTTTAGATATGTTAAAATTCCATAGGTTTACAATTGGTTGGGCTTGGATGGACGATTACGGAAACCCTGAAGAAAAAGAAATGTTTAATTATTTGAAAACATTTTCACCTTATCATAATTTGAAAGAAGGAACAAAATATCCTTCAACTATGGTTACAACTGCTGACCATGATGATAGAGTTGTTCCTGCTCACTCATTTAAGTTTGCTGCAAGATTGCAAGAATACCACGCTGGAGCAAATCCTGTGCTAATTCGTATCGAAACAAAAGCCGGACATGGCGCAGGTAAATCTCTTACAAAAGCAATAGAAGAAGTAGCAGATATATACTCATTTATGTTCTACGAAATGGGTGTAACACCCAAATTCTAAGTTATTTACTTCAAAATTATAAATTAATTACAAACCCTCAGAAATGAGGGTTTTTTTTTGTGTTATTAATAAAATTTTGTTTATTTTTGTGATAATAATAATTAATTATATAATTTAATGATTAAAGATTTTGATATATACTTTCCCAAGATTCAAAGTTATTTGAATAATGTTTATCAAGTAGATAAAGCTATCCTTTTAAAATATTTTTCATATTGGAATGAAGATACTTACCCTGCAAAAACTATTTTAACAGCTGCTGGTGAAACTCAAAAAGATATGTATTTTATTCTTGAAGGTGTTCAAAAATCTTATCAAATTGCTAATTCTAAAGAACATATTATTGAATTCACTTACTATCCATCTTTTTCTGGTATTCCAGATTCTTTTTTAACTCAAACTCCATCTAAATACTATTTAGAGACAATAACTAAAACAAGATTACTAAAATTATCTTTTGAAAAACATCAAGAATTAATGAAAGAATTTAGAGAAATTGAAACACTTTTTCGTAAGTTGACTGAATGGATTTTATTTTCTATTATTGACAGACATTACGAGCAAATTTCTTTAGATATGAAATCAAGGTTTATTTCTAATCTTAAAAAAAGACCTGAATTATTGAACTTAGTTTCTCAAAAAGACCTTGCCTCCTATTTGAGTATAGACCCTACAAATTTAAGCAAATTAATTAATTCTGTAAAAATTTGAATCTTGGTTTATACCAATAATTATATTTTATATATCCTTTAATTTTGTAAATTATTAAATGCAGGAATAGTAAAATGAATAATTTAGAATTTAATTGGCTCGATAAAATTGAATACCCATTCAAATCAAATTTTTTTCAATCAACGCAAGGTAAAGTCCATTTTATAGATGAAGGGCAAGGCGAAGTTTTACTATTTTTACATGGCACTCCTGCTTGGTCATTTCTTTATCGAAATTATATAAAAGAACTATCGAAAACTCATAGATGTATAGCTATCGACCATTTAGGTTTTGGACTATCTGATAAAAATAAAGATTTTGTAGGAACTCCACAAGCACATAATAAGATACTTGAAGAGATTATTACATATTTAGATTTAAAAAATATTAATTTAATCGTGCATGATTTTGGCGGAGTTATTGGCTTACCTTATGTGATTAATCATCCAGAAAATATAAATAAATTGGTGATATTTAATACTTGGCTTTGGGAAACAAAGTCAAATAAAGATGTTGTAAAAGTAGATAAAATATTAAATAGTGCATTAGGGAAATTCATGTATTTGAGTATGAATTTCTCGCCAAAAGTATTATTTAAAAAAGCATTCTATGATAAAAACAAACTTTCAAAATCTATTCATAAACAATATATTCTTCCATTTCCTAATAAAAATTCAAGGTATGGACTTTTAAAAATCGGACAATCTTTGCTTGGGTCATCTGATTGGTATCAAGCAAATTGGAATAAAATCGACAAAATCAAAGATATAAAAACTTTATTTCTTTGGGGAGTTAAAGATGAATTTATTAAAGTTGACTTTTTAAATAAATGGGAATCAACTTTTACTAATAAAAAAGTAGTACGCTACGATGCCGGACATTTCGTACAAGAAGAATTTCCAAAAGATACAATTTCTGAAATCAAAGACTTTTTGGAGGAGTAGTTTAAAGTAAAAAACATTTACTTCCTAACTTAAATACAAAGACACAACTAATTAAATTTATTCGAGTTTACTTAATTTATATTGACCTAAATCAAAATTAGATTTAATTACAAACTCATTAGCTTTATCCATAAATTTCTTTTTGACTGGTATTTTAATTAAATATTCTTGAATTAATGGAAATTTATCTAAATTTTTTAATGAATTAACACTTATTGTAATTTTACGAGAAAAAAATTTCTTTTCAAATTCTATATCTTCTATTTGATTAAATGTAATTTTTATTTATAGAACTATTTTAGGTCGATTATTTTAAAAATTTATTATCTTAAATGTAGTTTTACATTTTAATTCACCTTTTCCCACCAATTTGTAAACACTTGATTAGAATCAGTTAGTTTTACAACTTCTCCAATTATTGGAGTAATCAAAGAAATATCAGTATCTTTATTGAACTCAGTAACTTTTATTAATGGCTCGTCCCAAGGATGATTACCTAAAACAAATTTAGAAGAATGAACTGGAAATAATCTCTTTGTTTTCAAATCTTTACCTGCTTGAATAACCTCATCTGGCAAAGTATGTATATATTTCCACGCCAAATCATACTGCCCATTTTCAATAATTGAAATATCAATTGGACCATACTTATCCCCGATTTCTGCAAAGTGTTTGTCATACCCACTATCACCACCAATATATATTTTCATACTCGGAGATTCTAATAAATATGAAGCCCAAAGTGTATTATTTCGAGAAAATCCTCTTCCTGAAAAATGCCTTGCTGTTAGTACATGAGCAGTAAAGCCATTTGCAATTTCTACATCTTCATTCCAATTCTTTTCAAGGATTTGCGACTTATCATAACCCCAAAGTTCAAAATGAGATCCAACACCTAATCCACAGATTACTTTGCTAATCTTATTTCTAAATTTAGTGATTGTTTCATAATCCAAATGGTCATAATGGTCATGCGATATAAACAGATAATCAATATTTGGAAAATCATCAACTGTATAAATATCAGTTCCTTTGAATGATTTAGTTGTGCCTGGGATAGGGGAGGCACTACCACTAAAAACTGGGTCAACCAATATTCTAATACTATCTAATTGAATATAATAAGAGGAATGACCAAACCATATCATAATATTTTCTTCAATTGGAATATCTTTTATGTTAGTCTTAATAGAGGGAATAGCTTCTTCAGGTTTTTGTCTTGGATATTTTGTAAATATAAAATTATACATAATCCCAGTCATAGTATAACCTTCTGCTAAATCTGGAGTATAAGAAATATTCTGAAACTTTCCGTCTTTAAAATTCTCAAGATTTTGATATAACTTGATTTTTTCATTATTAGGAGAATCTCCAAATTTATCTTGTTTCATAAAAAGATAAGTAGTAATTAGTAATAATACTATGATGATAGAAGTAATAATCATAAACCACTTTAATAGTTTGGAAAATAATTTCATTATAAAATATTAAATATAAAAAAAATAATAACGTATTAATAATCATAAAGTTGTAAATATAGTAAAAAAATATAATATGAATATATTTACAATATATTTAACAATTTTAAAATATTTTTTGTAATTTTAATTTTATTTTTATTCGAATTTAATTAAAATGCTAATAGAAATTTTTGGGCACATTGCAAATTTTTTATATGGGTATTAATCTTGGTGCTATGTTTTCCCCTTTGGTAGCTGGTGGTCTTGGTGATACTGGAAATCCAGGTGATTTTAAATGGGGATTTTTAGCTGCTTGTATTGGGATGATAATTGGAACTTTAATATTTGAATTTTTTAAAATAAACACGTTGTTGATTCTAATGGTATAGCTCTTGGCACAAAACCACTCAAAAAATTAGACAATGACCCAACAAAAGCTGTATTCAGTCCAATGGATTTTGCAAAATTAGTTTCACTTTTCGGTATAGCATTCGCTTTATTCTTTTATATTGTTGACTTTGACTTTATTGGTTCAATGATATTTGCGGCAATAGTTGCAGCTCCCATACATTTTCTTACTGATAAAACAATCAACAAAGAAGAAAAAGAAAGAATCATGGCTATATTTATTATGGCATTTTCCGTAATATTTTTCTGGGCTGCATTTGAACAGGCAGGAGCATCTTTAACTTTCTTTGCCGAATAGCAAACCGATAGATTCCTATTTAGCTGGGAAGTTCCTGCTTCATATTTTCAAACTGTAAATGCTGCATTTATCGTGATTTTTGCTCCTTTGTTTGTTATTTTATGGGGTTTTCTTGGTAAAAAAAATAAAGAGCCAAATTCACCATTGAAAATGTCTATGGGTCTGATATTACTTTCATTCGGATATTTAATAATTGCCTTTGGTGTAAAAGATGTTGACCCTACTGTTAAAGTAAGTATGATGTGGCTTATTACAATGTATTTAATGCACACTTGGGGTGAATTAGCACTTTCACCGATTGGTCTTGCTATGGTAAATAAACTTTCACCCGTGCATTTATCTTCACTATTAATGGGCGTTTGGTTCTTAGCTATTTCAGCTGCTAACAAATTTGCAGGTACTTTATCTACATTTTATCCTGAGCCAGGAAACCCAAAAGTCTTTATGGGCTTTGATGTAGTTAGTCTTTATGATTTCTTTATGTTATTCTTTTTCTTGTCTTTTGCTTCTGGTGTTATTCTATTTTTTATTAATAGTTATCTATTAAAAATTATGCACGGAAAAAGATAAATTAAAATAAAATCTTCTTCAAAGGGCTGTTTTTTTAACAGCCCTTTTTTAAACTAAAATTAAAACTATTTACTTTATCAAAATAAACTTATATCTTACTTATTAAAAAAATATTTATAGTCTTTTCAAAAAAATATTAAAATATATATAATCATAAACCACTTTATAAATTTTGTAAATATTATCTATTTCACAAGTATAAATTTCTTTGTATAAACTATTTCATTGCTTGTTATTTTACAATAATAAACACCAGCAGATAAAGATGTTACATTTAATTTATTATTATCATATATTTTTATATTCATCCTTTCTCCGTAAATAGAATAAATATTAACTAGACTATTATATGGTAAATTAATTAAACTAATTTCATCAGTTGCAGGGTTAGGTGTTAATTGTACATTTTTTACTAATTCTAAATTATGAACACTTGATATTGCAAACGATGTTTCAATTTCTATATCATTTACCCATTTGTTTTTTAATATTAAATTACATTTCGGATTTTGATTTGAACTTCTTTTGTAATTTAATACTAAGTCATAATTAGAGTTTTGGTTAACAATAAAAGTATCTGCTTCTAAAAATAAATCCGAACATGATTTTCCATTTAAGTTTGTATTAAATATTAAATCAATATTGCTATTATTTTCAATTTTAATGGTTTGAAAAGATTCAGAATCAATCTCAGAATTATCAAAAAATACTCCAAGCGGGTATTGAATATTTGTAAAAACGACAAAGCCATTTAATCTCAATATTTCATTTTTTTCGGAATTACTATTAATTACTAATTCAGATTCTTTTAATCCTTCAGATTTACCTAAAAAATTAATATTTAAATTTAATGTTTCGTTTGTTTTCAAAGTTATCGGGAATTTTAAATCATTTAATGTAAAACAATCTTTATCTTTTCCATTCAAATCAATAGAATTTATTATTAAATCGGATTCCCCTATATTTTTAATTATATTTTCAAATAGGTTAGAATTAAATTTATCAATTGAAATTGAATCACAACTAATGAGTGGTTTTGATAAAACTAATTTTGCTTCACTAATACTTTTCCTAACATTAACTTTAAATTCTTTACTAATTACTGCTCCACACTCATTTGACACTGAACAATAATAATAGCCACTATCAATTAGACTTAATTTAGAAATTCTTAAAAAAGCTTCATCATTTTCTTTAATTATTTCATTGTCTTTATACCATGAATATTTTAAATTTTCTCCAAGTGCTATAATTTCTAAATAAAGGCTATCATTCTCAAAAAAAGTTAGATCATTTATTTCTAATAATATTTCAGGTGATTTAATTATTTTTAATTCAATTCTTTCAGTTGAAATAGAATTGCCACACGAATCAGTGATATCACAGAAATAATCGCCTTCATCATTATTACTTAAGTTATTGATTATTAAAACTGATTTATTCTCACCTATCAAATCATTATTACCTTTTCTCCATTGATAACTTAAAACATTACCATCTGCAATAAGTGATAATTCAATATTACTTCCTTCGCATATTGTACTATCCTTTGATTGGCTGATAATACTTACTTTTTTAATTACATCTATTTTAATAATTTCAGACTTAAGAATATTCCCGCAAGAGTCTTTGATTTCGCAACTATACTTGCCAATGTCCTTAGCAGATACCAGCGGCAAAATCAAAATTGAATTATTTTTGCCTAATAAGTTTGATGATTCCTTTTTCCATTGATATGTTAGTTTATTTCCAGTGGCACTTACTTTTAATTCAGCTTCTTCTCCTTCACAAAGTAATAAATCATCAGAGGTAGTTATAATTTTAAGTTTTTCGATTACATTTAAAATTGAAGAATTTGAACTTATAGATTTTCCACAGGAATTAGAAATTTCAACATTATAAGTTCCAGAATTACTTAAATTAACGTCATCAATAATATAAATATTACTATTAGGAGAATTTGATATTAATATATTATTATGATACCATTTATAATTAAAATCATCACCATCAGTTGTTACTGAAAAAGTCACTGATTCATTTTCACATGCAGTTTTGTTTTGTAAATCATTGGATATAATTGGAGAATTACAATCAAAGATATTTTCATAATTATCAGCATATTCATAACTGTTTGCGCAAGTTGACATAGAATCCCAGTTAATTGACCAAGTCATCATTTTTGTTAAATTTTTATATCCATTTATTGAATCTAAACTATATGACCCAACTTTTGGTCCATTTCCTATTAAATATTGCATTGCTTTTTTCACATTTGATGTATCTACAAATCCTCCACCAGCAGCAGATGAACAAGCAGGAAGGCCAACTGCAATTTTGTGTGAAGGCAATCCTGTAAACCAACCTCCTGCTGTATTAAATCCATGTATCACAGCCTCGGTCATTGCTACAATAAAGTCTGAGTTCCCCTGCTCGTATATATTATTGTCTATTCCATACATAGAACCGCTATTATATAACTGGACTTGAAGCACATCAATAGAGTCTCGAAGAGCATGAATAATAGGTAAATATCCACCCCATATACTACCAAAACCAGACTGTCCACCTTGAACATAAGCAGTTTCAGGCGCCATAGTCAATAGCATTTTTTTAGAATATTTCGTTCTATAATTAGACATAATACTCTTAACTGCATTAATTAAATTAATCATAGATTGATTATTAGGGCTTACTATAGTACTTCCACTTGTAATTATAATAGAATTTCCATGTTCTATATCTATATCAATCCCGTCAAAACCATAAGTTTCAATTATGTTATTCATAGAAGTAACAAAATTATCAAATTGAGCATTGTCTTTAATGTCTATATATGCAGTCGCACCACCAACACTAATCAATACTTTTTTTCCTTTACTTTGTAATAATTGAATTTGTGAAATCAATTCACTTTTAGAAACTATTTCAGGAATAAAATTCATAGTCATATCTGTGTTAGAAGTTGGCAAAGCAAAAGCAACTTCAATCACATTATATCTTGGATCTATTTTATCTAATAAAATATATTTTGCATCAGTAGAATTCCAGTTGTGCCAATAGCCAATCAATGCATTTTTAGGCATTTGAGATATTAACTTCGGACTAAGTATAAGCAATAATATAATTGCAAGGTATTTTAAATAATTTGATAAATTTGCACTCGACATAATAAAACTCGAAAGAATATTAAAACATTTATTTTTTACAAAAATAAAATTTATTTTTACAAAAATAAAATTTATTTTCTAATTAATAATTAACATTTTGCAATTTAAACAATATATCTTGATTTTTGTTATAATTTTATATTTTACACATTGAATTAGAATAAATATATAAATACTAAAAATTAGTTGTTTAAACTTTTTTAATTCAAAAAATAATCTTATTTTTGTATTCTTTTATTGATAAATTTTAAAAACTTAAAATATGAGGTCTGTTGATGGCAGCTGAAAAAGCTAAAAAAGGAACTAAAGGAAGACCCGCTTCTGGTAACCCTCATTCAAAACTTAACCTTACGAAAGACGATTTAATTAAAGCACTTAGATTTATGATGTTGGCAAGGCACTCCGATGAAAAACACTTAACTCTTGTAAAGCAAGGTAAGTCATTCTTTCATATTGGATGTTCTGGTCACGAATGTATTCAAGTAGCAGTTGCTTCAAATATGGAAAAAAAGGATTGGGCATGGACATATTATAGAGACATGGCGTTGGCTTATACGAAAGGAATGACTACTAAGGATTATTTTTTATTAGCATTTGGAAAAAAAGATTGTAAAGCAGCCGGTGGAAGACAAATGCCTGGACATTATGGTCACCCTGACCACAGAATGCCTACGCAATCATCTCCAACAGGTACTCAATTCTTATCTGCAGTTGGTACTGCTCTTGCTTCCCGAAAATCTGGTTTAGATGAATTTACCTATGTTGCTTCTGGAGAAGGAACTACTTCACAAGGTGAATTCTACGAAGCAGTAAACTGGGCACATAGAGAAAAATTACCAGTTTTATTTTGTATCCAAGATAATAAATATGCAATATCTGTAAAAAGAGAAGACCAAGGAATGGGTGGAACTGTTTCTGACTTATTTGCTGGGTATGATAATTTGCTTAAGATTCATGTTGATGGAACAGATTATTTCAAATCAAATGAAGCAGTTAGACAAGCAATTGACCACATGCGTTCTGGCAGAGGTCCTGTTCTTATTCATGCTGATGTAGAAAGATTACTACCTCACTCATCTTCTGACGACCAAAGAAAGTACCGTGATTTAGATTCACTTGAAAAAGCTAAAAATGAAAAAGATTGTATTGCAATTTTATCTGATTATTTAATCAAACAAAAACTATCTACTTTAAATGAAATTGAAGAACTTAGAAAAGGTGTAATTCAAGAATTAAATGACTCAGCAGATTGGGCATGGGAACAAGAAGACCCTACTGCTGAAGACTCTACTAAACAAAATTTCGCTGACCCAAGCACAAGAAATTTAGATTACGCTACCTCCGACCCAACCTCTGGAAACGAAATTGTTATGGTTGATGCTATAAATCATGCTCTTATGGAAGAGATGAAAAGAAACGAGAAAATGCTTATTTTTGGAGAAGACTTAGAAGACCCTAAAGGCGGAGTGTTTACTGCAACTCGTGGTTTATCTGATGCTTATGGTAAAGGTAGAGTGTTTAACTCTCCTCTTGCAGAAGCATCTATCGTTGGTGTAGCTTTAGGTCTTGCAATCAATGGATACAAGCCAGTTATAGAAATACAATTTGGTGATTACATTTGGCCCGCATTTATGCAATACAAAAATGAAGTATCTGCTATGCGTTTCCGTTCAGATGGTCAATGGTCTGCTCCAGTTGTAACAAGAGTTGCAGTAGGTGGTTATATACATGGCGGACTTTGTCATTCACAAAATATTGAATCAATATTCTCTCACGTTCCAGGTATTTTAATTGCTTACCCTTCTAATGCTATTGATGCTAAAGGACTTTTGAAGACTGCGTGCAGATTGCAAGACCCTGTTCTTTTCTGCGAACACAAAGGTATGTATCGTCTTCCTTTTGCTAAAGCAATTGAACCAGATGAAAACTTTTTAATACCTTTTGGTAAAGCAAGAAAAGTAAAAGAAGGTGCTAACGCCACAATAGTAACATACGGTATGTGCGTAAAAGATTCTGTAAATGCAGTAAAGAAAATTGAAAAAGAAACTGGAAAAACTGTTGAAATAATTGACTTAAGAACAATTGTTCCTTGGGATAAAGATATGGTTTTAGAATCAGTTAAGAAAACAGGAAGAGTAATTGTAATCCATGAAGACACTCAAATGAGTTCTGTTTCTGGTGAAATTGCTTCTACTATATCAGATGAATCTTTCAAATGGTTAGACGCACCTGTAAAACGTTTAACTGCAAAAGACTCACACATACCATATCATCCAGTATTTGAAAATGATGTTTTACCAACAGAAGGTAAAATATACGACAAAGTTATGGAATTACTTAATTTCTAATTTTATTAAAATAATTTTATTTTTCAAACTCTCAAGAAATTGGGAGTTTTTTTTTAAAATTATATTAAAATTATATTAGAATTATATTAAAACTTCAAATAAATAAAAATCATTTCGTCTCTTATTTAAGAAACATTTTTACATATTTTTGGAGATTTTATGGTTAAATACTTTCTTGCCTTTTTAATTATATTCTTAATTGCTTGTGAAAACCAAGACGATGAAATTACAAATCCATATATAAATCGGAATGAAAATACCGAAGAAGTTCTGTTATTTTTACAAGATGCAAATGGATTTAGAATAACAACATTTGTTGAAGATGATTCAGACAAAACAAATGACTTTAATGGATATTTATTTACATTTGAATCAAATGGATTAGTAAGTGCTAAAAAAGAACAAAATATAATAAATGGCACTTACAGAGTCTTTAGAGATGATGGTTTGATCGAATTAAGTATGACTTTTTCAAATATCAACGCATTTTATGAACTAACAGATGATTGGTATTTTTCTAATATACAAGACAATACTATAAGGTTTGCAGACGATAATGATGTATTACAATTCACAAAAAATAATTAAAGGAAGGTTATATGAAAAAAATAATTAATGGCTTTTATATATTGCTAGTATTAAATCTGTTTCAGTTGGAAATGTATTCACAATCAAACAATGATGTAGAAACATTATTTAGACAGAAAAATATAATTAATACAGATGATTTGGGTTACTTTATTGCACCCCAATTAGGATTAACCCAAATTGATGGTAGTATGGCTGCATTATTTCAATTAAGAAGTGGAATAAACATTAAAGATAAATATTCAATAGGTGCATATTTTAACATTTCATTAAATGAAATTTATCCTGAAAGTGAAATCGTACCTGATATATATATGGATTATTGGTCAGTTGGTGGATTTTTTGAATATACATTATATTCAAAAAAATTAGTACATATAACAGCTCCAATATACTTTGGATACGGTGAAGTTGAAATGGATGATGATGAAGGAGATTTAGAATTTAACGAAGAAAATTTTTTTCAGGTTGAACCTTCTTTATTGGTAGAAGTTAATTTACATAGAAATTTAAGATTAAATGTTGGAGCAGGCTATCGCTTTGTAAGTAAGATGAATTATAGAAATTTCAGCAATAATGAAATCTCAGGTTTCACAGGCTATATTGGTTTGAAATTTGGAATTTTCAATTAAATTATAATAAAATTTATAATTTAAAAATATTTTTAAACTCCCAAGAAATTGGGAGTTTTTTTTTATGTGCTGTTATTCTTTTGCAGTCGCTTAGAAAATATAATATTAACTTTCCAAAAAATATGTTTGCATAATGCCTTTGCCTTTTACTTGTAATGGCTCCCTTGCTTCAAAAATAAGGGTTGTTTCTAGCTTTTCTAATTCAGCTTTTACATTTTCTGTGATTTGAATTTTACCCGGCTCGCCCGTTGATTCCATTCTGCTCGCGGTGTTAACAGAATCCCCCCAAATATCATAAATAAACTTGGAACTACCGATAACTCCAGCGACCAAAGTACCTGATTCTAAGCCAATTCTTGCATTAATACTTAAGCCAGTTTCATTATTGAACTTTTCAATTTCATTTCTAACATCTAAGGCAAAATTTACTGCTTTTTGGCAATGATTAGGATCTGGTTCGGGAACTCCTGCTACGGCTAAGTAACCATCTCCCATAGTTTTAATTTTTTCAAGTCCATTTTTCTTTACTAAATCATCAAAGCGATGAAAAATATTATTTAATAATTTAACCACTTCAGATGCTTTTTTGTCTTTCGCAAAAGAAGTAAACCCCACTAAATCAATGAAAATTATTGTTGCATTTTCAAAGTCATCAGATATATTGTCTTCTTTGCTTTTCAATCGCTTAGCAATTTTCGAAGGAAGAATATTCAGAAGTAATTTTTCAGATTTTCGTCTTTGATTAAAAATCACACCTAAAATTATTAAAACCCCAAAAATCCCTCCAACCGCGGAAAATATAATTATTTGCTTTTCCTTTTCTTGAGCAGCTAATTGTATTTCCTGCTTTTCATTTTTTATTCGGTTTAGGTCATCTTCTCTTGCTTTTTCGAGGGCGGATATTTCTTTGCTTTTTTTGCTATTAAATACAGAATCCTGCAAAGTTTTATGTTCTTGAAATGCCTCATAAGCTTTTTTGTAGTCTCCTCTTTTCTTATAAGCATCTGCGAGAGTATATAAAAATTCACTTTTAGAATGTAAATGACCTGTATTATCAAGTATTTCAATAGATTGCAATGAATATTCAATTGCTCTATTTAAATTAATTTCTTTATTTAAACTGACAAATTCATTTATTTCTTTTGGATTTATGCTTACACTATCTTGAGAAAGTTTTAGATATAATGCCCCATATTTCCGAGGTTAAATGCTACTTTTTGTTTATCTCCTAACTCTTGATTAATCTTTAATGCTTTACTCCAATGCTCTAATGCTTTTGAATAATTAAATTTAAAAACATTATTTACAGCTAAGCTATTATAACAATCAGATGCACCTGCTTTCCAATTAATTTTGTTGGCAAGTTTAAGCCCTTGTTCGCCATACTTAATTCCTTTATCTTGGTTAATTGGATAATAGGCAAAGGATAACTCTTTAAGTAGTATCACATGATTAGTATCTGACTTTGCTTTGGGAAGTTCTTTTAGAAGCGAGTCAATTTTTACTTTGCCAGAGAGTTGCCCAGAAAGGTTAATGGACAGAATTATTAGAGCTATTGTTAATATTTTCATAGTGTAAATAAATTATTTTGGTAAAATATATACGCAATTTAAAAAAAAATTTTGGAAAACTAAACAAATACCCTTAATTTGCATTTCTTTTATTACAAAAAACCGAAAAGGTGATTTATGCCTAAAATGAAATCAGTTTCAGCGGCAAAAAAACGCTTCAAAAAAACAGCCAATGGCTTCAAAAGAAAGAAAGCGTTTACAAGTCACATTTTAACTAAAAAGTCTGCCAAAAGAAAAAGACAACTTAGAGGCACGACTATGGTTGATGAGACTAACTTAAAGGCAATTAGAAGAATGTTGCCGGGCGTTTAATCGCTCATTACTTGTGCTAATATGGGATTAAGAAGCTCTCCATATAGACATTTTAATAATTATTAATATTAAAGGATTTATACTATGCCTAGATCGCAGAATAAAGTAGCTTCGCACCGCAGACGTAGAAAATTCCTCAAACTCGCAAAAGGGTATTGGGGATTAAGAAAAAATGTCTGGACAGTTGCGAAAAACCATATCGAAAAAGGTCTCCAACACGCTTACGTTGGTAGAAAACTTAAAAAAAGAGAATTCAGAAAGCTTTGGATTGTTCGTATCAATGCGGCTGCTCGTTTAAACGGCACAACTTATTCTCGCCTAATTAATGGCTTGAAGAAAAATAATATTGATATTAACAGAAAAGTTCTTGCAAATTACGCAATGAACCAACCTGAGATTTTTGCATCTATTTGCAAAAAGGTTGCTTAATATTTATTACTATTGAAATTAAGCCCTGTTTTTTCGGGGCTTTTTTTTTGTTTATTTTAGAAGTCTTTAGATTTTAGGAGATATTTTATGATTGAAAGTATTAAAAATATAAGTGATGAAATTAATTCTATAAAAAATCAAATAAATACAAAAAATGATTTAGAAGATTTCAAAATGAAGTATCTTGTTAAAAAAGGTGCTATTCAATCACTTTTTCTTGAAATGAAAGACGTTCCAAAAGAACAAAAAAAAGAAATTGGGCTTCTACTTAATAAATTAAAACAAGAAGCTGATAGTATTTATGAAGATCTAAATCAAAAATTCCAAGAAAAAGAAGCCAATACTCCAACTATAGACTTATCATTACCAGGTAGAACATCTAATTTAGGAACTAAACACCCTGTAACTCAGACAATCGATCTGATGATTGAAATATTCAAAGATATGGGCTTTGCAGTAGCAGAAGGACCTGATATAGAAGATGGTTATCATAATTTTGATGCTCTAAACTTCCCTGAAGACCACCCTGCAAGAGATATGCAAGATACATTTTTTATGAAATCAATCAATGAAAATGCAGTTAATGAATTAGTTCTTAGAACTCATACTTCTCCAGTGCAGATTAGAGTAATGGAGAATATGAAACCGCCTATTAAAACAATTATGCCCGGCAGAGTTTACAGAAATGAATCCTTAGATGCAACTCACCTTGCTGAATTTCATCAAATAGAAGGTCTTTACATTGACCAAAACGTTTCAATGGCTGAACTAAAAGCGATGATGATGACTTTTGCAAAAAAACTCTACGGTGACAATTTAGAATTTAGATTTCGTCCTTCATTTTTTCCGTTTACTGAGCCAAGTGCGGAAATGGATATTCGCCGTCCTGGTTCAAGCAAATGGATGGAGGTAGTTGGTTGTGGTATGGTTCATCCTAATGTATTAAAAGCAAGCGGTATTGACTCTGAAAAATACTCTGGCTTTGCTTTTGGTTTTGGTATAGAAAGAATAACTATGATTAGAACTTCGCTTGACGACATTCGAGCGCTTTATGAAAATGATGTTAGAGTTTTAAAGCAATTCTAGCAGTGATAATTACCATGTCAGAAAAACTTAATGTTGATGTATTAATTAGTGCTTACACTCAAGGTTTCTTTCCAATGGCTGATTCAGACGGCATATATTGGCATTCCCCTGACCCAAGAGCTATTATACCTATTGAAAAAATACCCAAAAAGCCTAAATCACTTAGTCAATCAGAACGGAAATTCGGTTTTACTCATACCGTAGATTATAATTTTGAATATGTTATAACTGAGTGTAGTAAACGAAAAGACACTTGGATTTCAAAAGAAATTATAAGAGCATTTACAGAACTAAATATAATAGGTTTTGCTCATAGCATAGAAACTTGGCAGGAGGGAGAAATCATTGGGGGACTTTATGGTGTTTGCATAGGAGCTGCTTTTTTTGGAGAATCTATGTTTAATCATCGCACTGATGCTTCCAAATCAGCATATTTCTATTTAATTGAATTATTGAAGCGTAACGATTTTAAATTATTAGATAGTCAATATATTAATAGGTTCACTCAAATTCTTGGTGCAATTGAAATACCTAAATTAGATTATATAAAACAATTGAACTATGCGATAAGTCAGGTAAGAGAGTTTAAATAATAGATAATTTGTTAAAATTTAGAGCTAATTATTAGAGTTAGTTAACCAAGATATTAAGTACTTTTACATAATTTAAAAAAAAAATTTGATAATTAGCATATTTGATGTAATTTTGTAAATTATTAGTTATCTAATATTACATAATTATTTTTATTAAAAATATGAAAAATATTATTATTGTATCTTTTTTATTATTCTTTTTTAGTAATTTTCTATTTGCTCAAGGATATGAACTTCAAAGTTCCATAAGGGGTGGGGTAGATAATTACAAAAAGGTACCTCAAGAATTAAAAGTAAAAACTTCTAAATTCTTTAATTTTCTATTAGATAGTAATGTAACTGATGCTTATAATGAGTTGATGAAAGGTAGCTTTTTAGTAGCACAAAATGATAAAATGACTGCGCTTATAAATCAAACTCATAAGGCATTTGAAATTTATGGTTTGATTAAAGGTTATGAACCAGTTAATGCAGAAGAAATAACAAAAACTTTTGTAAGAATCAGATATATTGGGCTTCATACAAGGTTTCCGATGCGTTGGATATTTACTTTTTATAAATCTCCAAGTGCTGGCTGTATCTTAACAAATATTAAGTTTGATGATTTAACAGAATATTATTTCTCTGACGAATAGGATAAAAATGATAAAAATTGAAGGTAACTTTACTAATAATAATTTTAAAATTGCTATTATTTCAACAAGATGGAACGAATTTATAGTTTCTAAACTTGTTGAGGGGGCTACAGATGCTTTAGTAAGACACGGAATTAGCTCGGATAGCATTGATTATGTTGTTTGTCCAGGTGCTTTTGAAATTCCATTAGTTTTAAAAAAACTTGCTGAATCTAAAAAGTATGATGGTCTTATTGCTCTTGGAGCGGTAATAAGAGGCTCTACTCCACATTTTGAATATGTAGCATCAGAGGTTACAAAAGGTACATCTCAAGTTACATTAGATTATTCAATTCCAATAGGTTTCGGTGTTTTAACTACTGATTCTATCGAACAAGCAATAGAGAGAGCAGGTACTAAATCTGGGAATAAAGGGTTTGAATCTGCGCTTACTTGTCTTGAGATGTGCGATTTACTTCAAAAAATATAAAAACTATTTTTCTAAGTTATCGTAATTCTTATTATTGCAATTTAATTTAGATTAGAAATGACTAAACTTATTTTTATATTTTTATTCTCCTTCCTTGCTTTATCCTCAGATGAGTTTAGATTATACGAATGGAAATCTTATTCCTCACAACTTTCGATTAGAGATGTTGTTTTAGACAATGATAACAATTTATGGGCTGCAACATCTGGTGGTGTTGTTAAATATTATTATGAAGATGACAAGTTTGAATATTTCGATAATATAAATGGCTTATCATCTGTTAATTATAGTGCAATAGAATACATTCAGGAATTTGATATTATAGTAGCGGGTAATTTACAAGGAAATTTGGATTTAATATTTTCAGATGGAAGAGTTATTAATGTTTATGATATATATAATTCTAATTTTATTAATAAACGAATAAAAGATATAAAATATAATAACGGGATTGTATATATAGGTGGAGATTTTGGATTAGCTGAACTTATCCCAAACCCAGAAGGTGGCGTTTTTGAGCAAACATTTGGAGATAGTTATAGATTAGTAAATGTAAATAAAATACATATTGTAGATAATGAAATTTATATAACTACTGAAAAAAATGGAATACAATATTTAGAAATTGGGGACATAATTAGTAATCCAAGGAATTGGGAAAATATAGAATTAATAACTGAAGAAGTCTATGGTTCTATTATAGATATGAAATTTTATAATAATGAACTATATTTCTGTAATTTAAAAAAAATTTATAAAATAAATTATAACTTAGATAATGATACAATCTCTCAAGTTTCAGAAAGCAACTATGATTTAAATATGTTTTTTGTCTTTGAAAATAATTTATACTATGACAATTTGTTTGGTTACAGAAATATTCAACAAACTGATAGATTTGATTACTTCGGAAATGATACGATAAATAGTTCAACTCATAATGGCGTTTTTGTTTATAATAATGAATTAATCTTATTTGGAGAGTATGAAGGATTTATATTCGTTAATAAATCAAAAGAAATAAGAAAAGCAGTTCCCAAAACAAGTTTGTCAAATTCTATTTATGATATGGAGGTAGATAGTAAAAGTAATTTATGGGTTACTACTGGAAATCGTGGATTTATGAAGTTTGATGGAGTCAGTTGGAGTTATTTTAATTCTTTTATAAAAGATATTAATCAAGAAGATATACCTATTAACAACTATAGAAAATTAAGCATTGATAGATTTGATAACATTTACATAGGTCATAGAGGTTTGGGCACAGGATTATTAGTGATTGATACTGAAGATGATTATACATTTAGAACTTATAATCAGAGAAACTCGGAATTTGAAGGAATAGACCAATCTGATGAATTATCTTTTTTTGAGGCAGCTGAAACTGTTTTTGATAGAAATAATGTATCCTGGACTGTAAATTATGCAGACTTTTATCCTGGCAATTTTTTAGTTGCTATTGATGGAGACAAACACTACGGTTACAAAAATTGCGTTGGATTAAACAGAAGGGGGTTCTATCACATGGTTATTGATAATTATGGAACTAAATGGATTGGTTCTGATTTAGGACGTGACCAAGATGGAATTGTATTGTTTAATGAAAATGGTACTTTAGAGGATACTAGCGATGATATTTGTGTGCAATTAAGAACAAATAATGTTCCAGAACTTGCAAATAATGTTATAAAAAGCTTAGCAGTAGATAAAAATGGATGGATATGGGCTGGAACAAGTACCGGAATTACTTATTTCTTAAATCCTGGGGGAGTTTTAAATGATGAAAATCCTCGCTCTTTAGTTGCTGTTGCTCCAACTTATTTTGTAGAGTTTGATGTAACTGATATTTATGTTGATGAAATAAATTATAAATGGATTGCTACAAGCAAAGGTGTTTTTGTGTATAATGGTGATGGTACAAAAGAAATCGCAAGAATAAATACAGAAAATAGCCCTCTGCCAACTAATGATGTTAGAAATATAACAATCGATCCAGCAACTGGGGAAGTCTATTTCGGAACCGCTTTAGGTTTATTTTCAGCAAAGTCAATATCAGTAAAACCATCACAAGTGTACGATATAATATGTTATCCCCAACCTTTCAGACCTCAAATAGATATGAATTTGACAATTGAAGGTTTAGCAGGTAAATCGGATATTAGAATAGTAACCACTAATGGTGAGTTAGTGAGGCAAATTAACGCTCTTGGTGATAAGATTTTTTGGGATGGTAAAGATAAAAATGGTAATTTTGTAAATTCTGGTGTGTATTTGATATTTGCTTCTTCTGGAACAAGTAACATACAATCGGTTCAGAAAGTTGCAGTAATAAATAGATAAATGATATGGATAAAGAAAAAAAAGATATTTTCGTTGCATTAATTCCAGCAATAATAATTGGAGTATTATTCTTAATTTCTTGGACTGAGAGAGATTTTGAATTAAAAGATGATTGGTATGCAGCTATTTCAATTGTAGATAGTGCAAGAGTGGTAAAAGACCCTAAACTCAAAAAAGAATATCTCGATAGAGGTGGAAAATGGCTTTTAGAGTTAAAAGAGCAATATCCTTTTCACGCAAAGTTAAGAATGTTTGTTGGGTATTATTACATTCAAGCTGGAAAATTTGATGAAGCAATTGAAGAGTTAGAAGTAGCTATCGAAGATGGAAAAGGCGGTATTGTGAATCAAATAGAATATCAAGCTAGAGATTTACTAACTAATGCTGTTATGACTAAAACTCAAATATTAATGCAAAAAAAGAATTTCAATGAAGCTATTGCAGTTATGAGAAACTCACTTCCTTATGCTCCTGAACACCCAAGTTATCTTGCTCATTTTGCTAATATATTTTCCCAAGCTAATATGGTTGATTCAACTCTTTTGTACTTCGAAAAAGTAATTAGAATTAATCCAAATTATGGGAATGTCAAAGAACAAGCTGCAAATATCTATTTTAGTTATGCAAATGCCTATGCAAAGCAGAATAATCCAACTCTTGCTTTTGATAAATATATTAGAGCAACTCAACTTAATCCAAAAAATCCTCACTATTTTAATAATTTAGCTAATGTAGAATTGCAATTAGGTATGGTTGAAGATGCTATTTCACATTTTAAAACAGCAGTCAGTCTTGACCCCAATAATAATACTTTTAAAGGTAATTTAAAAATTGCTGAAGATAAATTAAAACAAGGAATACAATAATATTATGAATATTGCAGTAATTGGTTGTGGATACTGGGGTTCTCATATTTTAAGGAATTTTAATAATTCTGATTCTTGGAATTTAGTTTTAGCTTGTGATTTAGATGAAAAACAATTAAATAAAGCAAAAACATTATACCCTCAAATTGAAATAACCTCAAATCCTAATGATGTTTTTAATGATAAAAATATTGATGCTGTAGCAATTGCTACCCCTGTTTTTTCTCATTATGAATTAGCTAAAAAAAGTTTAGAAGCTGGCAAACACACTTGGGTTGAAAAGCCACTTACTTCTACTTCTGCTCAATCAGAAGAATTAATAAAATTAGCAGAAAAAAATAATCTTATTCTAAATGTAGACCATACTTATATTTATACTTCTGCTGTGCAGAAAATAAAAGAATTAATCTCCGATGGAACTTTAGGCGATATTCTTTATTTTGATAGCGTAAGAATTAATCTTGGTTTATTCCAGCATGACGTTAATGTTATATGGGATTTAGCTCCTCATGATATTGCGATTTTAGAGTATTGCGTAGGTAAAAAACCAATTAGTGTTAATGCTACAGGAAGTTGTATTGTTAAATACTCAAATAAAGATATTGAGAATATTGCATATTTAACAATAAATTATGAAGACGGAAGTATAGCACATATTCACTCAAATTGGCTGTCTCCTATTAAAATAAGAAAGATTATTTTCGGTGGTAGTAATAAAATGCTTGTCTTTGATGATATGGAAAACGCAGAAAAAATAAAGATTTATGACTCTGGTGTTAAAATTGAAAATAAAGAAGATATATATGAATCATTAATTCAGTATAGGATTGGTGATATGGTGTCACCTTCTATTTCTAATAAAGAAGCTTTAAAAGAAGAAGTTGAGCATTTTTATGATTCCATAAAAAATAATACTAAAACAATAACTGATGGTGATATGGGTTTAAGAGTTGTGAAAATACTTGAAGCCGCAAATTTATCACTTGCCCAAAATGGTCAAACTATTCCTATAGTATGATTTCTATTAAAATATATGATGATTCAGACTTTAATATTTATGAGAATTTTGTAAATTCTTCTATAAACGGAACTATTTTCCACCTTAGAAATTTTTTAGATTATCATCCAAAAGATAGATTCAAAGACAATTCCTTATTAATTTATCAATTTGAAAAGTTAATTGCAGTTTTTCCAGCTGCACTTTTAAAAAAAAATGAGAATAATATATTAAAATCCCATCCAGGATCTTCTTATGGAGGGCTTGTAGTCAAAGAAAACATAAGTTATGATTTAACTAATAAAATTTTTTCTAAAATTGAAGAGTATTGCACTAATAAAAATATTAATTTTATTGAATTTAGGCATAGTCCAAAAATATTTTTAAAGGAAAAACTTGATCAAATTGAGTTTTGTCTTGTAAGAAGAAATTATCAAAGAGAAGCAGAAGAATTATCAACCTTCTATGATTTAGATAAAATAAGATATATGAATGAAGAAGAATATTATAATAGCTATTCTAATTCGACATTTAGTAAAGTAAAGCAATGCATCAAAACCGCTAATAAAAATAACTTAATTCTTGATTTTGCTAAAAATGAAATCGAAGTAAAAAAATACTATGAAATTCTGGAAAATAATTTAAAAAAATATGATGTAAAACCAGTTCATAACCTAGAGGAAATAAAAAAATTATTACTGCTATTTCCCGAAAGAGTAAAAATACCAATTGTTAAATATAAAAATGAAATAATAGCTGGGTTTTTAATTTTCAATGTAAATTCTACTGGATGGCATATTTTTTATTCAAGTTTAGATTATAATTTTTCAAAACTAAAACCTATTCATTTTGGCATTTATAAACTTAAAAGATATTTAGCTGATATGTCATATTCATATTTAAATTATGGTATATCAACCGAAGATTCAGGCAGGTATGTCAATGAATCATTGCTAAGTTTTAAAGAGAGTTTCAATGGTCAAGGTATTATCAGAACTTATTGGAAAAAAGAGTTAATGTAAGCAGTTAACTTTGTTTTAAATATTATAAAAAGTTAAGATTATGGATGAAAAAATACTAATTGTGGGTGGTGGATTATCAGGGACTATTTTTGCCTGGCAATTGTATTTTAATAATATTGATTTTGTTTTGATTAATCAAGAAAGAGAATATACATCTTCAAAAATTGCTGCTGGAATATATAATCCGATTGTATTTAAAAGATTTATTTGCTCATGGCAAGCAGACTTATTAATTCCTTACTTAGATGAATTTTATACTAAAATTGAAGAAGAATTAAAGGGTAAGTTTCATTATAAAATTGATATTTATAAATGCTTTACTAATAATGATGAGATTAATTTATGGAAAAAAAAGTCAGCTGATTTTCCTAATCTATTGTATATGGATAATAATATTATTGAAAGTAATAGTGATAAAAATCTTTTGAGCATTAAAAATACTATTGGTTTTGGAGTAGTAAAAAACTCTGGTTATATAGAAACAAAGGACTTCTTGGAATTGAGTCATAAATTTTTTTCTGTTAAGAATATATTAAGAAATTATAAAGAAAAATATAATTACATTAATTACAATGAAGAAAATTCATTTTTAGAATTTTCAAAAATAATTTTTGCAGAAGGATATTACGGCGAAGAAAACCCATTTTTTCCAGATTTAAGATATAATTTCGCAAAAGGCGAATTATTAGAAGTTGAAATAGAAGATTTTGATGTTAATTTTATCATTAGTAAAAACTTATTTATTTTTCCAAAAGGAAATAATAGATTTTTAATCGGCTCTACTTTTGATTGGACTTTTGAAGATGAAAATCCAACAGAAATTAAAAAAAATGAATTAATAATGTCTCTGGAAAAAATAATTAACAAAAAATATAGAATTATTGAGCAAAGAGCAGGAATAAGACCAGCAACATTTGACCGCAGACCATTTATAGGAAATTCAGAACTGAATCCTAACTGTTATATATTTAATGGAATGGGAGCAAAAGCTGTTTTACTTGCGCCATATTGCTCTTCAATATTATTTAATAATATCTTTAATGGCAAAGATATACCTTCAGAAATAAATGTAAAAAGAGGAAAAAAGAAATAAAAGTATATAACTTTTAAGTATAAAAATGTGTTACAAGATATGAATAATATTAATCAATCATTCAACCTTATCATTACTGGACAATGGTCTGAAATCATATCTGCTTTTTGATTTAGAAAAATACTAAATATATCAAAGACATAAGCGGATGATGGTTGATAATGATTAAATAAATCATCTGATAAAATAATATGATCAATAACATCCCAAAATTCATTTTTACAGCTTGCTAAGTACTTTGTAGGAAATTTAAAATTTGAGTCTAAAAGTAATATGTTTGATTCTTCTTCTCTGATTGGATTATCATTAAAATCACCAAGAACAATAACTTTATTATTAATATTATTATTTATGATAGAATCTTTAAAATTAACTATTTCAATAGATTGTAAGCGTCTTAGCATATATGAGCGTTCTTTTTTCTCATCAGTATTATCATAACCCGAAGTAGATTTTAAATGTACATTTAAAATATGGATATCTAATTTACCATGTTTTAGTCTAACAACAGAACCTGGTCTTGTGGTTTGCTTTTCAACATTAATTCCCTCATAATTCCCTAAATCTTCAACATTTAGATATTTTTTGAATATAAAGCAAGTATTCAAACTTGATGAATGAGATTTATTAAAAATATAAGTCCAATCAGGAAGATATTTTAAAACACGTAATAATGAATTTTCATTTTCAATTTCTTGTAATCCAAAAAACTCAACGCCAGTTTTTTTAATAACTTCCGCGATATTTTTATAATCTTCTTCAACTCTTGGTTTTCTGTCGTTATTTCCCTCTCCTAACCACTCAATATTAAATGTACCTAAAAGAAGTATTTTATCATTATCATCATAAATATTTTCTTGAGTTTTAGATGTTTCAGTACATGATATTAAGATTAACAGTAGAATTATGCTGATTATTTTCATAAAAATTTATAAATTAGTGTTTTAAAAAAAACTAATTTAACAAAATGGAATTATTTCAAACAAAAGAAAGTAAAAATAATTTTCGACCATTAGCAGAAAGAATGAGACCTCATACTATAGAGGAACTTGAAGGACAAGACCATATCTTGGGTAAGGAAGGGGCTTTGACCTCTTTTTTAGAAGAAAATTATCTGCCTTCTATTATCTTATGGGGACCTCCGGGAACTGGAAAAACTACTATAGCAAATTTGCTCTCAAATAAATTAGAAGCAGATTTTATAAAACTTTCTGCAATAGAAAGTGGTGTTAAAGAAATTCGTAATGTAATTGAAAAATCAAAATATAATCTAAAAAATGACAAAAAGACTATTCTTTTTATAGATGAAATTCATAGATTTAATAAATCTCAACAAGATGCATTACTTCATTCAGTAGAGGATGGCAGTGTGATTTTAATTGGAGCAACTACTGAAAATCCTTCTTTTGAAGTAAATTCAGCACTAATAAGTAGATGTAGAGTGTTTAAATTAAATGAATTAAGTAATGATAAAATAAAATCTATTATATTAAGTTCTTTATCTAAAGATGAATATCTAAAAAAATTGAATGTAAGTATAAAAGATTTAGATACCTTAGTAGATTTATCAGGTGGAGATGCCAGAACTGCATTAAATATTTTAGAATCATTAGTAAAATCAAAAGGTAAAGGCGATATTGTAATAACCAGAAATGACATTGAACGGATAATACAAAAAAAGATAACTAAATATGATAAAGATGGTGAAAATCATTATGATACAATTTCGGCATTTATTAAATCTATGAGAGGATCAGATCCAGATGCCGCCATATTTTGGTTAGCAAAAATGATAGATGCAGGAGAAGACCCCAAGTTTATTGCAAGAAGAATGTTAATATTTGCTTCTGAAGATATTGGAAACGCCGACCCCTTTGCCCTTGTTTTAGCAAATAATATCTTTGATGCAGTTAGTAAAATAGGAATGCCAGAGTCAAGGATTATTTTAGCTCAAGGAGTTACTTATCTTGCAAGTACTGATAAATCTAATGCATCATATCTAGCAATAGACGAGGCTTTAATGGACATAAAAAATGGTATAAATACAAATGTTCCTTTACATTTACGAAATGCACCAACAAAATTGATGAAGAATGAGAATTATGGCTTAGAATACAAATATCCTCACGATTATGATGATAGTTTTGTTGAGGAAAATTATTTACCAAAAGGAATTAAAAAACAATATTATTTACCAAAAGGATTAGGTAGGGAAGGAAAAATTAAAAATAAATTAGAAAAACTTTGGACAAATATTAAATGAATTAAATTCAATAAATATCCGATATTTTAGCAATATAGATAAAATCAATATTATAAGCAATGTTATTGATAAATAATATCAAATCTATTAATTAGTTAATTTATATACTATATATAATAGTAGCAAATGTAAATATAAGGTAATATCAAAAAAAAGTTTACATTTCTGTGAGATATCTGGAGGGTTTGTGTGTTTATGTTAACAGAAGAATAAACAAAAATTAAAAAAAGTTTTTTTAAAATTAAAAAAAATAATTTTTAAAAAAATAATTTGGAATATTTAATATTTTAGGTTAAATTGAATTCTATTTAAATAAAATTTCAAGAAAAATATTTCAAAAAAGTAAAAATGAACCTTAAAGATTCGAAGATTTTAATATTAGGTGGCTGGGGATTAGTTGGTGGTGCAATAGCAAAAAAGTTAATTGGGTTTGGAGTAAGTGAATTAGTTATAAGTTCTTTAAAGCAATACGAGGCGGAAGAATCAATAACAAGTTTGAAAGAAGAATTTGGAGAAAGAACGCCTAAACTAACAGCAGAGTGGGGTAATTTATTTACTCGCTCCGAGTGGAAAGATATAAGTTATGCAGAGCTATTGAGCGATTCTAAAACAAGAATGCAGATTATTCAAGATACATTTTTAGATTTAGATGATAATATTAAAGAAAGTTCTTTTCTGTATCAATTAATAACAAAACATAAACCAGATTTGGTAATTGATTGTATCAATACAGCTACTGGTATAGCATATTTAGATATTTACAATAGTTCTTTAACAGTTATAAATGACCTTAAAAATGATATTCTCGATAAAGATAATATTGAGAAATTGATGGCAAGTACTTATGTTCCTCAACTTATTAGACATATTCAAATTTTAGGTGAAGCTTTATCAACTTCAAGTTCTAAAATGTATATCAAAGTAGGAACAAGTGGAACTGGTGGTATGGGATTAAACATTCCTTACACACATAGTGAGGATAAGCCATCAAGAGTTTTAATGTCCAAAAATGCAGTTGCAGGGGCTCAAAGTTTACTTATGTATTTAATGGCAAGAACGCCAAACTCTACTATAGTAAAAGAAATTAAGCCGGCTGCTACTATTGCATGGAAAAAAATCGCATTTGATACAGTTAAAAAAGGTGGAAAGCCAGTAAGATTGTACGATATGCAAGTAGAAAATGCTTTGCCTATTAATGGTGTTTTTGATTTTAATAATTCTGATGGTGTCGTGGATACAAAAGAAGATTTAAAATCAGTATTCATTGATACAGGTGAAAATGGTATCTTCTCAAAATTTGAATTTGAAACAATTAGTTCTCTAGGGCAAATGGAGATTGTTACTCCAGAAGAAATAGCAGATTACTTAATATTTGAAGCACAAGGTGGAAATACCGGAAAGGATATTATTCAAGGACTTGATGCTTTTTCTCTAGGACCAACATATAGAGGTGGTTTTTTAAGAAATAAAGCAATGCAAATATTAGATAAACTTGAAGAGGAAAATGGTGTAGAAGGTGTTGCTTTCGAACTACTCGGACCTCCAAGATTATCAAAATTGCTTTTTGAAGCTCAATTATTGAAATTAATTTATAGTGATTTTAACTCATTCTTAAATGATTCGGTATTGGATACGAAAAATAAAATGGTTAATCTTATAAATGAAAACACTAAATTAAGAAGTCAAATACTTTCAATTGGTTTACCAATTTTAATTAATGAAGAAAAGTTCTTAAAAGGAAGTTTTGTTAAAGTACCGGTTAAAAAACCTGGACACACTTATGAGTTTTCTATTGAAAACGTTGATAAGTGGTGTAATCAAGGGTGGATTGATTTAAGAGAATCTAACATCTCTTTATGGAAAGATAGATTTAACAAGATTAAAGAACAAGCAGAGGAAATGAAGTATGACCAAACATCTTCTAGAAATTATTTTGATAAAAATTATTGGAATAATTTCACTCAGATTTCACCAGGTAAAATAGCTGGTTGGATTTTTGAAGTTGAAGAAGATGGATGGAGATTTAAACGATAAAAATTTTTTTTAATTAATTTATTTTAAATTAAAGGAGTACCTTATGAAAAGGTTTATTATACTAACTATGGCATTAGCAATGTCTCTTATGATGTATAATGCTTCTGCTCAAGCTGGAAGACAGCTTCAGGAGTGTTTGATCAAAGCAAAGTCTTGCTATTTGCCTACAGCAAACATCTTTACACAACCAAGCCCATTCAATCAGACTGGAAACGTTGTTGATGATGTTGCACAATGGTGGCCAAGTAACCAGCCAGCTATATCTACAGGTTACTATTTTGTAACAAACGCATCTACTTCAGATGCAGTTTGGAGACCTCAGGCAACTGAGTTTGTTGATACAAGTTTTGAAAGAGCTAGATGGATGTCTATCCTTTCTGGACCAAGACAACAAAACCCAGATTATTGGACTTCTGCTGAAAATACAGAAGGTCATACTTACTTTAGAAACCCTGCTAATGATAATGCGGGAACACCTAAAGTAGAATACTTTTTACACGCGTCAGACCCAGATTTACCAGGTGACTGGCAAATTGATTCAACTGATGATGCAATCGCTGGTCCTATAAAACTTGGACTTGCTGGTGGATTCAGATTCAATGGTATTAGATATGATAGTTTCTATGTATCTACAAATGGTATCATTTCACTTACAAATAGAAGATACTTCTATGATGCAGACGGAAACAGAAGATTGGAAAGTGGCTCTGCTTACGATCCTAATTCTATGGATTGGTTTGCAACTGGTAGAGGTCGCAGTGGTGATGGTATGAATGATAATACTGCAGATGATTATGGCTGGAGACATATTGCTTTGGGTAATAACCCAGGTAATACTCAAGCTGGTCTTCGTAGAAGAGGTGGAATGGCATTAAACGGTGGTACTTTTGGAAATGTAAACCAATTCAAAACAGCTGTAATCTCTCCTTTCTTTGGTGATTTGGAATTATCTCAATATGCAAATAGCCAAGAAAGAGTTGATCAACACGGACAAGTAATGTATTATAGAACATTAGAAAATGACAAACTACATATTTATATTATCAATGCTCAACCAATTAGAGCGGTAAATACTCAAGCTTGTGGTGGGGTTAATAATCCTATGGGCTTAAGACCAGGTAATAACAATTATATCTCTGGTTCTGCTCAAGTAGTATTAGATAATAAAGAAGATGATATTACAATTATATACAGAACTTTTGCAGGTAGTGCTGGTGCATTTTGTAAAGAAGCTGCACAGTTTATCTTTACAAGAAACACTACTTCTGGTGTAAGAGGATTTGCAAGACACGTGAATCACTTAAGAAAAGTTAATCAAGGAGTTTTAACTGAATACGAACAATATACTCATCACTGGATATCAGAAATCAGAAGAGACCCACCTTACCCTTATGCAAATTATATCGTAAGATACAAACAATGGACTAATGCTTTAAGAGTAGTAGATATTCAATATAGAGTAAGAGATAAAATTCTTGATCCTAATTTTGGAGATTTATCTTTCAAAGTTAGAGTTTCAACTGAAAATGTAAATAACTATGAATTATTAGCTGGTGAACCAAGATTAGGCGCAATTCAACCAATTGCAATTATCCAAAACTTGACTAATGATATCATGGGACAAAATGGTCAAAATTATGTTGCTCAAGATTTAGAATTTAGAGCTATGTTTAGAATAGTTAACAAAGCTTCTGGTAGAGTAATTTATCAAAAAGAAACTGTTGTTGACTCTACTTGTATGGCTTTACCTGAAGCTCAAGCAATTGAATGTTCTGGTGATAGAGATGTAAGAATTAGATTAGCTAAAATTACTCCTGCTGGAAGAAACTTGGATGTAACTCCACACACTCCAACAGCTGAAGATGACCAAGCTACTTATCAATTCCCAGGTAATGGTTCAGACTCAGACTACAACAGAAGACATAATGGTGTAAGACCTTATGCGTTTGTAGAATTGTTTTTCCCTCCTTGGTCTCCATCAGAATTTATTGATGACCACATTGGTAGATTGGAAGCATACATTATTGCAATTCCAAGAAGACCTAATTTAACAGAAATTAAAGATGAATGGCCTTTTGATGATACAACAGCTGTAAATCTATTCGTTTTAAGAAGAATGGAATCTTTCTATGATGATGGTAATGAATTCCACTTAATTGATGGTGTTCCTATGCCTTCAGTATGGAAATGGGTAAATATTGATGCTGAAATGGTTTCTGGTGAAGAAGTTTCTAAACACCCTCTTCCACCAAGAACTCAAAATCAACGTGCAGTTTTTGTAGAAAATCCACCTGAAAAAAGATGGGTTCAAGAAAATATTAACAGAGCTAGAGCATTTACTTTATCTTCACCTGTTATTAAAATGAACAGAGTAACTCTTGGAGGTCAAGAACCAGCTGCTAGTCCTGGCGGTGATGTTATTACTTCATTCCCAATAAACATGATTGGTAGAAGAGGTTCTGTACTTTCAGTTTCTGTTCAAAGAGCTCAACACAATGATAACTGGGCTAGAGGATGGGCTGATGCAAGATTAATAGGTCCTGAACCAAGATCAATTTTTAATGGTAACATTTTTAATAACTACAATATTGTGAATTCAGTTTCTCAAAATCCTGATGAACTAGTAATTGAATATGCGAACTCATGGGTTCAACAACAAGTTCAAAGATTGAGTCATGTAACAAATATTGCTCCAGCTCAATGGAGAAGACACTTTAGAAGAGATAATGCTCCTCTTGAAACAAATGTGCCAGTATTAAGATTATATGGTGGTGGTGGATATGCTGTCGGATTCTTGGAAAGTGATCCAGATTCTGCTTTAGCAAATCCAGCAAACCCACTTATTAACTCTTTAAGAGCTAATGTTTTTGATGATGGTATTGACTTTGAATATCGTAAGTTTTTCTTAGCTATTCCTGATACATTCGTAAGAATGCCTCACAATACTGCTGAAAACTTTAGATTTAGAATTAGAGTTATGGCTACTCTTGATGATAGATTATCAAAAGTAAGAGGTACACCTTCAATTCCAGATGATGATGATGATTTCTTTGTTGATAACGTTCAAATCTTATTTAGAGATTTAGAAGCAACTGACATCGAAGTATCTGCTGTTAAAGTTAACTGGCCTTATTTTAGAACTCCTGCTTCTCAAGCTACTAGAGTTCCAATCTCTGTTACTTTAACTAATAATACTGCAGTTGGAGCGCCTACTTATTTCTGTAGAGTTGAAATCTTCAAAAACGGAGACAATAGACCAATTTATTGCCGTCAAGAAGCAATTCCTGCTCACTTAGGCAGTACTCAGTTGAACAAAAACATGCCATCATTTAACGCAAGACAATCTGGTCCAGGTGATTACCGCGCTCAAGCAATAATAATTATTCCAGGAGATTCTGATAAAGACCCTAGAAATGATACAACATACACAGACTTTGTTATTAATTTTGGTGATGATTTTGCTCTGGATCCAGTTCAAAACGTTACTAATAATGTTCCTGACTTAACAGGTAATAGTATACCAGGTAGAGGTTTAACTTTATTTGGATTTAACTCAGGTGGTGGAGTTTGGACTTGGGATTTTGAAAACTTCCATGGTGGTGCACTTTCTGGTACTGGTTCTGGTCAACTTGCTATGAGATTTGACTTACAGAATGCGGATACTGTTAAAGGTTTCAAAGCTTATTTTGGTACTTTAAACCAATCTCCTGACTTTATTTCAATTTCTATTTACGACGATGCTAATGGTATCCCTGGTAGAGAAATTTTAAATTCAAGAATTGACAGACAAAGAGGTCTTTCTGATACTGAATTTGATGAGCAAGGAAGACAATTAAGAGTTTGGGGTGACTATGTTGACTATTTAATGGATAGTGAATTAGTATTACAACCAGGTAACTACTGGGTTGTTATTGCTCAGTTAGGTCAAGATCCACTTCACTTAGGAGCTTCTTCCGCTCGTGGTGGTATGAGAACTATGAATATCTATCAAATGCCTGGTGAACCATTAGGTTTAGGTGGTATTCACTTAGCTATCAATAAAGAATGGAGAAGACCTAATGCTCAAGGTTCTCAATTATTAAATGATAACAGATTTGCTTATGAGAACTCTAAAGGTTCTAACGAGTGGGTTCAATTCATGCCTAATACTGGTAACCCTGGTTATCCTCACTTGCACCACATGGGATTCTCTCCTAATGATGGTTGGACAATGACAAACTCAAGAGGTTTCTGGGTTCCATTATTAAGACCTGTTCTTGGTAATAAATCATTCAGTTCGAATCCTTTATACCAAGAATGTGATACAATTCCTGTTGAACTTGCTGAGTTTGATGGTGTTGTAAGAGGAAACAGAGTTGAGTTATTCTGGGTAACTGCTACTGAAATCGATAACAAAGGTTTCTATGTAGAAAGAAAACTTGACAAAGATGGTGAAGAAATGTGGTCTCAACTTGGTTGGGTAAATGGTAGAGGTAAAGGTAACTTCACAGAAGAAACTAAATACTCTTTCATTGATGACAAAGTTAAACCTAACGTTACTTATAACTATAGATTAAGACAAGTTGATGTTGATGGTGCTTTTGATTGTGAAAGTTCTGGAATTATAACTAAAACTATCATTTCTGACAGCCCGTTATCTATCGAACTTACTTCAAGAAACCCATTTGACAATGATGTTACTTTCAATGTTAACCTTCCTAAAGGCGGAGACGTTTTAGTTGAAGTTGTTGATATGTTTGGTAACACCGTTCAACAATTCTTGAATCAAACTGTGAACAACGGTGGTCCTCTTAACTTTACTTGGACTGCTGAAACTCAGACTGGTGCTAAAGTTGTTAATGGTGCATACATCATTAGAGCTACTTTAAATGGTCAAACAGTTTCAGAGAAAGTGTCTGTTATCAGATAATTAACTTTCTTATTTTTCTTACAAACCCTCGTAATAAAGCAATTTTATTGCGAGGGTTTTTTTTGTCTAAAGGAGAAGATATGTCAACGATTTTTACTAAAATTATTAATAAAGAAATACCTGCTGATATTGTTTACGAAGATGATGAAATTCTTGCGTTTAACGATATTCAACCACAAGCGCCTATTCATGTTTTGGTTATCCCTAAAATTGAAATTGAGACACTAAACGAGCTAGAGGAAAAACACCAACTTTTAACCGGTAAGATTATTCATAGAGCAAGTTTGATTGCAAAAGAGTTAGGACTTGCTGATGATGGATATAGGTTAGTCATAAATTGTAATAAAAATGGCGGTCAGGCAGTTTATCACTTACATTGTCATTTGCTTGGTGGAAGAGCAATGCAATGGCCCCCAGGTTAATAGTTGAATTATTATACTTATTATATTTATAATCAGAGGCATTTATGAAAAACATTATACTATTTTTAATATTCACTCAAATCTCTTTTTCGCAATCGTATTTGAATAAAAAAGATTTTAATAATAATTCTAAATCGCAATATGGCGATGAAAAAAGCACATTTCCTCAGCCATTTAAAGAAATTATAAATAATTTTTGGTGAGACGATTATTTGCCTTCTCCTTCTACTGGATATTATTTTATATCAAATAATGCTGAAATAAAAAATGGGATTGAAGTCAGTATGGAATCCTTCAAAGATACTACAGATAATTCAATTTCTTGGAAGAGAATATACTCTGGTCCAAGACAAGCAAACCCAGATTATTGGACTTCACCAGATAACAAATTTGGGCAATATTACTTCAGAAACCCTGCTAATGATGACCCAAATACACCCGAAGTTGAATATTTTCAGCATAATTTCATTGTAGATATAGATTCAACCGATAATGCCTTTGCAGGACCAATATCGCTCGACTTAAACGGCGGATTCAATTTTAATGGAATGACTTACGATAGTTTCTATGTATCAACAAATGGACTAATCGCATTATCAAATAGACGCTATAATTATAATAGTCAAGGCAATAGAATAACAATAAATGGTAGTATTTACAGTCAAAATAGTCAAGATTGGTTTGTAAGAGGTAGAACAAACCCTGGTGTTTATGATGACACTGCAGATGACTACGGATACAAATATATTGCAATGGGAAATGATCACCAAAAATTTAATGGTGGAATAAGAGCAAAAGGCAATAAAAGGTTAAGTGGCAATACTTTTGGAGATATTAAAAATATACGAAGCCCAATTATTGCACCACTTTGGGGCGATATGGAACTATCACAATTTGCTAAAAGGTTAAACAAAATTGATGACCACGGAAAAGTGTATTTTGGAGTTTCTAATGATAAAACAAAATTATATATTTACTTTGTTAACCTTCAACTAATTGGAGATATACAAACTGTTCGAGGTGGTGATTTTAGTTTGTCAAGAGGAAATAGACCAAATGATGAAAACTATATATCCGCTAATGTTCAAGTAATTTTAGATAGCAAAACAAATGACATATTCTTTATATATGAAAAGTTTAATGGAGTTGTAAATCAATATTTTACTTCAAAAAATAATAGTATTAAATTGCTTTCATCTGAAATATTCAGAGAGAACACTACATCAGGTGTAAGGGGGTTTGCAAGGCACAATAATTATAATAGAAAAGATAGAGAGTTCCTGGATTTAAAAGGTAATAAAAATTTATACAAAGAAGGAGATTTATATGAATATGAACAAGCAACACACCAATGGCTTGGTGATACTTTAAGAAAAAATAATTACTTACAAAGCAACAGAGTTGTAAAATTCAATCAATTTAAAAATACTGTAAGAGCTGTTGATATTCAATATAATGTAAGAGACAAGGTAATAGACGATGATGACGAATTGGCTTTTAATACAACAATAAAATCATCTCAAACAGTAAAATATGAACTACTTGCTGGAGTAGAGAGATTAGATGCGATTCAACCAATAGCAATATTCCAAAATATGTCTAATGATATTCAAGGTGTAAATGGTATTAACTACGAAAAACAAGACTTTAAATTTAAAACTAAATTCACTATTACAAATAAAGCATCTGGTAGAGTAGTTTATAATAAAACAATACAAATAGATTCATCTTGTTTAGCAGTTCAACATCATAATTTAGAAAATTGTATAGGAGAGTTTAGTTCCAATGTAAGATTGGCTAACTTATTCAAAGTAGGCGATGATTATCAATATAACACTTATGAAAATCAAGATGAATTCCCAGATAAACAATATCATTTTCCCGGTGATGGAACTTATTCAACAAAAGGTAAACCCTTTAATGGAATACCTCCTTATGGATATGTTTTTGTGCAGTTTCCGCCATTTATTGCAAATGAAAAAGATAAAAACCACATTGGAAACTTAGAAGCCAAAGCAATAGCAATTTCAGAAACTCCAAATGGCGAACCAATCCTACAAGATTGGACTTTCGATGATACTTTATCTCGCAATTTATTTGTAATGAAAAGATTAAATCATTTTTATGATAACGTAACAGAGTTTAATCTTATTGATGGAAAAGCAATGCCATCTGTATGGAAATGGGTTTCAAAAGGTGCTGAAGTTGTTAGCGGTGATGAAGTATCAAAGCATCCACTTCCTCCACAAGGAGAGTATTTAGCAACTTATATAGATGAAGAGAGCGACTCACTAAACGCATGGATACCAGAAAAAATCGCAGCCGCAAAGAACTTTAAACTAAACTCCCCAGTTATTAAAATGAACAGAGTTGATTTGGAGGGTAATGAACCAAAAACAAATCCAGGTGGAGATGTAATAACTTCTTATCCAATAAATTTAAAGCAAAAGAAAGGTAATTATTTAGCAATTTCAATACAGCGAACAGAACACAGAGAAAACTGGGATAGGGGCTGGTCTGATGCAAAGTTAATTGGTCCTGAACCGAGAGTAATGCACAATAGTAATATTTTTAATCAATATTCACATCCAAATGATTCTTGTGAGTTTCCTGATGAAATAGTAGTTGAATATTTGAATCAAAAAGCGGATAATTTGCCAGAAAGATTAATACATATCACAAATCCAGATGAATCAAGATGGAGAATGCACCCAAGAAGAGGTGGGCTTGAACCAGAAACAAATGTCCCTGCCTTCGGACTATTTGGAGCAGGTGGTTATCGTATGGGCTTTTTAGAATCCGACCCAGATTCTTCTCTCGCGTTAGAAAATAACCCAAACATAAATTCGCTTAGAGCTAACCCTTTTGATGATGGAATTGACGATGTTTATAAAAGATTTTATATTTCTATACCAGAGGCATTTTTAAATCAAAAATACAACACTTCAGACTATTTCAGATTCCGAGTTAGAGTTTTAGCGGGAGATGATGGACTACTTGCAAAACAAGGAATAAAAGGTACAATACCTGACGATGACGACGATTTCTTCATTGATAATATTGAAATCCTCGAACAAGATTTAGAGGCAACCGATATCGAGATTAATCATATAAGAATAGGTATCCTTCCAACTGGAAGGAACGTGCTTCAATTAACAAGAGTTCCTATATCAGTTGGATTATATAATAATACAGCTATTGGTGCCCCAACATATTTTGTAAGGGTTAGAATTTATAAGAAGGGACTTAACTATAGTATTTATGATAGAGTGCAAGCTATACCAGCACATTTTGGTAAAAGTTATATACCTATAAATATACCATCATTTAATATTAGATGGTTGGGAATAGGTGAATTTAGATTTTTAGCAAATATTATGTTACCAGGCGATTATGATAAAAATACTTTAAATGATACAGTTAATTTTAAATTTACAATTGATACATTAAAAGGAGAATTATTAATATCTGACCAAATTGCTTACGACCCTATTAATAATCATTCAAACGATGTACCAATTTTAATGAATTATACAAATTATGGTTTAAATTTATTTGGTAGAAACAATGGAAGCGATGGAGATGATTTTATATGGGACAGAACAAGAAATGAAGCCGGTGATAATTTTGGAACTGGCTCTGGGCAAATTGCATCAAAATTTCATCTCTTAAATCAAGATACTGTTAGAGGTATAAGGTGTTATTTTTCTAGTTTTGGTGCTACCCCAGATGATATTTCTCTGGCAATTTATGATGATGCAAATGGGATACCAGGCAGAGAAATAAGAGATTCAAGAATTTATAGGCAGAAAGGTCTTTCTGATGTTTTATTTGATGAGAATGGAAATAAATTAATAGTTTTTGATGATTATGTAGAATATCGGCTTGATAAACCATTAATATTACAGCCAGGAAATTATTGGACAGTTGTAACTCAGTTAGGACAAAATGGATTAAATCTTGGAGCAAGTTCTTATCGTGGAGGCATGAGAATTTTACATGTATATGATATGCCTGATGAACCAAAAGGTTTGGGTAATATTCAATTAGCTTTAAATAAACAATATAGAAGACCTAACATTCGTGGCACTCAATTATTAAATAACAATTATTTTGCAGTTGAAAACAGTCCTGGTAGTAATGAATGGCTTCAATTTATGCCAAATACTGGTAATCCAGCTTACCCCCATAACAATTATCTTGGTCTTTCCCCAGTTGATAAAAAAACGTTTACAATGTCTCGTGGCTTTTGGATTCCAATGCTTAGACCAGTTCTTAATTTTAATATTTTTAACAATAGACCAATAGAAGAAACCATAGATCCACCTGTTGAATTATCAGAATTTTCTGGAATAATCCGCAACAGAAAAGCAGAGTTATTTTGGGTTACAGAATCTGAAATAGACAATAAAGGTTTTTATCTTGAAAGAAAACTCGACCAAGAAAATGAAACAAAATGGCAACGCATCACTTGGATAAACGGAAATGGAAAAGGTAATTTCACCCTAAAAACTAAATATTCATTCACTGACGAGTCAATTGCACTTAATAAAGTGTATAATTATAGAATTCATCAAGAAGATATCGATGGCACTTATGATAACACAAGTTCTGGAATTGTTACCTTAAAGGCAGTTAGCGATAGTGAAGTAAGTCTAATTATCACAAGCGAAAATCCATTTAGTGATTATCTGACTTATACTGTAACACATTCAGAAAAAAGTAATTTATCAATAACGATATTAGATGTTCTGGGTAATTTAGTTTATTCAAATGAATACCAAAACTTAGACCAAGGCACATACAATTTTGATTGGGATATAAGCAAATCTCAAATCCCACTTTCAAATGGAACTTACTTACTAATTGTGAAATCAAACGACAAGCAAACTTCACAAAAATTAACATTAATTAGGTGAGCAGATCATAATAACAACAAGGGGTTGCAACCCCTTGTTGTTTTATAAATTACCAACCAAGTATATAAGCAAAAATCAATGGAGCAACTATTGTAGCATCGGACTCAACTATAAACTTCGGCGTATTTATATCTAATTTTCCCCAAGTTATTTTCTCATTAGGAACTGCTCCTGAATAAGAACCATAACTTGTTGTAGAATCTGAAATTTGACAAAAATATGACCAAAAAGGAATATCTTCCATTTCCATATCTTGATAAAGCATAGGCACTACACAAATCGGAAAATCACCTGCAATTCCGCCGCCTATTTGGAAGAAACCAACACCTTTACCAGCAGAATTTTTGATATACCAATCTGCAAGCCAAGCCATATACTCAATTCCTGATTTCATCGTAGATGCTTTGATATCACCTTTAATTACATAAGAAGCAAATATATTACCCATAGTAGAATCTTCCCAACCAGGAACAATGATAGGCAAGTTCTTCTCAGCCGCTGCAAGCATCCAAGAGTCTTTAGGGTCAATTTCATAATATTGTTCTAACTCACCTGATAATAATATTTTATACATATATTCGTGAGGAAAATACCTTTCACCATTTGTATCTGCATCTTTCCAAATTTTATGAATATGCTTTTGCAACCTTCTGAACGCTTCTTCCTCTGGAATGCAAGTATCAGTAACTCTATTATAATGATTTTCAAGCAAATCCCACTCATCTTGCGGAGATAAATCACGATAGTTAGGCACTCTTTTGTAATGTGAGTGAGCCACCAAATTCATAATATCTTCTTCCAAATTCGCACCCGTGCAAGAGATAATATCAACTTTCCCATGTCTAATCATCTCAGCAAGAGATTTACCTAATTCCGCTGTGGACATTGCACCAGCCAGGGTAATCATCATCTTTCCATTTTCATTCAAATGAGTTTCATAACCTTTTGCTGCATCTACTAATGCTGCTGCATTAAAATGCTTATAATGTTTTTCAATAAATTCAGTAATTGGCTTAGACATATTATTCTCAAAATATTTAATATAAAGTTCAAAATTAAGGAAATAATCTAATTTATTAAAATTTTCATATACCCCCTCCAACTCCAATAACTGCGGAGCAGTTGAACAAAAAAAGGTGGTAACCTTGCACACAATATTAGCCATAATTCACAAGGTATTGAAAAAACAGACAGTTCCAAGTTTTCAAAAAAATCAAAAACATCTTTTTCTGCAAAAAATGCAAGTTTTGGAAAAAAAACAAAAACAAATATAGACTTCATTTATTTATTTTATTTTGAAATAATGAACAAATTTCGTAATTTTGAATTAAATAAAAGACAATATAGTCTTAAAACTTTTAAGTTTAATTTTATGTTAAATTTATTAAAAAAAGGAGAATTATTATGAGACATATTTCAATAATATCAATCATTTTATTGATGGCATTTGCTTTTTCCTGTGGCGATAAAAGTCAGAAACAAGAACCAAGCAAAGTAGAGACCCCAGAGGTAAAAGAAGAATTAACAAAAGAAGAGCCGAAAGAAGTAGGCAAAAGAGATACTATGGAGGATTCAAGGGATTTAAAAGGCGTTGGTAAATTCACAAACGTAGAACTTGCAGCAATTGACCCTGAGAGAGTAAAAGCTGGTGAAGAGAAATATAAAGCCGTTTGTGAGGCATGTCATAAAATGGAAACTAGATTAGTTGGGCCTGCACTTGGTGGGCTAACTAAAAGACGTAGTCCAGAGTGGATTTTAAATATGATTACAAACCCAGAGCAAATGATAAAAGAAGACCCAATTGGGATTGCTCTACTTAAAGAGTATCTTGCTCCTATGGTTAGTCAGAATATAACTGATGAGGAAGCTTATAATTTATTAGATTACTTTAGACAATATGACAAGAAATAAAATCTTTAAATAGAATTATAAAGAAAGGAAATAGCTTATAAACTATTTCCTTTTTTTTATTATAACTTAGAGATAGTTACTAATTATTTTTAAAAAAATTATTTGTTATGACCCAAAATAATCTTCTTCTATTCCTAACCAATTTAAAGCAGACCTAAAAAGTAAGTTTTCTTTTGTTTTTACATCAAATTCATTAATGGATTCAATTAATTTCCCAGGTGATAATTCTCCAAGTGGGAAGGGATAATCAGTTCCTAAAGAAACAAATTCAGAACCAGCTAACTGGACAAGGTATTTTAACATATTTTCATCATGAGTTAATGAATCAAAATATACTTTGCCAAAAATACTTCTAGGAGAGCTATTAGTATTGGTTTGTATTAAATCAGGACGAACATCCCAACCATGCTCTATTCTACCAAGAGTTCCAGGGAAACTACCACCACCATGTGCAAACATAACTCGTAAATTAGGTAGTTTATCTAAAACACCCCCAAATAATAAACTTGTGATAGCAATAGTAGTTTCTGCTGGCATACTGATAAGCCATTTTCCCCAATAATTATTAACTCTTTCCCCACCGAGCATATCCCAAGGATGTATAAAAAGAGGAATATCTAACTCTTCTGCTGCTTGTAGAATTGGGAATAATTCAGGAGAATCATAATTTATTCCATTAACGTGAGTTCCAACTTCAACTCCCGATAACTTTAGCTCTTCTTTAATTCTAGTCATTTCTTTAATAGCAAGGTCTGCATCTTGCATTGGGAGAGTTCCTAAACCTAAAAAATGATTTTTATCTTGTGCTACACATTCAGCGATATGGTCATTTAAAAACCTTGAAGTTTCATAAGCATCTTTAGGTTTTGCCCAATAGTTAAATAAAACTGGAATAGTAGATAAAACCTGAACATCTACATTAAACTTTTTCATTTCTGATTTTCGGACTTTACAGTCCCAACAGTTGCAATAAACTTCTCTAAAAAATATATCATCTTGCATCATTTTTGCGTGATTTACTTTTTCGCTATCTTGTAACGATACAAAACCTTTATAACCAAATTTATTCGTCCAATTTGGCATCTTTAGTGGCATAATATGAGTATGTACATCAATTTTCATAAAATAAATTCCTTTTAAAACGTTTATAGTAATATTATGATAAATTTAATTAATTACAAATATATGGTAGAATTTAATCTACCACAACAAATTGATAAGCATTATATGGATTTAATTCCATTACAACGCTTAAAAGTAAAGCAATATTTTGACCAAAAAAGGTTACTTTCATATACTTTATCGTATAAGTTACATAAATTATGGGCGATTTTTGTTGGCAAGTCAAAAGAAGAAGTAGAGCAACATATCCTCGACTTACCCTTATCAAAATATATGACTTATGAAATCCACGACCTTATGTTTCATGAAACTACAGAACACGCTTTACCAACTTTTTCATTAAATTAAAATTAATAAACATAAAATTAATAAATAATTATTAATTTTCAAAATTTAGAACTTTATCTCTTTGAAAATTTAATTATCGTTAAACAAGTTTAATGTTTCACCAGAGTTGCGAATTCTTTTTTCTTGCTTTTCAAAAATAATTTGAATAATCTCTGCGGAAATTAAAAATATAAATGAAAAATAATAAATCCACAATACAATAGATACAATTGTAGCATAACCTCCATAATATTTACCATATTGACTAATACTTACAAGGTACCAAGCAAATATATTTCTCGAAGCTTCAATTAATATTGTGTTTAAAAGCGATACATAAAGTCTTTTTTTTCTCTCAATCTTCTTACTTGGTATGTAACTATATATAAAATAATAAATTATAAAACCAGTTCCTAATGAAGTTATTATTACTGTAAATTCTGAGACTATCCCTTGAAATTTATCAGGGGATAAATCTGATAAAAGATTTAAAACAATATCCACAATCGGTAATAAAAATGTATATATAATGAATAGAAAAGGAATAGCAAAAACTAAAAACATATCTTTTAGCATATCTAGAATAGCTGTGTCTTTAGGGGGTATTTTAAAAACACCATTTAAACTATATCGTAAACTTGAAATTAGAGTTGAAGATAGCCAAATCAAAAATATTATACCAACAAAACCAAAAATAGTACTATGTTTTAAAATATTCAAGGTTTCATTTAAAATTGTTGAAATATATTCTTCTGATGTTTCTGTTGGTGGTAAAAACTCTCTTATTACACCTTCTAATTGAGGTGCTAAATTTTCGAAGCCAATTGTAATGTCAACAAAAAAAGTCAGTAATAAAAAAAGGGGTATTTGGTAAAGGAGTATATTAAACGCAATACCTGCAGAATTTAAGTAGATATGATTTTTATCCAATCTATCTATAAATTCCATTATTAAACTATAAATTTTCTTTAATAGTGTCCAAATACTCATTTTTTATTAAATTTGTTTTAAAATAAATACAAATATGAAAAAAATATTTTTAATATCACTAATTTTTCTTTTTTATTCTTGCGCTGTAATTGAAGCACCTTCAGGAGGTCCTCGAGATACTACTCCTCCTGATATAATTTCTTACTATCCTAAAAACTATACAACTAATTTCTATGAAAAGAGTTTAGAAATTGAATTTGACAAATATATGAATAAATCTTCTATTATTCAAAATCTTACTATAAGTCCAAAAATAAAGTATGATTTTTCATGGACTGGAAAAACGTTGAAAATAAAATTACAAGAAGATTTGCAACTAAACATGACTTATGTTGTAAAACTCAAACCAGAGTTTTCAGATTTCAAAGGTAATAAGCCAGAAAAAGCTTTAACATTTATTTTTGCGACTGGAGATAAAATTGATAGTGGGAGAGTAAGCGGACGCTTGATTGACATAAAACCAGAGGAGAAATATATTTTTGCTTGGCGGCATAAAGATTCTTATCTTGATATTTCTTACCCACCAGACTACTCAGTTTCTCTTGGCTCAACAGGTGAATTTGAATTAATTGGATTAAAAAAAGGACTTTATAGGATAGTTGCTGTTGATGATAAATTAAAAGATGAAGTTTATAATTCTGGGATAGATGGCTTTGGAGCAGCTCAATATGATGTTGAGGTTTACGATGAATCAAGCCCTTATATTACCTTAAAAATTGGACCACCTTTCGATAGATCAGGGGTTAGTTTGAATACTGCTTTTCCGGTAGCAGAGAATATGCTTCAGATTAATCTATCCGAGGAAGTTTATATTGATTCGATTGATATTGAAAATTTTATTTTAAGTGATAGTCTGACTGGTGATAAAATTGAAATTAATCATTTTTTTGCTGCAGAAGAAATTCAGTCGAAGAAATTATATGCCATTACTAAAATTCTTGATACACTTAAAACATATAAATTTGAGATTAAAAATTTAACAGATACAATTGGTAATTTACAAACTGACTCACTTTCTAGTTATTATTTTGGCGGAATACCCAAGAAATTTACTAATAAACTTAATCTTCTGACCAACAAATTAGATGGAAATATTAAGAAAAATGAATTGAAATTTCTGTTTTCACATCCTATAAAGGAACTCCAAGATAGTGCGATAACTTTATTAGATAAAAAAGATTCTGTATTTTTAGATTTGGATTTTAAAATAAAAAGTAATAGATTATTTGTTAATATTGAACCTAAAAAAGACATAAGCGAATTACTTTTAAATATTAATCTCGCAAAAATAATTGATTTTAAAGAGGAATTGGGAATAGACTCAATTTTTTCTTTTAACTTCAAACATAGTAGAAAGAAAAGTGAAAGCAAAATATCAGGGAGTATTGTTGATTCAACTAATTGTGCTGGAAAAATATTGATTTTACTTAAACAAGGAAATAATATTATAGATAAATTATTTGCTGATGATAGTGGTAGTTTTATTTTTAATAACGTAGAAGAAGGAACATATAATTTAGAAATTATATGCGATGAAAATGAAAATATGAAATATGACTACGGCAACGATGACCCATTTTACCACTCTGAGTTTTTCTTTTTGTATGATAAAGACTTAAAAGTAAAAAAAGATTGGGAAGTTGAAGATGTGATTATTATTTTAAAGCAATATTTAGTAAAAGATGAAGAGGAAATAAAAAATTAATATGATTAGAACAGCAGTAATTATGGCGGGTGGAAGCGGAGAACGCTTTTGGCCCCTTTCACGAAAAAATAAACCTAAGCAATTGTTAAATCTCGGAAAAAGTGATAAAACTATGCTCGAAGAGTCAGTCTTACGTGCATCTAAAGTATTTGAGCCCGATAATATTTTTATTATAACTGGCGAGCATCTTGTTCAACCAATTAAAGATGTGCTGAAACTTATCCCTCAAGAAAATATACTTGCAGAGCCAAGCAAACGAAATACTGCGCCCTGTTTGGCATTATCAGCTGGCTTGTTGATGAAAAAATTCAGTAATTCGGAACAAATTTCAATGGTAGTGCTGACCGCCGACCACATTATGGAAACTGATGAGCAGTTTGCTAACACCGTAAGCGATGCTATGGACTATGTTGAACAAAATAAAGTAATTGCAACTATTGGTATTCCACCTTCAAGACCTGAAACTGGATATGGATACATAGAACTCGGAGCAGAAATACATAAGAATAACTCTACTGTTTATAGCGTTAATAAATTCAAAGAAAAGCCAAATCTTGAAACTGCTGAAAAGTATGTAAAATCAGGAAATTATCTTTGGAATAGTGGTATGTTCTTCTGGCGATTAGATACTTTTATAGAGCAGATGACTAAACATCTTCCAGAAGTTGGTAGAAAAATCAGAGAACTTTCAACTTCTAAAGATATTGCATCAATATTCAACGCTTTTCCAAGTATTTCTATTGACTTCGGACTTATGGAAAAAGCTGATGAAGTTGTTTGCGTTAAAGCACTTTTCTCTTGGGACGACCTTGGGGATTTAAACTCACTCGAACGCACTAAAGCTATTGATAATAATGGAAATATAAAAATTGGCAGACACTCGATTGTTGATTGCAATAATACAACAATTATTAATGCAAGTTCAAATGAAAAAATCATCGCAACTGCACTCGGTGTAAGTAATTTAGTTATTGCGATTACAGACGATGCGGTTCTTGTTGCAAATAAAAATGACGTTCAAAAAGTAAAAGAAATTGTAGAAGATATTAAGTTAAATCATTCGGAAAAATGGCTATGAAATTAATCTATAACACATCAGAAATTGTTACCGTTAATGCAGATGGAAAGGGATTTAAAATAAAAGAAGAAATGCAAGATTTGGGTGTAATCCCAAAAGGTGCTATGATTTTTGATTCTAAAATTGAATTTATCGGCACTGAAAAAGAATGTAGAAAGTATATTGTTGATAAAAATATTCAAATTTATGAAGAAATAAATGCCTATAATAAATCATTACTCCCTGGATTTATTGATGCCCATACGCATATTGTTTTTGGTGGTGACCGCACTAAAGAATTTGCAATGCGTTTGCGTGGAGCAACTTATAAAGAAATCGCTTCAATGGGTGGAGGAATACAAACCACTGTAGAAGGAACCCGAAAAGCAAGCATAGAAGAACTTTACCAAACTGGACATAAACTTGCAACAAATGCCATAAAACACGGTACAACATGTATGGAAGTAAAATCTGGTTATTCGCTAAATTTCGACGGTGAGGTTAAACAACTTCAAGCAATAAAAATGCTTAATAATAATATTGATATTGATATTGTTCCGACATTTTTAGGCGCTCACGATTTTCCACTTGAATTAAAACACGATAGAGATAGATACATTGACTCAATCACTCAAGAGATGTTACCATATATAAAAGAAAATAACTTAGCACAATTCTGCGATGCCTTTATTGATGAGGGTTACTACACTTTAGAAGAAGGTCGCAGAGTTTTGAATGCAGGAATAGAACTCGGTTTCGATTTAAAAGTCCATTGCGATGAACTCGCATATGTTGGTGCTGCTAAACTTGCTGCAGAACTCGGCTCAGTCTCCGCAGACCATTTGCTTTTTGTAAATGATGAAAGTATTGACGCAATGCAAAAATCAGGCACAGCAGCGGGTTTGTTACCAGGAACTGCATATTTTATTCGTCTGCCGTATGCACCAGCCCGAAAATTAATAGAAAAAGGAGTAATCGTTTCAATCGCTACAGATTGCAATCCAGGTTCTTGTTTCACAGAAAATATGCAACAAATCTTATCACTCTCGGCAATTAATATGAATATGACTGCCGAAGAAAGCATCACCGCCTCAACAATAAATGCCGCTTACGCTCTTAAAAAACAAGACACAAAAGGCAGTTTAGAAAAAGGCAAAGACGCAGATTTCATTCTGTTAAACTCATCATCATACATAAACTTATTCTACCATTTCGGGGTAAACAACGTAAGCAGCGTATTCGCAAGAGGTAAGAAGTTGGTGTGAAGTTTAGGAGATTTTTAGGATTATGTTTATGTTAGTTTTAAAATAAATCATTAAAAGGCAACTATTAAAATTGTTATTTATTTCATTTATAATATCAATACTAATGTGTATTTCAACAGCTCATTCAAAAAATAATTCATTAGAATTAGGATTTTTATTTAATACTGATAATGCTATAATGATAAATTCTTCATATCTATATAATCAAAAATATAAAAATATATATTTTGGAATAGAAAATGGAGTAATTAAAGGGCTTATTGGGAATAGATATAGTAAATCATCAAATGGAGAGTTTAAAACAGATGAAGTTGCTGTTGATTTTACTGATTATTTTAGCTTGTATTCAAATATCAAACTTGGGTATTATTTGAGTTTCGATGAAAATAAAAATTATGATAATGGTATAGTAGTTTATTCTTCAATTGGTTATTCACATTGGTTTTCAATAAAAAATGATGGTGGAATGTATGTTTCAACTGGTTTAGATTTAATTGCGAAGAAATACACTTTTACTGTTCAATATTTATTTATTTCAAATGATTTAATTAAAGACAATTCATTCCTAAAAGGTGGAATTAGTTTAAATTTTTAATTGAAAAATTTAAAAAAGAAACGCCCCGATTACTTGGGGCGTCGGCCAAAGGGGACTACCCTAAGGGATGTTCTAGTTCGCAAAATTAAGGAAAATATTTTAAATAAAATGAAAATGATTTTATTTTAAACATAAAAAAAATTACTACTATTCAATTATTAATTTTGTCGTGTTGTTATTTATTCTTAAAATGTACAATCCACTTTCTATTTCTGAAAAATTAAATTGTTTAACTTTAATTAAATTTAATACTGATTGACCATAAATATTATATATACTAATATCTCCAAATTCACTTAAATAAAGCACATTATTTCTAATATAATATTTATTCTCCTCAATGTCTTTAATACTATTATAATAGTTTTTCATATTTAATCTTAACCCAATTGGTCTATGGTCGGAAATAAAATCATCATAAGTATTTAAGTCACCTTCAAAATAATTTTCGGCTATAATAGTTTCGCAAACACTACCAATATTATTAAAATTATCAAATAAACTATTATTGATAATAAAATGGTCAAGATGTGATGGATAGCTTGGGTAAGACCAAAAATTTGAATCTCCTATAGCAATTTCATAATCAGCGAAAATATATTTATCTAGATTATTAATTACATATCTGAATACATTATTTTCTTCATCATCAGTTATTTCGTCATTTAAATCACCTAAAATAATATGATTTTCATTAATTAAATTTTCGGAAGTATAATATAAAATATAACTCATTGCTTGGTAACGTCTCCATTCTTCATCATATTTTATATTGATTTCTAACTTACCATCTCCACAGCATTTTAAGTGATTATTAATTATGCTAAACTCTTCATTGTTATATTTAAAAGAAAGTATCATTGGTGCTCTTGGGAAATTATTCCAATGTTCATATTCGGTGTAAATTTGATAAATGCTATCTACTTTTATTGTGTTTTTATTATATAAATATGCTAACCCTAAAATATAATCAATTTTAACAAAGCCATCATATAAAGGTAATTCGCTTACTAATTCATTAAACAATAGTGAATCTTTAATTTCTTGAAAAGCGATAATATCAACATTTAAAATTTCTATCATTTCTTTCAAATATTCATAAGTATTTTCATTTTTAGGAAAATCTTGGACATTCCAAGTTATTACATCTAAAGTTGAATCTGTTCCAAAAGATTTTAAAGTATTCTCACATTGCAAATTGGAATTTATTTGAAATAAAAAAAAGATGATAATTAAAATATTCATAAATATAATTGATTCATTAAGTATTTTAAAATCAACTTAACGTTTTTTTTAAATTATTATTGTTAATTAAAAATTATTATGTTTGATGAGTAAATTAAAACAACTTTTAATTAATTTAGTGAATTATAATAAACAAATTTAAAAAATGTTTGAAAAAAAATATAAAGATTATCCAGAGAAAATTGAGCAGATATTAACTTTTCTGACTCCCAAAAAACAACAACCAGAAAGGATTGATGCTTTTCTAACTCGACAAATTGTGAATGCTTCAAGAAATAAAGTTCAAGAAGCTATTGCTATTGGTAATGTAACAATAAACGGCAAGAAAGTTAAAGCAAGTAAAAAACTTATGCCAAACGAAGAGATAGTATGTCGATTACTTAAATTTCCTCCAATAAAGTTAATACCGCAAGATATACCTCTTGAGATTCTTTTCGAAGATGAAAACTTACTTGTTGTTAATAAGCCATGGGGAATGTGTACTCATCCAGGTGTTGGTAATAGAGACCAAACACTGGTGAATGCAGTTTTGTACCACTTAGGGGCTAGAGAGGCTATAGATATTGAAATTGATGATGAAGATGAAGAAAGAGAAGAGGATGAACAAAAAAATGAAAATTCAGAAATTACATTTTTATCTGAAGCAGTTAGACCAGGTATTGTTCATAGATTGGATAAAGATACTTCAGGTTTATTAGTTGTATCAAAAAATGATGAGTCTATGAGAACATTGCAGAGTCAATTTGTAGATAGATCAATTTCTAGATATTATTACGCCATAGTGTGGGGTAAATTAAAAGAACAAGTTGGTACATTTGAGGGAGATATCGGTCGTTCCCCAAGGGACAGAAAGAAATTTGCTGTAGTAAAGCAAGGTGGTAAACATGCTATAACTGACTATGAAGTTATTGAAGAATACAGCATTGCTTCGCTTGTAAAAGTTAAACTAAGAACAGGTAGAACGCATCAAATTCGCGTACATTTTAGTCATAACGGGCATCCAGTTTTGGGTGATACATTTTATGGAGGTGATAAAATAGTAGTAGGTCATCAAAATAAAATCAAAAGAGATTTAGGAGAAAAGTGCTTAAAATTAGCTAAAAGACAAATATTACATGCAAAAGAGATAACATTCAAACATCCAAAGACAGGAGAAACAACCAGAGTAGAATCAACTTTACCACAAGATTTTCTTGATATATTAAAAGAGTTACAATAGCACTTATAACAAAAATAAACATTTTATTTGGAAATTTAAAAAAAAGTCATTAATTTTGAATTCTTAACTGGTCAAATAGCTCAGTTGGTAGAGCAAAGGACTGAAAATCCTTGTGTCGGGGGTTCAAATCCCTCTTTGACCACTCTATTATATCCCTAACTTTAAATATAATTAAAGTTAGGGGTTTTTCTTTTTCGTTACGGACAAATTTCAACGGACAAATACCCTAAATTATAGTTCAATTTGTACCACTACTCTTACTAATTATCTCACAAACTAATTATCTCACAAACTAATTATCTCACAAATTATAAATGTTAGAACTATTTTGTATTGACGAAAAATCTTAATTTTTCTTTTAAATAAAAAATATTTAAAATATCAATATTTTTATATATTCAAACGTCTCTTATATTTTAAAAGAGTTTAAGTGATGAAATACAAACCTACAAATAAAGATTATAAAATTTATGGTGTACTATATGCTGAAGTACAACAAAAAGCATTTGACCAGTGGAAATCTACTAATAAAACTTGAAATTATAAATGTTTTGTTAATAAATAATTTGTGCCCAATCTGGTTTGATTGGGTATATTATTTACGGTAATATCTTCTTTAATATTTAAATTTTTTATTATTATTTTTATACATCATTGAATGTAGCATATCCTTCAGAAATAGCAACTTTTATTAATTCTTGTACACTATTTACATCCAATTTTTTCATTAAATTCTTTCGATGTGTTTGAATTGTTTGAGTGGATGAGTATCTTTTATCAGCAATTTCAGCATTACTTAAACCATCAACAATTAATTTTAAAACTTCTAATTCTGATTTAGTTATAGTTTTATTTTCTAATTTATCATATCTACTTTTAGTTTTTAAAATTTTTTGAGATTCAGAACATATAAACTTCTTGCCAACTAATATATCTTCTATAGCATCTAAAAGAGATACACTTTCATTGTTCTTATTAATAATTCCATCTGCTAAACCATCTACAAGTATATCAACCGTTCCTAACTCATAGACTTGTGTTACAACAAGGATTTTAACTTTTTGGTTTGTTTTTTTTATAGATTTAATCATATATAAACCATCCCCTTTTGGCATCCTGATGTCTGTGATAATTAAATCAACATCATTATTATCTATAAAATTTTTTGCTTCAACTCCATTATCAAAATTACCTAATATGGTATGTGATGAATTTTTTTCAATTAAATCTTTATAAAAATTTGATATAAATCTATGGTCATCAACTAATATTATGTTAGCCATTTTATTTTCGTTTTATTTATAATTTCAAAATTATAAAAATAAGTTTAAATATCGAATACACCAAATTAGGTATATTTTAAATAAATATAAACCTTGACACCTGAATCAGTGTTTTCCAAAATTAAATTTCCTCCCAAAGAATTTAGGATTTCATTGACTTTTAATAATCCCAAACCTGTTCCTGCTTCATATACAACCCCATTTTTTACATCTGGTAATTCTAAATTTTCAACTTTGTTTAAATTGTTTTTAGAGATAGGGCTACCTTGATTTTCCACAGTTATAATTAAATATTCGTCTTCGATATAATTCTTGATTGAAATAATACCGTCAATGATTGAAAATTTAATAGCATTTTGAAGTATATTTCTTAAGATAATTTTAATGTCATTTTCATCATAATTCAAATCTGTAATTTCAATAGTAGAATCTAAAATTAAACCCTTACGTTTAATATCATAATCATATAAATTTAATATATCTTCTAATATTTCTTTAATATTACAATATTTATCTATAGAATTAGATGTATTTTCAATCTGAGACCTACTCCAATCAAGCAATGATAATAATAGTTTAGAAATATCAGTAGATAATTTATTTAGATATTCGAGATTTGATTTAGATTCAGTAGATAAAGACGAATTACTAGTGGCATTTAAAAGATTTTTAGTTCCGATTTCAAATTCTTTTATAGGTGATTTTAAATCATGTGATATTATACCAAATAATTTAATTTTAGATAAATTTAATTCCTTTAATTGTTTATTTAAAAATTCCAATTCTGATTGTTTATTTTCAATTATGGAGATGTATTTTCTTTTTTGGAGATATAATCTACCTATAACGAGTAGAACAATAACACCTAATATTAGGGTTGAAAATAATATTATAATACGCTGAGAAGCTATTTCTTGTTCTGATTCAGCCAGTTGATTAGCTTGCTCTAATGTTTTGAGTTTGAGCTTGTATTCTAAATCCGACTCTAATTTTCCGAATTTACGTTCAGATTCTTCAGAATTAATTTTTTTAAATAAAATAAGATGTTCATTTAAATATTCCAATGATTTTTTATAATCTCCAACTGAATTATAATATTCAGATATATATAGGTATAACAAAGATTCATCTTTCACAGATTCAATTAATTTAGAGTTATTTAGAGCGTCAAATAAATACTTTGGATTGGCATCTAATCTATAAAACAAGATATTTGATTTTATTATATATTCATAATTTTTCATATAGTTAGATATTTTTATTGCTTTTAATAGATGAATTCTTGATTCGGGAATATTTGATAATTTGAATAAATTTGATGCCTTTAAATATTCTACCTTTGCTAATATATTATAGTCTATATATTTAACTTCAGCAACTAAGCACGAATCTAAATAGTTGTTCGATAATTCAATGTTATTTAAAATACTATATGTGTATGCCAAAGCATATTGTATTTCCAATTTATCATTTTCGTAGGTAGTATAATGGTATCTTCCCCAGAGATTATTTATTAGTGAGTCTGCAATTTCATAATCTCTTGTAGTGAGTTTATTTATAATTGTTAATGCCTTTTTATATTGAGTTAGAGCAACTTGATACTCACCACGTTTTGAATATAGATTACCAATATAATAATATGTTATAGCGTGTTTATCGATGAATCGTTTGTAACTGTTATTTAAATTTGAATTAGCAACATCCAATGATTTGTTAAAATTATCAAGGGCTTTATTATAGTCATCTGTTATAGTAAACATTATACCTTTTAAATTATAAGCACTTATCAACCCTCTAATGTCATTAATCTCATTTGCAATATTTAAAATCGAATCTGCTGTAATCAAACCAATCTTAGGGTTACGTTCACCCACATCCTTACCGAAGCAGTACATATCAAAAATAGCCATTGTATCACGTTTTTTTAGCGATGCTTGCATTTTTTTGTTATAGAGTAAGCTTGTAGTTGTATCGGCAAGATTATTAATTTTTTGCGTAAAAGCAAACTTATTATCTCCAACAATATCAATCGAATCTTGATATTGTTGAGCATTAGAATAGAAAAAAATTAATATAATAAATTGAAGTATCATAGTACAAAATTAAAGAAAAATTCGTTAATATTATACTTTAGTTAATATTATATATAAATAAGTTTTATTAAAAATACCTATTTTGGTGTATTTTATTTGAATTTATGTTGCTGTAATTTTGCAGAAGTAAAAATACCAAATTAAATACTTTGGTATTACATTTATTATTTTTTAAATTTATTAATGGAGTTTTTATGAAAAAATATTTATTTACAATAGCATTTGTATTGATTATGAACACAGCTGTTCAAAGTCAAGATTTACCATTATCTTTTTATGGAGGATTAAATATTTCAGGAGCATCTTCCACAGACTTTACCGGATTTGATATTTCAGATTGGCAAAACTATGGATTAAAATCTCAAGTACCTAATAGTGAAGAAGGTCGAGTAAATGTTGATTTAGAATCTATGAAACCAAGTGCAACAAACATTGGTGTTATGCTTGGAGCAAGTTATAGATTGAGTGAAAAATTATCTGCACTAGCAGAAATTCAATATACCCTTTCCGGAATCTCTTTAACGGGAATTTATGTAGGTCTAAACTATGATATAATTAAAGGAGATAAGTTTTCTTTAGGTTTAACTTCTAAGGTTGGTTATAATATTGGAAGTGCTGATTTAGGAGAGATTTCTTTGTTACCAGGATATACGCCACCTGTAATTCTTCCTGAAGGGACGTTTAAAACTGGAGATGCTTTGAGTATGGAATTTAGTGGATTAGCATTGAATTTAGGAATAACTCCAAGCTACAAAGTTACTGACAAAATTGCTGTGATGGGCTTTTTAGGATTTAATTTAGGATTTACATCGAGCGACGGTTTACTTTCCAATGGAGTTTTATTGCCTATGTCAGCTCAAGGAGTTGTTAAATCTAATGGTTTAGATACTCAAGCAGGTATTGATCCAACAATTAATTCGACAGGTTTGAGTTTTCAGATTGGGGTGATGTATAAATTATAAGTGTAAACAGAAAATCAGCTTATAAAACCAATGTAGTTAAAACATTTCAAGTTTGACTTACACTTGTTTGCATAATTTATATATTAATTAATCTTTGAGAAAGTTTATAAGTTTGAAATCATAATTTAATATTAATTCATTGCTTAAACTTATAAACAAAAAAATATTTATTTACAATTGAAATTTATTTATTATTACATGGAGCTATTATGAAACTATTACTTTTGCTTTTATTATCAAGTCTTTTTATTTTAAAAGCTTCTGATAAAAAATTTGTTGATGCAGAGTTTTATAGAAAAAGTATAACAATTGTACCAATTGCAGTTGGGGGATCTAGTAATTACGAAGATACCTTTATCAAGTCAGTCAATAATCTTGAAATAAATAAAAGATACGATTACAATTATTTAGACAAAAATAAAATCAAATCTTTAAGTACAAAACTTAACAAAATTAATTTTACAATTGATTCTGCTGAAACAAAGAATCTTATATCTGAGATTAAAAAATATATCAAAGAAACAATTTTAGTTGATATTTTAACATCTGCTACAAATATTGATTCACTAAATAACAGGTTCGAAAGATCTCAAAAAAGTATAGGAGTATCAGCTTCTTCAAAAGAAAAGATTTCAAATTTTACTATTGAAGATGCATATAAATTTTATAATGGAACTTACATAAGTTTACCTATTCTATATGAAGAAGAAAGAGATCAAACAAATAAATCTTTAACAACAAGAGCTTCATTGTATTGGTTTAGGGTAAATATTGATAGTGTAACAAGTTGGGATGGATATATGCCAAATATTGATCAAGTAAATCTTGATTTAATAGAATATGATAAAATAAGTGGAATTTTTACAGAGACAAAATTAAATACTTCGGACAAAGATCCTGATTTTAAATTAACTCCAATGGAAAGAGCTTTAAAAGCTTTATCCGAGAATATATTAGTTAGTTCTTATACAATTGATGATTTTAAATTAAGAGGTGTAATACAAAATGTCACACCTATAATCACATTGGATTTAGGAAATAGAGAAGATGTTAAATTAGATGATGCATTTCTTATTTATGAAAATAAAATTGATAAAGAGAATAAAACTTTTTCGGAATATGTAGGTTTTGGTAGAGTTGAAAAAGTTGGTGATAACAATGCTAATGTTGAAAATAGGAGTACATTATATCCTATAATTGGTTCATATGATCAAGGGTTTACTGCAGTTTCCCATTCTCAAATAATTGATATAGTTGCTAATATAGGCTATGGTCTTATTAATATACCTCAAACAGTTGGATCTGGTTTACCTATAATTGGAGATGGACCTATTTTTAAAGATGATGTTTCGAGTGCATTAAACTTAGGTTTAGGTTTTTATTATAATACTGCACCATTAAGTAATATCAGTCAACTTTTTGCAGGCATTAATGTTTCTATTGGTATCCCATTAGCTGAACAAAACACAGATATTGACAATGAATATTTAACATTAAACCCAACAACGACTTTAGAAGTCAATCTTGCAGTCATGAAGAAATTTTGGATTTCTAGAATGAATTTATTTACAGAACTAGAATTTGGGATTAACACATTAAGGTTTACTGGTGGATACCCTGACGGTGATTGGGAAATAAATTTAGGATATAATTATGGAATAGGACTAAATATTGGTGGTGAATATGCAATAACTAAAGATTTAAATTTTGCATTTCAAGCTGGTTATAGATATGTTTTACCAGTTACAGAAATTGTTTTGATGGTTGATGGAGAAGAGGAAGCAAAGTACCCTAAGGATTTATCCGAGGAGTATTTTGAAGAAACAGGACTTAATGATTTAGTATTAGGTGGATTGAGATTTGAAATGAGAGTGAGTTACAGTTTACAAAAATTATTTTAAGGTAGGAAAATGAAAAAAAGCATAATAATATTATTATTTACAGCTTTCTTTTTTATATCATGTTCAAGTGTGAAAGAACCGAGAGTATTACCAAAATCTAATGAAATAGAGTGTATCGAAAGCGTTCAAGGGAATAGTTACAAATATCTGGCTTGGGGATTTGGATACAATAATGCAGAGGCAGAGGAAGATGCTTTAAAAGCAGCGGTATATGCTGCTATGATATCTGGAGGTGCTGGTAATTGTACATCGTTGTTGGATACAGAAGAAATATCAAAATATAAAGAATTTATATATGACTTCTTTAAAAAAGGAACCTGGTATGAATTTGTAATAAATACCAATAAAGGTTATATAAATCCTAATTACAGACTAAAAACAGAAAGTGGTGAGATTAAATTAGGTGTGGAAGTAATTGTTAAGACAAAAGAATTAAGGGAATATTTAATTCTACAAAAAATTATTCAAAAAACAATGTATGGGTTATGAAAGAAATGATTCTATTAATTTTATTATTAAATTTTGGGATTCTTAAATCCCAGAATGATGTTGCACAACCAACAATTGCAGTTTTACCAAAATCTACTCCAGAAAAGGATGCCATTACTCTTTTAAGTGATGGAAACTCTAAGGAATCAAAAGCTTCTATTGCAATAGGTCAAATACTAAATGAAAGACAGTTAGTGGTAATAAACCCTGAACAAGCAATAAATAATTTTGATATTTTAAGGGCACAAATGCCAGGATTAAATTCCGATAATAATGCAATGATTGCTTCTGCATCAGGAGTAGATATATATTTTGAATTTTCGGTTGAAGTTGTAGAAGTAGGACCTGCAAGAAAAGTAGTTGTGGATATAAAGGTTTTTGAAGTTGCCACTGCCCTTTTATTAGGGCAAGGTGGTGGTTCAAGTGATGCAGTTATGCCACCAAACAACGACATTGGTTCTCTTACAAAGATTGCTGCAAGAAATGGTATGGATAGAATATTGGAAAGTATTAGACAATATTGGAAAGAAGTCCCTAATAAAGGGAAGCCAATTACTTTAATATTGAATTTTACTAATTATGAAATAAACTCTGAGTTACCTTCAGGTGATTATTTTGATGAAGTTCTAGAAGACTGGATTCAAGAAAACTCATTTTCGTACAAAATTGGAATGACTACTGCAAATACTTTAAATTTTAGTTATATAAGGGTAGATCCTGTTAAATATGATAGTCCTAGAAGGTTTGGAAGTGCATTAAGAAAGTATTTAAAAGATTCACATAGTATTTCTGTGGATTTACAGTCAACTGGAAAATCACTAAGAATACAGGAGAAATAAAATGAAATATATATTAATAATAATTTTCACTTTGAATTTAAATGCACAACTTACAGTTGGTTCATTTGTTGAACCAAATGATCTGCTTGATGAAAACTCTAGTAATTTATTAAAAAGTAAAATATATTCAATTTATTCAGAGAATAGAATTGAAGTAACACAATATTATAACCCTGTAGTAACTGTTGCCATCTATAATGAATATGAAATTTCAAAACTTGAAGGAATGAGAAGAACATATAGTGTTAATGGAAATGTAACTCTCAAAGTTGTATTTAGTGGAAATAAAGAAGCAATATTATCAACAATTTCATTTGATGTAAATGGTGTAGGTGTAAATGAAAAGGTTGCAAGAAATAATGCTTTTAAATCATTAAAAATAAACAAAACTGAAATCGAAAAATTTATTAAAAACACTAACGATAATTATAAAAAAAGTGTAGTTCAATTTTCTGAACAAAAAATTAAAGAAGCAAAAGGTTTTATATTGAAAGAAAATTTTGATCTAGCAATTAATTCTCTATTGGAGATACCAGTTAATGATGATAATAAAAGCGAAATCACTAAAATCTTTAAAACAATTGAAGAAAAAGTAAATACATACAAAACAAAAAAAACCGAAGAAAAGAATAAAATTCTTGAAATGCAATATGATCTAATTAAATCAAAGATTGACAGTGATACAAAATTAAATGAAAGATTAATCGAAAAAAATAAAATGGAATATCAAGAAAGATTAGCTGAAGAAAGATACCTTAAAATGTGGATGTTAAATAGATAATAATTTTTACTTTTACTAATATTAGCCTTAATTTTATATTAAATTAGGGCTAATATGTAAAACAATTATCAATTCAATTTTATTATTCCTGATTCAATCCTTTTTGAACCAAATAGTAGAACTAATAAAGCTAATGAAGCTTTACAAAAATCTTAATTACCTTTATTTTAATCATTTCTAAAAATATTAGATTTATCAAATATACCTATTTTGGGGTATTTCATTTGAATATATGTTGCTGTAATTTTGCAGAAGTAAAAATACCAAATTAAATACTTTAGTATTACATTTATTATTTTTTAAATTTATTAATGGAGTTTTTATGAGAAAGTTATATCTATTAGCAATGTTGCTTTTTTTAGCAACATTTTCCACATCAAACTGTTTATCACAAACACATGTTTATCAAGGTGAATCAACAAGTAGAAGTAAGATTATTTATACATATGATGGAAAATATTTATATAGTGGTGAATCAACAAGTAGAAGTAAGATTATTCATACATATGATGGAGAACATATATATCAAGGTGAATCAACAAGTAGAAGTAAGATTATTTATACATATGATGGAAAGTATTTATACAGTGGTGAATCAACAAGTAGAAGTAAGATTATTCATACATATGATGGAGAACATATATATAGTGGTGAATCAACAAGTAGAAGTAAGATTATTTATACATATGATGGAGAACATATATATAGTGGTGAATCAACAAGTAGAAGTAAGATTATAATGACAATATCAGGTAAAATTCCTAATGCAATTTTATTATTAATTGCAACATGAATTTTATATAATTGATTTTTGATTTATTTTAAAAATAATAAAATTTAATACTAATTAAAGTTATATTAAAAACATTAAAAATGAATATTTTCCAGTTTTAAAAAAATAAATTAATTAAAAAATAACTAAAAATTTACAAGGAATAAATAATGTTTAAAATTATATTAATATTAATAGTTTTGTCAATTACTATCTTTAGTAAGCAAGAAGCTATTATCTTAAAAGAAAACTATCATATGTTTATAGAAGATGAGCTTGTTTTCGATTTCTACGTTATTAATGTAGTTGATTTAGAATCATTATTAGGTGAAGCAACATCATCAAATGGTGAAAAGTTTAAATTAGAATTTAAACTTGATGATGAATATAAAACTAATGGTTCAGAAGTAAAAGTGATAGGTGTATTTAAAAACACTCCATATCCTGCAGAAGAACCAGATAAATATAAAATTGAGATTTCTTATGATAAAATCTCTACCCAATCTAATCTTTATGTTTATAATACAATAATTGAAGAAGAAGTAAATAATCTAGGAATTCAGTTTGATAATCTTGCAACTTATGGAACAGATTTCTTTTTCCAATATACTCCTCCTTCTGGAAATAATATTGAAGCAAATCAATTTGCTATTTATTTTAAAACAGATGCAGATTCAAAAGATAGAGGAGCTTTGCCAGGACATAATGCTAATAGAAGTGATAGATTAACTTTCCCTCCTTCAGCATTCGAAGCTTCATTAGAGATTGTATGGATAAATCCAATTACAAAAAAAGAAGTAGCAATATTTCCTAAAAAAACTGTTAAAATAAGACCAACAACTCCAACAATTTCCACAAGCTTCTCTTCAGAATATATAGCAGGGGATGATGTATTAAGTTGTAGAATTTCAAATATTGAGTTAATAGCACCCTCACTCGGTGAATATAAATTATCTAAAGTTGACTTTAGTGTAGAAGTTGATGATTATGATGTAAAAGTCTTAACGAATTACAAAATAATAGGGGAACCATCATTTAGAATAGATGATGATAATGCTGCTGTTGATTTTAAATATAATAATGCTACTGTTGATTTTAAAATAATGGGAGAACCCGCAAGAGATGGATGGGCTAAAGGAATAGTTGAATTAAAAATGACAGCAATAGCTATTAACCCTATAAATGGTGTAAAATCAGAACCAGTAAGAAAAACTTATTCTTTTAAAGTTAATAAAAAGATTGAAGAAGTAAAGGTTGATATTGTTAAAGATACACTAAATGAGAATGATTTATTAATTATGAACAAATTTCCCAAAAATAAAAAAATTGAAATATATGAAATATTTAATAGTGAACAAATAAAAGATATTTTATTATTAGATAATCATTCTGGAAAAGAACATACCACATTCAAAGACTCCGAAGAAATTTTAGGACAAGTTTCTGATGAGATCAAACGATTTATTGAAGAATTAGCTTATAGGGATAAATTTATTAGTTTTGACAAAATTCTAGAGCGTCTTTTTGAAAATGGCTTCGACGACATTCCAGAAACAGATATATTGATAAATGTTTATAATTATTATAGTTGGAAAAATATTAAAGCTAAAGAATTAGTTATGAAAGTATATGCTTTTACTACTCATACTTCAAATAATAATAAATCACCTAAGGAATTGATTGGATTAATTATAGTTGAATTACCAATTGAAGAAGTTAGTTCAAATATTAATAAGAATTTTTATTATATATATTCTGATAATATTAAAGATACAAATGAATTAAAAAATATTAAGATTGACAAAAATATTTATAGTTATATTAATTTATTTGAATTGATAAATTCAAATTTAAATAATGACACAGTAATCTTAAGAAAAGTTATTGAGAAAAAATGATAATACATTTTTAAATTACTAAAAGTTAGATACTTAAATTTACTTAAATAAATGGGAGAGATTTAAATGAATAAATTATTTCTTTTAATTTTAGTACTTTTAACTTGTGAAAGTGAAGTATATGGAAGAGATTATAAACTGAATCAATTAGAAAAAAAATTTGTTTATGAATTGTTAAATAAATACAAACAATTAGAATTATTAAGTGATAACCTATTATGGGATGAATTAGATTCTATTGAAGAATTCTCAAATCGTCAAGAAGGGTCAAAAATTATTTCTCAGATTGGAGAATTATTTTATATAAACCAAGAACTTCTATCAAATGAGAGGTTCTTTGAGTATCTAATATTTATTTTAAGAAGAGATAGATTTAGTTTAGACTATTTTAGTTTAGACTATCTTTATAATGAATATGGTATTGAGTATTTAGGCAATAAATTAACTAAAAAAGAAACAATAATGAACTTATTAGAGTTAAATATAAGGAATTTACTTTATTTATCTGATGATTTCAAATTAGATAAAAGTTTTATGGAAACTATTGTTAAAAAAAATGGCTTGATGCTAAAGTATGCACATAAGGAACTTCAAGCAGATAGATGGATTGTATCTGAAGCTATAGAGAATGATGGTTTAGCGTTAGAGTATGCAAGCGAAGGACTTCAGAGTGATGAAGAAATAATATTAATAGCTGTAAAAAATGATGGTTTAGCGTTAGAATTTGCAAGTATTAGATTAAAAGATGATAATTATGTTGTGCTAACAGCAGTAAAAAATGATGGTTTAGCGTTAGAATTTGCAAGTCAAGAATTAAAAGCAAACAAATTGATTGTATTAAATGCAATATTGGAAAATTATAGAGCTTATCAGTTTATTTCTAATGAATTACGAAATGATAAATATTTATTTTCAATAATTGTAGAGTTAATAAAATCTGAACATTACAGAAGGCGTAGTACTGATATCATAAGATTTGCTGGTGATTCCTTAATTACAGATGAAGATATTTTTAAAATAATTTTAGATATTAATATTAGGTTAGTGGAATATTTCGATGTAGAGTTAAAGAGAGATGAAATTTTTCAAAAGAAATTAATAGAAAAAAATCCTTTAGCGTTAAAATATATAGGTGAAAATTTTAAAGATGATAAAAAAGTTATCTTAAAGGCAGTTGAATTTCGAGGAAGACTTTTAGAATATGCCAGTGAAAAATTAAAAGATAATAAAGATGTTGTACTTAAAGCAATAAAAGATGATGGTATAGCATTAAAATACGCCAGTAAAAAATTAAAAGATGATAAAGATGTTGTACTAAATGCAGTAGTAAATAATGGTTTAGCATTAGAATATGCAAGTATTAGATTGAAAGAAGATAAAGAAATAGTATCAAAAGCAATAGAAGAAAGTCCTTTTGCTTTAGAATATGCAAGTGAAAAATTAAAAGATGATAAAGAAATAGTGCTAAAAGTTATAAAGAATAATGGTTTAGCGTTAGAATATGCAAGTGAAAAAATTAGGAAAGATAAAGATGTAGTACTAAAAGCAGTAGAAGAAAGTCCTTTTGCTTTAGAATATGCAAGTGAGAAAATTAGAGATGATAAAAAAATTATGTTAAAATTAATTGAAAAAAATAAATACTTAGTTTTGTATATTTCAGAAAGATTAAGAAATGATGATGACATAATAAATGCTTTTATCAATCAAATTAATTTTTATTAACAAATGGAAAAACTATGAATTTTATTAATATAAACTCAAAATGGATGATTAGGGTCTGAATTATCTTGAAAAGGATATGTGTATGCCCTTAATCTGTAATAACTTATGTTTGATAAATAATATTTTGCTTTATTATGATCGTTTATTGTAAGCCCTCTTGATTTGAGTTTTTCTAATTGCTCGTTTAGAGTAAGTGGATTTTTAGTACAATTCATTCGGTACCTCTAAAAACTCGAAAACCCACCGTGGTGCGCTGGATAAATCCAAGCGTGTTGAGTTTTATTAATCACATAAATAAGGAACATTTCAGTAAATTCCAAAATATTTTTAATTACTACCTTACCCCTCCTCAACAATTTTGATTTGTTCTTCTGTTAGGTAGTATAGTTTATAGACTAATTGGTCGATTTCGGTTTCCTCGTGGCTTGATTAATTTTTTGGATTCATTTTCTATGTTTCATTTTTTGATAATCTCGTTAAAAATTGATTGTTAAATACTTAATTTTCATTAATATTAAAAATAATTATGATAGTCTTAAGGACTTAAATATAAATAAATTAAACAAATTAGGTTTGTGTTGTTATATTAGCTACATTTGTATTAACAATTGACACAATAAAATAAATTTATATATTTATTATGTATTAAAATAATTGAATTGTTTTTTTCTAGAAAGAATAACTTAAATTATTATATGATTTATTGTCTATCTAAAATATTTTGATAATTATTAAATAAGTAAGTTACGATGTATTCTAAAACAGTTTTGTCTAGGATAAATAAAATTTTTTTAAAACTAAATATATTATTTGCATAAATATCAAAATAATCTTTATTTGATAGTTCTATTTTATTATTTATTATTTTATTCTTCAATAATGAATCATCATCATCCTTAAAATACTTAACATATCTAATTATTTTATGATTAATGGTTCACTTTTATTTGCTTCACCTAGTTTATAATTGATTAAATATGCACCTCTGTTAAATTGACCAAGTTTGATTTCAATTTCTCCAAAATAATCATCTGTAATTGAAATATTGTAATCTTTAATATTATACACTCTTCCACTTGAAATTTCAACCAACTCTACTTTTAAATTGTCTATATTATGCATCATTCCAGAATAGAACTTCATTTTTATTCTATCATTTGCAGGGTTAGGAAATGGCGGATACGTCCAGAATGAAGGTGGACGTGGCTTTTCGACGCTTAAATAATATGCTTTTTTATCTTCTTCAATTGGAATGTTTAAAACTTGAAATAATCCTCTATTTTCAAAATAATATGAAAACTCATTATTAAATACACTATTTTTAAAATAAATAAAATTCCAATCTAATTCAACTTCAATGATTTCGTAAGACTCATCAAAATAAAACAAGAAAGGTTTGAATCTTTTGAATACAACTCCATTGATTGTATCATTGTATGGTTTACCACTTGAAAAGTATGTGTTATTTATCCCTTTATACTCTCCATATACTTCGATATGTTCTAATTCAGTTTCAATAACTCTATCAAGGTTATATTCAATATCATACAAATGAATTGATGAACCATTTATAACGATTAAATCATTTAAGTTATCTTTATAAATTCCATTATATTGAATTGTTTCATCAAAAATATGTTCTATTTTTATATTGTTAAAAAAATCATTCATAGAATATAATATTGTTTTTCCAGTGTTTACTGAATCATTATAGTCAATATTACCTGTAAAGTAAATTTTATTTACAGTAGATAGTTTATTTTGAAAAATTATTGGTCTTTTTAAAAAAAATAAAGTATCTAATTTGTTATCATTGTATGAGTAATATCTATATAAAAATAGAGAATCGCTATAAGTACCATCCTGATTAGCAACTTTTTTATTAATTTTATTACCTATTTCTATTAAATATTTACCTTCAATATTAGTTAGAATTCTTTCGTGTTTTATGTATCCTGATTCAATGATATTTGGGAAGTCTATTTCCAAATCATTATAATTTCCATTAATAACTTCAATATAATTTTTCGAGAATAAACTTTCAGACCCATTGTCAAAATAACCATTATAATGTAATTTTAGTAAACCGTTATTATGGTTTTTAAAGTAAAAATTATCCATTTTGGGAACGAGTTCCTTATTATCTAAAGTATCATAAGGGATTTCTTGTTGAATTTTAAACGTTCTACCACCATCGGTTGACTTAATAAATTCGGCATTGCCAATTTTAGAAAATAACATGTTGTTTTGATCGAAAACGTTACCTATATCACTGTACATAATATTACAATTAATGTTAATATCCCATTCAATTAAATTTTTTGTAGTTAAAATTGTTTTATAGTAATTACTTGAAAAATATAAGCCATCAGAATATTCAACATCAAAAGGCTCATATTCTTGATTATATATTTGATCATTTGAGTTTAATAATTCGTTTCTAAATTTATTGATAAACTTTAAATCTCTAGTCGTTCTATCAAAAATATAAGTTTCTAAGCCAAGTTCACTTCTTATATTTCTTTTAGCAGAAAATATTGCAAAATGGTTATCGTTAGGAACAAATTTAAATCTTCTATTCAAGGAACTTAAATCATATAGCTCCCAAGTTAAATCTGATTTCAACTTAGCAATTTGAGAATTAGAATAAATATAAAAATCTTCATATTTATTATTTACAAAAAAACTATTCATAGGTTTATTAAGAAGTTTAAAATCGTCTTTTATATCATTTGAATAAAATAATTTACCTGATTTTGTATTTACAATTAATTTATTTTCAAAACTTGATATGCTTAATATGGAATCAGTATTAATTTTGTAGAAACTCCATGTTTTACCATCATCTCCAGATACATAAATCGTATCTGATAATGTTGAAAGGTATATTGAGTTTTTAAATACAGTTAAGTCATTAAAAGCATTTGATAGTTTTCTATATTCCCAATATTCTCCTTTGTCTGTTGATTTCATAAATTTACCATCAAAAGTAACTCCATATATTACACCGTTATGAAATTGCATTTTCGGGATATACGATTTAGTACCTGAGTAATTTTGTTCCCAGCTTTTACCATTATCATAAGTTCTTAAAATACCTCCATCACCACCATAGAATACTAATTCACCTTCATCAAGTTTTAATATACTCATATAGAGACTTGAAACAGAATAAAAATCATCTGGGTTTTGTAGTTTTATATTTGGTTGAGAAAAAGCAAAACTGTAAATACAAAGTATTGTTATTATTATCTTCATTACATTTAAAATTTTATTTGAAAAATTAGGGAGTAATATAATAATTAATCCCCAAACTTTATATTAATAACAGGAATTAAAACAATCTAAGAATAAATCATAAGGGTAAGGTGCAATAATTATATTTTCTGTACCGCATTCTCCTTCTTCAATTACAGAAGTATCTCCAATTGTAATTGTCAGGGTACCCCCGTTATAACATACTTCATATTCTCTTAAGCACATTCCAGGTTCTTCATCACAAGGAACAATATGTACCATTTGATTTTCCAAATCATTTTCTAATTTCCAACAAGAAGCTTGATATATGTCTATTGCAACTCTTTGAGGACAAGGACCAACACCTAAGCTACAGCATTCTCTATCATTGTTTGACGTATATTTTCCCAAAAAGTCGCCCCAATTGAAATACCATTACAATATGAATTATTTGGTACTGTAATACTACACAAACTCATTACGGGATGTCCTGTAGGAGCACAATTTAAGCAATAATTTATAGTAATAGAGCAACTAGAGTTGTGTACGTAAGTTGCAGTTTGAGGAGTATAAGGAAATGCACAACTATCACATTGTGAATAGCCATTTACATTTGATGTTAAAAATATTGCAAATGTAACTATGAGTAAAGATAATATATTTTTCATTTTTCTTTCCCATTTTTTACTAATAAATAATATGAATACAGATTTATCGTCTGTAGCGACAATTGTAGTTTTCTACATATAACCTAAGGCTCGCAAAAATCCCTTCAAAATGATTTTGCGAGTTTTTTTATTATTAAAGAAATTATTTATTCATGGACTCATAATAACCTCCGACTTTTAAGAATCTCTTCACTTGTGAAGAGTATCTAAGATTATATAATTTAGTTATTTATAATTAACAATTTTACGAATGCAAATTATAAAAATATTTGTAATTTGCAAAATTATTTTATAATATATTTTTTCAATAAAGAAAAGTTCTTATTATTCAAGGTATTATAAAATAAACTTTTATTCGTTAGATTCATAGATAGAGTTTTATATGAGGGTAGTTATATGAGGTTTTCTTAGGATAACTTTAATGCAATAATGATAGCAAATATCAATAACTAAAGTAAATGGAAAATTTTAGAAAATATAATTGTCAGGAATATTCTATTCTTAATTTATTAATCTATGACTGTGAATGCATTTTCCTTTATAATTAATTGACCTTATGTGGAATACTTACATTATGGTACAAATAAAATGCCAGCACGTCCTTTGTTTACATCATAATTGAATGAAGAAATAAAGGACGAGATTAGGCAAGCGATAGTTAAGAGTTTGGGTTAGGAGGTTAAGAATTTTTTACTTAAGATAAAAATGATATCATAACTTGGACTTCTTTAAATTCTAATTTATTATCAAACCAAATACATCTGCTGAAATTAGAATCTATCCAATCAATTAATATTACAAATTCAAAGAATCAATTTAAAGTAACTCAATCACCTTGTTTTATTATAATATAATTTAAAATTTCAAAAAATAGGATTAACAAAAATGTCTAAATAACTAAAATTTCAAAAATATTATCATAAATATATAATAAATCCCATAATTCAGCTTCTCTTTTAATTATACTAAGAACTATTGGTTTGCTATTATCATGTTCAATCTTAACATATATAGGAAGTCATACTTCTTTGACCATAGAAATAAATCCCTAACTTTAATCATATATATAGTTAGGGATTTTAAGTTTTAAAAGGTCGTAGAAAAGCATATTTTAATCTTTATCTTTTTATCATTTGCTGCCATTTTAAGTTGCCATTAGTATCAAAGCATTTTAAAATTAATTGTCGATTTTTTCTTTCACCTTTAACTTCAATCGTACCAAAATTTCTTTCTGCAACGCAAGTGCCATCAACCCTATTTTTATTTTTTTCACTACAAGCATCAGTATAAGGTCCAGAAGTTAAAGGCGAAGAAGTATAATCGTAAACATCAATCCCGTTTGGAGTTACAATCTTAGATAGTTCAGTAAAATGTCTGTCTCCTGTTAAAAATACTACTCCTTTTATCTTATGTTCGTCTATAAAATCAATTATTTCTTGTCTCTCTTCCGGTGCAACGAACATATAATTCTCGTGATTTTGTTCAGAATTTAAAAATTGTCCACCTATGCATACAATTTTATAAGGTCTAAAATCAGAAATCAATCTGTCTTTTAACCATTGTTTTTGAAATTCACCCAAAATAGTTTTATTGTCTTCTTTTAAATTATTAGGTGAACGGTAAAATCTATTATCTAACAAAATAAATTCAATATCTGCATAAACATAACTACAAAAAGCGCCTTGTTCTTCTTTTAAACCAAAATGCGGATTACCCCAAAATAACTCAAATGTTTCTAATGCTTTATCTTTGTGTGCAAATGACCTGTCAGAATTATTTGTTCCATAGTCGTGGTCGTCCCATATTGCTAAATTAATGGAATTAGCCAGTAATTTATTAAGTTCTGGAATAGAGCGAGAATGTGTATATCTATATTGAAAACCAGTTGTTGAATACCAATCAACTTCTCTTGTATAAGTATTATCTCCAAGCCAAATAAAAATTTCTGGCTTTAACTTAACTATTTCTTCAAAAATACTATATTCACCACCATAAGATCTACCTGGTCTGTCAAAAGGTAAATCATTAATAAATGCGCAGGAACCAAAAGCTAAGGTAAAATTTGGAGGGTCAGTTCTATATTCCCATAATTCAGGAATTGAAAAAGATAATTGTTCTTCAAAATTTTGTTTTTCATTATTAATATAAATATCATAAAGATATTCATTACCAGGGTAAACATAATCAGCAATCAATTTTGCAGTATAAGCTGTTCTTTTATCTGTTCTTACTATATTTGTATAATATTTTTTGTCTGGTTCATCTTTTTTGTAATATTCAATGATAACATCACCTGTAGTTTTGGTTTGAAGCCAAATCATTTGCTCTCTGTACTCTACATATCCTAACATTGGTCCCGATTGTATTAAATTATCTTGAGAAAATAAATTCATAACAATCATAAAATTAATCAATACCAAATACTTCATAAATCTCCTAAAATTAAAATTCTAAATTTATACCAAAACTATAAGACCTTGCCCAACCAAGATGTACTTCAGCCATATCAGGATTATCAAATAAACCATTTGTATCGCCAACACCATAAACATCATAATTAGGAACTTGTCTTCTAAATCTTGCATCAGAAATATAAAGATTATCAGTCAAATTATTTATTCTGAAATTCATAACAAGGTTTATTTTATCAAAAATATTAAAAATCCTGTACTGAACATATAAGTTCATCCACCAATAAGCAGGTAATTCCCATGGTTGAGGAATATTTATTTCATCACGTATTCCACCATTTTGATTATCCCAAACATACTGAGTAAGGGCTTCAGGATTAAAATCAGCATAATAGTCCCAATTATATTTCCAATCTAATGTTACTTTTAAATTTTTTATAGGAATATAATTACCAGATATAAACAACATCTTTTGAGGAGCGTCACCTACATAAAGTCCTGCAGAATAAACTTTATCAAGAGGATATCCTGTCTCGTCAATCTCACTTTGCTTAAAAAATGGGTCTTGTTCACTAATTAATGGATTATTACTCCATTTCCAATCTCCCAATGATAATGCTAAATTAAACCATAAGCGTCTAATTGGTTTATACATAATATCAATTTCTATACCTTGGTGAAGTGCATCTTGTCCAATTAAATTTAGTACGCCTTGATAGTTTTCGGTATCCTCTCCACCTCTTTGAGGAAAATATGTTCGAGTTTGATCTCTCCACTGAGTTCTGTATAAATTTATAGTAGCTTGCAAGGTTTTATCATCGTTTCTGAAGGTTGAACCAAATTCAATTCCTAATACTTTTTCACTCCTAACATCATCAATTAAAGTATTAAAATTAGTAAAAACAGCATTAAAAAAGGGAGGTCTTACATAATAACCAGTGTTGAAATATGAGTTAAAATTCTCATTAAAATTATAATTTGCCCCGCCTTTTAAAGTATAACCTAAAAACCATTGTTTATTAGTTGACTTATTATTATCTAACCTAAAATAATCAATTCTTTCATAGCTCTGAACAACACTTGCTAAATTTATATAGCCAAGTAGTTTATCAATTCTTTTTTCTAATTGAAAATATCCACCATACCAATTAATTTTACTCAAATAATTATAATTTATTTTATCACCTAATTGTCTTTTATAAAGTTGATTTGATTCGTAATTTGCTTTCTCATTCGCTTCAGTTCTTGCTCTATTTAGGGCAAGTTGTTTTTCAAAATCTGTCATACTTGTATTATTTTCAATTTCTTCTATTAGTTCATTAAAATATTTTTCCTGTAGTTTAGTAAATAGTTCTTCTTTACTATTAGCAAGATTATCATTTCCAGTAGAATCTACAAAAGAACCCCAACCCTGAGCATTTCTATCAGTATGCAATCTTCTTGATGTTTCTACAAAATAATCACCCGCTAACATATGTATAATTTCTTGATAATGTTCACCCTCATAATATCTATAATCTAAACCTGCTTGAATAACAGTATTTTTATCAAATTTATGTTCATAATTAGATAAAAAACCAGTCCAGAAGTGATTATTTCTGTTTGCTGCAAGCACTTGCTCAGAGCGAGTTCTTGATAATGAATATCTTGTATCTACATTAATAAAGTTAGTTTCTAAAGATTGTTGAAGTTGTAAAATCCCAGTATTTGGTTGACTGTAAATAGGAAATCCAGTTAATGAAGTTCCACCGCCATCTCCAGTTGAAAGATAAAAAACATTACTTAACGAAGACTTCTTATCAATTTGATAATACCAATTGAGAGTTGCGTGTGGTTTATGATAGAAATTCATTGATTGATTAAAATATGCATCATTATAAAAATCTCTTTGTTTATCATTCAAAAGATAAGATTGATTATTTTCTAACCTATTGTTTAGTTTTTCCTCATCTCCTGTATTCCAATAACCCCAGTTAGGATTATATAATCTCCCATAATGCACTCCGCCATAATCTCTGATTCCATCTAAAATACCACCGTCGGTTACACCAAGTTCCCTTGCATAATTTGTATCATAAACTTGAACCGGTACTCTAAAGCTCTTTCGTCCTCCTCTTTGAGGAGCGCCATACATATAAAAATCTACAAAATGCTTATCACTTACATCATAACTGACTCCTAAATAATAGCTCTGAGCATTAAGCCAAGTAGCATCAACTATTCCCTCTCCAAAACTTCTATCAACAGCCATAGTAATTGCAAGTTTATCGATTAATCCAGTATTAGCTATAATTCTTGAATTAAATACTCTATCGCTAAAATCACGTGAGTAAATCTCTTCTCCAGTAAAAGGATTATTTAGCGAATGATTGCTTAAACTATTGTCATAAAATCTATACTGGTTTTTTACGGTAACTCCGGCTTTTCTACTTGCAGCGTCAGTGATAATATTCATTGTCCCACCAACAGAGGGATTTGACAATTTAGTTGCTCCTAAACCTCTTTGAACTTGTTTACTTGAAGTAACATCTCCAATTCCTAACCAATTAGACCAATAGATGCTTCCATTTTCCATATCATTTACAGGTACACCATTAATAACAACAGAGAGATTCCTTTCCTTAAATCCACGAATACTTACCCTTGAAGCACCAAATCCATTTCCATCTCTTGTAGAATGAACTCCTGGTGCAGAATTTAAAATTAAAGGTATATCTTCGCCACCTAACTTCATATCAATTTCTTGTTTTGAAATCTCCGAAAATGCAACTGGTGTTTCTCTAAATTTTGCTCTATCAGCAAATACCTCAACAGTTTTACTTCTTATAGAACTTCCAGTTAAAATAAATTCTCTTGTTAAAGTTTTATTTTTTTCGATAACTATCATTTCACTAAAATTATCGTATGATATATAAGTTATATATATCATATATTTACCAACTTCTAAATTATCGATAAAAAAATCACCATTAACATTTACTATACTTCCATAACTTTTATTATTATCAATATTAACTAACTTAACATTAGCACCTATCAATGTTTCTTCATCTTCCGAAATAACTCTTCCTTTTAAATTACCTGATTCAAATTCTTGAGATATTATTATATTTATTTCAAAAAGAAATAAACAAAGAATAAAAATTATTTTTAGCATATTTTTAAATTTAATAAAAAATAAAATGCAAAATTAAAGTCTATTTATAAATAGTACGTTAATTAAAAGTAAGTAAATCTTAACGATTCATTTTTATTTGAAAATAATTAAAATTAATTTTAAATTTATTTTAACAAACAATTAATCAAAACAAAAAAAGGGAAAGATTATAAATATCTCTCCCTTTAAAATTGATTATTCAAATAATTAAATCTTCGCGAACTTACCAATTCTAATTTCGTTCTTATAATAAACTTTAAGAACATAAACACCTGTTGGAACGTATGAAGTATTTATTATATTCAGCTCGTTATTTAATAAAATTTTATTACCATAAATATCATAACACTCAAAAAAGTTAAAACCTTCTTCAATTTGAATAAAATCAATGGAAGGATTTGGATATAAATCTAATCTTTTATATTTTTGTACAGACTTTTGATTAATAATTTCAACTTCTATACTATTAGTTTCATTATTATTATAAGTAATTAAAATATTTCCAGTAGTTAAATCCCCTAAATAATCTGAATTATAGTTAACATTATAATTTAAAAACTCTCCTCTGGATAATATTGTATTAGAAAAAACAACATTATTTAAAAATTCTGGCAATTCTATATTTGTTATATTCACGTTAGCAGAACCACTATTGAAGATATTGAGCGTAAAATTATCTATCAAATCAAGTTCTAAAATTATTTTACTATCTCTAAACTCAATATTATTAACTAACTCTGGGAAACCACCACCTGATAAAGTTCCTACTCTATCTAAAAAGTTCGGATTATCAACAAATGGATTTCTGTTATTTTGAAATTCAAATATTTTATCATTTTTTACTAATTCAAATTCATCAGGTAAATCATTATATGACCATTCTTTTAAAACTGCTTCTTGAGAATTTAGATAATTGCTGTTATTTCCATATTTCAAAGCAAAATAAAAAATTGCACGAGCCGTATTTCCTTTTTGAACGTCTCTAACTTCAAAAATAGTTTCTCCTTTATCATTTTTTCCAAGTGTTGAACCACCCTCAGCCCAAGAAATAGAATTTGTAACATAATCAAATGGATAACTCGCCCTACGAGCATTTGCTATTTCGTTTGTAGGAAATATATGGTGCAAATCGCTTAGTGGTGGCTCATTATCTGAACCAAGACTCTGGGGCCAAGTATGTTCAGTATTAAATCTTGTTTGCTGAACATTAGGAATCCCAGTTGTATGCTGAATAGTTTGTCCAGAATATACACATTCAACCGTTCCATTTATATTATGTAGGTCTTCCCACATAAATATTCTTGAATTTCTATAAGTATGAACTGTATGCTCCTTAATAATTTTTTTCAATTCCAGAATTAAGTCATCACCATATATATTTCGAGTACTTTTATAATAATCAGAAATAATCCCTTGAGTATTTATTAGGAAATACTCACTAAATTTTGAATTATTTAATGCAATATTGAAGTCCACTAAAAAATTGTATTCCACATTGTTATTTATTTGTAAAGAAAAATTAACTTTTGCACTTTCACCTGCATTGAGATTTAAAGGTGTTTCGGTGCGAATTGAAAGTAAGTTATTATCCAAGCCACTTTTTACAATATTTTCAATAGTTATCTTGTTAGAAAAATTATTATTTATGGTAATACTAAAATCATAATTATTATTGATTAAGATTTCATCTGGTAATTTCTCATTTTCATCATAAATAATAGATATATTTGAAAATAAGTTCAAATTAAAAACAATTAAAATTATCTGAAAAAACATATAAAAAATCCTTTAATTAATTAGGTAAAAATCAAAATTATATAAAAAAATTATTAATACAATATCTTAACAAATAATTGACATAACATTAACTTACTATTAACCTAATCTACATATTCAAACCTTAATTTTGCAGAAAATTATTTACAATTAATTATTAAGGTTAAATTATGTTTAACAAAAAAATATATTTATGTTTAATAGGGATTTTATTATTTACATCCCCTTTATTCTCAAATGGTCTTGCTACTGACTTATTCTTTTCTGAATATTTGGAGGGAAGTGGAAATAACAAATATATAGAAATATATAATGGTACAGGGGCGAGTGTAGATTTAAGCGAATATCAAGTTAAACTATACTCTAACGGAAGTACATCAGCAGGCCAAACTCTTAATTTGAACGGAGTATTAGAACATAATTCAGTTTATGTAATTGCTAATGCTTCAGCAAACTCAGTAATTTTAAACAAAGCAAACATTACTCACGGTGTAACTTTTTATAATGGCGACGATGCGTTAGAATTAGTAAAAAATAGTGTAGTAATTGATGTTTTTGGTGTTGTAGGCGAAGACCCAGGAAGTGCTTGGACAGTCAATGGACAAACAAATGCAACTCAGGACAATGGCTTAATTAGAAAAAGTAATGTTGCTTCTGGCTCAACTGACTTCAACGCAACTAAAGACAATGAATGGGACATTGTTGCTCCTGACTATTGGGACGATTTAGGTATACATACTTTTGATGGAGTAAATCAAAATGACGAAGATGATGATGAATTACCTGCTCCAGGCACTTTAGTTAAATTATTAGAATCAAACTTTGAAAGCGGTTCAGATTTAACACCTTGGATAACTATAAGTTTAGCATCAATAAGCAACTGGGAAAGAAGAAGTTTCTCTGGTAACAATTATGCTTACTTAAATAACTTTGGTTCAGACGAGCCAGCAAATGATTGGCTAATCTCCCCTGCAATGGATTTAAGAAGATATGTTGATATTAATTTAACATTTCTGAATACACAAAGATTTACTGGAGCAGATTTAAAATTATACATTTCAGATTCTTATGATGGTATCTCAAACCCAGAGCATACAAATTGGACAGAATTAAATTTTATTAAAGATAACAACACTGGGTCTTATAACTTTATTTCTTCTGGTGATGTTGATTTGTCTGAATTCAACAAGAAAAATGTAAGAATTGCATACCAATATACTTCAATCGGAACTGGTGGGGGTGAAGCATCTGTATTTCAAATTGATGATGTTTTAATTGAAGGAACTGTTATAGATTATATGGAGCCAGTAAAATTTGAGATAGTAACACTTACTCCAAGTTCTCCAATTAGAAACTTAAATTTTGAATTTCACGTTGAAACATTAGATGTAAACAATATTCCTCAACCATTAGCAAATGCTACAAATTATACAATTAGTATAAGTTCTGGTAGCGGTAATTTATTAGGAGAAGTTAGTGGTGAATGGAAAAACGGTAAATTTGAAATTAAAAATATTTTAAGATATGATACTGCAGAAACTATTTCTATTACTATTACTGATGATAACAATCAATTAATAAGCTCTACTATTAATAATCTTATTGTTCAGGATGGACCCGCAGATTTAATATTTACTAAATTAAAAACAACTGGACATAAAACCGTGATTCATCCAGAAATCATTGTAGAAGCAAAAAATGATTTTGGCGGTACTGATACAAACTTTGATGGTGTTAATATTAATTTAGAAATATTTAAAGATAACTTATTAGTAAAAACATACACCGCTCAAACTATAAACGGCTTTGTTACTTTTGGAAATGTTAGATTTGATGATGAAGGAGAATATGTTTTAATTGCTGACGCAGGGGGACTTGCAACTAAAAATTCAAACGTAGAAATATATGATTATCCAGTATTTATTGATCATATAGTCCCTAAATACATTATTGGAAGAGACCCATCTGGATCTATTTTTGGAAACAAATTAATCACTTATGCTCTTGTTGAATTAGAAGGTCTTATTCCAAATGAAGAATACAGATTTATTAATGCAATGGGCGATATAGATAGAAGCGATGATGAATCAGGACTTCAAAACCCTAGTATATTTACAAGAGGTGGACAAATTTATTGGCACGAAGAGGATGATATGTCTTGGTTTGGCTCATTTAATACTTTTCCAACATTTAACTATAATCCAAATAGCTGTGCTGCTAATTTACCTGTAAGAACTGAACCATATTCAACTTTTAGAGCAGATGAAAATGGAAATAAAAAAATATGGATTAGTATTCAAGCCGTAAACCATAGCATGTTTAATAACACAACTAATAGAAATCTATATTGGTTATTTACATTAGCAAATGAAGAAAATAATATAATCAGACGTTACCAAGCTTCTCAATCTTCAAGACCATTACACTTAAACGATAACCCTTCTCAACCGGAAATTGAAGCAACTGGTATTTATGATATGAATGCTGGATTTGAACCAGGAACTTACTTAGTATTTTATTCTGACAACGAACCAGCTCAACCCTTCGCATCTGCTATTGTTCAAGGTGACGGGCTTTACCTGCAAAGATGGAACTCATTCAACAGTGGCAATTGCCAATTTGAAACTTGGTTCGAAAACGAATCACCAGAATATTTCAAAATGATAGACGGATACTATCAAGTTGATTTATCAAATGGAACTTCTGGTCCTATTCTTATGGAGTTCCCAGAAATGCAAGGCTCTTGGGGTGCTTATATTCCAAATATGCTTGGTGATGTAGATAAATCAAACCTTTCAGAATCAAGTTTGAACAGAATCGAACAATATGACGCTCAAGGTAACTTAATCAAATCATGGTATGACGAAGATGGAATATGGTCTGGAGTTAATACAAATTCTGTTCTAGGAGGTAAAGATAATCCAATTTCTTTTGCAACTCCAAATTTAGAATTAACTTCTCAAAAGAATATTACAGAGTTTTGTAATTATGTTGATGGAAACGAGATTAGTTGGGAGTACTCTGGAGTTCAGTTCATTAATATATATTCAGAATCAGAGGGAGTTAGAAAACTCGAATTAGAAAATGTGCCATCTAACTCAAATTCTAATATACCAGGATTTGGTTCTATAAAGTGGTTTGGCGAAAGAGGACTTTATTCAGAAAAAGAAGTAAAAATAATTATTGAATCCGCTGAGCATAGCGAAGTCTTTGATGAAAGCGATATTTTTACATTATACGATGCTCCAGACTTTAAATCAGAATCAATTTCTGCTATTAAATGTGAAGGTGAGAATATTACATTTGGTGTATTAGCTACAGGTTCAGACGTTAAATATCAATGGTTAAAAGATGGTGAAATATTAGAAGGGGAAACAAATGTTGGATTGCAAATTAATAATTTAAAACACCATAATTCCGGCGTTTATAATTGCCTTGTTTATAATGAAAAATCAAATGTTTGTGGTGATTTCTATTCAGAGGATATGGTTCTGTATGTATCTAGAAAAACAGAAGTTACAATCCAACCAGAATCAGTTGGTGGGTTTATCAACGGTAAAGCAAAATTTTACTTTGATATTCACGGAGTTGGGCTTCCAGAACTTAGATACAATGTAACTATACAATGGTTTAAAGCGGACCAACCACTTGTAAATAATGACAGAATTAGCGGAGCAAAATCTAATTACTTAGAAATTAGAAATATTCAAGAAAGTGACTTCTCAACTGAAGATGATTATTATGCAGTAATTAATGGACTTTGTGGCGAAGCAACTACCTTAAAAGTAAGATTAAGTAAAGTTGATATTGAATTTACAAAAGAGCCAGTTTCACAAGATATTTGCGAAAATGAAAATGTAACCTTCGAAATTGAAATTAACAATCAAAACAACTTAGAATTACAATATCAATGGCTAAGAAATGGAATTAAGTTAGTAGAAAATCAAAACTATCAAGGTGTTAATACTCCAGTTTTAAGCATCATTGACACCAAACCAACAAATGATGGTGAGTACGAATGTGAGATTTTTGTTGTAAATGAAAATATTACATTTATTTCAAACTCTGGTTTATTAAAAGTAATTTCAGCACCAATTATTACAACAGATTTACCCGATTTAACAGAAGTCAATGAAGGTCAGAGATTAGCATTAAACGTAGGTTCAGTTAGTAGAAATGGTGAGGTGAATTATCAATGGTACAAAAATGATATTCTATTAGCTGGCGAAGAAGATAAAGATTTCATTATCTTAAATACTGCATTAGCTGACGCTGGAGAGTATTATTGTCAAGTGTTTAATGATTGTGGTCAATTAAGTTCAAACACTATTTCAGTAGAAGTAAAAGAGCAATCAACAGAGCTTTCTGTTATAAATAGCAAAAATAACGGATATGAACTTTTCAGTCCAAACCCTAATCCTGCGAATGAGAAATTCAATATAGAATTCAACTCCACTAAAAATGGTAAATTTAGTTTAAAACTAATTGATATGGTTGGAAACGAAATTAATTTAATTAATAACTCTCTTGCAAACAAAGGATTAAATTCATTTGAGTTTAGCGTTAACAATTTTAATTTAAATTCTGGTGTTTATCTAATTGTATTAGAAATAAACAACATTAGTTTATCACAAAAATTAGTAATTAACAATTAATTATCTTAAACTTGATGGTTAAAAGTATTTATTACTTTTAACCATCTTTTTTTTATTAGGGAATTTAAAATGTACAAATTATTTTTAATCTTATTTCTTTCTTCAATTATAACAGTTAATCTTTATTCGCAAAATATTGCTATCAGTGAGTATTTTAACGTTACTGGATCTGCTTATGGTGAGTGGGTAGAACTCATAGTTCTAGAAGATAACGTTAATATTTCAGGTATGGTATTAAGAGATAATTCTGGAGGTTTAAATAATTGGAGAGCAGGAGTTAGATTTACTAATAATACCCTTTGGACTAATCTTAGACAAGGAACAATAATTGTTATTAATTTTAGAGGAAGAAGAGCAACTGATGTTAATAAAAACGATGGATATATTGAAGTTGATGCTGAGAATACAACTTATTTTTCAATTTTAAATGGAAGCTCGTCTTTAGATGATGATGGTTCATTAACACTAAATCAAGTAGATGAGATGATAGAATTACAAAACGGTTCATCAACTCATCATTTACTTGGTCATTTCCCGGATATTAATATTGCCGGTGATGACTTTTTAAGAGTAGCTAATGGAGTAAAGATTGCTGCCAGTGGACAGTTATCAGGACCATCCTCAGTTAGGATAGTAGGCGGGAACAAATCATCTTACACCGGTGGTTTTGATGCAAACAATGTAAAAGTTAATCTTGGAGCGGCTACATCCGCACAAGTAAAAGGTTTCCCAAACGGAGAAGTTGGAGGTCCAAATAGTATTTTTTGGAGAACCCTTAGACAACCTAATTGGATCAACCCAAATCTAAATATAGATATACAAGGAAGTAACTTAAGATTAGAATGGAATAATCCTGAGGTAGATACAGATAACACTCAAGGTTTCCTTATAGTGCAATACAATAAAACTAACAATTTTAACAATGAAGATTTACCAATAGATTCTAAAATTTATCAATTAGGTGATGTTATCTCCAATGGTAGTAAAGTAGTTGGTATAACTAATTCTAGTACTAAAAATTTAAATATTAATATAAATACTCTCGATTGTTCTATTGATTATAGTTTTAGAGTTTACGCTTATAGATATAATAAAGATGATTTTGGAACGGATAATACTCCAACCAGAGCTAGAGGAAGAGCTTACAATGAAATAAGTTTTGCAAGTAAACAATTTATTTTTGAAAAATCTCCTGCTCCAGTAATATTATCAAAATCAAACAATTTAATTTTGTGCGAAGGAAGTCAGTTAACCTTACTAACTGAAGATGAAGCAACTTCTTATCAATGGTATTTTAATGATAATCAAATTGTCGGAGAAACAAGCCGAACTTTAACCATAAATCAAGCAGGCGAATATAAACTTAAAACTAAAAATGAAACAGGTTGTGAACAAGAGTCAAATATAATAAATATTATATCAGAAGAAAACCCTAATGCATTAATAAGATACGACCTAAGATTTATACCTGATACAACTTTTTATTTATGTAACAATGAAGCTATAAAATTAACCGCTGTAGGTGGTGTAAAATATACATGGTTCAAAAATGAAATTGAAATAACAAACGATAAAGAAATAGAAATTACAGAAAGTGGAATTTATTATTTTATTTCAGAAAATAATGCAAAATGTACTGCAAATTCAAACATTATTAGAGTAGAATTGATTGATTATAATTTTGATATTAATGAAACAATTATTGATTTTGGCGATGTAGAATCTGTTAAAACTGATGAAATTATAATTACTAATAATAGCAATAATATATTAATTTTAAACAATGATAATTTTATAATACCTGAGTTTTTTGAAATTGCAGAAGATTTACCTATTCAAATTGCAGCAGGTGAATCAAAAACTATTAAAATTAGATTTGTACCAACAAATTCAGGACAATATTCTGGCGTATTATCAATTATTTCGCCTTGTGGAGATGAATTTAATGTTGATTTAAGTGGTAATAAAATTATTTTAGACTTAGATGTAAGTAGAACATCTATTGACTTTGGAAATATTTATAGTTGCGATAATATAACCGAAAAAATTGAGGAGATAATTATAAAACGAGAAGGAAATTCAACCAAAACTCTTTTAAGTTATACTCTTGATAATCACCAAGATTTATTTTCAATTGATAGCCCAAATCTGCCTATTGTTATTGATAATAATGATGAGGTTATTTTTAAAATTAAATTTAACACATTAAGAACTGGAAATTTTGAAGATATTTTAACTTTAATTATTTCTGATAATGGAATTACACCAGTTTCTGAAATCAAAATCTTTCTTAAAGCAAATTATCATATAATTGATTGGGTAATAAAAGATGATTTAGGCATTGAATTAACAGAACTTAACTTTGAAGATATAAGTTCTTGTAAGCCATCGGTTGAAAACTATATTACTATAGAAAATAATTCATCATTACCTGTTGAAATTAATTTAGAAGAAAATAACTTATTTGCTTTCCACCAAGTTTTTCCTTTAACTGTAATCGAAAATGAATCTTTAAGAATAAATTATATTTATACTCCTGAAAATCAAAGTGAGAATGGAAGTTTAAATTTTGGAAGTGATTTATGCGGCGTAGAAAAAAATATAACTTTTACTTCTGATATTACTGGAACTGTATTTGCTTTTGAAGTTGATAGTTATGACTTTGGAGATTTATTTATTTGTGATATAAATACTGAGAAATCTAAATATAAAATTAATCTAACAGCAACAGGTGATGGACCGGTTTCAACTATTTCAGAGATAAACAGCACATATTTTGAAGTTATTGGCATTGAAATAAATGATGAAATAAATAATGGTGATGTGAAAGAAATAACATTCAAACTTCTTGATAATGTTGGATTAATTAATGAAAAAATTGAAATCAAATTTGAGCCATGTGGAAGTGTTATTTTAGATTTGACTGCTAATATTAAGGAATTAAATTATACATTTTCACATCCTTTTCTTGATTTTGGAGAGATGAAACCTAATGAACTTATTGAAAAATCTATAATTGTTACTAACGATTCAGAAATTAATATAACAATAAATGAAATTCTTGGATTAGAAAATGGTTTTGAATTAGACTTGGCTAAGAATAATTTACCTATAGTAATTTCATCAAATTCAAATAAAGAAATCTTCTTTAAATTCTCATCTTCTCAAGAACAAACTACAATTGAAAATAAAATTACTTTTGTTTTTAACGAGCCATGTGAATTGAGAAATGAAATGAATTTCTTTGCAAGAATTAAAGAAGCCGATATGAAATATATTGTTAATTTATCTATTCCTGATAATCTAAAAGCAAATATAATTGAAGATGAAATTATCACTATTCCAATTTCAATAACTTCAAATGAAATAATGGAATATGAGTTTGGCTTAGAAAAAATAAAAATCATTCTTGAGTTTAATTCTACAATTATTTCAATTTATCCTTCTGCTACAAAAAAAGCATTAGAAAATCCAAATATGACAAATAGAGAACCACTCCAAGACCCAAGCAATCCAAATATCTGGTCAGTAGAACTGAGTTTTGATAGAGGGCAATTAAACTATGGAAAGGTATTAAATTTATTTGCTTATCCTACAATAGGTAGTGCGGTGGAAACTGAAATTAAAATTTCTTACGAAGATGCAGTTTTTAATAATAGTGTAGTATTGAATACTCAAAATGGGAACTTCAAATTAGAAGGGGATTGCGCTACAGAATACTATATTATAGATATTTTTAAAACAGATATTAATATAAATGATGGTATGATTTTAAACTCCAATTATGAATTAAGATACTTTTCTGATGAAAACATTAAAACCGAAATATACTTAACTGACCTTTTAGGCAACAAAATAGGTATAGCAAAAACAAATGGAACTGGAAATTATGAAAATGCAAAACTCCATAAAATTCCGTCTGGTTTTTACGTTTTATTTTATCAAAATAATCATAAATCTGAAACCTATAGAGTTATAATTAAATAATTATTTTAAATTGAAAAATATAAAATAGTCGTTACAAATTATTTATTTATTAATTTTGTAAATTAATAAAAGTAAACTATTAAAGAAAATAATGAAAATCATATTAATTTTACTTGCACTAAGCTTATTCTCTGGTAAAAATATAAAAGAAATATACTCATTTTCAGGTAAGTCTTCAAATGAAACTACCTCTCAAGATATAAAACAAGTTAAAACAAAACCTTGGCGAGTTGTTAACGATGGAGTTATGGGCGGCATATCCACTAGTTCTATAACTATTAATGAATTAGGCTTCGGCAAATTCTCAGGTAATATTTCTTTGGAAAACAATGGAGGATTCGCTTCGATTCAATTAGATACTTTAATTAGCTTAGATAAAAATCAAAAATTTATTGTTTTACGTTTAAAAGGAGATGGCAAGAGTTATGAATTTCGTTTGAAAGGAAAAATATCACAGTCAGAGTCTTACGTTCATAAATTTGAAACATCAGGTGATTGGGAAACAATATATTTAGAAATTAATAAATTTTATCCTCAATTTAGAGGTAGAAAATTAAATATTCCTAATTTTGATTTTCGACAAATTGAGCAAATGGGCTTTTTAATAGCAAACAAAAGAAAAGAAACATTTGAATTATTAGTTGATTGGATATCAATACAATAAATTAAAAGCAATAATTATTACAAATTATTAGAGATAATTATAAAAATATAAAACCGTTAAAAAATTATATATATTTTAAAAATAAATATAAAAACTATAAATTATAATTTATTTGTAGTAGACCAGCAAGTATATGAAAATTATAAAATAGGCAAGGGATTTAAAATAGCGTTTTTTCAATATATGGTTCAAAAACAGTTTCGGATTTAAATGAATATAATAAAGATGAAATTCTTAGATATATTGAAAATCTTAAATAGCCTCTTAATTACAGAGGCTATTTTATTTTAATTTGAATTTTAAATATTTTTATTGATGTAATCTATTTAATAACTACTCAATATAATCATCTACAGTTAGTTTTTCTTCTACTGGTTGCTCAAAAGGTATTTCCTCTCCATTTAGTGATTTATAAAGGTGGGCTTTAATTAATTCAGATACTTCTTCTCTGGTCTTTTTGCCCAGTTTTATCTGAATTCGTAAATCTTTGTAATTTAAATGATCAAAATCCACGTCTTTTATATTCAAATCTTGGATACCAAACTCCATACATTGTTTACTACAAAACCCCATATATCTCCTGTAATATCTTGGTCTTGCGATAATTTGCCTGTTGCAAAGACCATACCTACAATTATGCATGTGTTCTGTTTTTTCACCGGAATAATAGCAAGTTGCAATTATTTTATGCGTATCTTCGTCTCCAACTTTTGTAGAAACTCTTTCATCAAAAGTATATAAATTTCCTAACCAATTACCATCATTATGTTTATTAACGTATTTTACAACACCACCATCAAGTTGTTTAACATTTTCTAATCCAGATTCTTGCAAAAGAACTGCAAGTTTTTCGCATCTAATACCACCAGTGCAATACATTATAACTTCTTTATTACCTATTTTTTTTCTATACTCATCAATAAATTGTTCAGTTTCTTTAAATGTCATAGTTCCGGCTGGTCTTGCGTTTTTAAAGTGACCTAATTTATATTCATAATTATTTCTCATATCTAAGATTAAATATGAATCCGAATCCTTATTTTCTAATAAATCTTTAAATTCATCTGGTGTGAGTTTATACTTGGCATTTACAATCTGATTCGCTTTGTAAACCTTACCAAGAGCAACGATTTCCTTTCTATATCTAACAATCATTTTTTTAAATTGATGTTCTGAAATATCTTGGGCTTTGTCGTCAATATCGGGAATACTATTAAAATATGGATTATTTTCTAAATAACTTTTTAAGGCGATAAACTGTCCTATATTCACGGAGCAAGTAGCGTTAATACCTTCTTCACCTATATATATTCTACCTTTAACTCCAATATCTGTAAGAAATTGTTTCATCTCTTTAACTTCTTTTTCAGGGTCTTCTATATCAATAAACTTATAGAAAGACAGAAGCTTATAATTAGTATTTGGCTTCATTTAAATTTCCTTTTGTGTCCGACTTGTCTAATCGGCAATTATAAAAAACTGAGGAAGAATCACTCAGTTCGCAAAATTAAGGAAAATATTTAATTTAAAAAAGAAAACACGCCAATTTAAGCATTGTAAAGAGGCTTGGCAGGTGTTAACACAATAATAAAAATTAAAATTCTCTACACCTCGCTATATGTATCAATATCTATATCGATTTTTAATGAATTGGAGATGTTTAAATCGCAGAGTTTTTGCATTATTTTGCTTGCTGCTTTTCCGCTTTTGTCTTTTGCTTTTAATACTTTTATGAATATATATTGCCTGTATCTGTTATTAATTAAAGAGATTGTAGGGACTACGGGCTTATATATTTGAATTATTTCCGAATTTACGTTTATATGATTAAATATATATTCTGCTGTGTTTTTTACTTCTCTTTCGCTTATTCCTGATATTATTATTTTATTCATTCTCCAAATTGGTGGGTATTCGGAAGATGTTCTATATGAAAGCTCTGTGTTTGCAAATGCAATGTAATTATGCTCTTGCACGTATTTAATTGCATAATTATCTGGGCTGTAAGTTTGAATTATTACCTCGCCTTGCAGTTCTTTTGTTCTGCCTGCCCGACCTGCCACTTGCTCCAAAAGTTGAAATGTTCGCTCGTTTGCTCGGAAGTCTGAGCGGTATAACTCTAAATCTGAATTAATTATCCCTACAAGCGATAAATTCTTAAAATTCAGACCTTTTGCTAATATTTGTGTACCTATTAATATTTGAAATTTATTTTCTTGAAAATCATTTATTATTTTTTTTGCTTCTTTATCTGTTTTTGCTGTGTCGGAATCCAAGCGTCTAACACCCACTTCCATACCTGCTTTATCGAAATACTCTTTTATTTCCTCTTCAATTTGCTCCGTGCCGATGCCTATATTGGATAAAGAATCTCTTCCACATTCATTGCAAGAACGTTCGGTAACTCTGCTATATCCGCAATAATGACAATAAAGCAAGTTCTTCTTTTTATGATATGTTAGGGCAACATCGCATCGCTTACATTTTTTTATATCGCCACAATCTCGGCACATTAAAAAGGCAGAATAACCCCTTCGATTTAAAAATAAAATCACTTGCTCTTTTCTTGCAATTCGGTCTAACATTCCATCAAATAATGCCCTTGAGAGATGACCTTTTACAGCGGCTTTTATTTTTGCATCCATCATATCAACTATTCTAACTCTTGGCATAACTGCATTATCCGCTCTATTTTTTATCTCAAAATATTTATATAAGTTGATTTTTGAGTTGTAATAAGATTCTAATGAAGGAGTTGCAGAAGCAAGAAGAACCGTAGAGTTTTCAATCTTTGCCCTTACTATTGCTACATCACGAGCATTATAGCGTGGATTTTTGTCGCTTTGCTTATAAGATGTATCGTGTTCTTCATCAATAATTGTGAGTTCCAAATCAGAAAAAGGTAGAAACACCGCAGAGCGAGTTCCTATAACAAAGTGTCCTTTCTCTTGCTTGATTTTATGCCACAAATCAAATTTACTTCCTGCTGGCATCTTACTATGATAAATACTTACATTATTCGGAAATGCACGTTCAAATCTGTCGTAAAGGTTGTTTGTAAGGGCAATTTCTGGCACAAGAAGTAATACCGATTTTCCTTGCTCAAGAATCTCACGAATTAAATACATATAGACAAGAGTTTTTCCGGCACCCGTAACTGCGTTCAGCAATGCAACACCTTTTTCGCCTTCAAGCATATCCATAACAGAATCAAAAACATGCTCTTGTTCGCTATTTAATTTGAATTTTAATTCATTAATTAAATTCAAATCAGAATCAAAAGTATTTAATGACCTATCGCGTTTAACTTTAATTATTTCAATAATTCCTTTTTCTTTTAATCGCTTAAATGAAATAGAATTAGCACCACAAGAATCTTTTAATTTATCACTATGTATTGGAGTATTAAATAAAGATTTTTGCTCCCTAAAATATTCAATAATCCTTTTATCTATTTTCGATTTTATTTTTAATTCTTTAAAATAATATTCATTATCTATATCATCATTAAATAAATTATAATTAAATTTAATATAATCTTCATATACAAAATTGGAACTCTCTAATTTGCTTACAATTTCTATAAACCCTTTTTCTTCCAACTGCTCTAAACTTTTTTTAACATTACTTATTTTTAAATTATTTTTTAAATGTTTCAGCGTTAATTTATCACGTTTTTTATTCAAATATTCAAGAATTATTTTATTATTTGGGGTTAATTTAATTCCACTATGTTCATAGTCAATATCTAATTTATGAATTACTAAATCTTCGGAATTTACAAAAGATGAAGGCAGTGCTGTAAAAAGCGCTGTTCCAAGTTCCGATACGTAATATTCACTAATCCAAGAGCATAGTTTTATCAACGACTTAGTAACAATAGGAGTGCTATCTAATAATTTCAAAATTGGAATTATATCGAAACTATGATTTTCAAAATCCGTATTTGTAATAATACCTGTCATTACTTTATTACTTAATTTTACAAGGACTCTACAACCAATTAAATTTTGTGGAATCTCCTCTGTATCAAGTGAATAAGTAAATTCTTGATTAAGTTTTATAGGTAATGCTATTTTAAAATTATGTCTCAAAATGGAGCCAAATTAATGTATATTTTCTTAATTATTTTTAATTTATTTCTTTTAAATGCATGTAATTCAAAAGAAATACCTGAAGTTGAGATAAATCAATCTAAACCTCAATCTCAAGATATTGCAAAATTAAACAAAATAAATCAGATTGTAGAAGAAAATGATAAAATTTATAGTTCCAGACAAAATTCGATAACAAGAGCAATTGCTATTGCTTCTGATGCAGTTGTGGGAATAAACATAACCGAAACAAAAAGAGTGGTTTATCGTGATGCGTATAATCCATTTATGGAAGATGAATTTTTTGGTCGATTTTTCCGTCGTTACCGCTCTGCTCCCAGAGTTCGAGAGTATGAAGTAAAAGGTCTTGGCACCGGCTTTTTAATTTCAGATGACGGCTACATATTAACTAATCATCACGTTGCTGGAAGCGCAAGCAAAATAATTATTACAATGACAGATGGCAAGGAATATAACGCAGAAATTATAGGCACTGACTTCACAACTGATGTTGCGCTTCTGAAAATTGACGGACAAAATCTACCTCACTTAAAACTCGCAGACAGTGAAGATATAATCATAGGTGAGTGGGTAATTGCATTGGGTAATCCATTTGGATTATTTGATAAAAATGCGAAACCGACTGTAACTGTAGGTGTAGTTTCAAATAAAGGGGTTAATTTTGCTCAAGAAGATAATAATGACTATCGCGTTTATAAGGATATGATTCAAACAGATGCAGCAATTAGTTCTGGAAATTCAGGCGGACCGCTTGTAAATGCAATCGGCGAAGTAATCGGAATGAATACAATTATTTATTCAACTGCTACTGACGGAAAGGGTGCTGGCTCTATTGGGATTGGCTTTTCTATTCCTATTAATCGAGTAAAAGAAATAGTTGAAATGCTGAAAAAAAATAAAACACTCAATAGAAACTTTTATACTGGCTTAGATGTAAAGTTGTTAGATAAAAAATTATCTGCTTATCTTGACCTCGAAGTTGATAGGGGATTGATAGTTTATAGTATTCTTAAAAACTCGCCGGGACACCTTGCTGGGCTTGAACCAGGTGATTTAATCCTGTCTATAAATGACCGAAAAATAATAGACCAAGAAGATTACATTATTGCAATTTATGATAATTTTGTTGGAGATAAAATAAATTTCCGTATTTTGCGAAATGGAAAAGAACTAACTAAAACTTTAATTTTAGTCCCGAGACCGGGCGAATAGAAATATGAATGAAAATAAATCAACAATTAGTATTTTAACAGCATCAGATTTAATTAAAAAATATGGACAACGCACCGTTGTTAAAGGTGTTTCGCTTGAAGTAAAACAAGGCGAAGTAGTCGGGCTTCTGGGTCCTAATGGTGCAGGAAAAACTACTTCATTTTATATGATTGTAGGAATGGTGCATCCCAACTCTGGAGATGTTTTCATCGATAACAAGAAAATCACAAATAAAGCGATGTACCAGCGCTCGCGTATGGGAATTTCATATCTTCCACAAGAGCCATCAGTTTTTCGTAAATTATCAGTAGAAAATAACATTATGGCGATTCTTCAACTTCAAAAATTAAAGTCAAAACAACGAAAAGAAAAGTTAGAAGAATTGCTTGAGAATTTCCACATAACACATATAAGAAAATCAAAGGGTTATATGCTATCTGGTGGCGAAAGAAGACGCTGCGAAATTGCCCGCACAATTGCCTCCGACCCTAAATTTATTCTACTCGACGAACCCTTCGCTGGTATCGACCCAATCGCAGTAGAAGACATTATGCACATAATCCAAGACCTAAAAAGGATGAATATCGGCGTATTAATCACCGACCACAACGTCCACGAAACCCTTTCAATCACCGACAAAGCCAACATCTTAATCGACGGCACAATGTTTATCTCCGGCACCGCCCAAGAAATAGCCGATAACCCAGAAGTAAGAAAGCGCTATCTGGGCGAAACATTTAAGTTGGAGAGGTATTTTGAGTGAGGTGGGATTAAAAGTCTTTTAATTTATTAAGTAAATAAATATTTTCTCCATTTAACTCTAACATTTTAATTATATTATTAGAATAATTTAGTAATATTTGATTTTCATTTGAATCAAAAAATAAATTTAACAAATTTGACTTTCTATTATATTTAAATAATTTAAATTTTATATTAAAATCATATTTATCTAGGCTATCATTTTCATAATATTCGAAATATAGAAATAATTCATTATTATTTTCTATAAATTCTATTTTTCTTATTTTATATTGGAAGCACTTTTCTTTTTCTAAGAATGTTTTATGACTACAGTTTTTGTGAATATCTATTTCTGCAATTTCCTTTTGAAAACTTTCTATTTCTATTTCATTATTTTTAAATTTTAAAATTTTATTATATAAATTAAAAATTACAAAATTTTCTTTATACTGATAAAAAACTGAATTATTCCTTATAAAATCAACACTATCTATTAAATCAATTGTATCTTTAATAACAAGGTCAATTCTGTCAAAATCATAATAAAATTTAATATTTTTAGAGATAATAGAATTATCATTTAATTCAAATGTATTAAAGTAAAAGGAATTATTATTTGTATTAAAGTAAAAATGTTTAGATATATAGTTGTTAAGATTTTGTGCTATTGTTTCAATAGATTTTGATTTAATTATTTTTGAATTATTTTCTGTAAAAAATTCAAAATGAGAGTTAAATGTGTTTAAAATGAAAACATTCTTATCATCTAATATTTTAAAATAATGATATCCTATTACATCATTAAATTTAAGACTCTTATATTCAACAATATTGGAATCTTTAGAAAATTTAACCAGGCTATTATCTTTTTCTTTTAAAATATAAATATTACCATTATAATCAAATTTTAAATCAAATCTGGAAGTGAAGTCAATATTATTTATTAGTTTTAAATTTTTAATTTTAGTTCTATTTATAAAAAATTTATTAACTGAATCTAAAATTTCATTTGAATTATATTTCCCACCGGCTTTTCCTTCTAAAATTAAATTTCCATTATTGTCAAATAATTTATAATAAGGATAATATGTAACATCATAATATGAACTATAAAATCCAATTGGATCTATAAAATATTCCCAATCACTATCTTGAGGTAGTTGGTTTGTAAAATTTATATTTGTATTTACAATAAAAATATTTTTAGTTTTATAATATTTTTTAAGTTCTGAATTTACTTGTTCTATTGAAAGTTCACATATCACACAATTGTTAACATAACCAAACAAATATAGATGAATATCAATATTATAATCCTTATCACTAAGAAGTCTATATTCTTTTGTGTAAAGATTATTAACTGTTAAAGTAAAAAGTAGTGTTATTATAACCCTACTTATAATAAAATATTTCATAAGAATTAAGGAATAAATTGAACTGTAAAATTACCAGATGAATCAGTTGTAATACCACCAACTGGAATAACTTGATTCACAAGACTTGGATATTCTGTACATACAGTTATTTGAATATTAGTCCCGCTTGGGAAAGTTATTATTTTGTCGGTAGAATTAAAAGTTACTGGATTACCGCTTCTAATTACTTCTCCTTCTAAAGTACCAATATTTCCAGTTAAAATATAACCTGGTCCAATTGGATTACTTGTGATAATTGCAGCATTTTCAATTTCAACTTCCCTTGATAATGTACATCCTGAACCTTGATCAGGACAATCACTTGGAGCACCTGGCCCACCTGGATCTTTCCTTACAACTGTTACAGTTGTTGTAGATTTAATTTTAGTTTCTGAAAATAAATGGTATTCAAATCCCAAAAATAAAATCATAACTGTCGATAAAATCATCATTTTTTTCATATAATTACCTAAAATAGTTTTACAAAAATACAAAAGCCTTTCCACAAATCAATAAATCATGTAAATAAAATATAGGAAAGGTTTATAAATTATTTTCACTTTCTATAAATTTGTCTTTTGCTAACACACAAAACTATAAAAAAAAAAAAAACATATTCCAAAAAAAGTTTTCCACAATTGAAGTTTATTAATTTCCTTAATTTTGTAAAAGAGAATAAACAAATTGAGAGATTTATTATGAAATCTATATTTCAAAAATTATTCAATAAATCTGAAGATGAAAACTTTGTATTAAATGAAAATGCAGAATATCGCTTTGTATTGAAATATCGTGAAATTTCAATTGGTGAGTTATATACTAAAGATGGTTTTTGGTATTTTAGATATACAGAAGAATTTAAACAAAATACAGGTAAGTTATATGGTATATTTGGGTTCGATGATTTATTTAATATTTCAAGAATAAATTATTGTACCCACATTTACCCTCTTTAAAACAAAAAAAAGCCGATGTTTTGGTTACATCGGCGATTGGGTTGTTTGGGTTTTAGTATGTCAATTTTTTATTATCTCTTCAGGTTGTTTACCTCCTGTAACATTTGGTCAGTAACAGTAATACTTCGAGAAGCGGCTTCAAATGCACGCTGAGTCGAAATCATATCAGTAAATTGTGCTGTTAAATCTACGTTTGATTGCTCTAAGGCACGTCCTATTACAGATGTTGAAGGGAAGTTCTCAACGGCTGTTCCGTAATTTGGTATTCCGGAATTAACATTTTCTGAAAACATATTATTTCCCATACTCAAAAGGGCTTCGGGATTAGTAAATTTTGCAAGTATAACTTGACCTAATATTTCATTTCTACCATTAGTAAAAGTACCTCTAACTTTGCCTGTTTCGTCCACATCTAATCCAACTAAATCACCTGCTTCATAACCATCTTGCTGCCCAGCAGTAATATCTGAAATACCAGCAAAATTAGTTATACTTCCAGCCGTAATTGAATCTGGATCACCAAATTGAATATTAATATCTTTTGGAGTTGTGTCATCGAAAAGCGTGTTACCAAGTGCGCCGTTTAAATCAGCAGCAGTAACGCCTAAATCGAAAGGAGTAGATAATGTTCCATCATTATTAAACGTAAGAGTTGCTTCGCTTAATGCTAAATCTTCACCATTAATTTGCCCTGAAAGAGTAAACTCACCTGCGTTAGCAGTTTTAGTGAAAGTAATAGCAAGATTTCTAGCGCTACCTGTGTTATCAAAAATCTTAATAGAGGTAGTTTGACTTTCCCCTTCTTCCATTTCTCTATTCAAATTACCATTAAAAGTAATATTTTGAGTTTGTCTTGGCTGAGAAATAACACCTGGTTCAATAACTATATTACTTGTTGAACGAGAAAGCACATTAACACCAGCGGAATTTTTAAGAGGTCTGCCTTGAGCGTCTATTTCTACATTATAACCCTGAAGGTGATAACCAGTTGCAGTATCTACAAGATTACCTTGTGTATCTCTTGTAACAGCTCCAGCACGAGAAAAGAAATCTTTTCCACTTTTATTGAAAACAAAATATCCGTCACCATTTATTGCCATATCAAGAGAACGATTAGTAGTCTCAATAACGCCTTGCGACATATCTTTTGTGATTGAGCCAATTTTCACACCCAGACCTACTTGCTGAGAATTGATACCACCAATGCCAACGCCTGAAGCAGAATCAGGTGCAACACCATATTTCATAGTTTGACTAAGTTGGTCTTGGAAATTAACTTTACTATTTTTGAAGCCAATAGTATTGGCATTTGCGAGATTATTCGATATAACATCAAATCTCTTTTGATGCGCTCCGAGTGAAGACGCACCTGTAACTAAAGATCTTGATAGACCCATTGGAAGAACCCTCCTTGGTTATTTATTAATAAATTTCACTTTATTAAATATCCTTCAGTCAGTCAGGATATTTTTTATACTCAAAAGACATCATCCTACATCTTTGAGTTTAACATTTGGTCCTCCCTATTAGCAAGCTAACTCGGGTCCAGACCTTTTACTGATTTTAGCCAATAACAGCTGAATCAATATTAGTAATTACATTTGACAACATTTGTCCTTTATCAAGAGCAGTAATTACAGTTTTATTAGCAATATTAACAATGAACGCTTTATCATCAATCATTATCAAAGAATCTTTTGCTCCTTTGCTTGCAACCTTATCAAAGGCAGTTTCCAAGCGAGCAAAATCATTGCCTGTTAGTTCTATATTTCTGCTTTCTAACCTTGTAGTAGCATGAGCTGAAAACTTAATTTTATTAAGTTCTTCAGTAAAAATATCACTAAATTTTGATTGAACTTTATTTTCGTTAAAAGGTAATTTTCTACCTCTTAACTGCTCTAAACCACCAGCAGGCAAAAATGGGACATTTATACCGTTAATCTCAGCCATAAATTACTCCCTTTAAAAAATTATAAACCTACATCTTTCACTTCACTAATCGGAACTTCCATTCCACCAATCACCAACACGGTTCCATCAGCTTTAAATCTTACTGCCTCAATCTTACCATTAGTAAAAGTATCAGCAGAAAAAGTATTTCCATCACTTTCTTCAAAATCTGCAAAGAAAGTATAAGTTCCTTCTGGAAGTGGGTCTCCGTTAAAATCAGTTCCATCCCAATTCATAGTATGCTCACCATTATTAAGCTTATTACCAGTTATATCAATCATATTAACAGTATTTCCGTATTGGTCTAAAATAGTAATCAAACCATCACTTGCAGGATATTTTAAATCATAACCCATACTCACAGAGCGATTATCATCAAGTTGAACATGATTAGTAAATGCTTTGGCTGTTTTTCCTAACATACCCGGAAGAGCTGCATTAGACATAGTCCTGCTAAGCAATACATTACTCTTGCTTTGTTCTTCCATCAAGTTTCTAATATCGCTTAATTGCTCTAATTGTGAAAACTGAGCTAATTGTGCTGCAAACTCTTGATTATCATAGGGCTTCAAAGGGTTTTGCGATTTCAATTGAAATGTAAGCAATTTAAGAAACTGGTCTTTTTGCTCGTTTGCCGACTTTACGCCAACGCTATTTAATTTTTCAGCAGTGCTTGATTGAGAGTAGCCAATTCCCTCTATCATAATATACCTCCGTGTATGGTGTTTTTGTTCATCTTGAATTATTTCATTTCATTTAAGAGTGCTAGATTTTTAAGATTCTCAAAGTATTCTTGCCTATCTTTTTGCTCTTTATTTTCTTTATCAAAGAATTTACCGTTACTAAGTAAGTCTTGTTTATCATCCTGATTAGAACTTACAGAAATTGTGTCGGCGCTAATTCCCTGACTATTTAATTTTTCTACCAGATTATTTATCTGGTGCTCGATTAATTTTAATGTTTCCTTTGATTCAGTTTTAAAATTCAAAGTAGCAACATTATTAATCACATTTACTTCTACAAATACATTGCCAAGATTACCAGGATTAAGATTCATCTTAATCACAGCACTTCCATTTGGAGTTAAATTCCCCAATGTATTTGCAGTATTAGAGGCTATATTTTTTGCTTGTACATCTCTGTAAATAATGTATTCTTTTAAGTTTGATTTAATTTCATTTGAAACTTGTTTTAACTCAGTAATATTTTTATTAAAAGACTCAGCAGATATTTTTCCATTTAAAAATAATTCAACTAACTTTTTTCCATTGAATAATTTTTCATCATTTGTCGAATTTTCGCCACCATTAAAGTTATTATTATCCATTCCAAATTTAACTGACCCTTCCTCTGTTTTTAGAAGTGGTGAACCGTTATTCTCTAAACTATAACCTTGTTTATCTCCATTAAACTTATTGATAGTATTAATTATCTCCGGATTCACAATATTATTAGATTTAACTTTAAAAACACCGCTCTCTTCGCCAATCTTACCTTTACTGTCAATATTCAATTCAACTATTTTATTCTGACCAGCTAAATCATCACCATTTAATTTCTGCCTTAATGAATTAAAAAATGATTTATTACTATCTCTTACTTCTTTTATTTTTGACTTCAAATCAATGTTATTTTCAGCAATATTATGCTCTGTAATTTGGTCAGCGGTCATATCATCGCTAATTCCTAACTTAGCTTTAAAAGGAGCAAGAAATTCTCTATGTTGCTGAATAAGGTCTTTAGTAGTTTCTCTGATTAATTTAATTTTTGGGTGGTTTTCCAAATCAACCTTAGAATCGACACTTCCGTATTTGTCTAAAAGTTGAACTTGTTTTTTAATTTGGTCTAAATCAATTTCTTCAAAAAGTTTGTTAACAATGTTTAAATTAAAAATAAAATTCTTACCGATATTATCCTGCTGGCTATTATTATTAGCCATTTTAAGTTTAGAAGCAACTGCTTTTAACTTTTCCAAACTTGCCATATCTATAATATGACCATTGCCAAGTGGTAAAAAGTTCAGCCCATCTTTTTCAGTAGATTCATTTTCTTTTTTAACTTCAGAATTAATCAATGCATCATCAGGTAAATTTGAACTTTTAACCGACAGCTCAATCATATCCGATAATTCATTTATAAATTTTTTATCCTTTTCAACACCTTTTTCTGGCGAATATGCCATAGAATCAGCATTGTTTTTTCCTATATTTGATAACATCATGGTGCTTCCTGCACATTTTAAAATTTAAACTTTTTTTAATTTCTTACTTATCACCAGCAAGCAATAAAATCATTGCTGCCTTCTGTGGATCCATTGCGTCAATTACCTTGCCAGCTTTCCTTTTTTGCATTCTTTTCAAGATTGCAGCCGCATCTTTTTCGTCCATTTTCTCTAGTATTTTAGCCACTTCCACCGGTGTTGAATTATTATAAATTTTTGCAAATTGCTCAAAATTCATCTGTTGTGTTGAGTCTATTTTCTCAACTAAAGCTTCTTCTTGTTTTTTCAATTTTTCTTGAGCAATATTACTTTTGCTTTCTAATTTCTTTTTATCATTAACCAGTTTATCAATGGAATCTTTGAGCAGTTGGCTAAAAGTTTGGCTACTAATCAACTTTTCATCTTTCTTAGGAATCAAAGAATCTTGATACTTCTTAATCTCTACTTGATTAACCGAATCCAGTTTTTTTAACTCTTTAATAGTATTTGCAAGTGAATCTGATTTTCTTTTAAGTGCATCTTTTTTAGCGATTTCCTTTTCTAAAGCAATAAGTTTTTCCTTAGTAATTTCATAAGTCTCTGATATTGTAATCTCCTCAGCAATCTCGATAGCAGTAGTATCCACCGGAAGAGCCGGAAGACCCAACAAAGTAGGATGATACTCCTTAACATAAAATAATCCTAAAAACGACAAAGTCATTGCCATTGTTACAATTATAACAAGTAAAACTACATTTCTATTATTCATTTTTTAAACGCTCTTTGATTAGCAATTTCATCAATAAAACTATTTTCTTGCTTTTTAAACTCATCTTTAAAAACCTCGAAGTCTTTTTCCTTTAACTTCTCCATTATCTTTTCTTCTTTCAAAAGCTCTGCCAACTTTTTTCTTCTAACATTTTCTATCTCCTCAATATTCTTAATCTCACGCTCCAAATTAGCAATTAACCTTTTTAAATGCTCAATTCTTTCAATTCGAGCTTGAAGAAAAAGAACATCATAAGACTTCCTACTTACCAACTCATCAATCTCACCCAAATACGAATTAATAGTATCAATCCTTTTAACTTTTTCTTTAATAACTTTAGCTAAGTCTTCTTTCCCAAGATTAACCTTGTGACTTCTTATATTTAAAATCGACTCAAACTTAAAATTAAATTTTTTCATTAATTATAACTATTAAAATTTTGTTGTATGAAAATACTATACCAAAAAAAAAACATCCAATAATAATAATCATCGGATGAAATTAATTTAAATAAAAAAATAATTACAAAAAATATTTACTTTGTCTTTAAGGGAGCAAGAATAACAGTCATATTCCTACCTTCCATTTTGGGAGGATTATCTACCTTTCCAACCTCTTGAAGAGCTTCTACAAATTTATCAAGCATTTCCCTACCAATATCTTTGTGAGTGATTTCTCTCCCACGAAACATAACAGACGCTTTAACTTTATTGCCTTCTTCAAGAAATTCTTTTGCATGCTTTGTTTTAAAATTAAAGTCATGTGTATCAGTCCGACTTTTAAATCGGATTTCTTTCATTTGTTGCTGAACTTGGTTTTTCTTCTGTATCTTTTCTTTCTTCTGGATTTCATAAACAAACTTGCCATAATCCATAATTCTAATAACAGGTGGTATTGCTTTTGGAGCAATCTCAATCAAATCAAGTTCATACATCTCAGCTCTGCGTACAGCATCGGCACGGCTCATCACTCCTAACATATTACCATCTGGGTCAATTACGCGGAATTCTGTACCTTTGATTTCTCTATTAATGCGATGTTTTTTATTATCTCTTGGTGGAAAGTTGCCTTTAGGTCCACCGCCAAATCTGGTGAAAAAAATGTCTATCAAAAAGTCCCTACAATTAGTTAGAAAAAATATATTTTTAAAATTGCATTTAAAAAAATACAATATAAGAAAAATTATTTGTAATTTTGCAATAGTTAATTAAAAAAAATAAAATAAATAAAAAAAAATAAAAATCATGTCTGATATTAAAAAAAATGACCAAGAATTAAGAAGATTAGAAGAACTCGAACACTTAGAAGAAATGGGCATTAACCCTTATCCTTACTCTTATGAGATAAACTCAAACAGCTCAGAAATTAAAAAAAACTTCAAAGAAGATGATAGTAAGCCACTAATTGTCTCTATAGCTGGAAGAATTATTGCAATTCGTAGAATGGGTAAAGCTTCATTCTTTAGTATTTTAGATAGCGTTGGCAAAATTCAAATATACTTCAATCAAAAAGTAACTCCAGATAAATATGACGAAATTAAATTATATGATATCGGAGATATTATAGGCATAACTGGAGAAGTTTTTAAAACCAGAACAGGTGAAATAACACTAAAAGCCGAAAAATTTGAATTACTATGCAAATCCTTAAAACCGTTACCAATTCCAAAAGAGGAAACTGATGAAGAAGGTAATGTTATAATTCACGACCAATTTAAAGATAAAGAATTAAGATACAGAAAAAGATATATTGACCTAATAGTTAATAGTAATATTCGAGAAACATTTCTAAAAAGAAGTAAAATCATCTCAGCAATGCGTCGCTATTTCGACTCTCAAGGTTGGATTGAAGTAGAAACCCCGATCTTACAACCGCTTTATGGTGGTGCTTCTGCTCGTCCTTTCATAACTCACCATAACACTCTTGATGTAGATATGTACATGAGAATCGCACTTGAATTATATCTAAAAAGATTAATTGTAGGCGGATTTGACGGAGTTTATGAAATAAGCAAAAACTTCAGAAACGAGGGTATGGACAGAACTCACAACCCAGAGTTTACAATGATGGAAATCTACGTTGCTTACAAAGACTACAACTGGATGATGGATATGACAGAAGATCTTATCAAAAAATTAGCATTTGAAGCAAATAACTCTTATCAAATTAATTTAAATGATAATACTATAAACCTCGAGCAAAAATTTGAAAAAATCGCTTGGTTTGATTTAGTCCAAAAACATACAAGTATGGATTTGTATAAAAAATCCAAAGAAGAAATCGAAAATGCTGCTAAGCAACTTGGAGTTGATTACGAACCAGGCGCTTCAGCAATGAAAATACTTGATGAAATATTTGGTGAAAAAGTTGAAAAACACCTAATCCAACCAACATTTGTAATTGATTATCCATTAGAAATGTCGCCACTTGCTAAAAAGCACAGAGAAAAAGAAGGCTTAGTTGAAAGATTTGAACTTTTTGTAGCTGGAGCTGAACTTGCTAATGCTTTCTCGGAGTTAAACGACCCACGTGACCAAAGAGCAAGATTCGAAGAGCAAGCAAGAGCAAAAAATGCCGGCGATGACGAAGCGATGTTACTTGATGAGGACTTCCTAAATTCATTAGAAATTGGAATGCCTCCAACATCCGGACTTGGAATAGGAATAGATAGATTAGTTATGCTACTAACAGGTCAATCTTCAATCAGAGACGTACTATTTTTCCCACAAATGAAACCAGAAAAATAAAAAATTAAATTAATCCATAAAAAGCCACTTCTAAAGTGGCTTTTTATTAAAATTAAAATACGAAAAAAAATATAATTACAAGAAATAATATCAAAATACAACAACTCAGTTTCTCATAATATATAAATAACAAACTAATTATATATTTAAAATTATTAACCAATTAGAATAGAATTTAAATTTATAATTTTCATATTCAAAATAAAATTTTATTAAAAAAAAGCAATTAAATTAAAAAATCACAAAAAAACTTTTTTTTTTTAAAATATTCTCCGTAATTTTGTATTTTATAATTGTTACGTTTGATAGGAAAAAGATGTTAAATAGTGAAGTAAAATCAGAATTAGTAAGTAAATTTGGCGCAAATGCTAACGATACTGGCAAATCTGAAGTTCAAATTGCAATCTTTACAGAAAGAATTAAAGAACTAACTGCCCATGTCAATATTCATAAAAAAGACAACCACACCCGTAGGGGCTTAATTAGTTTAGTTGCTAAAAGAAGAAAATTATTAGATTATCTTGCAAACAATAATATCGAAAGATATAGATCTGTTATCGCAGAACTTGGACTTCGTAAGTAATCTCATTCTTCTCTAAAAATTTATGTTAAGTCATTATGGGGCATAATGCACCTGTAATGACTTTTTTTTTATAAAAATTCGGATTTTAAAATGTATAAAGTTTCAATCGACTTCAATGGGAAAGAATACTCATTAGAAGCTGGGAAATATGCTAAATTTGCAAATGGTTCAGTTATGGTACGTTGTGGAGACACAATGGTGCTTGTTACTGTATGTGCAAATCCTAAACAAATGGAAGGAATTGATTTTCTTCCGCTTACTGTAGAATACAGAGAAAAATTATCTGCCGCTGGTAAAATACCAGGTGGCTTCTTAAAACGTGAAGGTCGTCCATCTGAAAAAGAAATTTTAGTTTGTCGTCTTATCGATAGACCTATTCGTCCTATGTTCCCTAATTCATGGCACCACGATACCCAAATAATTTGTCAAGTTTTTTCTTCTGACCCTGATGTAGATCCTGAAAATATCACTTGCGTTGGAGTGTCAGCTGCTCTTATGATTTCGGATATTCCATTTAATGGACCAGTTTCTGAAGTAAGAGTAGGAAGACTTAACGGTAAATTCGTTGCAAACCCAACTGACGAAGAATTAAAAGAATGTGATATTGATATCACTATTGCTGGTACTGACTCCTCAATCACAATGGTTGAAGGTGAAAGTAACGAGATTTCGGAAGAGGAATTTATCGAAGCAATTCTTTTCGGTCATGAGCAAATTAAAGAATTGAACGAATTACAGAAAAAATTACTTAATGTCTTTAGCAAACCTAAAGTTGAAGAAGAAGAAAGTGAAATTGCTCAAGTTTTTATTGAAACTATTAAAGATGAAATTGCAGTTGATTTAAAAGAATATGTTTATTCTGTTACCACTAAAGAAGAAAGAAACGAAAAAAGAAGTACTTTAAAACAAAGAGCTTTAGACGTAGCAAATGAAAAATTTGGAGAAGTTGAAGAATATGCAGGTAAAATCGAGTTCCTTGCTAATCAAGTTTTCTCTAAATTAGAAAAACATCAAATGAGAATGATGATTCTTGAAGATAAAAAAAGATTAGATGGAAGAGGTTTAGATGAAGTAAGATCAATCTCAACTGAAATCAATCTTTTACCTCGAGTTCATGGTTCAGCATTATTTACAAGAGGCGAAACTCAAGCTTTAACTTCTGTTACACTTGGAACTGCATCAGACGAACAAATGATTGACGGTTTACTACCAACATTCAAACAAAGATTTTATTTGCATTATAACTTTCCTCCATTTAGTGTTGGTGAGGCAGGTAGATTTGGAATGACAAGCAGAAGAGAAATCGGTCATGGAAACTTAGCACAACGTGCATTAAAAATCATGTTACCTTCCGCTGATGACTTTAAATATACAATGAGAGTACTTTCTGAAATATTAGAATCAAATGGTTCATCGTCAATGGCTACTGTTTGTGCTGGTTCAATGGCACTTATGGCAGCAGGTGTTCCACTTAAAAAACCAGTTGCTGGTATTGCAATGGGTCTAATCATGGAAGGCGAAAAATACGCTATACTTTCAGACATTCTTGGTGATGAAGATTTCTTAGGAGATATGGACTTTAAAGTTGCAGGAACAGTAGATGGTATTACAGCTTGCCAGATGGATATAAAAATTGAGGGATTATCCGTTGAGCAAATGAAAGTAGCATTAAGTCAGGCAAAACAAGGCAGATTACATATTCTAGAAAAAATGTCTGAAACTATCAGTGAGCCAAGTGAAGAAATGTCTCAATATGCTCCTCGACTTTACTCAATCAAAGTAAAAGAAGATGAAATTGGAATGGTTATCGGACCTGGTGGCTCAAACATCAGAGAAATCGTTGCACAATCGGGAGCGCAAGTTAATATAGAAGAAGATGGAACAGTAATCATCGCTGCAACATCACAAGAATCTGCTGATATTGCAATTGCAATGATACAAAAAACTGTCCAAAAGCCAGAAGCAGGAGTTGTTTACAACGGAACTGTAAAAGAAGTTCGCGAGGGCTTAGGCGCTTTAATCGAAATCTTACCTAAACAAGTTGGCTTACTTCACATTTCTCAAATCTCTTGGGAAAAAACAGAAAATGTTGGCGACCACTTCAGACGTGGCGACAAAGTAGAAGTATTACTCGAAGAAATCGGTTCTGATGGAAAATACCGTCTTTCAAGACGAGCTTTACTACCAAAACCAGAAGGTTATGTTGAAAGACCTCCTCGTCCACCAAGAGAAAGAAGCGATCGCAGAGATGACCGCAGAGGTGGAGGAAGAGACGATAGAAGACGCGACGACAGAAGAGATGATAGAAGAGACGACAGAAATAGAGATTAAATATATAAAAGGAAGCAATTAGCTTCCTTTTTTTATGTAGAATATTTTCAAACATCATAACCCCATTTCCCAAAAATTTCGTAAATTTAAAATCTGAAATTTACAAAAAAAATAATTTTATTGGAGTTATTAATGAATAAAATAATTAGTTTATTCTTACTTATCACTTTCTTTTCTCTTGACTTACTCGCAGAAGAAGCAAGAATTTTAAGATACCCTAACACTTCCGAAACGCATATTACCTTCGTTCACGCTGGCGATGTATATGTTGTGCCAATTGATGGTGGTGTTGCCCGCAGAATCACTACTGACAAGGGCTTAGAGATGTACCCACGTTTCTCTCCCGATGGCAAAAGAATCGCTTTCTCGGCAGAATATGACGGAAATCGTGAAATATACTCAATCAACTCAATGGGTGGCGAAGTTACTCGCCTGACTTATTCAATGGACGTTGGCTCGCTCCCAGAAAGAATGGGACCCGACAAAATTATAATGAATTGGCGAGATAATAATGATATTTTATACCGCTCTCGCAGAAACCACTGGCACGCTTGGTCAGGTAATTTATTCACTTTGAACGCAGACAAACCCGGCAAAATCCCAACTGAACTTCCTACGGGTCGAAGTGGATATGCTTCACTTTCGCCTGACGGAAAAAAAGTTGCTTACAATAGAGTTTTTCGTGAATACAGAACTTGGAAACGCTACCGTGGTGGACAAGCTGATGATATTTGGGTATATGATTTTGACTCTAAGCAGTTAGAAAACATAACAAATAACCCAGCTCAAGATATAATCCCAATGTGGACTGGCACTAAAATTTATTATTTATCAGATAGAACTGAAACGCTAAATTTATTCGTTTATGATATCAACACCAAACAAACTAAACAAGTTACAACATTTGATGACTATGATGTAAAATTTCCATCTCTCGGAAAAAATCACATTGCTTTTGAAAATGCTGGCTATGTTTACTTGCTTGATTTAAAAACAGATGAATACAAAAAAGTTAGCATCGAAATTTACGAAGACTTCCCTGATGCAAGAACATCAATTATAAAAGTTGATGACAAAATCTCAGGTGCAACTCTATCACCAGACGGAAAAAGAGTTGGCTTTATTGCAAGAGGCGATTTATTCATTGTGCCTGTAAAAGAAGGTCTAACTCACCAATACACAAAAACTTCTGGCTCTCACGAAAGAGAAGCAACTTGGTCACCTGACGGAAAATGGCTTGCTTACGTTTCTGATAAAACTGGTGAAGACGAAATTTATATAATGTCCGCAGATGGAAAAACAGAAACACAATTAACAAAAGAAGCACAATCTTACAGATATTCAATGAAATGGTCGCCTGATTCAAAAAAAATCTTAGCATCTGATAAGTCATTGAGATTATTCTATATCGACATCGACACAAAACAAACAACTGAAGTAACAAAATCTGATTTATGGGAATTAAGAGATTACTCTTGGTCGCCTGATTCAAAATGGATTACTTACACAAATTACATTAATGAAAACTGGCCTCAAGTGATTATTTATAATCTTGGAACAAAACAAAATACGGCTGTAACTTCGGAATTTTTCCAATCTTATAACCCAGTTTTTACTCCTGGTGGAAATTATTTATTATTTGTGTCTGACAGAACATTTAACGCAAAAATTAATAGTTTTGAATGGAATTTCTATTATAGCGATTTAGCTAAAATTTATGGCGTTACGTTAAAAAAAGACGTTGAATCCCCATTCAAACCAACAGATGTAGTAGTTGGCGAAGAAGAGAAAAAAGATGAAAAATCCGAAATTAAAGACATTACTATTGATTTAGATGGCATTCAAAATAGAATCTTCGAAGTGCCAGTTCAAGCTGGTAATTATCGCAGTTTATACCCAGCAAAAGACCACAAATTATATTACGTAAAAAATAACTCTTCTTCTTCACCAAAAACGTATTACTACGATTTCATCAAAAAAGAAGAAAAAGAAGTAGGCGATTTTGCTGCTTGGGACATAACTCCAGATGAAAAAAATATCTTAATTGCAAAAGGTGGAAAGTATTACGTAGAAAGTTTTGGAACATCTATCAAAACTGAAAATCAAGTGAAAACAAATAACCTAAAAACTACACTTAACCGCAAAGAAGAGTGGGAGCAAGTTTATAACGAGGGCTGGAGACAGATGAAATATTTCTTCTACGACCCCGCAATGCACGGAGTTGATTGGGATTACGTAAAAACTAAATATGGACAAATGCTACCTCACGTTCACCACAGAGCTGATTTAACTTACATAATGGGCGAAATGATTGGCGAACTTAACGTCGGACACGCTTACGTAGGTGGCGGCGATGTTCCAGAAGTTAAAAAAACAGGCATCGGCTTACTTGGTGCAGAGTATGAATTTGCTAGTGGTGGTTACAAAATCACCAACCTATTCGAAGGTAGAAACTGGGAAGAAAAAACACGCTCACCTCTCACAGAACCTGGCTTAGGAATTACCGAAGGCGACATAATCTTCCAAATAGACAATGTAGAGCTATCTGAAACAATTACTCCTTATGTTGCTTTGGTTGATAAAGTTAATCAAGTTGTGAAAATCAAAATTGGCAAATCTAAAGCAACTGCAAAAGATGTATTAGTAAAGACAATCAGCAACGAAGCGGGCTTGCGTTACTTCAACTGGGTGCAAGATAACTTGCGAAAAGTAGATGAAGCAACAAACGGAAAAATCGGCTATATCCACGTGCCAGATATGGGAGTTGGCAACGGACTAAACGAATTTGTAAAATACTTCTATCCGCAAACAGGAAAAGAGGGCTTAATCATTGACGATAGATTTAACGGCGGCGGAAACGTATCACCAATGATAATCGAACGATTAAAGCGTGAAATACAAGTAGTTACATCACTCAGAAACGCAAAAGGAATAACAGGCAAACCAAACGGAACAATGAGCGGACCAGTAGTTTGTTTGATAAACGAACTTTCTGCATCTGACGGAGACTTATTCCCTTACCAATTCAAACAAGAGAACTTAGGCACATTAATCGGAAAACGTTCGTGGGGAGGAGTAATCGGTATTCGTGGTTCACTACCATTCCTTGATGGTGGCTATATGATGAAACCAGAATTTGCAAACCTCGGAGCAAACGGGCAGTGGATACTCGAAGGTACAGGACAAACCCCTGACATCGAAGTAGATAACCACCCCGACAGAGAACTTCGCGGAATAGACGACCAACTAAACAAAGCAATCGAAGTAATCTTAGAGCAAGCAAAATCCCCTAAGAAAAACCAATTGCCAACCGTTCCACCATTTCCAAATAAAAGCAAGAAGAAGTAAGGAACTGAAATTTATAATTCAAAAGCCGGACTTATGTTCGGCTTTTTTTATTTGGTATATTCATAATTTCTCCCCAACTAAATTTGCGATTCTTAATAAAAACAATTTTTCTTTTAAACTTTTTTGTTATTTTTATGTCTAATAAATATTGAATTTAATTTTAGTATTAGGAGATACGAAAATGATAAAGGCACATTTTACAATATTTTTAGTTTCATTAATGATGATATTTTCTTTTTTTGCTTGTAGTGATGAAAATGTTAATTCACCAGATAAAATAAGCGAATTAAATTTACCAGAGACAACTTATGACTACGAAAGCCTTAATTTGCCTAATCATTTTGTAGTCAATACACCAGGTTCACCTTTACCAACTTCAATCAATGGAACTGACAACACTCCAATTGACAATCCTATAACTAATGATGGTGCAACTCTTGGAAGAGTATTATTTTATGATAAAAAATTAAGTGCAAATGGAACAGTTTCATGTGCTTCTTGCCATAAACAAGATAAAGGTTTTTCTGATGATGAAGTTTTAAGTTTGGGCTTTGATGGTGGTAAAACAAGAAGACATTCTATGACTTTAATCAACTCACGATTTTACCAAAGAGGAAGATTTTTCTGGGATGAAAGAGCTGCAACATTGGAAGAGCAAGTATTGCAACCTTTCCAAGACGAAGTAGAAATGGGACTTACATTAGAACAATTAGTAAACATAGTTCAATCGCAAGATTATTATCCTGAATTATTTGAAAAAGCATTTGGTAGCCAAGAAATTACAGAAGACAAAATCTCAAAAGCACTTGCACAATTTGTAAGAAGTATATTAAGTTACTCAAGTAAATATGATGAGGGTAGAGCAATGGTAAATAACCCAGGTATGAACTTTCCAAATTTTACTACAGAAGAAAACTTAGGTAAAAATTTATTCTTTGCACCAATCACTAATGGTGGTGGAGCTTGCTTTGGTTGTCATACAACAGAAGCTTTTGTAAGTGCAAATCCTGGTCCTCAAAATAATGGTTTAGATGCAAATTCAAGTTCAGATTTAGGTGCGGGTGAAGTATTTAACAATTCAATATTTGTTGGAAGATTTAAAACTTCTACATTACGAAATATTGAATTAACAGCTCCATATATGCATGATGGAAGATTTAAAACTTTAGAAGAAGTTGTTGAACATTACAATAGTGGAATCCAAAGCCACCCAACTTTGTCACCAGCATTAACAGATGAAAATGGAAATCCAATTAGATTAAATTTTAATGATACTCAAAAAGCGGCTTTAGTTGTGTTCCTAAAAACATTAACTGACAATAGTTTAAGTGCTGACCCTAAATGGAGTAATCCTTTTAAATAAATTAAAATTAAAACAAGAAAGTAATTAACTCTTTAACACTAATAAACAAATTTAGTTCATATAATATTTGCACACAATATTAGCCATAATTTATAATTCCTAATATTAATAATAACTTATAAAAAATTAAAATTCTAAAAAATACAAAATCCTGCAAATATTAAAACTCTAATAATCAAAAAATATAAACCAATCAAATAAACTATGCAAACTAAAAAGTTAAATAAAATAAGTTAAAATATAAATAATTATAAGAAATTAAATAACTTAAATACCATCCTGAGCAAAAAATACTCCATCATAAATTAATTTGGCACATCGTTTGTCAAGTATAATATGGGTTTTACTATTGTCGAATATTATTCAGGTACAAATTGAATAAATATCTTAATATATTATTAGTAAGTATATTTTTTATAATTAACTTACCAACTACAGCCACTTCCCAACAAAGTGGAAGTCAGCGTATGCAACTACCATCACTTTCGGTTAATATTGACCAGAGTGATAAAAAAGATGATGTAATGCTAACATTACAAATTCTTGGCGTTATGACTGTGCTAACATTAGCACCATCAATATTAGTGATGATGACCTGCTTTACAAGAATAATCGTTGTGTTTCACTTTTTGAAACAAGCATTAGGTACTACATCACAACCACCAAATCAACTTCTTACCGGACTAGCTCTATTTTTAACATTCTTTGTTATGCAACCAGTCCTAGACCAAGCTAATAATGAGGGAATTCAGCCATACATGCGCGAAGAAATTGACCAAGATCAAGCAATTGCTAATGTAATGAATCCATTTAGAAAATATATGTTAAATCATACTAGAGAAGCTGATTTAGCATTGTTTGTTAAATTAAGTGGTGCAGAAAAGCCAAACTCAATAGAAGATGTTTCAATATGGGCAATTATACCAGCATTTTCAATCTCAGAACTAAAAACAGCATTTCAAATAGGATTTTTGATATTTGTGCCATTTTTAGTTTTAGATATGATAATCGCATCAACATTGATGTCTCTTGGTATGTTTCTGTTACCACCACAATTAATATCACTACCAATTAAAATATTACTTTTTATATTAGTTGACGGATGGAACTTAATTGTGGATTCTCTAATGAAAAGTATTTTACAACAAAATTAAAGGGAAGAAAATGACTGACCAATTAGTTATGAGTATTGTAAGAGATGCCTTTTATTACGTAATTTTAATCTGCGGTCCACTTCTGTTGGTCTCACTTGTTGTTGGTTTAGTCATCTCAATTTTCCAAGCAGCAACAACAATATCAGAACAAACATTAACATTTGTTCCAAAACTGATTGCTGTTTTTGTAGTTACAGTTTTACTTTTACCATTTATGATTGGTTCGTTAAAAACATTAACAATAGAAATGTTTTCAATGATTGCACAAATGGGTCCGATTGAACAATAAAATTATAGGTTTTTAAAATGTCAGAAGAAAATAAAAATTTAGCTTTCGCAGATAACACAATGAGTTTCTTCACAAAGTTATCTAAAAAACAAAAAATAATAAGCGCATCAGTGCTTGGTGGAGTAGTTGCTTTGCTTATTTTAATCATCAGTTTAAGTACTGAAACTAAAATGGCAACTTTATATACAGACCTTGAGCAAGGCGATTCAGGTAAAATAATCGAAGTTCTTGATGAAAAAGAAGTAAAATATGTATTAAAGGATGGTGGAGCAAAAATTGAAGTACCAAGAGAAGAAGTTGATAAAATAAGAATAGAACTTGCAAAACAAGGTTTACCGGAAAACTCTAACGTTGGTTACGAAATTTTTGATAGAACTAATCTTGGTATGAGTGAGTTTGTTCAGAAACTTAACTTCCGAAGAGCATTAGAAGGCGAACTTGCTAACACCATAACAAATATGGATGAAGTAAAAAAAGCTAGAGTTCATATAGTAATACCCGAAAAAGCTTTATTTAAAAAAGATGAAAAAAAACCTACCGCCTCGGTTACACTTCATTTAAAAAATGGTAGAAGTATAAGTAAAATTAGTGTTGAAGGAATTCAAAATCTAATTTCATCATCTGTTGAAGGACTTGTTCCCTCTGACGTTAAAGTTATGGATAATAAAGCAAATGTATTATCCCAAGAAGCATTAGATGAAAATTCAATTGCAGGAAAAACTGCACTACAACACCAGCAACAAAGAAATGTAGAAGGATATTATGCTGAAAAAATTCAGTCACTTTTAGATGGAGTTCTTGGCTCTGATAACACAAAGGTAAAAGTTAATGCAGAGTTAGATTTTACTCAAATTGAGCAGGAAAAAACTGAATTTGATCCTGATGGAGCTGTTGTTCGTTCAGAGCAAAATTTAAAAAACATTGACGAATCAGCAGATTCTTTAAGCTATCCTTATGTAAATATGGCTAAAGATGAAACTAACCAAATTGCTAACTACGAAATATCCAAAAATGTAGAAAAAATTATGCACGAAGTTGGTGCTATTAAACGTCTAACTGTATCAGTATTGATAAATGGAACAGCTCAAATAGTAAAAAAAGAAGACGGAGAGAAAATAATTCAATACAATCCTCGTTCTGATGAAGAAATGCAAAAATTTAATGAAATTGTTAGGAACGCTGTTGGTTATAACTCAAATAGAAATGATCAGGTTAGTGTAATTAACGTACCTTTTGCTCATACTTTAGATAAAGATAACTATTTAGATGAATTTCAACCTCCTTGGTACGAAATACCAGAAAACAAAAGAATACTATATCTTGTTGGGATTATGCTAATAATATTTATCCTTATGGTAATGATATTACAATCAAAACAAGTAAGAGATAGAGTTAGAATTGCTATGGGTCTGCCATCAAAAGTAGTAATTGATGATTACGAAATTGAAGAAGAATATAAAGAAGAACAATTAGAGGAAATAGAATTTGATGATGATGATCTATTATTATTACCTGCTGAATTGCCAGACCAATTTTTATTAGACCAAGAAGTGCCAGTTTCTGAAAGAGAAATTGATGATGAAATTGAATCAGAATTAGCCTTTGAAAGAGACTCTTTAGCCGATATGGCAAATGCGGACTTTGACGATGAAGAATTATCAGAAGAAGCTCTTATGAAACTTGAAATCAAAGGAAAAGTTGAGCAATTTATTGATGAAAACCCTGTTGAAGCAGTAAGATTAATTAGAATTATGATGATGCAAGATGATGATGTAAATCCAAGATTTAATTAAAATTTAATTTAGAATTTAAAAAATATGGTTATTTAAAATGGCAAAGAAAAAAGATTTAAAATACGAAGATCTTACCGGAAAACAAAAAGCTGCAGTCCTTCTTATGTCAATGGATGTTGACGTTGCTGCTAAAGTATTCCAAGAGTTTGATATGAAAGAGGTTGAGCAAATAGCAGTTGAGATTACTAATTTAAAAGAGCTTAATCCATCTGTAATAGAATCAGTAATTGAAGAGTTTTATCAATTAATGACTGCTTCCAACTACCTAATTGAAGGTGGTTTAGATTATGCTCAGATGATTCTAGAAAGATCGTACGGACCTGAGAAAGCACGTGATATAATCGAAAAAATCCGTGTATTGACCTCTGTTCGTGGTTTTATAGTTCTGAAAAAAGCAGCCCCAGAACAATTAGCAAACTTTTTATCAAAAGAGCACCCTCAAACAATTGCTCTAATTCTATCGCATCTGCCTGCAGACCAATCAGCAGAAGTATTAGGAGAATTTGATGAAGCACTAAGATCGGATACTGTTTTCAGAATTGCTACACTTGGAAAAGTATCACCATCAATAGTTTCGGAAATTGAAGCTGTTGTTGATGAAATTGCAGAAACTACTTTATCTCAAGATCTTGCAAAAACTGGTGGTACGCACATGGTTGCAAGTATCTTAAATAAATCTAATAATCAAATTGCAAAAACTGTCCTAGAGAATATTGAAGAGCAAGATTATGCAATGGCTACTGAAATTAAACGTTTAATGTTCTTATTCGAAGATATTATTCTTATTGATGATAGAAGTATCCAAAGAATCTTACGTGATGTTGAAAAAGCAGATCTGGCTCTTTCTTTAAAAGCTGCAGACCAAAAAGTTCAAGAAAAAATATTTAAAAATATGTCGCAAAGAGCTGCTGAGGTAATTAAAGAAGAAATTGATTTTATGGGACCTGTTAAGCTTAAAGAAGTTGAAGCAGCACAAATGCGTATTGTAGATGTTATAAAAGACCTCGAAGATAAAGAAGAGATTGTTGTTGGTGGACGTGGTAAAGAAGACGTATTTGTATAACAAGAAAAAATTAAGTAATTAATATAAAAAAATATGCTAGAGTTTACTCTTAAAGTTGGTAGAGAAAAAAAGCGCCTTAGAATTATTCGAGATGAAAATCGAATTGATGAGGAATTGCAAAAATATAACTATAAAAAATATGAAAAAAATCTCCTCCAACAAAGAGAAACTGAAGAAGAAAAAATTTTAAGGAAAGAACGAGAAGATTATGAAGAACAAAAAAGAATTGAAGATTTCGAGCGTTCTGAAAGACTGAAAGACCTCGAAAGAAAAGAAGCGATAATTACAAAATATTGGAATGAATTTGTTATTTCTAATGAGGGGAAACTATTAGAGATAGATTTATCTAAAGTTTCTGAAGATTCTGTCCCAATCAGTGTTGCTAAAGAAGAAATCCAACATGCCTATGAAAGAGGTATGGAGGATGGACAAATGCAAGCATTTGCCACTTATAAAACAGAAATAGAAAAGTATCAAGAATGGATTAGAAGAATTGATTCTGTTACAGATGAACTTAAAAGAAAGCATTTGTTTGCTATAAAGAATTTTGAAGAAAATATGATTGAACTGTCATGTTCTATAGCTGAAACTATACTTGACGATGAAATTACAAAAGATAACTCAATAGTTATAAAACAAGTTAGAGGAGCAATTGCTTCAGTTCATAATGAAAAAATATTTAAAATTCATGTAAACCCAGAATTAGTTAAAATTCTTGAGGAAGTTAAAAGTACTCTTCTTTTAGACCATCAAGAAGCTAATAAAATTGAAATTTATCCTAATCCATCAGTCCCAATTGGAGGATGTCTTTTAGAAACTTCAGGTGGTTTGCTCGATGCAAGAATCAAAAATCAACTTCGTAAAATTTATAAAGAATTAGAAATTGAAAATGACAGAGTTTTTAATACTAAAGAGGTTGAGCAAGAATTAAATCAGTATCTTAATGATTTAGAAGATGACAACATAGCTCAAACCAAAACTAATGAAGATAATTTGGAAGATATTGATTTAGCTGATGATTTTAACTATGATGGTATGCCGGAAGAGTACAAAGAAATGTTTGGAGAGGATATCTTTAGTGATGATGAAATTAATTTATCTGATAAAGAAAAAGAATTAGAACAAGAAAATCAACCCGAACTACCAAGTAATGAAATTGATTACCAATCTTTATATGAAGATGAACTAAAAGAACAAGAGGAAAAAGAGTTAAGCAAATTCATGGAAGAAGAAAACAAAAGTGAAGAAGAGACAAATAACAACAATCAATTTGATGAAGACACAAATAATGAAGATAATTTAAATGATAAATCAAATAATGAATTAAATAACGAATTTAATGATGAATATAGCGAACTTAACAATTCTGATATTGATATTCCTCTAGAAAGTGATGAAGATAAAGATGAACCAAATCAATATACAAACGATGACAACACAAATGATAATGAAGGTTTTGGATTAGACAACTATAATTTTGAAGATGATATTTAAATAAAAAATATAATTGAAATGATAATTAAAAAGATATTAAAATGATTACAAGTAATTTAAAAAGAACAAAATTTCAAAGTGTTTTAAAAAATATTAATACTTTACAAAAAATTGGAAACCTCACCAATGTAGTTGGAATGGTATTAGAATCAAACGGTCCAAAAGCTCCTATAGGTGAAGTATGCATTTTAAGAAATGAAAAAGGCGAAGATGTTTCTAAAGCAGAAATTGTTGGATTTAAAGAAGGCAATAGAATTCTTTCAATGGTGCTTGGAGACACAAACAACATATCACCAAATATGGAAATAGTTTCTACTGGTGAAGAATTTAAAATTAAAGTTTCAAACCACTTATTAGGAAGAGTTATAGACGGATTAGGTGAGCCAATTGACGATAAAAAATCTTTTCCCATCCAAGAAAAGCGCTCAATATACGCATCTCCTCCTAATCCATTAAAAAGAAAATCAATCACTGAGCCAATCTTTACTGGCGTTCGAGCAATAGACGGACTAATCTCAATTGGTAAAGGACAACGTGTTGGTATTTTTGCAGGTTCAGGTGTTGGGAAATCAACCTTATTAGGAATGATGGCAAAAAACTCATCTGCTGATGTAAATGTAATCTGCCTTGTTGGAGAAAGAGGAAGAGAAGTTAAAGAATTTATTGAAAATGACTTAGGAGAAGAAGGTTTAGAAAGGTCTGTTGTTATAGTAGCCACATCAGACCAGCCAGCTTTAGTAAGAGTAAAAGCAGCTCTTGTAGCAACTACTATAGCCGAGTATTTCAGAGACCAAGGACTCGACGCACTCCTTATGATGGACTCTGTTACTCGATTAGCGATGGCACAAAGAGAAGTAGGACTTGCAATCGGAGAACCTCCAACAACAAAAGGATACACACCTTCTTGTTTTTCTCTGATGCAAAAAGTTATGGAAAGAGCTGGAACTTCCGAAAAAGGTTCTATAACAGCATTATATACAGTACTTGTTGAAGGAGATGATTTTAATGAACCAATATCTGATTCTGCTAGAGGAATACTTGATGGACATATAATGCTGACTCGAAAACTCGCTAATATGGGTCATTTCCCTGCTATAGATACTCTTGATTCTATTAGTAGAGTAATGGGAAAAGTAGTTTTTGATGACCACTTAATTGCTGCAAGAAAAATTAAAGAACTTATGGCAACTTATAGAGAATCCGAAGATTTAATATCTATTGGAGCATATCAAAAAGGTACTAACCCTAAAACAGATAAAGCAATAGAAATGTATGATAAAATTATTGAATTCCTTAAACAAGATAATTACGATTCAACACCATGGGAAGAAACCATAGAATGGCTTAATAAACTATATCAATTAGCCGGAAAATAAATTTAAAATACACAATAATTAATTTAAAATATTAAATGAAAAAGTTTTCAAAAAGTATTAAAAATAGAAAAGAAAGAATGGTGGAAGTCTTAGATATTTTATCAAAAAAATATCCAGACGTTAAGATACAATTAGACCACTCAAACACATTTGAACTATTAATTGCTACAATGCTATCGGCTCAATGTACAGATGCAAGAGTTAACATAGTAACAAAATCTTTATTTCAAAAGTATAAAACACCTAATGATTACCTTTTAGTTCCTCAGGAAGAATTAGAAAAAGACATTTTTTCAACAGGATTTTACAAAGCTAAAGCAAAAAATATAAAAGGTGCTTGTAAAGAGATTATAGCCAAACATAAAGGAGAAGTTCCTAATAACATTGATGATTTAGTAGAATTACCCGGCGTTGGTAGAAAAACAGCAAATGTAGTTTTGGGACATGCTTTTGATACTCCTGGTGTAGTTGTGGATACTCACGTAAAAAGAATTTCAAATAAACTTGGAATGGTGAGTAGTGATGACGCAGTAAAAATCGAAAAAGAATTAGAAAAGTTAATTCCTATTGAGCTTTGGGTTATTTTCACACATTACTTTATTTCATTAGGAAGAGAAATATGTATAGCCAGAAGACCAAAATGTTCAAAATGTTTGATAAATCATTTATGCCCTTCTTCAGAGGTAAGTTGATAATTTATATTGACCGAAATGATAATTTGCAGAGATAGCAAATTCGTTTGCTTTTTCAATAGATTTTTTCTTTACAGGTATAATAATAGTATATTCATCAATTATTGGTAACTTATCCAAATTTTTTAAAGAATTAAGAGTTATACAAATTTTACTACTAAAAAATTTTTTAACAAATTCAATTTCTTCAATTTGAGAATAAGGAATAAAAATATCATAAACATCACCTTTTACCAAACCAATATAATTATTTTGATATTCAAAGCTTAAGCCATTTTCATCGAAAGAGACCGAAGCACTAACCTCAGAAAAACCATTTATTGAATCACATTTGAATTGAAAAGCCATTTTCTAATACCTTATAATTCAAGATTAATAAACTGTTCTAAACTTTCGGGATTAGCAAGAGCCGAAGTATTATTTATTTCTAAACCATTGAGAATTTTGGTAACAGCAATCTCAACCTTTTTACCACTTTTAGTTACTGGCACTTCTTTGATTTCTTTAATCTTTTTTGGAATATGTCTGGGCGTTGCTCCATCTTTTATTAAAGTTTTTATTTTGTGCTTTAACTCAGGAGTAAGTTCAAAACCATCTTGCATTACCACAAATAAAATAATTCTTATATCATCTTCATGCTTAGGACCAACAACCAAGCTATCTTTAACTTCTGGCATTGCCTCAACAATCCTATATATTTCTGCAGTTCCAATTCTAACCCCACCAGGGTTTAATGTTGAGTCAGACCTTCCTAAAATTACTAACCCACCATTGGAAGTAACTTTTACAAAATCACCGTGTCTCCAAACATTTGGAAAATAATCAAAATATGCATCAAAGTATTTTTGGTTGTTCTCATCATTCCAAAAATAAATTGGCATAGATGGAAATGGTTCTAAACAAACTAACTCTCCAGTTTGATTTATTAAAGATGTTTTTTCTTCGCTCCAACTCTCCACTTTCATTCCCAATCCAATTGATTGCAGTTCTTCGGTGTAAACCGGAAGCATAGGGTTCCCAAGAGCAAAACAACCAATTATATCAGTTCCACCTGAAATAGAACTTAACCTAACATCTTCTTTAATTGAATTATATACATAATCAAAGTTTTCCGAACTCAAAGGAGAACCAGTTGAAAGAATTACTTTTAACGAACTTAAATCATTATTTTTTTTTGGAACTAATCCAGATTTTTGAGCTGCTGTTAAGAATTTTGGAGATGTTCCAAAAATATTCAATCGTTCTTTTTCAATAGCATCAAAAAGTATATTCAAATTCGGAAATGATGGAGAACCATCAAATAAAAATATAGTTGCTCCAATACTTAAACTTGAAACAAGCCAATTCCACATCATCCAACCACAAGTAGTGAAATATGATATCCTATCTTCCCTTTTTAAATCAGTATGAAGATATAACTCTTTCCAGTGTTGGAGTAATGTACCCCCAACTCCATGAACAATGCACTTGGGGGTGCCAGTTGTTCCCGAAGAATACATGATATATAAAGGGCTATCAAAATCAACTTGCTTAAAAATTAATTCTTTATCTTGGTTTTCTTGAAGTTTATCCCATGTAATAAATTTAGAATTAGAAACTGGGTGATCAATTTCTACTTTATCAATTATAATTGTTTTTTCAATAGAGCTTATATCATTAGTAACTTCTGAAATTTTATCTAAGCAATTAAATATTTTACCATTATAAGAATAACCATTCACCGAAAATAAAATTTTGGGGTTTATCTGACCAAATCTATCCATTATTCCTTGGTAACCAAAATCTGGAGAACAAGATGACCAAATGGCTCCTATAGATGTAGTTGCAAGCATAGCAATTACAGTTTCTGGTGTATTACTAACATAACCAGCCACAACATCACCTTTCTTTACTCCAAGATAACGCAAGCCATTTGCCACAAAAGCAACTTTTTCTTTGAGTACTTTATAAGTTATTCTTAAAGCTTGCTCGTTTTCTGCCCAATGAATAATTGCAATTGTATCGTCGTCATATTTTAATAAATTTTCTGCAAAGTTAAGTTTAGCACCCTCGAACCATTTAGGTCGTGGTATATTAAAATCTTTTTCATCTGGTTTAGATGTAATAGAATCATAAGGTTTTGATAATTTTATATCTGAATATTTAAGAATTGCTTCCCAAAAATTTTCTATGTGATGTATTGACCAATCATATAAATCACTATAATCATTAAAGTTTTTGTTGTGTTCTTTGTTAATATATTCAATAAATTTAAAAAGATTACTGTTTTCTATATCTTGTTTTTTGGGTTGCCAAAGTGGTGTTTTTAACATAAAATTTCTCGATTTGTTCTATTTTATTAAACTAAATTAGCAAAAAAATTATAAATAGTATTAATTAATCAAAAAAATATATTGAACATCCATTCAATAAGATAGTAAATATGAAAGATAGTAAATATGAAGATACTAAACCGGCTTTAAAATGAAATAAATTACAAATCTGGATTCTAAATGTTATTTAAAATACTTTTGAGCTTGTCTTTTTCTATTTTAGTTAATTCGATATTTTTGTCAATGAAATCCAAGGCATTTTTTAATAGTTTTTTATTTTCATAATCTAAACTAGCTATTTTTAGTATCTTTTTAAATGCTGTTTCTGCATTTTTAGATTTATTAAAGAAAAATGGAAGATAATAATAAGTAGAGCCATAAATAAATAAAGCTTCAATGTTATCTTGATTATTATTTATCCATTTATCAAGAATATCCATTCCAGCATTTGCATAATCCAATTTTGATTGCGGCCAAAAAGCATATTTTGCTTTTACCATCTCTAAACTTCCAATATAAATCATCGATAAATTTTTTTGTTCTGGATATTTTACAGAAAGTATTTCGAATTCCTTAATAGCCGGCTCTAAAAATTGCTCTTTTTCTGTTGCTTGATAATATAATTTCCTTGCTTTGTCTAAATCAATATCCAAATTGTTACCAAATAAAATTGTACTTAAAATATATAATAAAATCATTTTCTTTTCTCTAGAATTTCATAAATATAAACAACTTGCAACATCATTAAAAGACCATAGAATATATCTTCTACAGGAATAGTACCTATTCTAATAGATAAATTCTCTGCGTTATTATATATTACTACAGGAGTTGCAGTTAATACTCCATTTACTATAAAAAAGGGCAAAAGTGACAATAAATAAGAAATATAAAACTTAGATAAGTAATCTTTTTTGAAAGTAAAAAGTAAAAACATTAATAAGGAAATAAATGTAATTTGAGTATATAATCCGTTTTCTAAAAATATCAAACCGGAAAGCATTAAAACTATTAAAAATATAGTAATGTACTTATGATTATAATCTTTTTTTATAAAAAATTTAACATTTTCATATATAAAAAGGCAGGCAAATGGGACAAAAATAAAAAACAACCACTCCTCTAGAGGTAAATGAAATATTTTAAATCCAATGTAATAATCAGGATTAAACTCCCAAACTCTGTTAATTGTAAATAATATATCCCAGGTAATAAAAAAAATCATCATTGGTATAATAGAAATAATAAAGTTTTTCCATTTACTTTTGAAATTAATGTTTTTTTCAAAACTCATTACAAAAGGTCCAAGAAAAGTAAAAATCATAAGAGCAAGATATGTATAATTACCAAGCACTTAAAATTTCCTGTGTTTAGTTAAATAAATAATTTTTTTTAACATCAATGTATAATCATTTTGCTCTATTTTATTTAAACTATCTTCTGCTTTTTGATAATACATCTCAAACAATTCTTTTGCTTCATTCAAAACGCCTAACTTATTAATTACATTTAAGATTTTATCTATATTTTCATTTTCTAAACCATCTTCATTATAAAACTTATCTATTATTGAAACATCATCTGAATCAGTTGCTAATTCTTTACTTCTAATAATCATAAAAGTTTTTTTACCTTCAACTATATCCTGACCTATAACTTTACCACTTTCATTACTAGTCAAATCTAAGTAATCATCCTGAATCTGAAATGCTAGTCCTAATGAATAAGCAAATTCTTCCATTATTTTTACTTGCTCTTTATTCGCCTCACCACAGTAACAGCCCATCACAACAGAAGTCCTTATCAAATTAGCGGTTTTTTTGCCTATCATTTCTAAATAATTTTCTACTGTAATATTTCTTCGAATATTATATTCAACATCAAGAGCTTGCCCTTCGCAAACTACAATCAAACTATCCATAAAAAGTTCTTGTATTTTTTCTTGATATTCTAAAATATTATTTTTTGGCATCAACTGGCAAGCATACCCAATCATTATATCACCAACTAAAATACCAATAGGTATGTTCCACTTTTTATGTATTGTCTCTTTGCCCCTTCTTAGTGGCGAAGAATCCATAATATCATCGTGAACTAAAGTAAAATTATGCAAAATCTCTAAACTCACACCACAATCAACAGCATTATATGGGTTTCCACCAACGGCACCAGCTGAAAGCATAGAAAGAATAGGTCTTAATCTTTTACCACCATTTTCAATTAAATATATAAATGGGTCTTTTAATATTTTAGGTTTGGTATTATTTGCTACTTCAAATAATCTTTTCTGTATAACCTGATAAAATTCTTTGTAAGTAGTTTCAAAATTATTCATTTATTTAACCTTTTCATAATATTTCTTATTAACTATTAGCATACCAAATGATTCACCTTTTTCTTTTCCAACATTTGAGTGATGCATTTTATGAGCATATTGCAAAACTTTTAAATATCTATTATTAAGATTACCAAATAAAAACTTTCTTAGTTTTGGTAAACGTCTATGAATTAAAACCTCATGGACTAAAAAATAAGCTATTCCATAAAGCAATATTCCAAATCCAATCCACATTTTGAAATCAAAACCATTCATCATTCCAGTCATAATAAGCAAACTACTTGGAACAGCAAATATCAAAAAGAAAGTATCATTCTTCTCGAAAAAACCCTTTTGTTTGTTATGATGGTCAAAATGTAAATTCCATAAAAATCCGTGCATAACGAATTTATGCGTGAACCATGCCATAAATTCCATTATAAAAAAAGTAGAAATGAGTATTAGAATGTTTATTATCATATAATTCAATAGTAAAAAAACTCAATAGACGGATTTAATAATTTAAAATTGAAAAACAATAAAAAAAAGAATTTAACAAATTTTATAATTGAAGATATATATAAAATCAAAAGTGAAGTTTATAAAATAGCAAAATTATACTTCATCATCATCGGGAATCAAAAGCCCTTGTTTTTTTGCTCTATATTCCCAGTTTTTACGAGCAAATTTCTGCATATCTTCAATAAAATCTGACTCATCTGTAATTTCAATTCCAAGAATTGTCTCTATAACATCTTCCATAGTAACAATTCCAGCCAAACCTTTGTGTGAATCAACTATTACAGCTATATGATCTTTATTTTCCATTAATATTTGGTATAATTCAGGTATTGGAGTTGTATCAGTAATCTTTCTTATAACTCTTTTGCAAGTTGTAAGAGTCTTATCTCCATTTCCTTGAATTATATTGAGTAAAATATCATCTTTAAGAACATAACCTGTAATATTTTCTTTATCATCTAAATAAATAGGTATTCTAGAAAAATGCTTCGCAGAACCTTTATCATATAGATTTTTAATAGTAGAGTTTTCATCAGCAATATTTATGACAGTTCTTGGAGTCATAATATCTTTGGCTTGTATCTCCGAAAACTGCAATAAGTTCTTAATTATCTTTGACTCATTTAAGTTTAAAACTCCCTCTTTAACGCTCAAATCGCTTAATATAGCAATATCTTGCTTGCTGAGTTCCTGACTCGTACTTGATTTTTTAAATATTTTAGTTATAAATTGAAGTACCCAAACAAAAGGATATAATACAATATATAAGAATCTCAACACATAACTTGCAAAGGGAGCAAGTTTTTGCCAGTAAGTAGCGCCTATTGTTTTTGGTATAATTTCAGAAAATATCAAAATAAGAATTGTAACTATAATTGAAACAAGAGTGATATATTTATCCCCCCATATTTCTTGTGCGGAGACACCTACGCCTGCGGCACCAATTGTATTAGCGAAAGTGTTCAATGTTAAAATTGCAATTAACGGCTTTTCAATATCCTTTTTAAAGGAATTAAGAATTTTAGCAAATTTCTTCTTTTTCTCCAGTTGAATAATAATATACGAGGGAGTTATACTCAATATCATTGATTCTAACAGTGAGCAAATAAAAGAAATAACAAGTGCTAATGCTAAGTAAAAAAGTAAATTTTCCAACTATTTTTTTTTTTTTTCAAAAAATATTATGCTAAACAAACAAAAAATATCAACTATTCCAAATTATATTTTTATTTGGACTATTTAATTATCTTAGAATTATTTATAATTTTAAGTTTATTTCCCATTTTTTTTTCAATACCTTTTTTTTATCATCTCTTTTCCATAATATTACATATTCTATTTTACAAATTTTGAAATTTTATTGAAAAAAGATAAAGATATAATGTATGTGAAAGGCATCGGACCCAAAAGGGCTGAAGCACTTTATAGTATTGGCATAAAAACTAGTAAGGACTTACTTCGTTACTATCCATATTCTTATGTAGATAGAAATTCTCTGATGTCAATAGATGAATTAAAACACTTACTTAAATTTAAAAAACTATCTGAAGTTGATAACTTAGAATTTGCCTCTTTTTCTTTTCAGCAAGAATTTAGTGTTGTTGGGCAGATTATAGCAAAAGATGTTAAACAATTTGGAAAAAGAAAATTACTAACTCTTTTAGTTAGAGATGACAAAGGTGGAAAAGCAACAATTAATTTTTGGCAAAGAATAAATTATTTCAGTGGTAGTTTGCTTGTGGGTGAGTTGATTACTGTGAATGGCAAGCCAGAAATTGATAAATATGGGCTTGTTTTCACTCACCCCTCTATAGATAAAATTGATAAAGAATTTCGTGATTATTATGAGCAAGGCAAAATACTTCCTAAATATAGCATAAATGGAGATATGCAGGTAGTTGGAATTAATCAGAATGTATTACGCCGCGCTGTAAATGAAATTATTGATGAAGAAATTAGCAATCTTGTTGATTCTTTTGACGAAGAATTTCTTAAACATCATAATTTATTAGATATAAAATCAACTGTATATAATATTCATCTACCAAAAAATAAAAGTGATTTACAAAAAGCGATTTCCAGAATGAAATTTGATGAATTGTTTTATTATCAATTACTTAGATTAGAAAATAAATTTGTTTCTGCAAATAATAATCTTCCTCTACCAATTAATACTAAAAGTGAATTAGCTCGAAATGTGCTTAGTTCGCTACCATTTAAATTAACTCCCGACCAAAAGGGAGTATTAAATGAAATTGTTGAAGATATTAATAAAGGTAAGATTATCAACCGGTTAATTCAAGGTGATGTTGGTTCTGGAAAAACTATTGTTGCTCTACTTATATTTTTAATGGTTATCGAAAATGATTTGCAAACTATTTTTATGGCTCCTACTGAACTCCTTGCCGAGCAACATTATAAAACAATTAGCAAGTTTCTTGAGGGATTAGACATTGAAATAGTTTTACTTACAGGAACAATTAAAGGTAAAAAACGTCAGCCAATTTTAGAGAAAATGAAATCTGGGGAAGCAAAAATCATCATCGGCACTCACGCACTTTTTCAGAAAGGCATTGAATTTCATAAAATTGGAATGATTGCAATAGACGAACAACATCGCTTTGGTGTGGAGCAACGCTCTGAGTTGCAGAAACTTGCTGCTAAGTCATTAAAAAATTATTATGATGAAGACTATCTGCCGCATATTTTAGTAATTTCAGCAACGCCAATCCCACGCACTTTATCGCTTACTTTATATTCTGACTTAGATAGAAGTATAATTAAATCAATGCCTTTGGGACGAAAGCCAATTAAAACTAAAGTAGTTTTCGAAAGCGAAGTTGAAGGAATGTATCAATTTATAAAAAATGAATTAAATTCTGGAAGACAAGCATATTTTGTTTTTCCTTTGATTGATGAATCCGAAAAAAGTGAATTAGAATCAGCGGTTAAGAATTTTGAATATTTATCCGAAGAAGTCTTTCCAACTTATAAACTTGCACTTCTACACAGTAAAGTTAAGCCAAAAGATAAAGAGCAAATTATGCTCGATTTTAAAGCAAAAAAATATCATTTAATTGTTTCTACTACGGTGATTGAAGTTGGGATTGATGTGCCAAACGCTAGCGTTATGGTTATTCAAAATGCAGAAAATTTTGGTTTATCTCAATTACATCAATTGCGAGGTCGAGTAGGGCGAGGTGCAGAGCAGTCATATTGCCTTTTAATCGCAAAAGAAAAGTTAAAATTCTACTTAAAACAAACAAAAAACGACACAATTAACAAATTTCCACAAGTTATTCGTCTTAATACTATGGAAGAAACAAATGATGGATTTAAAATAGCAGAAGTAGATTTAAAACTGCGTGGACCAGGAGATTTAATGGGTAAAAAGCAGTCTGGTTTGCCTGACTTTAAATTTGCAGATTTGATTAATGATGTTGATTTAATTGAATATACTAAAGAAACAGTTGTTGAATTATTAAAAGAAGATAGTCTTTTAGAATTGCCTAAAAATTCTAAAATTAAATTAAAACTAAACTATCTTAAATCTAAGAATTTTATTGGAGTGGCATAAGTTTGAAAAAAAATATATTAAGTGATATAAAATTAAGCGATTATAACTTATTTAGGGTTGCAGTTTGCAGCCCAGAGTTAGAGGTCGCTAACCCAAGATTTAATACAGAAAAAATTATCGAAATATTAGATAATGAAGAAATTCAAAATTCTAATTTTGTTTTATTTCCAGAATTATCAATAAGTTCTTATACTTGTGCAGACTTATTTTTAGATCCTAATTTTTTAAATATTTGCTTGGAAAATTTACTATTAATTGTTGATTATTCAGTAAATTACAAAGGAGTAATTATTGTTGGTTGCCCTATTCAAAAAGATGCAATCTTATATAATTGCGGAGTAGTTATCCAACAAGGTAGAATTTTGGGGATTGTCCCAAAAACCTATCTTTGCAATTACGGAGAATTTTACGAAGAAAGATGGTTTACCTCTGGTAAAAGAACCTGCAAAGACACAATTAAATTAAATGGAACGGACATACCTTTTGGTATAGACTTACTTTTTGAAAATGGAAAGGTAAAATTTGGAATTGAAATTTGCGAAGATTTATGGGCTTACAATTCTCCAAGTATTGAGCAAACACTCGCAGGTGCAAATATTATATTTAATTTATCCGCATCTGATGAAGTTCTTTCAAAATATGAATATAGAAGAAATTTAATCAATACACAATCCGCAAAATTAATTTGTGCATACATTTACGCATCTTCTGGAATTGGAGAAAGCACTACAGATTTGGTTTACTCAGGGCATTGTCAAATTTCTCAAAATGGAACAAATCTTGCAGAAAACGAAAGATTTAATTTTGAATCTAATTTTATTATTTCAGATATTGATCTAGATATAATTAACTCCGAAAGATTAAAATTCAAAACTTATGCAAATGATAATAAAAAAGAATTTAGAGAAATTTCATTTTTCTGCAATCCAATTATTACTAATTATTTAAAAATTAAAGTTAATAAAACTCCATTTATTCCAAATGAAGAAAACAGAAAATCATCTTGTGAAGAGATTATAAATATTCAATCCTCAGGTCTAGCAAAAAGATTAAAACATATTAATAGTAAATGTGCAGTGATTGGGCTTTCAGGTGGCTTAGATTCTACTCTTGCCTTGCTTGTTACAATTAACGCATTCCAGAAATTAAACTTAGATATATCAGGAATAATTGCAGTTGTTATGCCGGGACCAGCTTCTTCTGACCGCACTCAAAATAATGCTATAAATCTTGCTGAAAATCTAGGAGTTACTAATAAAGTTATCAATATTTCAGAAGCAGTAGATTTGCATTTAGACCTTTTAGAGCATAACAAAAAAGATTATGATATTACTTATGAAAACGCACAAGCCCGCAAAAGAACACATATTTTAATGGACTTAGCAAACAAATATAATGGTCTTGTAATTGGAACGGGAGATTTGTCCGAACTTGCTTTGGGGTGGTGCACTTACAATGGCGACCAGATGTCCATGTATGGAGTAAATTCTGGAGTCCCAAAAACTTTAATAAAATATTTGATTAATAACTTTATTGATGAATCTGAAGATAAAAATGTAATTTCAATATTAAAAGATATTGTTGATACTCCAATTAGCCCAGAATTAATTCCAGATGTGGAAAAAATGCAAAGTACCGAAGATAGCGTTGGGGACTATATTCTACATGATTTTTTCATTTATTATTTCATTAAATACAAATTTTCTACTAAAAAGTTGTTTTTGTTTACTAATTTTGCATTTGATGGAGTTTATGAAAAAAAATACATTTTTCAAACTATGAAGACGTTTTTTATTAGATTTTTTAACAATCAATTTAAACGCAGCGTTATGCCAGATGGTACTAAAGTTGGTAGCATTAATTTTTCTCCGAGAGGAGATTGGCGCATGCCCTCTGATGCATCAAAAGAACTTTGGCTAACCCAAATTGATGAACTAGGTAATGATTTTTTTAACGAACTCGAAGATAATATTGAGGTATAATGAGAAAAGAAGGCGATAAAATTAGAATTATTTTAGCTGATGACCATGAAGTAGTCAGAGCAGGTCTGCGACGTTTACTGTCAATTGATAACAGCATTGAAATAATTGATGAAGCAGAAAATGGTAAAAGAGCTGTTGAACTTGTTAGGCAATACAACCCAGATATTGCATTGCTTGATATAATGATGCCTATTATGGATGGAATTGAAGCAACCAAACAAATTAAAACTTTTTCACTTGGTTATGTGGTTATGTTGACTGCATTTGAAGACTCTATACACTTAGAGAAAGCCCTTGCAGCTGGTGCTGATGGCTACCTATCAAAAGATGTTAGCGCCAAAGACTTAGTCGAAGCATTAAAATTAGTAAGCAAAGGCGAAAGAGCGTTTAGCAAATCTATCATCAAAATTATGCAAAAGAAATATGTACCTGAGGAAGAAAACGTAGCCCAAGCAATTTCAATCACTAAAAGAGAGCAAGAGGTATTAAACCTTGTAGCAATGGGGCGAACTTCACAACAAATTGCAGATGAATTATTTGTTTCTGTTAGAACTGTGGAATCTCATCGATATAACTTAATGCAAAAATTAGAGATAAGTAATACTGCTGGACTTGTGCGTTATGCTGTTATGAACCCTCAAGCAACCAACAGGAATCAATCTGAGTAATTATTACTTTAAAGAGGACATTCCGCCATCAAAATTAATTATCTGACCCGTAAACCATTTTGCGTTGTCAGATAAAAGCCAAACTGCAAGAGATGCTAAATCAGTTGCATCACCAATTTGTTTCATAGGATTAGAATTTAATGATGATTCTCTAACCTTCTCGTTACTCAGTAATTTTTTAGCTAAATCTGTATCTGTTAATGAAGGCGCTATGCAGTTAAATCTAATCTTTGGAGCATATTCAGCGGCTAAAGATTTAGTTAAGCCCTCCACTGCTGCTTTTGATGCTGCAATAGAAGAATGAAATGGCATTCCTAATTTTACGGCAACAGTTGAAAACATCACAACACTTGCATTTTCTGACTTTTTAAGATATTTAATTGATTGTTGCAGAATATTTACCGCCCCTAATAAATTAACCTCAAAGTCATTCAAAAAATCCTGTCTTTTCATAGATGTAAAAGGTCTTAAATTGATTGTTCCTGGACAATAAATTACACCATCTAATTGCTCAATTTCAATATCTAATTTAAAATTTTCATCGGTTACATCTCCAGTAATATAGGTACTATTGGGTAATACTTCTTCTTGAGGCGTTCTAGAAACAATTATCTTATTGCCATCTAATTGATTAACAATCTCTTTTCCTATTCCTTTTGTACCACCAACTATCAAATAATTATTCATTTGAGATTTCCATTTTTAATTTAATAATACCTTATTGACGATAATAAAATACTCTAATTATATTTTAATTATAATTAATGTGTTTTATAAACTTTTAATTCCTTAATTTCGTATTGTACAAATTAATTTTCTAAACTAAAAATAGGGTGTTTTATGAAAAAATTTCTTTTACTAGCAATAATATTCTTCCTTGGATTTAATATTAAAGCAGAAAATAGTGTTGAATTAAATTCTACACAAAATGAAAAAGTAACAAAATATGTTTTAAATAAAATGAATAAAAAATTATTCAATTTAAAACCTAATTCAAAAAACCATAACGAAGTTTTCAAAAATTCAATTGAAAATAGTCTTCAAAGTCAAATGACAAAAATGGCTATAGATTCGTTAATTTTTGATATGAGAGCTTTGATGGGAGATGATGCTATGTTTAAATTTACATTAAAATATGATAATTATTCTAACATAATCGAAGATGATACTTATGAGGGTTATAACCCAGAAACTCAAAGTTTTATTCTAACAGAAAAAACTAGAATGACTTACAACTCTCAAAACTTAATGGCTGATGAAATAACAGAATATTTTGATGAGGAAATGAAAAACTGGTACTTTGGTGAAAAGTATAATTATTACTACGATAATAATAATGAATTAGTTGAAATGACAGTAGCTAATTATTATGATACTGAATGGATAGTTGAAAATAAGACTACTTATAAATATGATGAAAATGGTAATCTAATTGAAGAAAATGAATATTACGTTTATGAAGATGAAATTGAATTATCTGATAAAACAGAATATATCTACAATTCTTCAAATCAAATCATTGAGGAAATAAGTTATTCTTACTTTATGGATGAAATGTACACTACAGGTAAAATAACTTATGAGTATGATAATAATAATTTGATTGAAAAAAGAATTTATGAATACTCAGCTGAAAATGAAGAATTTAACGATATAAACTATACAGCATATAACTATAATGAAAATAATTACAGAGAAACTACTGAAAGTTTTTATTTTGATAATGGAAGCCAAGAATGGGTAGTTGAAAGTAAAACAGATTATATTTATGATGAAAATGGAAATGTAATCGAAGAAATTGAATATGGAGAAAGTGAATTAACAGGTGAGTATGGTCCAAATATTAAAACAGAATATACTTATGATTATGATTACTCCGTTGATGACCTTTTATTACCTGAATCAGATGAGGAAGATGGATTATTTATTTTTGGTTTAAAAAATATGCCATTAAAAACAAAATTGTTTTTAAACTTTCCAGTTGTTGGTTGGACAGAACTTGGTGTTGGTATGGACTTCTTTTTCTCTGAAAAACAATTTCAAGTTTTTGGCAGTGTTGAGCCTATTTCAAAATCTAAAATAAATATTTTCCCTAATCCTACTACAGACATTCTTAATATAGAATTAGAAAATAATGGTATTAATTCTTCTATTGATATTATGGATTTACAAGGAAAAGTACTATACTCTAAGGAGTTATCAAATACAAATGTAGTTAATGTTAAAGAATTAAAAACAGGAACTTATATATTCTTGATTAAAGATAATGGAAATCTATTTGGTGGTAAGTTTATAAAAGAGTAATCTTATTACTTTGCTTTAAAAAACGCTTAACCAATTATTCTGGTTAAGTGTTTTTTTTGCAAATATACTAACCAATAAAACTAAATATATTAAAAAATAAGGACAATAAATCTATATTTGATTTATACTTATATCCATCATAAAGCGAAAATAATATTTACAATTATCTTTATTTATAACATTATAATAATATTAAAAAACATCATTTTATGCCGCCACGACATGTTGATATAAAAATGATGTTCGTAAAAAATAACACGCCCACACACTATAACTTATAATAAGTTGAACATAAAATAGCAGTTAATCTTTATATTACGAAGCAATATAAATTTGCAAATATCAACTGCCTTTTTCTCTACGCTTAGAATTACTCAATTTTTAATGTCTAGTGTAAAATTAGGGATTATTTCAATATTTTTTCATATTTTTGAAATTATAGAAATAAAAAAACATGATAAAACTAACATTTTTACTTATTTTTCTATTTAACTTGAATGCAAAAGAACCCATTTATTATGGTGTTTATTCTAATTTAAATTTTAATAATTTCACCGCTGATTTTCAACAGTTAGATGGATTTAATACCTGTTGCCCTGGCTTTAGGGAAGGCGATGGAAGAGGATTTTCTTTTGGGTTGAATTTAAGACTTCCCGCTGATAAAACTTCGTATTATGGCATTAAACTTGGCTTAAACGACTTTTCAGGAGAACTCAGGAGAACTCAAAGTATAAATATTAATTTACCCAATACCGGAAAAACTAATGGTGAGTTTACTCATTATATAAACGCAAGCATAAGAGCTATAACATTCGAGCCATATTATAGTTATAATATTTTTAATAAATTATTCTTAAATGCTGGTTTACAATTTTCATCAGTAATATCGGGAACTCATAATTCCATTGAAAAAATAACAAAGCCAACAAACACTGGAACTTTTTGGAATGAGGAATTAGATGAATCTACAAATTCACGCAGTAGAAATCAGCAAAGTGGAGATATTCCTAACCTTAGTGTATTTGATTTAGGTGTAGTTTTTGGATTATCCTACGAAGTTCAAATGAATAAAAATAACACTGTTCGGCTTCACCCCGAAGTTTCATACAGGTATGGTTTTACAAATATTGTTTCTAATAATAATTGGAAAATTAGTAGCTTCAATATCGGAGCAAGTTTGTTTTACACTCCTAAAAGATATGATAAAATTGAAATTGAAGAATACCAAATTGATACAATCAAAATTGAAAAAGATTATATTGCAAGTAATTATATTTCAGTTGGTAAAGTAAAAAAAGAGATTATTGAACAAAAAACAGAAAATGAAATTAAAAAAATTACGCAATTAACAAGAATTGATACTTTATACACGCAAGGTAAAGAACCAATAGTAGATTATGCAAAAGACACAAAAGAGCCAACACCAATTCCAAAATTTAATTTTGTTGCCGTGCAGTTGGATATGATTGCCTTTGATGAAAATGGAACAGAGCAAAATTTAGATAAAATCAAGTTAGAAGTAGAACTCACAAGAGAAGTTTATCCTCTTTTACCAATTATTTTCTTTGAAGATAATAGTAATAATCTACCGCAAAGATATAATCAATTAAGCAGTAATATGGGCTTTGAATTAAAAGAATTAGAGCCAAACCCAATCGTATATAACAGAAATACTTTAAATATCATCGGTCAAAGAATGTCCGAAAACCCACAGGCAAATATTAGTATATCTGGGTATATAGATCCAACAACAGAAACAGATTGTAGCTTAGCATTTAAAAGAGCAAAGTCAATAAAAAACTATCTGATTAATATCTTTAACATAAATGACAATAGAATTGAAATCATTCATGAAGATAATAATTGTATTCCAAAAGATTTAACTCGCACCCAATCATTAGAGGGGTACGCTGAAAATCGAAGAGTTGAGATTAATTCAAATTTGCCAGAACTTCTATTTGCTGTTACATCTACAAAATATGAAGAACCAAAAACTATTAAGCCACCTAATATTTTATTTAAGGTATATGCTGATAACGTTATTTCAAATAAGGAATTTCAAGAGGGTTTTCAGCCATACCCTAAAAAAAGTAATTTAAAATATGAGATGCTTCACTTTTGGAGTATGAATGTTAATCAACAAAATAATAATTTATTTAGAACCGAAGGACAAAGTCAATACTCCGAAATTCCTTTTGAGTTTTCAAGAAAAAATGCAACAGAGCTAAAAAGTGGAATAAATCTTGAGGTAGAACTCAGAGGAGTTGATGATTTAGGTTTTGATAAACAAGATTTAAGATATATTGAAGTTACAAAAGATACATTATTAGTTGAAGTTGAAAAATTAACATTAACAGTATTCAAAGTATCTCAAGCAACTCTTGATAACAGAATTAAAAATGAAATAAAGAAATTTATTCAAACCCTTGATGAAAATTCTGAAATTGAGATAACTGGTTACAGTGATAAACTCGGAAATGAAGTTGCAAATAAAAATTTATCTGCTGTAAGAGCAGAAGAAGTTAAGAAATACATATCATCAATTGCTCCAAAAGCAAAATTCACAAAAGTTGTTGGGATTGGCTCTGAGGTATTTGCTCCAGGAATAAAATCATACCAAACACCTGAAGAAAGATTTATAAGCAGAACAGTTGAAATAACAATTAAGAAAAGACGGCGATAATCCTACAATCACCATAATTGATACATCTTATCTATAATAGAAAACTTAAAAAAAATTACGATAAATTACAGACTCATTCGTCTATTTCTTAATGTATAGATTTTTTAGTAATTTTGTAAAATTTTTTAGAAATTTTTGACGGAGATTTAATGAATATTTTAGTTTGTGTATCAAGAGTACCAGATACAGCCGCAAGAATTAACGTAGGTGATGACGGGAAATCGATTAAAAAAGACGGCGTAAAGTTTATTGTGAATCCTTATGATGAGTTCGCTCTTGAAACTGGCATTAGATTGAAAGAATCTAATGGTGCAACTGTAACAGCAGTTACTGTTGGTTCCCCTGATTCTTCTGATGTTTTAAGAACTGCCCTTGCTATGGGCGTTGATAATGCTATTTTAGTTAAATCGGATGATTTTGATTCATATATGGTTGCAGAAAATATCGCAGAAGTTGCTAAAGATATTAATGCTGATTTAGTTCTTCTTGGAAGACAAAGTATCGATTTTGATTCTTTGCAACTCTCTGGATTACTAGGTGCTATGCTCGACAGACCTTCTGTTTCTGTTGTTTCAAAATTAGATATTAATGGAGATAAAATTACTTGTGAAAGTGATATTGAAGGTGGAAAAGAAACTATCGAAACAAGTTTGCCTTGTGTGATTTCTACTCAAAAAGGTATTTACGAACCAAGATACCCAAAATTACCAGATATTATGAAAGCAAAGAAAAAGCCAATTGAAGAAAGAGATTCTGTTTCATCTGATAAAAAAGTTGATGTACTTTCTATGGAAATTCCTCAAACTTCAAGAATTGGTAAAATCGTTGGTGATACGGATTCTGATATCCAATCTATTGTTGATGCTTTACATAGTGAAGCAAAAGTTATATAATTAATAAAAATTAGGAAATTCAAATGTCAAATATTTTAGTTTATCTTGAATCAAATAATGGGCAATTAAAAAGAGCATCTACCGAAGCTTTAACTGCTGCTAAAAATTTAGCTGGTCAAATTGGTGGAAGTGTTACTGGTGTGATTTTAAATGATGAAGGAGCAGGAAAACAAGCAGGAAACTTTGGTGCAGAAAAAGTTCTAGTGGCAAAAAATGATTTACTAAATAAGTATTCATCTATCGCTACATCTAAGATTATCAAAGAAGCTGCTGACAAAGTAAGTGCAAATATTGTAATGATGGCTGCAAGTTCTGCTGGTAAAGAATTATCACCTCGTGTTTCATTTTTATTGAATGCGGGTTATATCGCTGATGTAACTGCATTAGATAACGACGGTGGAATAGTTGCAACAAAACCAGTTTACGCTGGAAAAGCACAAATTAAAACAAAAATTAAAACTGAAAACCAAGTTTATTCTTTAAGGCCTAATGTATTTACAGCAAATAAATTAGGTGATTCTGATGCTTTAGTTGAAGTATTTTCTCCAGCAATCTCTGACGCTGATTTCTCCGCAGTTGTCACTAATGTAGCAAAAACAGGTGGAAAAATCGATGTAGCAGAAGCACCAATTGTTGTTTCTGGCGGTAGAGGACTAAAAGGACCTGAAAACTTTAATTTAGTAGAAGATTTAGCAAGTGCATTAAGCGCTGGTGTTGGAGCTTCTCGTGCAGTTGTTGATGCTGGTTGGAGGCCTCACTCAGAGCAAGTTGGTCAAACAGGGAAAACTGTTTCTCCTAACTTATATGTTGCCGTTGGTATCTCTGGAGCAGTTCAACACTTAGCCGGAATGTCATCATCTAAGTTTATCTTTGCAATAAATAAAGATAAAGATGCTCCAATATTTAAAGTAGCAGATTATGGTATTGTAGGAGATGCCTTTGAAGTAGTTCCTAAACTGACTACTATGATTAAAAATAAATTAGCATAAAAAAAAGTAAATATGGAAAGAATACAATTAACAGTACTTGGCTTATCAGCTTCTCCTGCAGGAAATAATGCTTATGCATTAATTTTAAAAGAAATTGACGGAAGACGCCGATTGCCTATTGTTATTGGAACTTACGAAGCACAATCTATAGCATTGGAGATGGAGGGCTATGTCCCTCCTCGTCCGATGACCCACGATTTATTAAAAAGTTGTTTGGATTCGCTTGGAGTAAGAATAGAAGAAGTATTAATAAATGAATTAAAAGATGGAACTTTTTACTCTAAATTAGTAATTAATGGAATGGAGATAGACTCTCGTCCGAGTGATGCAATAGCTATGGCAGTCAGATTTGAAGCACCTATATTTGTTGATTCAGATATTATGGACGAGGCAGGTAACGAGCCACCAACAGATGATAGCTACGGAGAAAATTTCAACAGACCCTCTACATCAAAGAGTAATACTCCAGACCGCCTAATCGATTCATTACAATTGCAGTTAGATAAAGCAATAAATGAAGAAGATTACGAAAAAGCGGCAAATTTACGAGATGAGATAAAAAAGATTTTGGAAAAACAATAATTATCCGTAATTTTGTTTTCTTTTCTGATAAGATTTAAAATAAATGCCTGAGTAGCTCAGCTGGTTAGAGCACTGGAATCATAATCCAGGTGTCGGGGGTTCAAGTCCCTCCTCAGGTACTTATCGATACTAAGTCCCAATCTTCATTGTAATAAAAACCATCTTTAAATAACTCAATTGAAACATTTCTAACTTAAAGAAAACTGGATTAAGTACAACCTTACATTTTGTCTTTATTATTATTTATTGCTATTTATATTAAAAATATCGTTTCACCTAAAAAAAATAGCAGCGGACCTTATCAAGTAACAAAATAAGCTTAGCTCCTCTAATTTTAAAATAATTTATAGTATCTTCCAAATCCTATAGATTATAACCGAAAGTAAAATTTAATCAAATAAATTGTTATACTTTTGTTGTCTTACATTAATAAAGACTTTATTCACTTATATTTTTAAAATTATAAGTAAAAACAAAATCTAATTAAATAAATTAGTATTTATATTTGATAAATTAATTACTAATTTAGAATCTGAAAATAAAAAACTACATACAAATTATAGATATAGATAGAAAGATGGTTAAAATTATTAACATAATAAAATTAAGGCTTTTGATAGAAAGCTATAAAAAAGCAAGAGGAAATGCATTGTCTTTGTTTCCGAATACTATAAAATTAAAAATCCAAACTATCTCAATAGAAAACTACTAATATGTCAACTAGTAAGATAGTTTGTCTTACTTTTTTATTTTTTTAATTGGTTAAACCATTCATTGAACTTCTGGCTCATTTGTTTTGGGTGGCTTTCCGTCAAAAAGTGTTTCCCTTTTCCAAGATAAACATAGGTTGCATTTTTGAAGTTTTCTTTGGCGTATTCAACTGCTTTTTTTCTATTAACCAATCCTTTTTTGGCGTAGAAATATAAGATTGGGATTCGTGTTTCTTTCATTCCATTTGATATAGTGTCCAGTAGATTAGCAAAGTCACTTTCTCCCTTTCCTTTGGTGTAGGATAAAACGGCAGGGTCTGGTCCATTGGTTATGGCATAGCGTCTTTCTTTCTCATCCCAAGGTTGCGTATAATTCGGATACGCTTCTTTTGGTAATTTTCTACCTGTAAAGAAATTAACGGCTAATTTTTTACCCGCAAAATTCTTTTTTACCATCCATTTTTCATTCCCTTTTTTGGTTCTAGTGAGTTTCATAAATGCCTTGAAACTAAAAGGCAATTGGTCGTAAAATAATTCGGCTGGCATAAAAGGAGCTTCAAAGAGAGCCATCCCCTTTACGTTCTGCGGTTCTCTAATCGCATAGAGCATCCCTACAATTGAGCCAATATCTTGCATAAAAAGTGTGACATTTTTAAGTTGCTTAGCTTCTATAAAATCAGTCAGCATTTTGTACTGTACTTCTACTGAAACGTTACGGTCTTTTGGAAAACTGGATTTGCCAAAACCTAAAAAGTCCAAGGCTATTACCTTTTTATTATCGTCAATGTTTGGAATAATGTTTCGCCATAGATAAGCATTTGCGGGTAAACCGTGTAGTAATATTATAGGGTCACCTTCGCCAGACTCTACATAATGTACTGTGTCTGTTCCTAATTCTATGAATTTAGATTCGAATGGAAATTCTGCCGAAATATCCTTTTCTACTTTTGTTTTCTTTCCTTCATAAACACTTTGTGCTTTTATATTTTGAAAAGCGAAAAAACTCAGTGCAAGGAATAGAAGTATTTTATTAATTGTGTTCATATTATTTCTTTTTTAAATTTTTGAATAGTCTGATAAATATGTAGATATGACTTAAGAACGCAGCTAAACCATAGGTTACAAACGTCAACCAAATAATGCCGAGGTTATGATTATAGAGTTCTAAGCTAAAAAATTGAGGAAAAGCAGTAATTAAATCTCCAAACCCAACAATATTGAATATCCATACTAACGGAATGGCAAAATTCCATTTGTTTTTTAATGCAATGGCGGCAATGATGGCTAAAATTGCTGTAGTAAAGTCAAGCAGACCAACTGTTGTTAAAAAGTCCGAAGGAAAACCGTCATAAAACTGCTCCTTAGCCATAAACGTCAAACCCAAATACCTAAAGGTGTTTAAGAAAACAAAAGGCAAAAGCGCTTCGTGTAAGGATAGTTTTGAAATTCGAGGTTGAATCCAATACTTGAAACCTAAAATGATTGCGATTGTGCCTGTTAAGGCTTGTAAATTGATAATTGTAAAATTGTCCATATTGTAAGTATTTAATTCTTTAGTTAATTCAATTAAAGTTTCCAATTTGCTCCTGTTGTCTCGTTGCAATAATTCCACAACTTATCTCGTAGTTTTGGGTCAAGGGATAATTTTGGATTATATACTTTTATTTGTTTTGGATAACCTGAAAAACCCGTTAATCCCTTTGGGCCAATGAAACTACCATCATCAATTGTTGGGTCCAAAACAGCCCTTAGCGAAGACAATGCACCTTGTTCAGGCGTCATCATAAACAATCCTTTTACCATTCGAAAAACTTTGCCAAATACTCCTGCAGAATCATCAAATAATGGTGTGGCCGTTAAACCCGGATGCGTAGAAACAACCTTTATTTTGTTACCGAATTCTTCCTTTTTTAATATTTCTCTTAAACCATCTCTAAAATGAATAGCTGCCATTTTTGATACTCCGTACACTTCCCAAGGATCATATCTCTTCTCTGCATTTAGATCGTCCCAAAGCTTTGGATTTTTAGGAACTGAACTTGCAGAAGAACTTGTCGATAGAATGACGGATTGATTGGCTAGTTTTATTTTGGGCAGTAATAATGATGTTAATAAATGGTGGCCTAGAACATTAGTGGCCATTTGCAATTCAAAACCATCCACCGAAACTTTTCTTTCTGGCAAAGCCATAATTCCAGCATTTAAAAGCAAGCCATCAATTTGTTTTATTGTGTTATCTTCAAAGATAATTTTTGAAAATTCTCTCACAGAACCTAAAGAAGATACATCTAACTTTAAAATTTGTAAGGAGCTTAAATCATCCGTTTTCTTTTTAATTTTATCGATAGCTATTTTAGCTTTCTCTAAATTTCGGTTCGCAGCAATTATACGTGCACCTCTTTTCGCCAATTCGTAGGCCATAACAGTACCAATGCCAGAACTTGTTCCTGTAATAATGTATAGTTTACCGCTTAAATCTTTGGGCATTTCTGCCGTTGTCCATTTTTTCATAATTAATTTATTGATTTTGTTGAAGTGCTTGAATTAGTATCTCTTTCGCTTCTTCCTGTGGATAATGCCCCACATTTTCTAATTGTATGGTTTCATAGTTTTTAAGGAAACCTTCGAAAGTTGCCAAGTCTTTAGGCGAAAATGCGATGTCTTTCATTCCCCACACTAGTATAGACGGGATATTCGCAATACTTTCTCGTTGTTCCCACAAACTATTTAGCCATTCACTAGAAGCAATAATTTGTTTAGGAAAAACCCATGTTCCTTTTCGCTCTCTTGGAGTACTTAAATGCTTATACATGTGTTCATGTGTCAATTTTGAGAGTTTTGATTTATCATGAAAAGCTTGTTTTGTCAATATTTTGGCGAAGAAATTGAAGTGCTTCGACAAGAAAATCCCCAAAGGACCTCCTAAAAAACTACTGAACCGTTGTACACCTGGATTATCCTTTACGGCCCACATCATGGTATTGAGAATAACTAACCGCTTTATTTTGTTGGGATATTTTAAAGCATATGCCAATGCAATTGGACCTCCCCAATCTGCTACAACAAGCGTGATATTATCCAAATTGAGAGACTTCATAAATTGCTCGAAATTAAGTGCATGGCTTTTTGGTAAGTAATCCCAATCATAAGGCTTATCTGATAGCCCAAATCCTATATGATCAAGAGCAATACAACGGTTCGTGTTACTCAAAGCTTTAATTTGGTTGCGAAATTCAAAAGACCAACCGGGATTTCCGTGCACGAAGACAATTGGTTCTCCTTGACCTTCATCAACATAATGCATATGTCCCATAGGCAAGTTCAAAAAATTGGGATTGAACGGATATTCTGTTCTATCAAGCCATGTCCACTTTTTTTGTATACTTTCTCTTTCCATTTTTTATTACTTTAATTTTTTATTTTTTTTAGCACAAAGTAGTTCAAGTAGAAAATCATACCTATATAGGTTAAAATAAGGGTAGGTATTGTGGTATTAAACATTACATTCAAGTCGGGAAGTCCAAACCA
>CBFIFP010000002.1:359928-437824 GCA_965661945.1 Eximiradiales bacterium
TAAGAAAACAACTCCAAAAACAAATAAGCCTATTATATAAAACTTGTTTTTTGTAGTTCGTTCAATGCCTTTTTCTTTTTCTTTTTTGAAAAAATAGAACAATGCCAAGGTAGAAACTAAACCTTCTATTGCTATGGCGAGATAAACGTTGGAATGGTATAAACCAAGCCCAATAGTATGAGTTTCTTCGCCAAAAATATGGTGTGGGTAACCCGATATGAAATCCAAAATAAAATGACCTAGAACTAGAAGACCGCCTGCTATTCCAATTTTAGTACTCTTAAAGATTAAGCGACCTATAAGGAAGATTGCCAAAACCCAAAATAGTTGTGGCAACAAGTCGTGACTAAAAAGCATATTTACATCAATGCCTTGTAAAGTTACCTCTTCGACACTATTTGGTTCTGTTGGTTCAATACCTAAATAATGTAATGTAAGCCAAACTAAATCCTGAAATTGTGAAGCTATTAAGAAGAATATTAAAGTGCCTTTTGGGAATTTTTGGTAAGCCAAAAGAGCTGTAGAATAATGACCTGCTAACATATATTATTTATTTGGTATTGCTTGTTTATTCAGTTGTTTGAATATGAATTTCGGAGCCAAACGGCTCATTACTTTTAGTGCTTTGGAAATACCTGGCGTAATTTCTTCCTTTCCTTTTATATAATCTTTCCAAAAAATATCTGCTAATTTTTCGGGTGGCATTGGTTTCAAGTTATCATCATCGGCAATATCAGCTCCGTGTGCCAAGGGCGTATCCACAACAGGTGGCAAGAGTTCAACCACTTTTATATTATGCGGTTGTAGTTGCGGTCGAATGGCTTGTGTCCAAAAATGCAAAGCTGATTTTGTTCCTGAATACACAGGTGCTTGTGCAAAAGGAACATACGCCAAGCCCGAAGAAACATTTACCAAAACTGCATTTTTACTTTTTTTAAGTAATGGAAGGAAGTAGTGCAATACTCGAATAGGCGAATTATAGTTGATTTCAATTTCCTGCATTTGTTTTTGCAAGTCGTTGCTTTCATTGCCCGTATCTACCAAATTCATAATCCCTGCATTGTTGATAAGAACATCCAATCCGTCAAATTTTTGTTGAATATCATCTGCAAGCATCCTTACTTCGGCATCATTTGTTACATCACTTTGATAGATATGTATTTGGGGATTCTCTTGTTTTACTTTTTCTAATTTAGAGAGATTTCTACCCGTTATGATTACGGTATTGTTATTCTCTAAGAATTTTTTAGCTAAGGCAAGTCCAATGCCTGAACCACCACCTGTTATTAGTACTGTTTGATTTGATTGTTTCATTTGAGTTTATTTTATAGTGAACCTGCATTTAATAGTTTCGTCTGAAACCATAACATCAATGCAGTAGGAATCAATTCTATTGCAATAAGAAAAATAAGAAATGGGGTTGCAGGATAATTTAGCAAAGCTGCAGCTCTGACAATACCCCCAATAAAAACAGCTACCATCAAAAAACGAAATAAGGCTGTTTCTGATGGATTCCAAGCTACATAAAAAAAGGCCAAAGAAGTAGCCATCCAAATGGCAGCAACATAGCGATGATTATTGTCTGTCATTGCATCTGTTACCGTAGCATTGTATTTGGCAGTTATGCCCATAAATCCTGTTGCAGCAGCAATAAGGCCATAAAGAATGAGGAAAATGCGAATAAATAAAAGCATAATTAATTAGTTTTTGAGTTTGGTTTAAGAAAAGAGTAAGCAGCAATCATAATCGGAATTGCAAAGGGTATATGTTGCAAAATATCTTTAGCGCCTGCATTTGGCACAAAAGAACCCCATACAAACATATCAACAACAATTACTAAGATTAGTGTTACTATATGAAAGTAACCAGCCAATTTATATTGTTTAAAATAGATGGCTAAAAGAACAAATATTGGTGGTAAGAAATCTCCAATTGCTTTAAATATAGCTACTATTTTTGCTAAAGACACGGCTGCTGATGAGTCTGGTATTATTGAAAAAGAGCCTTCTGTAGCACTTGGATGAGCTAGCCAAAAGATTCCGATACCAATAAGCATAATTGCCGATATTACACTTGACCAAATACCAACTCGTATATTTTTTGATTGGCTTTTATTTCCTAAAAATGATTTTGTTTCCATTGTTTTTATTATTTTTGTATTAATTATGTAGCAAAATTACAAAAGAAAATTATTACTACCAAATTAATAGTAAAAAAATGAAAAATAATTTTAGATCAAGCTGTCCTTTAGCTTCTACTTTAGATATAATAGGAGATAAATGGTCATTGTTGATAGTTAGAGATATGTTGATTCAAGAAAAAAAGACATTTAAGGATTTTTCAGGTTCTCCCGAGAGAATAGCTCCGGGTATTTTGTCTGCTAGATTAAAATGGTTAGAGGAAAATGAATTGATTACCAAACAAAAATTTCCAGTTAATCAAAAAGAAAACATCTATCTTTTAACTGATAAAGGAATAGATTTAGCTCCTGTAATAATGGAAATCATTTTATGGAGCGATAAAAATTTAAGAAATCAAAATGCTAATATGTATTCTTTGGCAAATGCTGGATTTGATAAAGACAAATTTGAAGTAATAAAGAATGTTCAAAACAATTATCGTGAGATTGTTAGAAGTTTAATAGGTTAAGTTAAATTTATATTTTTAAATATTCTTATTTGTGGATTAATTTAATAAGTTATATTTTCTTGTACTTTGTTTTCTCTCACCCCCAATTAGGCTTTCTTTTCTCTAAAAAAGCATTTATTCCTTCTTTTCCTTCTTCGCTAATACGTAAATCTGCAATTACTTTTGCAATGTATTGGTCTTGGTTTTCTATTTCGTCTATTTGCCTTATCATTTCTCTAACTTTCTTAGTGGCGAGTGGTGCATTTTTTATAATTTTTTGAACGAAATCATTTGTGAATGATTCAAGTTCTTCTATTTGAATTAAATAATTAATCATACCAATATCTAATGCTTTATTTGCGTTAATTCTTTCGCCTGTAAGCAAATATTCCCTTGCTAAAGTTTCCCCAATTCTTTTTTTAACTATCGGAACTATTGCCGCTGGAACTATGCCATAATACAACTCGCTTATCCCAAACACTGCCCTTTCACTTGCTATCACTACATCAGAGCAAAGGGCTATTCCTGCTCCACCTCCAATCGCTGCACCATCAACTATAGAAATCACAGGAATAGGAAAATGATTAATTTGATTAAGCAACTCAACAAAATTCAGCGAGTCATCATAAATTTCTTGATAAGATAAATGATTTACATCTTTGAGCCAGTTAAGGTCAGCCCCAGATGAAAAAACACCATTTTCACCTTTAATTATTAATACTTTGGTTTTAGAGTTACTAACTATTTCTAATTCTTTTAAGAATAAATCAATTAACTCTGAATTAATCGCATTTTTAACTTCAAGACGAGAAATAGTAATTTCAGCAATATAATTCTGAATTTTTGTTTTTAGCATAAATTTCAATTATTTAATAAAGACCTATAAAAAATGAATCTAAAATAAATAAACTAATATTTATTAGAAACTTGATAATAAATTCCAAAAATAAGAAAAATATGTAGTTAATCAAAAATTAGCTTTTTAAAATTAAATATTTACATATTTTTTAAAAAAACTAAATAAAAAATATATCAACTTAATTTGCAGTTTTTAGATAAAAGCCCTATTTTAGTAAATTATAATTAAAAAAATAGAAAATCATAAATGAAAAAATTAATATTATTCATCATATTCACTAGTATCTTAAATGCTAAAGAAATTAATCAAAACGAAATAAACTTAACTGATTTTAAAAAACTTGCACCTCGAAATATAGGACCTGCTGGCATGTCAGGAAGAGTAACCTCAATTGACGTGAATCTCTTAAACAAACAAGAAATATATTGTGGAACTGCCTCTGGTGGTCTTTGGAAATCAACAAGCGGAGGTATTGACTGGTTTCCAATATTTGATTCAGTAGAAGTTCAATCCATAGGAGCAGTTAAAATCCAACATAATAATCCAGATGTTATTTGGGTCGGAACTGGTGAAGGTAACCCTCGAAACTCGCTAAACTCTGGAAAAGGAATTTACAAGTCTATTGATGGCGGAAAAACTTGGCAATTTAAAGGTTTACGAAATTCAAGTAATATTCACAGAATAATCATTAATCGTGATAATCCTAATATAGTTTTTGCTGGAGTTATAGGAAATCCTTGGTTTAATTCAGAAGAAAGAGGAATTTTTAAAACCACTAATGGTGGTGATACATGGGAGAAAGTTTTATATATAAATGACTTAACTGGATGTGCTGATTTAGTTGTAGATCCCATAAACCCTAACAAGATGCTTGCTTCAATGTGGGAACATCAACGAAAACCATACTTTTTTAATTCAGGAGGAGATGGCTCCGGACTTTATATAACTTATAATGCAGGTGTTACTTGGAAAAAAATTAAAAAAGGATTACCAGAGGGCAAAATTGGTAGAATAGGTTTGGCAATTGCAAATAATAAAAATAACATTATATATGCAACAGTAGAAGCCAAAAAAAATGGATTTTACAAATCAGAAGATGGGGGAGAGTCTTGGAAATTAATTACCAACTCAGGTTTTGGAGACAGACCATTTTATTATTCCGAAATTTATGTTGACCCACAAAATGAGAACAGAATCTACACGCTTTATTCTATGATTTCTCGATCTGAGGATGGCGGAAAAACTTGGGAAGTTATTGTTCCTTATTCAGGAGTTCACCCCGACCACCACGCTTTTTGGATAGACAAAGATAATCCCAAATATTTGATAGATGGAAATGATGGTGGCTTAAATATATCATGGGATATGGGAAAATCTTGGCGATTTATTGAAAATATACCGGTAGCTCAATTCTATCATATAAGTATTGATAATCAAAAACCTTATAATGTATATGGAGGAATGCAAGACAATGGCTCTTGGATAGGTCCATCAAGGGTTTGGAGACAAGGTGGTATTAGAAATTCATATTGGCAAGAGCTTGTATTTGGTGATGGATTCGATGTTCTTCCAGATCCTGAAAATCCAAGATATGGCTATGCAATGTGGCAAGGTGGCAATCTACAACGTTATGACGTAGAAACTGGTAAAACTAATTATATCAAACCAACTGAGTTTGACACAAACTCCTTAAGATTTAACTGGAATGCAGCAATAGCGCAAGATCCTTTTGATAAAAATACAGTTTACTATGGCTCTCAATATGTTCATAAATCAACTAATTACGGAAATGATTGGCAAACAATATCAACAGATTTATCAACAAACAACAAGGATAAATTAAATCAGTCTGAATCTGGTGGCTTAACCTTAGATGTTACTGGTGCTGAAAACCATTGCACAATTTTAGCAATTTCACCTTCAAAATTAAAAAAAGACCTAATTTGGGTTGGAACTGATGATGGTAATATTCAAGTTACTACCGATGGTGGAAAAACATGGAAAAATACAATAAACAACATTTCAAATTACCCAGATTCACCTTGGGTACCTTATATTTTACCATCTGAGTTTAATGAAAATGAATGTTTTGTAGTAGTAAATAATTATAGGCAAGGTGATTTAAAACCTTACCTTTACCATACAAATGATTTAGGAAAAACTTGGAAAAATATAGTTGAAAATAAAGGAATAGACTCTTACACTTTATCATTTTGGCAGGATATTAAATCGCCTAATTTATATTTCCTTGGAACTGAAAATGGACTATTTATTTCTTTCAACAAAGGAGAAGTTTGGCAAAAATGGAATATCGGTTACCCAGCATGTCCAACTATGGATATGGCTTATAGTAAAGAATACAATGACTTAGTTTTAGGTACATTTGGGAGAGCCGCTTGGATTTTTGATAACATCTCACCTCTCCAAGAAATCGCACAAGATAAAACTATATTAAATAAAAAATTACACATTTTTAAAGTTCAAGCGTCTCAAATTGCAACTTGGAGAAGAAGCACTGGCGAAAGATTCGACGCTGATGCGAACTATAAAGGAGATAATATTTCTTCCAATGCTAGAATATCATTTTATATTAAAAATGAAAAAAAAGATGATAAAAATAAAAAAGATGAAAAAGTAGAAGATGAAAAAACAGAAGAAGAAGAAGAAGAACAAAAACTACCCAAAAACCAAGTGAGTTTAAAAATATATGATAACAATAACAAACTAATCAGGGAGTTAAGACAAAAAGTAGAAAATGGTATAAATATTATTCAGTGGGGATTAGACGCTCAAAAAGTAAGAAACCCTAATCAAAAGAAACCTCAAAAATTCTTTCAAAATGGTGGTAAACCTATAAAACCTGGTGAGTATTCAATTGTTATCGAATACCAAGATAATTTTGATTCAACAAAAATAAATGTAGAATACGACCCAAGACTAAAATTTAACGAAAAAGTATTCCAAGCACAAGAATTAAAATTAGAGGAATTATATAAACTTGTTAATCTAACAACCCTAATTGCTGATAGAATAAGAGAATCAAAGGAAATTACTGATATCATTGAAAAAAAATATTCTAATTCTGATAAAAAAATCATCAAGCAAGTAAAACAACTTAACGATTCAATAAATGTGAAAATTGATACAGTTCAGTCATTAATTTTTGGAGAAAAAAATGAAAAGCAAGGTATTTTTAGAAGACCCGACATTCTGAATGACAATCTTAGAAATGCAGAAAATTATATAACTTCTTCTGACTTTGAGCCCGGAAGGAATGTTGACAATATGCTTGAAAAATGTAACGCGCAACTCGACAAATTAATACAAAAAACAAATAAATTTTATGAAACTGATTGGCTGGAATATCAAGAAAAAATCGATAAATTAGAAGCAGAACTATTTAAAAAATATGATAAAATAGAAAAGTAATAGTTCTTAAAATATATATTAAATTTCACACAATGAATGAGATTTAAAATATTAACTATTAATTTTCGTTAATAAAACTATAATGGATAAATTAATAAAACATGGAACGATATTCGCTTTAATTGGAATGCTAATAATTCTTATGCATTCTATGGTTCCTCACGAACATGAAGATAAAAACAAAATAGCACAAAGCATATCATTACCTTCTGATAATATTGCTGATATTATTCTAATCGATATTGGAATATCGCACTTAGAAAATCTAAATGTAGAAGATTCTATTATATTATTTTTTTTATATTCTTTTATATTATATATTTTAAATGACATTTCAAACAAAAAAATAAAGTTTCTCAGCCCAAAACCATCATTTCTCAAAACTATACTTTCCAACGAATTAAGTCACAGAGGACCTCCGTTTAGTTTAGTATAATTTAAATTTTTACTAAACTAAATTAAAGGATTTTCAAAATGATAGAGAAAATTATTGCTTTCTCTATTAAAAATAAACTGATAATATCAATATTTGTTTTATTTTTAATAATTTCTGGGGTTTATTCAATGTTCAAAATACCCCTAGATGCAGTACCTGATATAACAAATAATCAAGTACAAATTGTTACAACTTCTCCGTCTTTAGCACCTGAGGAAGTTGAAAAATTAATCACATATCCATTAGAGATTTCACTTTCAAATATACCTAATGTTTTAGAAATTCGTTCAATTTCTAAATATGGATTATCAGTAATTACAGTAGTATTCGAAGAAGACATTCCAATTATGTTAGCAAGACAATTTGTTAACGAACAAATTGGAATTGTAAAAAGTCAAATGCCTTCAAATATTGGTATTCCTGAACTAATGCCAATTACAACAGGTTTGGGTGAAGTTTATCAATACACTCTAAAAGTAGATAATGAATATAAAGATAAATATTCATTATTAGAACTACGTAACATTCAAGACTGGTTAGTTAAAAGAGAACTCTCTGGTACGAAAGGTGTTATAGATGTTTCCAGTTTTGGTGGTTTTGTGAAAGAATATGAAATTACAATCTCACCCGAAAAATTATTTGCCTATAATTTATCAATTCAAGAAGTTTATGAAGCTATCCAAAAAAATAATACCAACTCAGGAGCTGGTTATATTGAAAAAGAATCAAACGTTTATTACATAAGATTAGATGGTTTATCAAAAAATATCGAAGAATTAGAATTAATTACAATCAAATTAATAGATGGTAAACCTGTAATTATTAAAGATATAGCAGAGGTTGGACTTGGCTCACCAAAAAGATATGGTGCTATGACCAAAGACGGTAATGGTGAAGCTGTAGGTGGTATTGCTCTAATGCTTAAAGAAGCTAATTCTTATCAAACAATTAATAATATTAAAAACAAAGTTGAATTAGTTAATCAAATTCTTCCAGAGGGTATAGAAATAACTCCGTATTTAGAAAGAACATACTTAATTGATAGTACTATTGCTACAGTATCAAAAAATCTTATTGAGGGTGGTTTAATTGTAATTTTTGTATTAGTACTTCTTTTAGGAAATTATCGTGGTGGAATAATAGTTGCGTCAGTAATCCCACTATCAATGCTATTTGCTCTAGTTATGATGAATTTATTTGGAGTATCTGCTAACTTAATGTCACTGGGTGCTATAGATTTTGGAATAATAATTGACGGAGCAGTAATAATAGTCGAAGGTATTCTCACAGCTTTTCATACATCAATATTCAAAGGTAAAATCTCTAATCAAGAAAAAGATACCTTAATTCTCGAAAGCTCATCAAAAATATATAAATCTGCCTTTTTTGGTGTATTAATTATTTTATTAGTTTTTATACCAATCTTGAGTTTAGATGGCATTGAAGGTAAAATGTTCAAACCAATGGCTCAAACATTAATATTTGCTATCACTGGTTCATTGATACTTTCTATTACTTATGTCCCGATGGTATCTTCATTATTTCTCTCAAATAACTTAGAATACAAAGAAAATTTTTCAGATAAATTAATAAAATATCTTCAAAAATTTTACGAAAAAGTGCTAAGTATTGCATTTAAATTCAAATTATTAGTTTTTGGCACTTCAATATTTATTCTATTACTTTCCTTTTTTATGTTTACTAAAATTGGAGGTGAATTTTTACCTCAATTAGAAGAAGGCGACCTTGCTATGCAAATGACTTTAGAACCGGGTTCTGCATTATCAAAAAGCATAAAAACTTCAACGTTAATTGAAAAAATATTAATAAAAGAATTTCCTGAAGTAAAAAGTGTAGTATCAAAAATAGGAACAGCAGAAGTCCCAACAGACCCAATGTCAATCGAAAGTGCAGATATAATGATTCTATTAAAAGAAAAAAGCGAATGGGTGTCAGCTGATAACTTGAAAGACTTAGTTGAAAAAATGGAAAGTAAATTATCAGTGTTAGAAGAGGTACAATTAGAGTTTTCTCAACCAATTCAATTAAGATTTAATGAACTAATGACAGGATCGAAGTCTGATGTTGCAATACAAGTCTTTGGTAATAATTTAGAAAAATTAAAAAACTTAGCTGATGATATTGTTGATTTAATAACAGGTATAGAAGGAGCTAATGATGTAAAAGCAGAAGTAACCGAAGGTTTAAAAATATTTAATCTAAAGTATGATAAGCAGAAAATATCAAGATTTGGTATTAACATTAAAGATGTAAATCAAACAATTAGAACCTATTATTTAGGTGAAGAAGTTGGTTACATATTAGAAAATGACAGAAAATACAATCTGGTTTTAAGAAGTAAATATAAAGACTACACTGAAATAGACTTAAACACAATATTTGTTAAAAATTATAATAACGATTTAATCCCTATTTCAGCATTTGCTGAAATCAAATACATTGAATCACCTCTATTAATATCTAGAGAACAAACCAAAAGAAGAATAAACGTTGGGGTAAACATTAGAGGCAGAGATACCGAATCAGTAATTAAGGAAATTCAAGATAAAATTAATTCAAAAATTAATCTTCCCGAAGGATATTCAATCAAATATGGCGGACAATTTGAAAATTTACAATCTGCAAGAAACAGATTAGTGATTGTTTTACCAATAGTGTTATTTATGATATTTTTATTATTGTACTTAGCTTTTAATTCAATAAAAAACACATTGATAATCTTTACGGCTATTCCTTTTTCGGCTATAGGTGGTATTTTTTCTTTAGTAATTAGAGATATGCCTTTTAGTATATCTGCCGGTATTGGTTTTATAGCATTATTTGGTATTTCTGTATTAAATGGAATAGTTATGATAGCATACTTTGAAGAAAATAAAAATGAAGATTTATTTAAATCAATAATGAATGGCTCTAAATCAAGACTAAGACCTGTTTTAATGACCGCTTTAGTTGCGGCATTTGGATTCATACCAATGGCAATTTCTACCGGATTAGGAGCTGAAGTTCAAAAACCTTTAGCAACTGTAGTTATTGGAGGTTTGATTTCATCTACATTACTTACTCTTATCTTACTTCCACTAATTTATTATCTTTTTAATAAAAAGAGTCATAAAATTTCTGGAATTACTCTTTCAATTTTTATGGGTATAATCTTAGTATCAAATTCTGTTAATGCAGCAGAAACAATATCATTACAAAAAGCTAAAGAAATAGCAATTACCAATAGTTTTGAAATAAAAAAATTGAAATTAAATAAAGATTATGCCTCCGAGTTTAAAAAATTATCCAATCCATTTGAGAACCTGCAAGTTCAAACAAATATAATGGATAATAATTCGGAAACAGAATTTCAAGCTATTCAATACTTCTCTAATTTCCTTTCAATTAAAAAAAATATAGAGCTATCAGAACTATTTAAAGATAAAGCTATAAATTTTGAATATGTTAAGAAAAAAGAATTAATCAAAAATGTTGAAGATTTATATGCAGAATGGGTATTTTTGTATAAGAAATCTGAATATATCGACACACTTCTATTTAATTATCAATTTGTTATTAAAAACGCAAATTCAAAATTAGAAGCAAATGAAATATCACTGATTGACTATAATTTAATAAAATCTTCACAACTAAATTTGATTTCCGAAAGAAACAATAATCTTGTAAAATTAAATTCAACTAAAGCATCTTTAATTTCTATTTTGAATTTAAATCAAAAGGAAATAAAACCAGAATTAGGAATGCAAAATAATTTTGATGTAAGTAAAACAGAATTCGACAAACAACTTTTAAATTACTTTGAAAGTCAAGTAGAAATAGAAAAATTAAATTCTAAAATTCAAAAATTAGATAAATATCCTAAGTTTGGAGCAGGAGTAATGTTTAGACAGTTCCCTGACGGATTATTTTCAAGCGGACTTGCAGTTGCCCTTTCATTTCCACTTTTTAATAATAACATAAACATGATTTCAAACCAGTCAGCAATACAATCTGAAATTTATTTTAATGATTATCTTCAAATTAAAAACGAAATGAATAACGAATTAATATTTCTACTTCAATCTTATAAAGAACTCAATAAAATGAATTTAGACTATGATTTTGAAAATTCTATCAAACTATTATTTTTAAATTTAAACAAAGGTAATATGTCTAACTTAGAATTTTATCAAATAATGACATCATATTACAACGCTTTTAACTCCCAAATCGAAAATGAATTTAGATTATTTTTGATTAAAAATAAAATCAATTACTTAACAAAAGAAGGAAAATGAAAATGAAAACAATAATTAAATCAATATTAAAATTGAAAATCAATTCGCAACTCAAATTATTAATATTCTTATCAATATTCTTATTATCTTGCAACTCAGAAAATAAGACAGATATTGAAAACACCCCAAATAATGATATTCAACCAACAACTGAAGATTATGATTTTAGTAAACTTCAAATAAGAAAAATTCAAAATAAAGTAGTACTCTCTGGAATAATTGACGTCAATCCAAATGATAAAATAGACGTTTACTCGCCTTATAGCGGGTATATAAAAAAAATTAATATCATTGAAGGAGATGTTCTAAAAAAAGGGGATATTCTGTTCGAAGTTGAAAATATTGAATTAGCAAAACTGCAGAGTAATTTTATAGAATTAAATAACTCATTTATTCAAATCAAAAAAGAATTTGAAAGACAAGATGAATTATTTAATAAAAATGCTATTTCCGAAAAAATATTCCTTGAACACCAAACAGAATATCTAAATCATATTAACCTAATAAGGATAATTAAAAAGGAATTAGAATATTATGGCTTTAAACCTAATGAGATATTAAAAAACAATGAAATAACTAACATAATCAAAATTAAAACTAATGATAATGTCATTGTAAATAAACTTAATATTAATACCGGTAAATTTGTAGAAAAAGCTCAACCTTTAGTAGGACTGTATAAAACAGAACATTTGCATGCAGAATTGCACGCCCCTGAAAAATACATTAACCTATTAAATGAAAATGATACAGTTATGATAATTCATAACAAACAAACTTTCACAGGCTACATCTATAGAGTTTCTAAAACGATAGACAAAACTACTAATATGGTTTTACTTCATGCACATTTTTATAATAACCCAAACATACCAATTGGGGCTTTCATTAACGGAAGAATAATCTTCGACAAAGAAGTTTACTCAATTGAAAACTCAGCTATTTTCGAAAAAAACGGGAAAGAGTTTATAACAATTTATAACAACGAAGAAAAAAAGGACTATGAAGTTTATACAGGATTAAAAGATGATAAATTTACTGAAATAATTAATTATGAAGATTTAATGGATAAAAAAATAATTATATATTAACAAGTTTCAAGTATATAAATCAAAAAAAAGAAAAAATATTTTTTTATTTCAAATAATATCCATAATTTTGTAATCTTATTTAACTCTTATTTAATTTGGAATATAAAAATGGCTAAAAAAGGACACAGAGTACAGGTTATTTTAGAATGTACTGAAGCTAAAGGTGAAGGAAGGCCAGCTTCAAGATACTCTACAACTAAAAACAAACAAAATACTCCTACTCGTATGGAAATTAAAAAATATAATCCATTCTTAAGAAGACATACTGTTCATAAAGAAATTAAATAAAAGCCAACTAAGTTGGCTTTTATTTTGACTACTTTTAAATAAAACAAAATTTATTACAACTAAAACACTAAGCAACAGTAATATCTTCACTAAGATAAACATCTTGTATAGTATTAAGTAATTTTACACCTTCATTCATAGGACGTTGAAACGCCTTTCTTCCAGAGATTAGTCCCATACCACCAGCTCTTTTATTAATAACAGCAGTCTCAACAGCATCTTGGAAGTCATTCTCACCCGAAGCACCACCAGAGTTAATCAAACCAGCTCTTCCCATGTAGCAATTTGCAACTTGATACCTAGTCAAATCTATTGGATGCTCAGAAGCTAAATCCGTATAGATCCTTTTATCAAACTTACCGTATGTAGAATCACCCATATTCAGCGCTTGATATCCACCATTATTTGTAGGCAATTTTTGTTTGATAATATCTGCTTGAATAGTTACACCAAGATGATTTGCCTGTCCAGTCAAGTCTGCAGAAGTGTGATAATCCTTATCCTTTTTAAACTCCGAATTCCTTAAATAACACCATAAAACAGTAGCCAAACCAAGCTCGTGAGCGTAAGCAAATGCCTCCGCAACCTCAATTATTTGTCTGTTGCTATTATCGCTACCAAAATAGATAGTTGCCCCTACAGCAGCAGCACCCATATTATATGCCTGGTCAATAGTCCCAAACATTACTTGGTCAAAATCATTTGGCATAGTAAGTAATTGATTATGATTAATTTTAACAATAAATGGTATCTTATGAGCATATTTTCTTGCAACAATACCAAGTACTCCAAAAGTAGAAGCAACAGCATTGCAGCCACCCTCAACAGCTAACTTAACTATATTTTCAGCATCAAAATAAATAGGATTTTTTGCAAAACTAGCACCAGCAGAATGTTCTATTCCTTGATCAACAGGTAAGATAGAAACATAACCAGTATTAGCTAATCTTCCATTTCCAAAAATTCTTTGTAAATTAGACAAAACCCTATTATTCCTATCCGAATTAATAAAAACATCATCAATAAAGTTCTGATTTGGAAGATGAAGTAAATCTTTACTTATTTTAGGACTATCGAAATTCATCAAATAATCCGCTTTATTTCCAAGAATATCCATTATTTCATTCGACATAACTTAACCTTTAATTGTAATTTCTATTTTTAAAAATGCAATTTAATCAATAATTTTGAAAATACTTAATATTTTAAAAAGATTTTTTTTTCAATACTTAATACCTTCAAAAAATTTAAAATTATTTTTAAAATCACAAAACCACACTAAAGTAATTTAATTAATTTAGTTAATTTTCTAACAATCTTTTTTAATTTCAACTTTTATTACTAATTTAGTAATTATTTCCGTCTATATATTATGTTTTATTAATCTTTTTTAATCAATATGAATGATAACGAAGCTAAAGAAAATATCAAAAAAAGACTAGAAGAACTTGATATTGAATTGAATAACTTGAAATTAAAAGAAAAAGATTTGCTCGATAAATGGCAAATTGAAAAAAATCAATTGAACAAAATTCAATCGATTAAAGCTGATATTGAAAATAATAAACAAATTGCCGAAAAATATGAAAGAGAAGGTAATCTAGAAAAAGTAGCTGAAATTCGATACGGTACAATACACTCTTTAGAAAAACAACTCGAAGCTGCAAATCTAAAATTAGAAGAGACTCAAAAATCTAACCGACTACTTAATGAAGAAGTTGGAGCTGAAGATATAGCTGAAATTGTTTCAAAATGGACTGGCATTCCTTTAAGTAAAATGTTGGAAACCGAAAGGTCAAAACTTCTCAAAATGGAAGAAAGACTTCACCAAAAAGTAATTGGACAAAACGAAGCAGTTATTGCTGTTTCTAACTCAATTCGTAGATCAAGAGCAGGTCTTCAAGACTCAAACAGACCAATCGGCTCATTTATATTCCTCGGAACCACAGGCGTTGGTAAAACAGAAATGGCTAAAGCACTCGCTGAATACTTATTCGATGACCCGAACGCAATGATTAGAATAGATATGAGTGAATACTCCGAAAAATTCGCAACCTCAAGATTAGTTGGAGCTCCTCCTGGATACATAGGATATGACGAAGGCGGACAATTAACCGAGCCAGTAAGACAAAGACCCTACTCTGTAGTTTTACTTGATGAAATAGAAAAAGCACATCCTGAGGTATTTAATATACTTCTTCAAGTATTAGATGACGGAAGACTAACTGATAGCAAAGGTAAAACAGTTAATTTTTCTAACACTATTGTTATAATGACTTCAAATCTCGGAACCGACATAATTCAAAATAGAATGTCTGAAATTATTGAAAACAATAGAGATGAGGTTATGTCATCAATTAAAATTCAGATATCAGCACTTCTTCGCAAAACTTTAAGACCTGAATTCTTAAATAGAATTGATGAAATTATCCTATTTAATCCTTTGAATGCTAAAGAAATTCACAAAATTGCCGATTTACAATTAGAGTTGCTTCGTAAAAAACTTAAAAAACAAAACTTAGAAATTAAATTTAGCAAAAACGCTGTAGAATGGCTCTCAAAAATTGGTTTTGATTTACAATTTGGAGCAAGACCTTTAAGAAGAGCAATTCAAAAATATATAACAGACCCATTATCCATCAAAATATTAGGGCAAGAATACATCTCCGGAGATAAAATCTTAGTTGATGCAGATGATAATGGTAAATTTGAATTTAATAAAGAATAAAAATGAAATTTAAATATATAATTATTTTACTTTTTATGACAATAGCTTGTTCATCTAACAAGAAAATGTCTCTTATTGATTTTGAAGGAGTCTCACGAGTTAACGCTGGAGATACTTTAACTATCAAATGGGACTTTGAAAACGCTCATTTTGTTAAAATTCAGGATATTCCACAAAATTTTAATCCTAAAGACTCACTCACTTTTATTCCAAAAAAAAATACAAAGTTAGAGTTTTATGCAATAAATAAAAAAGACACACTTGATCTTACATGGAGAATCTACGTAAAAGATGATGAAGAAACCAAAAAAGTTGAAAAAGAATTATCAAAATATCCAAATTCATACATCGAATCAGGATACTTCTCTGGAGTTCACCAAGACCCCAAAAATTTAATACCAAAAAACATTAAATTAATGGGTTATAATAATCTTGATGAAAACTCAATTGAATATAAAGTATTACTACTTGATGAATTCGGTAATTATCTACCTGGTATAAAAAACAATGATTTCCTTGTTTGGAATATCAAAAATTCATGCGGCGATTATAAAGATGAAATCTTAATTGATAGTTACCAAGAAGAAAAAATCTCCAACAAAAAAACTGCACTAAAAATACTTTTGGATAACTCCAAAGCTGCTGAATTTAACCAATCCTTAATTTTTCATATTAAAAATGGATTAAATAAAATACAATCAGACGCTTTGGTATCTATGGCATATTTTAATCAAGAATATTTAGACATTTTCGATTTCAAACCAATTCGTGAAGTTGAAAATCAAAAAATTAATGTACAAAAAAATGATGGCTTGAATGCAGTTTATAAAAATGCTTATAAAGCTCTTGCAGAAATGCAATTTTTAAAAGATACAGAAAACAAAGCTTTAATATTAATTACTTATAGCCCAAACAATGCAGCTACAATCTATAATGCAAAAGATTTAGTAACACTGGCAAGAGAACTTTCAATACCCATATATGTTATAGCAATAGGAAACGCAATTGATACTTATTCTTTGAAATATATTTCCTACGGAACTGGCGGTAAATTCTACAACCTCGAACCAACAGACATGTATGATATCTCTCTCATAATAAATGAAATAGAGTTTTCATTAAACGCTTATTATAAAATTCAAGTTCCAAAACCTATTTCCTCTGATTGTGAATTTTATACATTAGAACTAAACCTAACTTTTAATGATAATACCATAACAGATTTAGGAAACTATATTAACAATCCTACTTGGTTTGGAAATGTTAATCAATCTCTTGCAATATTTTCATATAAAAGCTCAGAAGTAAACCCACAATATAACTCATTAATAAATTCTATTGCTAGAGTTCTTCGGGATAACCCTCAATATTCCATAGAATTAATAGGACATAGTAGCATAGAAGATGGCAAAGAAGAAAATAATATTAAAATTTCTAAGCAAAGAGTTGAAAATATAAAACAATTATTTTTAAATCAATCCGTCCCTGAATATCAGATAAAAACAAGTTCCCTTGGAAGTGCTAAACCGATTTATTATTTACCAAGTTCTGAATGGCAACAGCATTACAATAGAAGAGTTGAAGTTAGGTGGATTAAACCGGGTGATTTGCAGTATGAGATAATTGCCCAAGAATACTGGACAGAAGACGAAGCACAAATGCAAGCTAACGAGTGGCAGAGAAAAGGATTTAGGGCATATTACGAAAGATATCTCATTAACAATCGTCCAGCATATAAAGTTAAACTTTGGGGATTTGAATCGAAAGACCAAGCGCTTTCTGAAGCAAAAAAACTCAAAGCAACATATAAATACGATTTCATAGTTGAATAATTAAAAATTAAATAATTAAAATTGAATTAGTAAAGTGGATTAAAACTATTATCCATTTCTATTCAATAACTTATTGAACAGCTTTGAATTTTCATTTATTTTTTAAATTTATATGGGGTTTTTATGTCTATTTCTACAAAAGAGTACTCCAATGGGGAGATTACAGTTCTTTGGAATTCTGGCTTATGTATTCACTCTGAAAAATGTGTGAACGGACTTCCAAATGTTTTTAATATTAATTCAAGTCCTTGGATTAATCCTAAAAAAGGTGAAAATCAAGCAATTATTAAGCAAGTTGCTAAATGTCCCTCCGGTGCTTTATCAATTAAAAAGCAAGATAATACCGACGATACCATCCCAGAAGATACCATAACAGAAGTATTAATTTCCAAAAATGGTCCTATTATGCTATCAGGCAAATTTAGTGTAATAAATTCTGATGGAACACCACTCGAAACACGAAATAAAACTTTTTTATGCAGATGTGGAAGCACATCTAACAAGCCATTTTGTGATGGCTCACACAAAAGAATTAATTTTGAAGAATAACTTATTTGGAACGTAAGAAAAGTTATTCAAATAGAATAAAAATAAGAAAAGTAAAGAAAGTGATAAAGCTCTCTTTACTTTTATTTTAAATATATTAAAATTAACAAAATTAATCGATAATTATTAAAACTCGATAATTATTAAAACTAAATTTAACAAATCACCTTGCATCTTCAAAATGCTTTTTAATCATAACTTCTAATTCATTTGCAAGGGCTACGTTGTCAGTCATAATCTTTTTAAGACCTTCTCTACCTTGCACTCTTTCGCTACCGAAGGTAAACCATGAGCCACCCTTCTGAATAAAATCTAAAGCAATACCCACATCTATCATATCACCAATTTTTGATATCCCTTCATTATACATAATATCAAATTCAACTTCTTTAAATGGTGGAGCAACTTTATTTTTAACGATTTTCATTTTAACACGATTACCAATAATTTCAGCGCCATCTTTTATAACATCTTTTCTACGAATATCCATTCTAACAGAAGCATAAAATTTAAGAGCATTACCACCAGTGGTAGTTTCTGGATTTCCATAAATTACACCAATTTTACTTCTTAATTGATTAGTAAAAATACATAATGCTCTCGACTTGCCAATAGCCGCTTGCAGTTTTCTCATTGCCTGAGACATCAACCTTGCTTGAGAGCCCATTTGAGAATCACCCATCTCGCCTTCAATCTCAGCTCTTGGAGTAAGAGCAGCCACAGAATCAATCACAATAATATCCACACCACCAGACCGAACAAGAGTCTCTACAATTTCAAGTGCCTGCTCGCCAAATTCTGGTTGAGCTAATAAAAGATTATTAACATCAACACCAAGTCGCCTTGCATAATTAATATCCAAAGCATGTTCTGTATCAATAAAAGCAGCAATCCCACCTTTTTTTTGAGCTTCAGCTATTGTATGCAAACAAATTGTTGTCTTACCAGAAGACTCAGGACCATAAATTTCAACGATTCTACCCTTTGGAAGGCCTCCAACCCCAATCGCCATATCTAGAGACAAACATCCAGTTGAAATCACCTCAGTTTGAACTTTAGTGTTCTCGTCAAGACGCATAATAGCCCCTTTTCCAAAATCTCTTTCAATTTGAGATATTGCCAATTCAACTGCTTTCAGTTTATCTGGATTAACCCCATTTTTGTTAGGATTTTCTTGCTCTACATTCTTTTCTTTAGCCATAAATTTTTCCTTTAAAAATAACTATTTTTCATTTTTTCATAAAATTAATTTTAAAACTAACAAATTATTCTTAATTTTTGGAATTGAAAAATGAAATGTTGAAAAAAGTTTTAGAAAAATGGATAAAATAAACATACTAGTAATAGGCTCAGGCGGAAGAGAACACGCAATCGTTACATCTTTAAGAAATTCCAGAAGCACAGATTTAATTTTTGCTTATCCTGGAAACCCAGGCATTTTAGAAAATGCCTCCTTCGCAGAAATTGACCTAAACTCACATCATACTATTATTGATTTTTGTAAATCACATAATATTGGTCTTGTAGTTATTGGTCCAGAACAACCCCTTTCTGATGGAATTGTAGATATACTATCTCAAGAAGGGATAAACTGCTTCGGACCTAATAAATTTGCTGCACAACTTGAATCTTCAAAAAGTTTTGCAAAAGACTTCATGAAAAAATATAATATACCTACAGCCAATTATTCTAATTTTACAAATCAACAAGCAAATATTGCTCATGACTATATTAATGCTCAAAAATTGCCACTTGTTTTAAAAGCAGACGGACTTGCCGGTGGAAAAGGAGTTGTAATACCAGAAAGTTATTTAGATGCTCACTCGCTTTTAGATGAAATGTTTTCAGGCAAATTTGGAAATGCTGGAGATAAAGTAGTAATTGAAGAATATTTAGAGGGTGAAGAAGCTTCAGTATTTGCTATCTGCGACGGAGAAAATTATATAACATTAGCTCCTGCTCAAGACCACAAAAGAGCTTATGATGATGATATGGGACCTAATACAGGTGGAATGGGTGCTTACGCTCCAGCAAACATAGTAAATGATAAAGTTTTAGAATATATTGAATCAAATATAATCAAACCTGTTTTAGAAGGAATGAAAAATGAAGGTAACCCATTTGTAGGTTGCCTTTTCTGCGGACTTATGATTCAAGATAACCAAGCAAAAGTTATTGAATTTAATGTGCGATTCGGAGACCCAGAAACTCAAGCAGTACTTAGCATTTTTAGCGGCGACCTCGCTAAATTGTTTCATTCATGCTCTATCGGTAAAATTGATAAAGACTCAGTTATAAACATAGCTAAATCATTTGCTTGTAATGTTGTTCTTGCTTCTGAGGGTTACCCAACAAGTTATGAAAATGGTTTTGAAATCACTGGTATCAAAAATGCTGAAGAAACTGGGGCAATAGTCTATCAAGCTGGTACCAAAATTAAAACAGGTAAATTGGTAACCAATGGAGGCAGAGTTTTGGGAGTTACAGCTTTAGCAGATAACTTGGAAGACGCAATCAAAAATTCATACCAAGCAGTTAATAAGATATGTTACAATAATATATATTACAGAAAAGATATTGGTAAAAAAGGTCTAAAATAAACTTATTACCCTATTATTATTTTTAATCTAATTAAGTAATAAGTTTATTTTAGTAAATTCTTTTCTAAAAGTCTAAATTAACAAGTCAAAATTTTAAATTTTGATAGATATAATAAAATTTATCTTAAAAATTTATTTCTTTAATAAATCTCTTATTTCTGTAAGAAGTAACTCTTCTTTTGTTGGTTCAGGCGGAGTTTCTTCTTCAATTGCTTGTTCTTCTTTTTTGGCAATTCTATCTTTTAAAGAATTATAAGATTTTATAACAAGAAAAACAGATAAAGCAACAAGAATAAATGTTATAATATTATTAACAAACATTCCATAAGATATAACTACCTCTGGAATAGCATCTCCAGCGCCAGCTACTGACTCTGCTTGAGCTTCTCTAAGTACATAATTTAATTGTTTAAAATCAACACCCCCTAATAATAACCCCAATGGTGGCATAACAATATGGTCAACTAATGATTTAACTATTGCACCAAAATAAGTTGCCATAATTAGACCCACTGCCATTTCTAAGACATTACCTTTACTTATAAACGTTTTAAACTCTTGAAACATAACTAATCCCAATAATGTGAAAAAAAATTAATTTCCTAAATTAAGCTATTTTCTAAAAATAAAAAAGAAATATTTTTTGAATTTAATAATTTGTTAGTATAATTAACTATTCTTTTAAATTCACATTCATTCTATCTTTCTTCTAATCGCATATTTAATATTTATTTCTTAATTTTACATTTTATTTTTCTCAAAAATTATTTTTATTATGAAAATATCTTATAACTGGCTAAAAGAACTTATTAATATTGACAAATCATCTGGCGAATTAGAAGAAACTCTTACAATGCTTGGCTTTGAAGTTGAAGAAGTTATTGATTATGGTAAGAAATACGATAATTTTGTTATTGCAAAAGTGCTTAAAAAAGAATCACACCCAAATGCTGATAAATTAAATTTATGTACTGTTAAATACAATGAAAATCAGCAAGTTGTAGTTTGCGGCGCTCCAAATGTTGATGAAGGACAAAATATAGTACTGGGACTCTCTGGTGCGATTGTTCCAAAGGGTGAGTTCAAATTAAGTAAAGCAGTAATAAGAGGAGTTGAGTCGAATGGAATGATTTGTTCGAAATCTGAACTCGAACTCGGTGAAGACCATAGTGGCATCTGGGTTCTTCCCGAAGATGCTCCAACCGGCGAAGCCCTAAGTAAATATCTCGGGTTAAATGATATTATCTTTGATATTTTCATAACGCCAAATAGAGCAGATGGCAACAGCCATATCGGTATTGCAAGAGAACTTGCCGCATATTATGGTTTAGAGTTAAACTTGCCTAAAATTAAATATAATCACTTCCAAAATGACTTAAATGAGTTTAATATTAAAATTGAAAATGATATAGATTGCCCACGCTATTTGGGTATGATAATTAAAAATGTGAATATAGTTGAATCCCCGGATTGGCTTAAAAACCGTTTAAAACAAATTGGCTTACGTCCAAGAAATATAGCAGTTGATGCAACTAATTATGTTTTAATGGAAACAGGAAATCCTCTTCACGCATTCGATTTAGACACTATCGCAGATAAAACTATCGTTGTTAAAAATGCGAAAGAAAATGACAAATTTATCTCACTTGACAGTAAAGAAAGAACATTAGATACCGATATGTTAATGATTTGCGATAACCAAAAACCAGTTGCTATTGCTGGAGTTATGGGTGGAGAAAACTCAGAAATAACTGACGACACTAAGAATATATTTATTGAAGCAGCATATTTTAATCCGAGTTCAGTAAGAAAAACAGCCCGCAAACTTTCAATTCACTCTGATGCAAGTTATAGATTTGAACGTGGAGTGGATTATGATAATTTACTATTTGCTGCCGAAAGAGCCGCAATGCTAATCACAAAATATGGTGGTGGGGAAGTTGGAATAAATTATAAAGACATTTACCCAAATAAAATTGAAAGAAACCAAGTAATATTACGATATGATAGATGCAGAAAAATCATTGGCTTAGAACTAACAAGTGATGAGATTATCAACGTATTTCATAAACTAAGATGGGATTTCGAAAAAAATGAAGAGTATGTTAAAGTTACATCTCCATCATATCGCGTTGATATTAAAATTGAAGAAGATTTGATTGAAGAAGTTGCTCGATTTGTAAATTATAACAATATTAATCCAAATTATAGATCCATAGTTGACCACTCTAAATCTAAAGTACCAAATAGGTTAGAGAAACCAGTAAAACGAGATAAAATTAGAAATTATTTAATTGACTCTGGATTTAATGAAATTCTAACTCCAAATCAAATTTCTGAAGAGATTACTTCCTTATTTGATGAAAATGTTGTGAAAATTGCAAATCCACTTGGTGTGGAACTTGGCGTGATGCGTACTTCGATGATTCCTTCTACATTAAAAGTAGTTGCTAAGAATATGAATGTTCGCAATTTAGATTTAAGATTATTCCAAATTGGTAAATGCTTTAAGTCAATTAATGATAAAACGAACTTCATCGAAAATATATCTGAGCAAGATTATTTGAATATTGCTTTAACTGGTACAATGTTTCAAAAAAACTGGTCGCACAACAACTTAAAAGCAGACTTCTACGATTTAAAAGGTATTTTTGAGGATTTCAATAATAAATTTGATTTTAATCTTAAATTAAAAGAATACAAAGACTTCTCTGTATTTTCTGCGGATTCACTTTCTATTTATGATAAAAAAGAAGAAATTGGAAAAATTGGCTATATATCAAAGCAAATACTTGATAAATTTGAAATTGAACAATCAGTTTTATTAATTGATGTGAATCTGAGTAAATTATATTCAAAAGCAGAGCCAGAGAAATCATACAATAAAGTATCTCCATTTCCAAGTGTAGATTGGGACTTAGCATTTCTTGTAGATAAAAACTTAGATGCAGGTAAAATCCAAAATGACATAGAAAATATGGCAGGTAAATACCTTATTAACCTAAACTTATTTGATGTCTATCAAGGAAAAAACATAGAGGAAGGCAAAAAATCAATCGCTTTCAACTTAAAATTCTCAGCAAAGGACAGAACTTTAACAGACGAAGATATTAACCCAATTATCGATAAAATAATCAAAATGTTAAGCGATAAATATCAAGGGCAGTTAAGGGATAAATAAGTTGTTATTAAAAAAAACTTTAAATAAGTACTTAAAATAATTATTAATTATTAAATCAACTATCAATATCCATTTTAATATAATCTCTCTAAAACTCTTAACTTTGCACTTCGCGAGCGAGGATTAATCTCCATTTCTTCTTTACTAGGGAGAATAGGGGACTTTGTCAAAATTTTAAATTGGTTTTTTGGCTTTTGGTCAGAGTATTTATTTAAATGTTCTACTTTACCTTCAAACTTTTTAAATAAATTTTTCACAATTCTATCTTCAAGCGAATGATAAGAAATAATAGCAATTCTACCACCAACCTTTAATTCTGGCACTATATTTGAGATAGCTTTATCTAAGACATTGAGTTCATCATTAACGGCAATACGAAACGCCTGAAAAACTCTGGCAAGTGATTTGCTATACAATTTTTTAGGAACTTGTTCTTCTATAATATCACGAAGTTGGAAAGTTCTCTTTAAATTATTTTTATTAGCAAAGATTGCCTTTGCGATAGGACGAGCAAATGGCTCTTCGCCATAAGCTCTTAAGATATGTGTTAGTTCATTTTCATCGTAATTTTGAATAATATCAAAAGCTGATAACCCAGCGTTTCCAAATCTCATATCCAATTTGGCATCGAAGCGGAAGCTCATTCCATTTTCCGCATTGTCAAATTGTTTAGAGGAAACGCCAAGGTCCAGCAATATGCCACTTATTTGTCCGTGCTTCTTCGTTATGCTGTATGCCTCTTCAAAACCAGCATTGTAGATGTATAATTTAGGTTGTGGCAACTGGATAAAGTCAATTAAATTTTCACGGTTGTATTCAATCGCATCGGGGTCCTTATCAAAAGCAAGTAGCTTCCCCCCAGAATCTATGCTTTTAAGGATCTCCCTTGCGTGACCTCCTCCACCTAAGGTACCATCTACGTACTGTCCTGACCTATCCGTAATCAGAAATTCTATACATTCTTTTAAAAGAACTGGTTTATGATAAGTGCTAAAATTCTTAGCGACTTCCATTTTAATTACCTGTCATTACTTTTTCTGCTAATTCATCTAAAGCAATTTCACTATTCTTTTCGTATTCTTCTAATTTATCTGGGTCCCAAAACTCTATATGGTCATATTGTCCCAGTATAATTACATTTTTCTTTATCTCAGCAAGTTCTAAATGACTCTTTGGAATACTTATTCTATTTTGTCTATCAAGTGTTACTTCAATATTCCATTTTAAGAAAGACCTCATAAATCGGCGATTTTTTTCATCAAATTGATTCAACTGACTAATTCTTTCCATATATTTCTTCCACTCATCAAGTGGATAAGCCGCAACACAGTTGTCATTTCCACGAGTAAGGATAAAAGTATTCGCTGACTCGGTAGAAAGCATCTTTCTCATTCGAGCCGGAATATTAACTCTACCTTTATCATCGATTGAATATTGTTCGTATCCTTGAAAAAAAGTCATATATTTGTATGTTTATTAAATGATGAAAAAATTAAAACATTTTTCCCCACTTTGTCCCACTTCAAAACACTAAATAAAGAATATTTTTTCAAAATTCAAAGAAATACTTATTAAATTTTAAATAAAATAATTTATGTGCTTATATTTGTATGTATATATTGAAATTTGATATTTATAAATGTTATTATAAAAAATATTATATTAGAAAAATATTATAAATAAATAATCATAACTTTCTAAAAACTTTGTATTATGATTATAATTAAGGATATAATCTATGATAATAATCCACCCACTATATCCCATAGTTGAAAAATAAATATAAAAATGATTCTATAAATAAATGTAAAATATATAAATAAGATTAAATCTATAATAATGTAATTATATTATATTATGATAAATCTGATAATATTTTGGATTAATATGGAGAATATTATGTTTTTAGTAGATATTAAGTTTAGTTTTTAATAATCTTAATAGTTTTATTTGAAGTTTTGCTGTAAATTTTAATAATATAAGTACCATTTTCTAACTTATTTTTTAATGAATTTACAGAATCTATATCAATTACCTTGCCATTTAAGTCATAAACCTGAATTTCTTTTCCTTCTAATTCATCATATAAATTTTGAGAATTGTGGTAGAAAGTGGGTAACTTTTCAATTGATTTTGTCTCGCATATTAAATTATTAATTTTCTCCCAGATTTTATTATCAAATCCAGATAAAGCCAAAGCCGATTCATCTGCAGGTTCACCCATTCTAACAACTACCAACCCATTTTTTCTATCAATATAAATTCTTTGGTCATTCTTTCCTGCTGCCATAAACATATCCTTATCAGCATTAGGAACAATCTCTCCATTAAATTTAAACTCTACTCCAGGTTGTAAATAATTGTTCTTTCCGTTCAACCACCATAAATAACCATAAGCAGGATTTAACTCCGAACTTGATTCCGTCATCATATTGGGATAATCTAAATTATAGTCAATTACAACCTCGTCATCCCAAACTCCCTTATTCATTATCAATAAACCAAATCTAGCTGCATCTATCGGCTTTGAAAAAAACAAACTACCCAACCAAATACCCTGCATATTAATTTTATTTTTTAAATTAAAAGTTGTAATTAAATTAAGATTTTGGGAATACGCACTTTCTAATACATCATGAAGTAAAGTATAAGGAGTATTATAATAATACCAACGTTCTCCGGGGTTTGTTAGGTAAGTTAACTTTTCTGCAATTTTTTCTTCAGCCGGGTTAGTTTTCTCATCAAGCCCAGTAGTCATAGATAGTTGATGATAAATACTAATTAAATCTTCTTTTTCAATATCAAGAGAAGTCCAACCTTCACCTAAGTATTTTGAGGTTTTATCAAATAAATCAATTCTACCCTGCTCAATTGCAATACCAATTAGAGTTGCTGTTAAAGTCTTAGCCGCAGAAGCCCAATACCAAGTAGAATCTCTATGAAAATCATAAAAATAATTTTCATAAGCTATTTTACCATCTTTAAGAATAATAAATGCTCTTGTATTTGTCTCAAACAGAAACTTATCAAGTTCATCAACCTCATCAACACACCAATTTAATTCTTCAGGAGAAATCCTCTCCCAAGTATCATTATCCTTTGGAGTATAAACTTCTGAAAATAATGAAGAAAAGAAAAGTAAAAATAATATCATTTTAATATTTATTAAATTAGTTTAAATTTCAAGTTAATTATTATTTGGTGTGATTTTAGGTTCTTTTGGCAAAGAAATTAATACTTTTGTGCCTTTATTTAATTTTGATTGGACTTCAATCCTACCTCCAAGGAAATTCAAACAATGCTGAGAAACAGCTAACCCTAGACCAACACCAGGAATATTACCAACATTCGAACCCCTAAAAAATAATTCAAATATTTGCTCAATTTCTTCCTCAGGAATACCAATCCCTTCATCTTCAATAATAATAAATCCTAATCCATCACTTTCTGTTATAGTTATTTTTATTTCTTTATTATCTTTATTATAAATAATTGAATTAATAATAACATTATTAATCAAATTTTTAACAACACCTTTTGAATGTTTAACAACTAAACCATTCTCAGGTAAATTTAAGATAATATTAGAATCATTATTTGAGGTTAAATTTATCTGTTTTATCAATTCATTTACTACATCATTTAAGTTTGCCTCAAACGTAGTCGAACCAATAATTTGACCATTCTGGTCTTGAAGAAATAATATATTTTGAAGAACAATACTTAAGTAATTGCTTGTCTCTACAACCCTTGAAAGAAACTTATTCTTTTCATCAGATTTCATCTTATCGCCGTAGGTAGAAAGAAGTTCAGCGCTACTTCTGATAATAGTGAGTGGAGTTCTAAACTCATGAGATACAGTCGAAAGAAATTTAGACTTCAGTTGATTCAACCCGCGTTCTTGTTGAGCAGACTTCTGAGCAATTTCTTTATTTTTAATCTCATCATTTAACTTCAGTACTGTATTTCTTAACTCTAAAGTCCTTTTATTTACTTCATCTTCAAGCAATTTATTTACATTTTTAAGAGTATCATTTGCTTTCTTTATTTCAGTAATATCTAAAAAAGAATCAATTTGATATTCAGAATCTCGCAACTTCACTAACTTATTCTTCCTTAAAATAGGAATCCTCTCACCCTCTCGGTTAATTAAATAAGTCTCAAAATGTTCACCTATAATGTTATTAGTTTGTTCTAAAAATTCTTTAATCTTCATCTTAGAAAGCTCTAAATCATTAAAACCGGTAAGTTTTGTAGCAACAGGATTTGCTCTGAAAATTAATCCAGATTTAGCTGAGGAAATAAAAATACCAGTCTGAAGTGCATTAAGAAATGTATCTAATTCACTTTGTAATTTTGACTGTTCAACCATTTTTTCGCTAAGTCGTTGCTCAAAAGTCTCTTCTAATAAAACTAACTTTTTATTTTTCCTATCTATCATCATTATATTGCTAAAATAATTAGCAAATAATCTACAAATACCAAGATTTTTAAAGGATTCTTGTTCCCAATGAACATCTAATTTAAGCAAAACAATTCCAGTTATACCAGCTTCGGAAGCAAGAGGAATAATAACAATATTATCTTCAATTTCCTTTTCTTTAACTTCCGGAAATATCTAAGGTCTTCCACTTTGTAAAGCTCTTCCGAGTATATTTTTATCAATTAATTCTTCAAAGATTAGCCCATGTTTTTCTTTTGACTTTTTAGGAATTGCTTTGAATATTTCAAATTGAAACTCCTCTTCATTCATCTCAAAAAATGAAACAGAATCAACATTAACAATCTTATAAAATGTGTTTAAAATATTATCTTTGTAATCATCTTTAATTGCCCCAAATTGAGAGGTCTTTGATAATTTATCAATTTCTAAAATCACATCATCAATGCTAATTATATTTTCTTTTTTTGAAGTCATTTACTTAATAATAATGAAGACATTTCTTGGTAATCTTTATAAAAGACTTGGTAATTTTTTGTAAAAAAATCATCAGGTAGCGAAATATGTTTCCAAATTTCTTTATGTAACATTGGCACCTTTTTCATTCCAGAATCACCCAATTCCAACATGCTACTGGTTACTGTAGAAATATGAATAATAGATGCCATCAAATGATATCTACCATCAACAAAACCAGTATGATAATTTCCTAAAGCATTCGATAGAGTCTTTGATAATTTCCATTTATCACATAGCATTTCTGCAATCTTCATGTGCGAAATACCAAGCACTTTTCTTTCTACAACATATAAATATTCATTTGACAGTTTTGCATTCTGAACGATCATTTCATAAATAGGAGGTATAGAAGTCATTAACATCAATTTACCAATCCAATGAATTATTCAAGCTACAAAATAATCTTCTATAATCTTTTCACCAAATGTTTTGGCTATAAACCTACTAATTGAACCCGTAGCAAAAGAATACCTCCAAAAGCCATCAGGATTAAAATTTTTTATATCTTTAGCATTAACAAATAATTTTATAACTGAAAGCGCTAAAACTAAAGCTTTAATTTGCAGGAAACCAATATATACAACAGCTTGATCTATCGAAGTAACCTTCCTAACAAATCCGTAAACCGATGAATTTGCAACCTTTAAAATTTTTGTAACAGCAGCTTGGTCTTGAGAAATCACAGCAGCCACATCAGCAGCACTACAAGTCGGGTTATTAATAGTTTCGCTCAACTTACTATAAATTGTTGGTAAGGTAGGAAATTCACTTACCTTAACCATCAAATTATTAATTAATTTTTGTTGAGTTTCTTTATTGTTCATTTTCTGCTAAATGTCTGATTGCACAGCTAAATAAATCATTTTCCAAAGAATTTTCAGATTTCCAAGCCATTCTTGATTCTAACTTATCTTTCATTTTTTTTATTAGCTCAGGACTTATTTCCTTCTTTTTATCATCGCCATCTTTCTTAATAGTAATGCCAGTTACATTCCACAACTTAAACAAGCGTAAATGTTTTTCTTCAATTTTGAAATCTTTAGGTATCATCGTCTGACCAAAGTTATTTTGGACAGGTTCAGAAAGAATCATACCCGGCATAATTTCATCAATTGTTATATATTCTGGCATAATAAAAATATTTTAAATATCATTATAACTAAAAAAGACAATTACAAAATTAATGAATAATATCAAATTAAAAAAATTTCAAAGTAATAATAATCAGCTATTTACAAAATTAATTAAAATCCTAGAGTATATATTTTTATCAGCATCAAATAAAATATAATATAATCGTCTATAGTAACTGAAATTTTACTTATGTTTAGGAATTGAATGAAGCAATTAGATGACAACTTTGAGTTAGATGTTTTTGATGAACACCTGAATTTTTCTCTCGAAACTCCCTTGAGAAAAGATGCCTTTAATATTTCAGAAACTGAAAAAATCGCAAAAATTGAAGTGCATTTTAAAGAAATTATGGAAACCTTAGGGCTTGATTTAACTGATGATAGTCTTAGAAATACTCCAAATAGAGTTGCAAAAATGTTTGTAAAAGAAATTTTTGGTGGATTAAATCCTGATAAAAAACCTAAAATATCAAATTTCTCTAATAAATATAAATATGCAGAAATGCTTGTTGAAAAAAATATAGTTTTATACTCCACTTGTGAACACCATTTTCTTCCAATCGTAGGTAAAGCCCACATAGCATATATCTCATCAGGTCAAGTAATCGGTTTATCTAAGTTAAACAGAATAGTAGATTATTACGCAAAAAGACCACAAGTGCAAGAAAGACTAACAATGCAAATAGCAAGTGAACTAAAACAAGCATTGAACACCGAAAACGTAGCTTGCTTGATAGACGCAAAACATTTATGCGTTAATTCTCGGGGTATTAGAGATATAACATCATCAACTGTTACTGCAGAATACTGTGGTTTATTTAAAAAAGACAAATACAAGCAAGAATTTTTACACCATATTCAAGGTGAAATAAATCTTTAAGGAAATATGAAAATTGCCATTGGCTGCGACCATGCAGGAACACAACAAAAAAGTGAATTAATTAAATACATAGAATCATTAGGACATCAAGCAATAAACTGCGGTACTGATACTAACGATTCTGTCGATTACCCCGATTTTGCAAATAAAGTTGCTCAAAAAGTTTCAAATCAAGAAGCTGATAAAGGTGTGATCATATGTGGCTCTGGAATAGGAGTATCCATAAGCGCTAACAAAGTAAAAGGTATAAGAGCAGCTTTATGTTATAACGAAGAAACCTCAATGCTCTCAAGACAACATAATGATGCAAACATTATTTGCTATGGTGCAAGATTTATAGACTTAGACCTTGCAAAGATTATGATTTCAAACTTTTTGACAGCAGGTTTCGAAGGTGGAAGACATCAAAATAGAGTGGATAAAATACATAATCTAACCGATTGTTAAAATAATATTATATAAAACCTTAATTATTCAAATATAAATATTAAAACTAACACAAGTTTAAATTGCTAAAATAACCTATGTAGGATTAAGACTTCATGCTTAAACCAGGCAAAAAAAAACAGTCAGACCAGACAAAGTTAACAAAGCACTAGAATATTTTCAGTTGAAAAACTTATTAAAAAAGGGCTGCAATATAAAATTAGCAGCCCTTACTTTTAAACTATTAACTAAATCTTAAAATTATTAACTAAAAAGTGTAAGAAACATTTGCAGTTGCATATCTTTCCAAAATAGTTCCACCAAAAATTTGATAATGTCTTCTATCAAATAAATTAAACACATTAAAGCCAAGATTAATTTTCTCAGTTAAATCAATATCACCTGATAAATTCGTTACCCAATATTCTGGCACATGACCTTCAAAAAAGCCCGCAATCCATTGGAAACCTTGAACTCCACGAACATTTACTCTTAAGTTAAATGGCATTCCTGATACTTTATTATTATATTCAGCACCGATATTCCCTCTTAATCTTGAAGTATTTGGAAGTATTTTATTAACTGGGACTTCATTTTCTATAATATCGAAATCTAAGAATGCAACGTTACCATTTAGAAGTAAATTATCAAATAAATAGTAATTTACGCTAAATTCTGCACCATATTCATCTACAAGACCGATGTTCGCGGGAGCGATTAAAAACTCAACATTGTTATTTAAAGGATTAAGAGATAATCTATCAAACAAAGTTGGATTAATTTTATCTAACTCCTCCTTAAATCGTTGGTTCGCCTCATCGTTATCATATAAAATGCTACCTTGTGTTCTTAAAAACACATCAGGAGAAAGACCAGTAAGCGGATTAGAAATAAAATTACTTCTTCTATTTAGATAAAAATCTGCAGTGACAAACATTTTTTTAGATATAACACCTTTATATCCAACTTCATAAGACCAAGCAGTTTCAACATCAATTTCGGGATTACCTACATTCACTTGTGGTAAAACACCGTGTCCCAAAGGGTCTATACCAAACTCGTTTGCAATCATACTATCAATATTTGCTAAATTAACAGGTGCTGCTGCCAATGAGTACCTTGTATATTCTGGATAACTTGGTCTCAAAAAAGAGCGATTAACAGTAAATCTTAAAGTATGATCTTTAATTGGTGTCCAAACTAATGCAGCTTTTGGTGAAAACTGAGTATTAAACAAAGTAGAACGATCAACCCTACCAGCAAATACAAACTGAAGATTTTTCTTTAAATCATATTCCAATTGACCATATAAACTTGAAAAATTATGTTTAATACTATCCGGTAAAAGTAAAGGGGCAGACCCACCAGCTGCAGTAATTATTGATTGATACTCATGCGAAGCCCCTGCAATTAATTTTAGTTTACCGTCCATATAATTATCATTCCACTGCAAATCAGCAAGATAAGCATCAGAGTTTTCTCCCGAAGATACTGGAAAGTTCATCACAACCTGCGGCGTTGGAGCAAGTCTTTTTCTCCAATGCGAATTAAAATTCCAATTATTTGAACTATATCCTATTCTAGCATAAGGTGATTGTATTTGAGGTATTAATATCCTGCCAGTCTGATTTACAAAATATTCATTTCCATACTCCGAAGCGCCAACCTCAGTTATAATAGTCTCATTTTCGCTAAGTTCGTAATCCAATCTAAATGAAGCATGCATATTAAAAGCATTTCGATGTTCATTTATCAATTCAGCAATATCTGTAATCGGACCAAAACCTTGTCTATTATTAAAAGGAGTATCAACTAAATCCGGTCTCAGCCCATCATATTCTAATTTCCCGCCATTTGCAGTATCCCTAGAATGAACCCATGCTTGGTCTTGAGTGCTGTAACCAGCGTTTACTTTATAATAAAACTTATCCATAAACTTCCCAGCGTGACGCAAATCTGTTCTTAAAGTGTTATACTGCCCACCAGTTACCGAAAATCTTGTACCCTGAACATCTTTTGGATTAAATGTTGTTATGTTTATAACGCCATTGTATGCATTCATTCCGTAAAGGGCAGAACCAGGACCCCTGATTACTTCAATACTTTTTAAATCTGCTAAGTTTGTTTGAAGAGAATTCCATTCAACTAAGTTAAGCATTGGAGTAGATGGGTCTCTTCCATCTATCAATACTAACATTCGTCTATTAATTGAATTATTAAATCCTCGAGTATTAATATTAAAGTCATTCATACCTGATTGAACAACGTCAACCCCTGGTAAATGCTCCATTGTTTTACCAATCTGCCCATGAGAATTTGCCTTTAGCAATTGGTCAGAAGTGATTATTGATATAGCAGAAGGTGCTTCAGTTATTTTTTGAAGTCGTTTACTTGAAGAAAAAACCTCCAAATCTTGCATCTGATAACTTTTTAAAGTAACTTCAAAATTATGCGTATAAGTTCCAGCGCCAACTTTGATTTTCTGTGTAATTGGTTCAATCCCACTTCCAGTAATCGAAAGAGTATATTCTCCTTCCTTTATACCTGTAATCGCATATACGCCACTTTTGTTAGTTTGCGACTTTAAATCAAGTTCCTTAATTTTTACAACAACTCCCTCAACTCCATCTTTTAATATTATATCAGTAATTTTTCCACTTATATCTCCAGAAAAAAGATCTACTGAGCATAATAACAATAATAAAATTAAAGTAATTATATACTTTTTAATCATAAAATTCCCTTATTTAATCTAAAAATGTCTTTTCTTAAAATAAAAAAAGTTAATATCAGTGTAAAAAGTGCTATGACAGCACCTAAATAAAAAATTTCTACCACAGAGTCTTTTGCAGAATAGACTGAAGCAAAAAAACCAAATAAAACAGGACCTAATGACTGCCCTAATTGTGAAACCCCTCTATGCATTGAAGTTAAAGATGCTCTATTGTCATTGTCTGATATCTTCAATACCCAATATTGCATACCAGGAAAACCAAGACCGAAAGCCATTCCAAATAAAGACAACGCTAAATAAATCAATATTGGTGTTAAAAATGGAATTGCAATTATAACAATGAAAAATATAAAAAACTTAACTAGCATAATTCCTTTTTCCGTAATTATATCAATCGCTCTATTTAAAAAGAATGACGAAAACGCAGCACTCAAAGACATTACAAATAAATAAATTCCAATCTCTTTTGATGTGAATCCAAAAGTATATTTAAAATGAAAAGGTATGTAAGTAAAAACACAACCAATTAATAAAATATAACCCAAGAAATTCATAACGCTAATTTTTCTAAATTCTGGATCTTTAAATGAATGAAGTATTTTTTTTAAATCAACATTTTGGCTTTTTTGATTCCTATTCTTAAAAGCAACAATAAATAAAATTGCAACTAAAATTGTGAATAAAGGTAAGTAGAAAACTGTATTCCATGAAATTAATGTTAAATATCCACCAATTAAAGGAAAAAAGGCAGTTCCAAAAGATAAAACTACATTATTATAACCAGCAAATTTGCTAATTTTATCCTTATTAAAAGTATCGCCAATCAACGAAACATTTAATGCACCAAGAGAAGCAGCTCCTATTCCTTCAATCCCACGAAGTAAAACTAATACCTCGAATGATTCCGCAAGAGAGCAACCATAACCAGCAATTGCAAATAGCAAAAGCGCTGGGACTAAAATAATTTTTCTAGAATATTTATCTGCAAGAAACCCAAAAAGTGGAGTTAAAATTATACCAGGCATTGTAAAAACACCCATCAAGATGCCGATTTTTTGAATTGGAACGTTAAAATGTTCTGCAATAGAGGGAAAAGCTGGAGGAACTGAGGTGATACCTAAAACTGAAGCTAATGTTATCAATGTAATAACAAAAAATTGGAAGTTTTTATTTTCTTTTCTCATAGACATACTACTAATTCCTCATAACTGTTACTACAATCAAACTAATAATCATCAAAATACCATAAAAAGTCATAAGCAATGAAGTTCCAAAAAGCACCTTATTAAGTTCTTTTCCGGTTTTTCTATAAATATCTACACACATTTTATAGCCAAGTGGGAGAGTAAGAAGAGGTAAGGCAAACACATAATCTTGCATCATAAACATCACAATTGCACCACTAAAATACGCAAAACCAGTTAATACAATATAAAGTATTATTGCATTTTTCACACCAATTCGCACTGGTAAAGTTAGTTTTCCAGCTCTTTTATCAGTTACGGCATCTCTAATATTATTAGCAGATAGAATATTCATAGCAAAAAAACCAAGCGGTAAACTCATCCAAAAAACTTCATTACTCCAGTAACCAGTTTGAATAAAATAAGTTCCATTAGTTGCTACAATACCAAAAAATACTAAAACAAATAAGTCACCAATACCAAGATATGAAAGTGGGGCAGGACCTGCTGTATAGCCATAAGCAAGGAATAAAGATATAACTCCAATAATTAAAATAATATAACTCGATAAATAAACCAATACCAAGCCCATCAAAAGAGTTAATGATGCAACAATAATAGTTGCTACCTTCATCTGTGGAAGAGTTATAATACCTTTCGCTACAACTCGTTCAGGTCCCAATCTATCATCTTTATCAACTCCCTTTTTGAAGTCATAAATATCATTCACAAAATTAGTTACAATCTGAATACCAATCCCGCAAAGCATAGTAAGTATTGCAGTAAAGTAGTTTAACTCGCCTTCTTGTGAATGAAATGCCGCAGCCAAACCAAGTAAAACGGGTATCATACTCGCTGGCATTAATTTAGGTCTTGTTGCTATAAACCAAAGTTTTGCTGAAGGCATTTAAATCTATTTTTTTAAAAATTAAAATACAAAATTAAAACTTTTTTTCCAATATTAATTAATATTTATAATAAATAATAAATAATCTCCTAAATTTATTAAAAATTTAGGAGATTATGTAAACCTAAGATATAGTTAATTAACTTATATAATTTAATAAGTTATTTAACTTGTTTTCGTAAGTATGTTTCAGATACCATCAATACTCTTGCAAACTCTTTAAAATTTTTCGTTTTGCCTTCGTCCCATTTTCTTCTCACAAAATTTTTTAACTTTGTAATCTTTGGTATATAAAACGTCAACCCTCCCAAATTCTTAAGCAACTGCCTAACAGTTACAATTCCACAGCTATCAGCTATTAATTTTAAGTCCGGGGTAAGATCTTCATATTCTATTTCATCATAAATATTCATCGCTTTCTCCTTGATTAATCATACCATAAATATTATTTTCCATTGTATCCAAATAATCAAAAATAATAAACCTAATATCCTCCACTAATTCTTTGCTTATTATCTTTTCATTTTTAATCTGCTGCAAACTTTCGTTTAGCATAAATCTTAACTTTGTACTATTTGAAATTTTTCCGCAAATAGCATTATTACTCTTATCAATAAATTTCATTCTAATTCCTTGTTTTTGTTATTTAAATTTCTTAATTTTGAATTATTAACATTAATAATTAGTAAAATAATAAGCAAAATTATGTAAATAATACATAAATACAAAATAAAATTTACATATTTATAAAATTAAGGATGAAATGTCTGGAACAAATGCTGAGATAGGTCAAAGATTAAAAGAAGTTAGGTATATTTTTAATGAAGGTGGAAAATTATCCGCAGAACAATTTGCTTACCTTCTCGAAGAAACAGGAGATAGAATCAGAAATTACGAATTCGGAAAAGCAGGAATTCCAGTTCGTTTACTTTATAATTTATATCATCGCGGTTTCAACCCAATATACATTATAACTGGCGAGGGCTCAATATTTGCTCCAAACTCTCAAGGCGAGGAACTGGAAAATAATATCCAGAATCGAAGAGCTGTAATAAACAATATGAAATTAGTAAAACAAAACAGTAATAAATTAGATAAAGTTGCAGCAGGTAAGTTAGATGACTAAAATTAATGAAACAAACCATTTAGAACAAGATAATATAGAGCAAGATAACTTTATAATCGAAGGAGATTCAATGAAAGGTTGTGGCTTAAAAAATGGTATGTTCGTAAAAATCAACAGAAACAAACCAGTAACAGACAAAAGTATAATAGTAGTTACAATTAATGGTAAATTATTTGTTAAAGAATATAGATTAATTAATGGCAAAGTAGAGTTTCATAGTAAAAACAAAAACTATGAAAACATCACAGAATATAAAAATTATGAAATCATAGGTGTAGTAGAAAGTTTTTTTAATGGAAAATAATATTGAAAAAAAATAATTAATTAACTGGAAACTGTAAAATGCAATTAGAAATATTTAACATTAGGTTAAACAAAGACAATTTTCAAAATGATATAAAGAAGATTAATGACTTTATGGATACTGTTTTTGTTCACCAAACAAAAAGTAAATTAATTAGAACAGAAAAAATTGCTTATTGGTCTATAGTCGTCTTTTATTACAAAAAAGATAAAATAAAACTAACGAAAGATGACTTATTAGATGGAGAGAGAGAAGTTTACCAAGCACTTTCAGAGTGGAGAAGAGACGTTGCCGTTGATATTCAACGTCCTGCTTTTGTAGTTTGCCATAACTCAGAACTAATAGAAATCGCACAAAAAAGACCAAAAAACCAAGAAGAACTTCGTAAAATTAAAGGTTGGAAAAACAAAAAAATTAAAAAATATGGTGATGAAGTCCTAGCTATTTTGAATGGTTTTGGGTGAGGGAGATATAAAATATACAAAAAGAACAAGGATTTTAGTCGCATTTTAGAAAAATTTATACGAACTTAGAGGAGATTTAGATAATGCTTATACGCATTTTAGACAAGATTTAGACATAATATTTTATTTACACATTAATATATAATCATTTATACTATCAACAATTACTTGTATAATTCTGGTCTTCGGTCAAGGAAAATATTATTTATATCATTAAAGGATTTATCACGAGTTTTCTCTGGATTAATTTCAGCGGTTAAAACTATTTCATTATCCTCGCCCCCAGTAATTAAATTCTTACCATTATATGAAATAATTGTTGATTTTCCATTAAACTCAAGTGTTTCATCATTTAATGCTTCATACCCAATCCTGTTAATAACTGCAACATAAACCTTATTCTCCAACGCTCTTGTTCTCATTGCTTCTTCCCATACACCAGTTACCAAATTTGCAGGACATAAAATCAAATCCGCTCCTTTAAGGGCAAGAGTTCGTGTCGCCTCTGGGAATCTCCAGTCATAACAAATCATTGTTCCAATATTAATATCTTTATCTGACCAATAAACATTAAAAAAACCAGTATTACCTTGCTCAAAAACCAATCTCTCTTTATAAAACAAATGACTTTTTCGGTAAATTGAACTTTCATTTTTGTCAGGAAGCAATATTGCTGCAGAATTATAAAAATTAGACTTATCCTTTTCTATAAAACCAAAAACTATTACTTTATCTTGTTTTTCAGCAATTTTCTGAAATTGAGAAATTATCTCGCCATCTCCACGAATAGCCAATTCAGCTAAATCAGATTTCTTTGTAAAAAAATATCCTGAAAGAGCAAGTTCAGGAAATACAATAATGTCAGCATCATCATCAGCGATTTTATCTATTAAAAATTCAATATTATAATCCAAATCAGCATACTTTGGGCAAAATTGCACAATTGATAATTTTATTGACATGTATCTTCCCTTTATATTGAAAACTTCTTTTTAAATCTAAAAATAAATCTTTAAATTGAATGAACAATTTTTGTTACTACCCCTAAAATCTTCCATTGTATTTCATCTCCCAAAGTTAAAGGAGAAAAAAAAGAAGAATGTGATTCTAAATACTGCTGGCCATCAACATCTCTAAAATATTTAACTGCAAGGTCATCATTAAACATAGCAAGTACTAATTTACCATCTTTAACATCAATGCCTGTATCAATTATTAAAATATCTCCGTCAGAAATACCCACCATATTCAACTCATTTCCAGAAATTCTTGCAAAAAAAGTAGTTTGTGGATGTTCAATCAAAAACTCGTTCAAATCAACAGCTGTATAAGAATCAGTATCAATCGGAATTGGAATACCAGCAGAAACCGAAACATCAAAAAACGGAATTTTTGATGAAGCACTACTGAAAGAATTAAATAATTCAATCATATTTTTACCTTTATTTTAATTTGTCCCCCTTGAAGAATTTAAAATTAAACATAAAAATATTAAAATGCAAATTAAATTGTAAATTAATATTTTTCACCTCACATTACATTTTCAAATTAATATTTTGTAATATTTGCTATAATTTTCCTTAATTTTTTCCCAAATTGTATTGTTAGATAAAATCAATTACTTAATTTAGCATAATAAAAAATAAAAAATTGAAAAAAAATTGAAAATTTTAGTAATAGTCCCAGCATTTAACGAAGAAGATTGTATCGATAAGGTTATTTATGACCTCAAAAATACCAATCCAGATTGGGACATACTAATAGTTAATGACGGCTCTATCGATAATACATCCCAAGTTGCAAAAAGAACAAAAAGTGCATTCGTAATAGACCTTGTTGGGAATCTTGGAATAGGTGGCGCTGTTCAAACCGGATTCAAATTTGCTACAAGAAATAATTATGATATTGCTTTGCAATTTGATGGCGATGGTCAGCATATAGCAACTGAAATCCCAAAACTAATATACCCAATAATTAAAAATGAAGTTGATGTAGTAATTGGCTCTAGATTTACAAAATCTCATTCTGGTTGGAAATCTAGTATCCCCAGAAGAATGGGAATCTTTGTCTTCACTATTTTAAATAAAATTCTTATAAACCAAAAAATAACTGATAGCACCTCCGGATTTAGAGCTTACAACAAAAGTGCTATTGATTTTCTTTCAGTTAATTACCCAATGGACTATCCCGAGCCAGAAGCAATAATTTTACTCGGTAAAAATGGCTACAAACTAAAAGAAATTCATGCAGATATGAAAGCAAGAGAAACAGGTACATCATCTATTAATTACAGAAGAGCAATTTATTACATGATTAAAGTAGTCTTAGCAATACTAATGACTTCCATAAGACCTAAAATCAAAAAAGATAAAAGGTAAAAAAGGCAAAATAAAATGATTGATTTATTTTTAAACTACAGATTCCAATTTATTTCAGTTATAGGGAGTATAATAGCAATACTCTTTGTAGTAGAACTCATAAGAAGAAGAAAAATCAAAGAAGAGTACTCACTAATGTGGCTATTCTTAGGTATTAGTTTTCTGGCAATGAGTTTGTCCGATAAACTAATAAATAAATTCGCAAAAATGATAGGAATAGCATACTCTCCAGCAGCCCTCCTATTATTTCTAATCTTAGGTTGCTTTGCAATCCTAATACATTACAGTGCCGTAATTACTAAATTAACTCAAAAGAATAAAGACTTAGTTCAAGAATTATCGATTTTAAAATTTGAATTTGAAAAATTTAAAAATAAAATAGAAAATAAGTTAGATGAAAATATAGAAAATAAATAAATTAAATTTTACTAAACACAACAATATCCTGAAAATCATTATCTGTTATTTCTACTTCTTCTGACCAGAAACCTTTGATAATTTTATCAACCTTTAAAGAGTTTTTGGATGCTAACTCTAAAAGTAATTTCTCACTTAAAGCTATATTTGCATTTTTTATATTATTATTCATAAGTTTATAATTACCATAGTCATACTGAAAGGGAAAGTAAAATTCTTTGTTTGATACTTTATTTTTAATTTTGTCATCGTATATAAAAAATGTTGATAAACACTTTCCATTTTGTTTCATTACTCTATTAATTTCAGATAAATAATGCGAAATATCATCAACTTGCAAATGAGTAAATACTGAAATTAGAAATATCACATCAAATTTGCCTTCATTGTAAGGAAATGTCAAATTAGTGCTTTTTATGCCGTCATCGCTGTATAAATCATTTTGAATATTTATATACTCAAAATGGAAATTCGGATGTTTAGTGCTAATATTCTTTTTGCACCAATCCACCCCTGTTTTTACAATATCAAATCCGTAATACTCGCCCTCTTTACTTAAATAATCAGATAAACCAATCGCAGAACGTCCAATTCCGCTACCAATATCTAAAACTGCACTGTTCTCTTTAAGTCCAGCAAATTTAATTAAATACTCTTTGTGCAATAGGGCTTGTTTAAGGAAATCACCTCCACCAGTATAAATTTTTCCTTTTGGGGGCAATTTAATCCCATTATAAAACTCTTGCTTAAACACATCGCTCGGCAAAAAGAATAACCTTCTCAAAAGAAATCTTAATCCAACAGGTAAAGCATAATAAAAGTTTCTAAAATGTTTCTTCATATTGTTATTTTATTGTATCAACCACAAAATTAAGGAAAAAAGTAGAAATAAATTAATTTGTAACTAATTTTAAAAATTGATTTAAAAATTAAATATTAATAGTTTCAATATTTTTATAAACATTTCGTCAAACTAATATCTTTCAATGTATGAAATTATTTAATTCTTAGGTTAAAATGAAATATCTTCTACTATTTTATCTTGTTATTTGTCTTAATGTATTAAAAGCAAACGAAGAAGAACCAAAATGGGTAACTCCTACAACTCATACTCATCATTTATCACTTAGTTTTGATGCTAAATTTATTTTAACAAATGGATTTGGTTCATTTAATATCATAGATACTGATAGTAATAAAATAGTTTGAAGAGAGTTTTTCAACTATAACAATTATATACCAATATCTACTAAATTTTCACATAAAGACTACAACTTTCATATTTCAGATGGCACAAATTCATATATATTTAATGCAGAAAAAAAAGAATTAGTTAAAAAATTTAATCCAAATGATATTATAAATGATAAAAACATACTAAAATTTATTAAATGGGATGACTCTGGCAACTCAATAATTTTTAATGAAGATAAAACTAATAATTATTTTAAAATATTTTTTGATGATACTTTTGAAGAATATGAATTTTCTGATAATACTAAAATTACTAAAAATTCAATAAATGAAGATTTTTACTACGATTATTATTATGAGGGTGAAATATTAAAAAATATATTCTATGTTTTAGATAAAGAAAATAACTCAATTATAGATTCAGTTGTATTAGAAAATCATTATATAACTGAACGTATAAACAGAGTGTATATATTGGATTCAAATAGTACAATTGGAATATATTTACTAAATTATGCTGTATCCCCTATCCACCGACCTTTGTTATTTATAATTTCAAAGAAAAAGAATTTCGATTTATTGATTCTAACGTGAGATATTTTCCATTTAAAATTGAAGATAAACTTAATTTTGTCAATGGACGAGGTGAAGTTAGACAATGGAATAATGGAAATTTTGAAGTTGTTAAAACTATTAAAAATTTAGAGTTTTTAAACTATTTTTTAAATGAATGGTTTTACAATTATAATAATTTAATTGCTTTTTTAAGTTATGATGGAAATATCACAATTGCTGATTTAGAAACTGAAGTATTGAATGAAAAAATTCAATTTTTTAATCGTTCTCTTGAAAATAGTTTTTGGACAAACGACAGTGAAAATATTGTTGTTCGTGGTTTAGATACTTTAGCAAAATTTGATTTAGAGGGTAATTTTGAAATATTTTCAGATATCTCATTTAATAATTATAGAGAGTTGGTTCATGATAGTCATAATCATACTTTTTTAGTTGAAGGTTATCAAATTGATAAGTATAATTTGAATTTTGAGAAAATTGATTCCTTTGTCTTTGAAAGTGGAATTAGTTATTATAAAACTTCATTTAACAAAAAGTTTTTATTAGTTTATACTCAAGATGAAGTTCTTCACATAATAAATTTGGAAAATAAAAGTGTTTTTCAATTTGACAAAATAATTAAATTAACATCTGCTTATTCATCTGCTTATTATAGTGCTTACGATGTGAGTGAAGATGGCTCTCAACTTATAATATTTTTCTTAAATTCATTTTATATTTATAACTTATTAGAAGATAAATTAGAAGTTAATTTTAATATAAAAAATAATGAATACCATTGGCAAAATTCAAGATTTATTTGGCTAAATGATGAAGATGTTTTAGTTGAAAAACCAAACGAATTTATTGGATTAATTAATCTAAAAACACGTAAATTTAGTTATAAAGTTCCTAATATAAGTATTTTTGAAAATGAAAATGTGGAGTTCTACTTTTTTAAATATTTGAATGATAATAGAAGTTATTTATTATTAACAAGCGATGGCTTTTACCAAGTAGATATCTATACATCAGAAATAATTGATAAAATTAATACTCCGCGATTATTAAAAGATTACAGATATGTACATTATAATCTTAGTCCAGATTTGAAAAAAATGTTTATTAGTTTTCATTCTGGAGTTGGTATGTTTGATTTAGATATTCAATTATCTTCCGTTAAACAATACAAAAAGTTAGAGTTAGATTTTATGCCAAACCCAACAAACGAAATAATTAACATTTTCAATAAAAATAATCACAAAATGAAGTTAAGATTATTAAATACAGCGGGTCAAAATTTGATAGAGTTTGAAATGAATCCATTTTCTGATAAAACATTAAATTTACAGACATATCCATCTGGAGTTTATGTAGTTCAAGATATTGAAACTGGTGATTCATATAAATTTTTAATTATTAAATAAAAAAAGAGGCGTTTCCGCCTCTTTTATATTCAAAATATCATACTAAAATAGTTATTCTATTCTTTCTGGAAGCGAGTAAGTTCTGCCTTTATTTTGTTCCTTTAGCCAACCCATTAGTGGCTCAAAATAACTAACTATCGCTTTTGCAGAAAAATCTTCACCTATCATTTCTCTTAAATGTTCTTTCCAGTCAACTGTTGCGCCAGGATAAGTCAGGTCTTTCAAGAACTGACCCACCTCTTGATTTCCCCAGTAATTAGTTGCGTGCGGGTCTTGATGAAGTATATTATTTGCTATATGATTGTGCAGTTGGAATAAAAGTACAGTCGAAATTGCATAATCATAATATTGAGCGGGGTCATTATTTATATGTGTTTTAGTAGCAGCATCGCAATAATCCTCACTTCTATCACTTGGTGGCACAATACCTTGATATTTTTTCTTCAATTCCCACCATTTTTGATTATACTGGTCTTTTGGTAAATTATTTGAGTAAAGTTCGTGTTCAAACATTGTCATAACTCCAGCCCCCCAAGGAATAACCACCACATAATCAAGTGCTTCACGCAAAAGTAATTTCAATTCATCAACTTTTGCATCTGCTGGAACAAGTTCCAACTCTTGCAGAAATGGTAACTGCAATGATGCAAGTCCAATCATTGTCCCAATACCTTCGTGAAAACCACGATTTGCTCCACCACGAAGAACAATCGGCACATCATCATTAGTGTAAGAAATATAATAATAAATATGTCCTAACTCGTGCAAAGTTGTTGACCACCATCTTGTATTTGGCTCAACAGACATCAAAGAGCGAACATCTTCAGCATTATTCATGTGCCAAGCAGAAGCATGAGTATTCTTTTTATGAGGAGAGTTTGGAGCTAAAGGATACAAAGAAGACTTATCATAAAAACTCTGTGGTAAAGCAGGAAATCCCATACTAACATAAAACTCTTCACCCTTTTTAACAATCCACTCAGCAGATTTTTTCTCTAACTCTTTATCAAGATTAATTCCCTCAACCTCAATCATATCAGACCACTCCTGACCCCATTTATTAGATAGCCAATGAGCAGGTAAAAAATCTGGAACATCTTCCTTATATTTATTTGCCAATTCATATCTTGCCCAAGTATGAAGCTCGCGGTACAAAGGCCAAATATCATTAATCATATCATTACAAACCTTCACAAGCTCATCAGTTGTATATCCATAGTCTGATACTTCATATTGAAAAAAGTCTTCATAACCTAAAGACTGTACAACCTCATTTCTTAACTTTTGCAAATTCTCTAAACCGTCTTTAAGTTCCACACCTACCATCTTAGAACTCTCCCAAGCTTCCAATCTTCTTTTTAAATCACTTTCTTCTATTAATATTTTATCAATATCATTAGGAGTAACCTCTTTATCTCCAATTTTAAAAGTATATCCAAATAAATTTTTATTTTGGCTATTATTTGCAGTTATCAATTCTTTCACTTTGTCTTCTACAGACATTGGATTTCTTCCAGCCATATAAAGAATAGTTTCAAATTGCTTAACTTGTAAAGGTGTAAGCTTATCTTTTATATCAAGATAAAACTTCGAAGAATCAATATTCTCCTTGCTGCCAGTAAAAGCAGAAAACGCCTCATTTGCATCTTGAACCAACTTCTCTGTTTCCTCATCGCCCTCTACTATATATGTATTAGCTTTCCACTCTGCTTCTGCAGATGCGTAAAGTAACTCTTGATATTTTAAATTATATGCCTCAAGAAAAACCTCTGCTTGAGATTTATAATCAGTTGTATCCTCTACTTTTTCTTTACCACAAGAAACCAATAAAACTATCATAAAAAAAGTAATTAAAACTTTTTTCATTTAAACACCTCTTAAAATTATAAAAATATTATTCTCCAATTATCTTAACCAAAACTCTTTTTCTACGAAGACCATCAAATTCCCCATAAAAAATCTGTTCCCAAGGTCCAAAATCTAACTTGCCACTAGTTATAGCAACCACAACCTCTCTACCCATAATTTGCCTCTTCAAATGGGCATCAGCATTATCTTCTCCTGTATCATTATGCCGATATTGCGAGTGAGGTTTCTCTGGAGCAAGTCTCTCCAGCCAATGCTCATAATCATAGTGCAAACCACTCTCATCATCATTAATAAACACCGAGGCAGAAATATGCATCGCATTCACTAAAACTAAGCCCTCTTTAACTCCACTTTCACCTAAAACTTGCTCTACATCTCTTGTAATATTTATAAAAGCACGTCTTGTAGGTACATTAAACCAAAGTTCTTTTCGATAAGATTTCATAAAAATCTGCCTAAAATTAATTACAAATATAACAAAAAAATATCAAAATATTATCAAAAATAAATATAAACGAAAAAAAACGAGGTAGTTTCCGTTAAGAAACATACCCCGCTTTTATTTAAGGTAGTATAAGAGAGAATATTTTTTAAAAAACTAATCTATCGAGCGAACAAACAATTGAAGCTGTCCTTACTGCTTCAAAAACCTCTTGCTTAGTCATTCCAAGTTGCATAAGCGAGCTTTCGTGAGAAGTAACACACTGCTCACACCCATTCACAGCTGAAACCGCCAACGACATCAACTCAAAAGTTTTTTTACCAGTTACAGGATTAAGCATAATATTCATTTTAACACCAGCCGGAATATTATTATAATCTTCGCTATTCATAAAATGCCTAAAACGATAAAAAACATTATTCGCGCTCAAAAGAGATGCGCATGCAACCGCCTCTGCAATCTCTTCTTTATTCGCACCAAGTTCACCAGCTAAACTCTCAAAATAATCAATTAAATAATTATTTTTTTGATTTGCTGCTACTGATAATGCAACCAAAGAATTAGTCTTACCATCTAAATTATCAGACCTTAATGTCTTACTCAGATTAACTTTCAAATCTTTGATATATCTTGTCTCGGATTTATCCAAAATACCCAAAGAACTATTTTGAACCTCTGAAACATTTATCTTATCTAATAATTCTTTTAAATTTTGATTATTCATAATTAGACTGTTATTGTTTCTTCGCCTTTTTCCCAATTACAAGGGCATAACTCATCAGTCTGTAGGGCATCTATAACTCGTAAAATCTCAGTTACATTCCTTCCCACACCCAAATCATAAGCGCTCACATGTCTTACAATACCATCTGGGTCAATTACATAAGTTACCCTGTAAGCAATCTTCTCATTTGGCTCTAAAATCCCTAAATCCTCTGCAAGTGATTTTGAAGTATCAGCAATCATAGGGAATTTCAAATCTCTTAAATCATCATGGTCTTTTCTCCATGCCAAGTGTACAAACTCAGAATCCGTTGACGCACCAAACAATTGAACATCTCTATCAGTGAAATCTTCAAAGTTTTTATTAAATTCTGCAATTTCAGTAGGGCACACAAAAGTAAAATCTTTTGGCCACCAAAATAATACAGACCATTTTCCGTCTTTATTTTTTAGTACATCAGAACTAATTTCTGAAAACTCTTTTCCTTTTTCCAAAGATACAACAGCTGTTTTTTTAAACGCTGGAAAATCCGAACCTATTGAAAGTATCTTATTCATATAATTTCCTTATTAATAAATTTTAAAATTGTTTTATTTAACAATACAAAATTAAGGAATGAAGTGTAGCAAGTCAAATTGATATTCTATAACAACATATTGATAAAATCTATAGCACGAGTTAAGTCGATTAAAATATTATGTTAAACTAAATAAATAAAATATAAATGAATGAATAATTAATAATTAATAACTTACCTTTCAAAACCATAAACCCTCAAACTTGGATATACTCTAATTGAAGGTAAAGGAAACTTATACTTATCTAGTAATTCAATTAAAAACTGTAAATAATAATTATTGTTAACTATATCATACTTATAGAAATGCTTCCAGTTTATATCCAAACCAAGATAAAACTCATGATAACCACCTCCATTTCTATCCAAATCTTTAACAGAATGTCCAATCGCTAACGCCAATACATCCCAATACTTTGTTTCTTTTCCAAATAACTTAAATATATTTATACTCCTCCAATGATAAGTGGATTCATAATCATTTATCATATAGTCATATCCAATTTGATTAAAATTATCTGATTTCGAAAAACTAATCTTAAAATTTATTGACTCAATAATTGGATAATAATACTGCAATACTGGAATTCCAGCACCAGATACGTTAAGTATCATATCACCAATGGAAAAACCCAGATAAACTTTGCCTTCAGAAAAACCATCATTTATCTCAACTATAGTTTGATTTAAAAGTGAAACCCCAGCACCAATCCAAACCCTTCTCTCTTCATCCATTCCTGTCCATTCTAATAATTTAGCATAAGATTTGGAAACAGCATAAGCAGCAAACAAATGACCATATTTATCCGCAAGAAGTGCATCTTTATATTCATTCTCCCAAGGCATCAAATGAAACCTTGACCTATTTTCCCAAAACTGCTCATACTGCAAAATCTGACTAATACCAAAAGCCCCTGCAGAAAAAACAGACAAACCAATTAACCTTTTTTTGTTAATTAAATTTTTGTTAATATTATTTTGATTAATTGTAACTAGATTATTTGAATCGAGAATAGATGCATTGATTGGAAAATAATAAAATAATAAAATAAAAAATATGTTCATAAATAATAATATTAATATATCAAAAAAATAATACTAACCCTAAATTTACAGAGGGTTAGTATTAAATGCTTATTTCAAATAACAAACAATTTCTACTTCAATAGTCTTACCAATAACAAAAGTATTAAAATCTTCACCTATTTTATAATCAAATCTATCCAATTCAAACTTTCCAAATAACTTATCTCCTTCTTGCTTGAAATTTATAGAAACATCTTTAGTAACACCATGCATAGTTAATTTACCCTTAGTAACATAACCATCTTTAGACTTAATCACAGAAGAAGACTTATAACAAATAGTTGAATATTTTTCTACTTCAAAAAAGTCTGGGTCTTTTAAATGGTCATCCCTCTCTTTATTATCTGTATCGATTGTTGCTGGGTCAATACATACTTCAAATTTTGAATTTTCAGGGTTGTTCTTATCAAAATCGATGCTACCTTTAAAATTCTTTATCGTTCCTTCTACCGTATTTACCCACATATTCTTAGCACTAAAATTAACTACTGATTTTTCTTTATTAATTTCTATAGAAATAAGGTAATTAAACGAAGATAAAATCAACACTAGCGAAAGAAAAAGTTTGTTGATGCTCATAAAAAATCCTTTATTTTGTTAAAAATAAAATTTACTAACGAATGACAAGGACAATTATTACAAATGAAACTATTTAATTATCTTAAAATCAAATTATTTTAAAAAAAGTCCCATACTTCAATTAATTGGGAGTAAATTTGATTAATAAGCAAAATCTAACTTTTTTCGTAATTCCTCTGGTAAAACTGGTAACTCCGAACGCGGAATTAGCAATGTTGCAATCTTTTGAAAATCCTGAAAAATATGATGTTGCTCTACAGTCTTCTTCAAATATTCTGCTCCACTCGAACCACCAGTTCCCATCTTTTTACCTAACATTCTTAAAACCATCTGCATATGTCTATAACGGTAAAGAGTAAATAACTCATCAACTTCTGTTATCTTGTTTAATAAATTATATGGTGCTCTTAAAATTGGTTGGTCGCGATATAAGTGAATCAAAAGTGCCGCAACAGTTGCCTTATAAGAAAGCCGAGTACTTCCTTCATCAATAGATTTATTATGTTCTTCTTCATTCAAAGAATTCAAAATATACTTCTCCGTTTCTTCTAACATTCTAACTCTCATTTCTTTATTATGCTCACTAATATGCTCAGTACTTAATATTGCTTCTTTTTCCCTTGAAGTCATATTTTTTACAGAATTAAGATATTCAGTTATAAAATCAAACTCACCAAACTGTAGAAAAGGAGTACGTTCCAACCATTTTTGAATTGCATCAAAAAGAGAATCCTCTCCTTGAATTTGCTCTAATTGTTTTTGTTGTTCTTCAGAGAAAACACTTGAGTAAACAGTCTTATTATAAGTAATCCTAATATCCGGCTTCAATCCCATTCTAATCTCGCAAACCCTAAACTGGTAACTCTGAAATCCCGAAGCAGGTATCAAATAATTTCTAAACTCAAGAAAATCAAGTGGAGTCATCGTTTCCAAAACTTTTATCTGGTCAATTAAAATCTTTTGTATCTCAATCACTCTATTTAATTTATGAACCGCCTCACCAACTAACTTCTCCTCAAATTTATCACCTTTCAGCATATCCAAAACCGCTGAAATCTCATGAATAATTTGCTTAAACCAAAGTTCATAAACTTGGTGAATAATTATAAAAAGCATTTCGTCGTGTGCTGGTTCACCTAACTCTTCGCTTCGTAACTTCTGCGCATCTATAATCTTATCTAACTGCAAATAATTTGTATAATGAATAGATGAATACTTATCACTCATAAAATTTCCAACCCCATTTTTTATTTTTTAAATAATTTACTTTTTTGTAAAAATTAAATCACAAGTTAAGAAAAAAATCACAATTTATTTTTTTAATTAAAACAATTTTAATAAATTGCATTATCATTTTTTCAAAACTAAAAAAAAGTTCATGCAAAAACGTCATTTTTAATCAATTTGGAAGCGTTGATGTCCTCCAAATTGTAACAATGCTAAAAAATAGGAGGCATTATGCTATCATCAAAAAACTCTTCTAAAACCCCTAATCGCCCTAAGTCTTTATCGAGCGGGGCTTACAAGAATTTTGTTCCAGCAATTATCATAGCAATGGCTATGTTCTTTGCAAGTAATATAAGTAGTAAGGCGCAATGTAATCCTTGTGCAAGTGGATTTACACCCAAAAGCTTTCAATATACTTTAGAGGGAACAAGTTGCACAATATCAGTAAACTATTGTACTGATTGCGCACCAATTGGGCATACGTCTGTAAGATTATGTGATATTATAATTCCTTATGGTTCATGCAATGGGATTCAAATAAATTCAGATTTTTGGGAAGAAATTAGGAGAGCTACACTTATACACAATGTTGAAAACTGTGATTTAGGAATACCACCTTGTCCTCACAATAGAAGACAAATGGATTTATTTCAAGGTGATTGTAAAAAATTAGTTTATGATGACTACTATGAAACAGTTACAATTGAGGAATGTAACCAATCTGCAGGGACTTGTGTAAATTATTATTCAATCTGTTGGAATCCAATAACTCAACAATATGAAATAGATTTTAATGACTTTGATGTAGTTGACCCAGGACAATGTGGTCCGGCATTTCCTTATATAGACCCATTAAATAAATTTTTACAATGTTTTACCACTTGTAATTAAATAAGATAGGAACAAGGGATTATTTCCTTCGTTCCATTTTTTACATTTAAAAAGGTTTCATCATGAAAAATATTCTACTTATTATTTTTTTCTCAAATTTACTTTATTCTCAATTTCCAGAAAATTTTTATCTACGAGATTTTACAAATGGTTACTATCCAATTGAAAATGATGAAACTAAAATATTATCAGTTGGAATTGATAGCTTGTTTTTTTATGGTGGAAATGGTGTGATAATAAAAACATTTGATGGTGGAAATACTTGGGAACAAAATTTTATAGGAACTTATGGATATATTTTAAAAATGATAAAATCAGGAAATAATATTTTTGGAATTTCAAATTTTAATGAATTTATGAAAAGTTCTGATTTTGGTGAATTTTGGGAATTTAATAAATTCACTACTCTGTTATCAAGTTTTGATACTTTAGAAAATAATATATATATTTCAACCTTTCCAAATGACACTATTCTTGTTACAACAGACTATGGAAATTCATTTTTACCTATTAAGACAAACATAGATAGTATAATTGAAATATTTTCTTTTAAAGATAAGCTTATAATACAAGACACAAAAAATGATTTATACTATAGTAGTAGCGGATATAAGTTTCAAAAATTAGATTTACCAAATATCGCAGACTTTGTTATTAGTAAAAAAGAAAATAATATTTACTTAAATAATAAAAATACAATTGCCAAATTAAACGAAGATTTAACCTGGGATTTAGATAAAATTTTGGATATTGATAAACAATTTGGATTTTTCCCAATAGAAAATGGTTTTTTGATTTTTAAAAATCAATTTGATGAAAACAATACAAAAATTTCAGACAAAAAAACTATAATCTATGAATACATAAGAAATAATAATACTTTTAGAATTAATATAATTGACTCACTTCATCCATTAATTTACAACGGTTTTTCAACTTTTTTTAATTTTGGGAACTCACTTGAAATACATGATTTTATAATAAATAATAATAATATTTATTTTTCATTATTCTTCAATAAAATCATAAAATATGAAAATATGCAAAGGTTTAAAATAATAAATGAAAAATATCCAAGGTCTTCTGCAACAACAGAAATCATTTTTAATGATGATTATTGGATTAGAATAAGCCCGAATTCTTCATACTTATTAAAATCAACTGATGGTGGGATTTCTTTCTTACCTTTAAACTCAATTATAAGTAAATATGTATTAGATAACAATATAAATGATACAATTATTGATTTTATGATGCCAACCAGGTATAACAATTACTTTAAGGATAAAGATACTTTTATTTTTCCACTTGGAAATAGATTTAGATTGAATCAATATAGTATTTCATCTGGATTTGGCTCTGCTACTTCTTGGGCTATATCAAAAGATGGTGGATTGACTTATGATATAATTCAGGATTCTATTAGAAAGCATTTGTTTATTGATTTACCGTCGAATAGGTCATCAATAGTTTTCCAAAGTCATATTGGAAGTAATTTTTTAATCTCCCAGAATCATGGAGATATTAATTATTTTTATCTATTAGATGAAAACTACTCTATGAAATTAACTAGTCAAATTGATAGTTCTTCTTTTGCATATTGCTTTTATGATAATGTTAATGATTTAACTTGGTGTAAATCAGTTTATTACTTTGATTATATTACAAATAATGATACTATTAGAAAAGAAAATAATACATTTTATTTTACGAATGATGGATATTCATGGACACAAGTTTTCCAAATTACTTTGGATAGAAATAGCGATGCCGAAATTGGAATATCTAAGGACAATAATATTTATATTCTTGCCAACAAAGAAAAACCATTTCTATATAAATATGATTTAAAAACAAATGAAATAGAAGAGGTTGAATTTGAGACAAAATACAATAAATTGCATTTTATAAATGATCACTATAAAAATAAACTTTTGAGATTAGAGGAAGATAAAATTTATGCAACTTGGATAGAAGAAATTGATTCTATGAGTTTAAGTAGAACCGCTATTGTATCATTAGAACTAAGAAATGATAATTATAAAGTTAACACTATTTTTGAAAGAATACAACCAAATACTCACATTATAAATCCTTTTTATGATGATGCAGATTTTGTTTATTCTAAAAACATACCTGGCTTATGGGCTCATTTGTATAAAAAAATTGAAGAAGATAAATACAAATATTATACTTCAATTAATCAAAAGGACATAAATAAAGAATTATTAGAAGTATATAGTTTCCCCAACCCAGCAACAAAAGGAGAAAACATAAACATCGAACTAAATGAATACGCCGAAAAAGTAACAATTTACGATTTGTTTGGCAATGAAATATATTCAGTAAATCAATTCAGCAATAAATTTGAAATACCTACAACAAATTTAAATTCAGGTATTTACATTATAGTAATCGACTTGGGAGGCAAAAGGAAAATCTCAAAATTTGTTGTGGAGTAAAAAAAATCCAACAAATTAACAAATTGTCGGATTAAATTATTTTCTTTTACACTTGCATATATAAATTATTTTATGTAGATTGTAATATCATATTTTCAAAACTAAATAAAGTTCATGCAAAAACGTCATTTTTAATCAATTTGGAAGCGTTGATGTTGGAAGCGTTGATGTCCTCCAAATTGTAACAATGCTTAAAAATAGGAGGCATTATGAAAACATCAAAAAATATTTCTCAAATCCCTAATCGCCCTAAGTCTTTATCGGGGTGGGGCTTACCCCATTTTATTCCAGCAATAATAATAGCACTCGCTATGTTCTTTGCAAGTAATGTTAGTAGTAAGGCGCAGTGTACGGGCACAGCTTCTCCATATTCTCACACAATAACTATAGGTCCTTGCGTATTTGTAGTAGATATTTGTGTGAACTGTAGTCCAGCATTTATGACGTCTGCAACTTTTATGGGTTATACTTATGATGATTCGAACCCTGCTTGTTCGCCACCTCATAACACATTAATTTCTCAAATAATCAATGACCTATCAGACCCTAATTTATATTGGAATGTTTTTTGTCAAGGAGCTTGGGGATTAAATCCTTGTAATGATCCACCCAATTTTCCTCAATCATCTTACAATCAATATGAACTTATAGTTCCTATTTGTTTTTACTATGAAAGGTTAGATGAAGATTATATTGACGTAAAGGTATGCGAAGATTCTCCTTATTGCATTATTACTTATCAAAGTTGCTTTGACTCTTCTGTACCACCATCGGGCGTTTTCCATACATATCAAGTAGATATTGATGGTCCTTTTGGAACAGTTGATTGTGAAGAATCAGTAGATCCACCTGCTGAAAATGACTATGACCCAACAGAATGTTTTATTTTATCAGGAACACCTTGTCCTATAGAATAAATATTTTAATAACTCAACCAGAATCATCTGGTTGAGTTTTTTTTAAACAAATAAAAGGAATCTAAAAATGAAAACAATTATACTTATTCTTTTAATCTCAACTCAAATCTCTCTTTCTCAGTGGAAAAAATTAGATGCTCCATATAGAATAACAAATGTACAAAATATTCAAGTTTTTCAAGGAGTTTTTTATGCAACTAAATCTGATATAATATACAAAAGCAATGACGAAGGTCAATCTTGGGAAGAAATTAGCACAAATTTAAAAAATTTTGAAACTTTCAAACATATTTATAAATTACATATTTATGATGGAGTTTTCTATGCTATTTCTGCAAATGATTTTAATTCAATTTTTGAATCTGACCTTTATATAAGTAACGACCTTGGTGTAAATTGGGAACAAATAAAAATTGGCTCAGGTCAACTTGATTTCTTTCAGAAAATTGAAAATGACTTTTACATTTACAGTTCTAATAGTCCAAGAGGTATTCTTACGAGTAAAGATGCAAAAAATTGGGAATTACTTGACATTAACGAACCTATTAATCCTCTATCAATATATAATAAACTTTATAAAACTAATGATACTATCATCGTTTATCAATATGGTACTGATTCGCAACAAGGAGGTATTCTAAACTATAATTCAATCAAAATCAGTGTCGATAATGGTCAAACTTGGATTATAAAAGGCGATTCTTTGTCAAATTTAGGTGTCAAGTATCTTGATAAAATTGGTAATTCACTAATTGCAGGAACAAGGTCTGGTGTTTATATTTCCAATGATTTTGGAGATACTTGGCTCTTAAGCAACGGAGTTTTACCAGAAGAAAGCCGCTTTGTAAATGATATGTTAGTTGTTGATGATGTAATTTATTTCGCTGCCCTTAGAGGATTTTGGAAATCAATTGATTTAGGAAAAACTTGGGAATTAGTTAATACTTCATTACCTGACGTTGGATTTCATAATATAGTTATTCAAAACGGATATAGTTTTATATATATATACAGTGTATCTAAGAATATTCAACAAAACTTAATATCAAAAGACAACTTCAATTCTTATAAAACATTAAATTTTACTTCAAACTTACAAATTAGTAATTTTATTAATGAAGAGAGCGGATATTATGGAACAAGTGAAGGAATTTATACTTATGACAATAATTCGAATACATTTGAATTAATAAGTGATTTTTTCCAAAGCAAATCAGAGCCAGTTTCAAAATTATTCAAAAAAGACAATTTTTTAATTGCTCATTATGGAGGAAGAAGATTTGGTTTTATGGACTATGCGATTATTTCTGGTGATTATGGAAAAACATGGGATATTATAGATTATAACAAACCTAATAGAGTAAATTTCATTGGCTTTTATATTAATTCAGACAACCGAATCTTTACAATAAGCCAAAACTATGGAATACTTTACTCTGATGATTTAGGTAAAACATGGGAAGAAATTGAAATTGATGAAAATACAAAAATTCGTTTAGTATCAATGAAATCACTAAATACTAAAGGAAATTATTTTGTAGAAAATGACTCCATTTTTCTTTATTCAACTGGACTAATTTACAAAACTGACCAAAACTTTTCAGAATTGACAGATGTTGTTGATAGACAAGACACTTCTTTTCTAAAAAATCTTTTAAATAAAGATATTAGTCATTTCGCTAAATATGAAAATTTCGTAGCTATAAGTAATTCTTCAGATAATTATCTTTATTTATCTTATGATTATGGAAAATCTTGGGAAAGATGTAATTTTGACTTCGAAATTGAGAAAGAACGATATACTCTACCATTAATCAATGATATTGTTAATGTAGATAGTAACTTGATTGTTAGCACATTTCATGGAATATATCTTTCCACAGATTACGGAAAAAATTGGACAGATATGCGATATAACCTTCCAAAAATATCAGAAGGAACCAAATATTTATACAGATTCAAAAACAAACTATATCTAAGTATGGGTAGTTTAGGTTTCTATGAATTAGACCTAAAAGAATTAGGCATCGCATCAGTTGAAAATCGAAACATACTTTACCATTATCCACCATTTCCACAACCATCTACAACATCAGTAAATATAAAAACATTTTGGGATGCAGGAGTAATAAATTTCACAGAAGATGACATTGAAATTTACAACTTAAATGGTGAAAAGTTAATAACCAAAGACAAAATTAAGATAAACAAAGAAGCCCAAAACATCGGAACAATAACGTGGGACAACAGCGGAGTAGAACCAGGAATTTACATAATGAAAACAAAACACGGTACTGAAACACTAATCACAAAAATTATGGTTGTTAAATAAAAAAAATCCGACGACAAAAAAAGTCGTCAGATTGAATTTTTCTTTTACACTTGCGAAAGTAAATTATTTTATATAGATTGCAATATCATATTTTCAAAACTAAAAAAAGTTATTGGCAAGGATAACCTTGATAATGGTTTTCATATTTTGATTTTAAACTATCAAGGTGTTCAAAAAACATTCAAATTTATAAATAAAAAATAAGGAAAAGAAAAATGATTTTAATTTTAATGTTACTAAACATTCTAAGTGCAAACGATATGATAAATATCTATCGCCACCCTGACACATTAAGAATTGATAACATTATCCATAATGACCAAGGGGTCATTATGGGTAATACTTATGTTGTTTTAAATCCACAAAGTTTTTCTCAATTTAAGTATAATTTAATTTCTTATGACAATGGAAGAACTTTCGATACTGTTTCAAGTTTTATTGGAGCTTCAAGTCCTAACAAAACTCTGGGTCTAACCCATTTTGCTTTAAGTTATAAAGAAAAATTTATTTTTGTTAACCAAGAACAAGGTTTGTATTTATTAAAAACTTCAGATTATGGAAAATCTTTTGATACCATTACGATATCTGATGACAAGAGATTGGCAACACCAACTTTCGCTTTGAACCAAAATGATACTAATATAATAATATATTCGAATACTAATTCTATGATTAAAGATGATAAAGCATATTTTCATTTTATAATTTCTTATGATGGTTTTCAAACCTATAATGAAATTGATTTTGAGGTAATAAAAGATGAAATATATGTGATAAGTGATTTAAAACTCATTAATGATGAAATTGAATTATTTTGTTATTATTATAGCGAAGAAGAAGACTTTTATGAATACAGAAAAGTGAGTTACAATTTAAAAACTGAATCTTATTCTATTCAGACATTGAAATACATTTTAAACCAATTTAAAATAATTGATAAAGTTGAAGATTTTTATTTTACTTATTTACAAACAATTTATGAAAAAAAAGATAATTATAATGACATAAAAAGTATGTTATTAGTTAAATTTAATGACGAAAATTTTGAAGTTCTTGATACAGTAAACCCTCAATATACGGGCAGAATGTCATTATTAAGTTATAAAAAAGATAATTACATATTTACACTAAAACATAATGGACTTCATACCTATAACATAGAAACAAATGAATCATTTAATTTTGATTTTGAATTTAACTTATTAGGTAAAAACTATTGTGTATTTTCACCTGAAAAAGGTTATAGTTGGTGGGATGAAGAAACAAACACATTATTATTTTCAGTTGGCACTTTTTGTGTTTTAGAATTTGATGTATTTTCAATATTAAGCGTAGAAAATGAAAATTCAAATACATTAATCTTCCCCAACCCCGCCCCAAAAGGGCAAAGCATAAGCATCGAACTTGATGAATATGCTAGTAATGTAACTATTTACGATTTACTTGGCAATGAAATATATTCAGTAAATCAATTCAGCAATAAATTTGAAATACCAACATCAAATTTAAGTTCCGGTATTTACATTACAGTAATCGATTTAGGAGGCAAAAGGAAAATATCAAAATTTGTAGTGGAGTGAAGAAAAAATCCGACAAGTTAACAATTCGTCGGATTGAATTATTTTCTTTTACACTTGCTTATATAAAATATATTTTATAAATTGCATTATCATTTTTTCAAAACTAAAAAAAAGTTTATGCAAAGACGTTATTTTTAATCAATTTGGTTGGGTTGATGTCCTCCAAATTGAATGTAGCAATTTAAAACGGAGGTTTTATGAATACATCAAAAGATATAAAAATCGCAAATCTCGCTAACTCATTATGGGGGGGGAGATACGAAAGATTATCCCTGCAATAGTTTTGGTTCTTACTATGTTCTTTGCAAGTAATTTAAGCACAAAGGCGCAGTCGTGGGAATTAGACTGTCCAACTGATGAATGTTTAGATAATGAGAATGAGCCGTGGTCATATTATTGGACTCCACAATTGCCAATGTTGTACGACCCTTATAAAAGTCCAGATTGTTGGGTTACAATTATTTATAGGAAAAGGGGGCCACATCCAAATTGCCCTAATTCAGGTTGTGAAATTGAAATCCAAAATGTAATTGTGAGTGGTTCATGTTTTTATCCTTATACAGACAATACTGCAAATCCACCAATAACTTATGACCCTATATTAGATTTCACAGACAATTTAGATATTTGGATTTTTGCAATTGGTATTTGGGCTCAAATGGGAATTGAACCGTGTCTAATTCCAGGACCAAACCCTGATGATTGTATTTATATTCCACATTTCAAGTCTGCAACTTGCAAAAGACTTATTCAAAATCAAGACGGGTCATATTCGCTTACTTATTGTGAAGATTTTAACTCTTGTTGTAAAGAAATTTTACAGGTGTGTAGAACATCTGATGGCTCATTAGAACATGTTTGGAATAGTGTTCCACATAAAGCAATTAACAATTGCGATTTAAATAATGACCCTGTATGTAAATTCACTTGTAATGAACAAGGAACACATTGGATACCACCAAAAATAAATTTTGAAAATATTGAATTAAATAAAGATGTTTTCTTTCATTATGAAAATGGAAAGTTAAATTATAATTTAATTCAAAAAGAATACTTATGTCAAATAACTGATATAATGGGAAATGTATTATTTGAGGATATTTTAAGTTCAAGTGGAAGTATAGACCTAAAGAGTCAGAATACAAAAATGTTGATTTTAAAATTAACTAATGAAACAGAACAAAAAACATTTAAAATTATGGAGTTGAAATGATTATACTATTTTTATTTAGTATTTTATTTTCAAATGAAAATTATCAATCTTATTTGCAAAAAGATAGTTTGAGAATTGAAAAAATAGTATTAGGCAATGAAAATAATGCTTTTGCAGTTGGTGACTTATCTGATAGTCACCAACTATCTTTTTCAAACGATTATGGAAGAAATTTTGATTTGAAATATAAAATTAAATTTACTAATAACGAAAACCGTTCAGTAAATAGCATTGGATATGCTGATAATAAATTTATTTTATTATTAGATAGTGGTTATGTTTATAAAGTGGATAATTCGGGTAATCTTATTGACACAATAAGATTACCTGTAGATTATATTTATAGTTATGCATTAAAAAATGCATATAGTGATAAGTATATGCTGGCTATTTATTCTATGGGATCCCATTATAATCCAAATGACGATTCTGATACTACTTTTTATAAGTTTTATCTGACTGACGATGCGTATGAAACATTTCAAGAAATAACTATTGATGAAATTAAACATGGGAATAATTTAATTTTAAATTCCATTATTATTAATAATAAAATTTATTTCAATAATATTGAAAGAAGGAAAGTATCACAAGGTGATACAATTCACTATGTATGGAATTATTGTATTTATACCTATGATATTAATACAAAAGAATTTAATAAACTTTATTCTTTGAATTATGATGAAACAAAAAAAAGTATAGAAAATTTATATGTTACTCAAAACGATGATATATTTTTGTTAATTTCTGAGTCCAACAAAATTGAAAATACAAGGAATAGAGTATTGTTTAAATTGGTTGATTCAAATTTAGTGTATATTGATACTATCTACAATGGTAAAAATAACAACATTCAACCAGTTACATATATTTCAAATGACTATTTAGTCATTTATTCTTCACAATATATAAAAAGAATAGATGTAAACGACTACACAGTTGAATCCGCAAGATTCGACATTGATTTATTTCCAAATGAAGGGCAAATTGGAAATATTTATGATGCAATAATATGGAGAGATTCAATTAAAAATACATTTTTAATTAACTTGTTCCAAAATCTAATCTATGAATTTGATTTAGATTTTTTGTTATCAACAAATTCAATTGAAAGTTTAAATTCAAATGGAAAAATCTTCCCCAACCCCGCCCCAAAAGGACAAAGCATTAACATTGAATTAGATGAATACGCTGAAAAAGTAGAAATTTATGATTTGCTTGGTAATAAATTGAAAACAATAGAACAATTTAGTAGATATTACGAAATCCCGACAGGTGATTTAACCTCAGGAATTTATATTACTATAATTGAATTTAACGGAAAAAAGAAAATCTCAAAATTTGTTGTGGAATAAAAAAATCTTTTGATTTGGCGGTAATAAAAATCCCAAAAAAACACTCTTTAAGAAGCAACTTTTAGGGTGTTAAATTGTATATTCAAAAAATAAAATAATACATGTAATAATAAATATCAATCACAGAAAATCGTCAATAAACAAAATAGAAAATAAAAATAAAAAAATCATGACAAAAGCACCTATTTCAATTTCAAGACCTAAGCCATTTATTCTAAAAGCAGAATGGGAAGATGGCTTTTCTGCAATAATATCTTGCGAGCAATTCCGAAGAGAATGTCCTTGCGCTGAATGTACAGGGGAAAGAATTAATGATGTAATTTACTCCCTACCAAAACCAATAAAATTTGAGCCAGGCATATTCGATTTACTCGATTTAAAAACAGTTGGTAACTACGCAATTGCAGCATTTTGGGGTAACAAGCATAGCACAGGAATCTATACTTGGGATAAATTCCGCCAAATATTCGAGAAATTCGCTTTATCAGAAGAAGAAATCGAAAAATTAGAAAAGAAAGCCACTAACGACAAACGCAATATAGTTTTAAATGTGGTTAAATAATGATGTGGAATGAATTCAAAAATAAATAATTAAATGTAGCGTCTATTAATTATCAAATCTTTAAAGTTTTAAAGTATGGCAATAAAATGGTTACTATTTGCCCAGAGTTTTATAAAGTTTTGGATACTGAGTTTCAAGAAAAAGACATTGAAGCATTTAGGTGGGTTTTAAAAGAAAATGAAGAGTTTAAACCTCAAAATGTAGATAAAGAAAATCCTGTAGATTGTATTTTATGGTCATTATCTTTTTTTGATTCATTAGATGTTGCTCAGATTAAATTTCAAAATATCGTGAAAGCAAAGCCATATTTTAAAAAAAAATTTAAATATGTTTTTAAAGGACAACTTAAAAAGCAAGATGGAATTTTCGATAATATAAGAAACAATCATTTTAATTATTTTGAATATTTGAATGTTAATATTCATAAAAATTTTAGTAAAATTAAAGACTTATGAATAATACTGAACTAAAATATATTGGAATTTTAAGATACAATGAATATCCTTTTACATATATTATATGACAAAGGTGATTCGGTTTTTTTTAAAGATTGGGTCGATGTTGAAGATGATAAAGATGTATTCTTAGAATTTGAAACAAATTTGTCATTATTTTTTAGTTTACTTAAAAGTGAAATATTATTTAATTCTTTTTATAAACAAGTAAATGCTTATTATAAAAATGGTTCTTTTTATGAATATAATAACTTAGATGAAAAGTATTTTCCAAATGGTGAAGTATTTTTTGAAATTGACGATTGTCTAGATTTTATTAAGATTTTAGATTATTTTGAAAATAAATTATCAGAATCTGATTTTAAATATTCAGAAGAGTTATTGTTTTCTTACTTGCAATTTTTACTAATGTTTAATAGACATAAATTAGTACCAGAATTGTGCTCAAAATTGATTTTATTCTCTAAATATGAAGAATTGCAAAAAAATATTCTAAAAATATCACTAAATTTATGTACCTAATATGTTATTTTAATTCTTTTTAATAAGAATGCGATAATCATAATGAAGCCAAACGACTTTTAATAAAAACTAACATGCAAAAAATAGCAAAAGATATATTCCAAGAGCAATTAAATCAAATTCAGAATGTTATGAATTTGATTAATGATGACTTTGATAAAGCAATTAAACTACTTAATAATTCAAACCAAATAATCATCACTGGTGTAGGAAAATCTGGTTACATCGGCAAAAAAATTAATGCAACTTTGCTAAGTTACGGTATTCCATCTATCTTTCTTGATCCAGTGGAAGCATTGCACGGTGATTTGGGAATTGTAAACCAAGGTGCTTGCGTTGTGTTGCTCTCAAAATCAGGCAGCACAGACGAACTTGTTAATCTATATCCTTACCTGCGAAGTAGGAATTGTAAAATTATAGCGATGGTCGGCAATGACAAATCATTTTTTGCTACTAACTCCGATGTTTTCTTAAATGTTAGCGTAGAAAAAGAAGCATGCCCTTTTAATCTTGCTCCTACATCTTCAACTACGGTTTCACTAATAATGGGAGATGCAATTGCAATTGCATTAGTTAAAGCAAAAGGACTTCGCCCAAGAGATTTCTCAATTAATCACCCATCAGGACAACTCGGTAGAAACACAATCCTAAAAGTAAAAGACGTAATGCACTCAGGCGATAAATTACCAATAATAAATGCAGACGCAAATCTGAATGATGCAATTATAGAAATTACAAAGAAAAATCTGGGTTGCGTTATAATAAAAAATAATGAAAAATTCGGAATATTAACCGATGGAGATATTCGTAGAATTTTGCAAAGAAAACTCGATATAAACTCAACAATAGTATCAGATGTGATGACAAAAGAGCCAATTTCAGTAAATGAAGATCGCTATCTTGGAGAAGCATTATCACTAATGGAAAAGCGCCAAAGTCAAATTAGTTTATTACCAGTAGTCAACGATAATTCAGAACTAACAGGTTTAATCCGCATACATGATATATACGGAAGTGAAATAGTATAATATATTTTTATTAAATATAAATTAAATATTATTTCTTTTTAATAAATGATTGTTTTAGGAAATTAGAAAAAGTTAGGTCATCTTGCAATTCATTAGGAATAGAAGTATTTTCTATTTTATCCGACACTTTAATATCAAGTTCAGCAATCTTAGTAACACTATTATCGCTTGCCCCAATTAAAAACCTTCTTCCCTCTGCTTGAATAATATATAAAGATGATTTTGATGTAAGACCTTGTTTTGTTTCAATTTTTATCTGCTTATTAGCAAAGCCAACACTAGTAAACTTACCAGAGTATTTCTTAACCAAAAAAAGTAACAAAGCCACAACACCAACAGTTATGACTAATGTTGCAAACGCATTAAGTAGTGGGTCTTGAAACAAAATATGCCTCTTTTAATTATTTCACTCCTCTGAGTCGTTCAGAAGGGTCAACAAGAGTAGTAATCCTTATACCAAAATGTTTATCAATTACTACAACCTCACCTTCAGCAACTTTCTTGCCATTAATTAATATATCAACCGGCTCGGAAACAAGTTTATCAAATTCAATAACCGAACCACGTCCTAAGCGCAATATATTTCTTACAAGCATATTAGTGCGTCCAAGCTCTATCGATACAGGTAATTGCAAATCATATAATAATTCTAACTTAGGGTCAACAGCAGAGTAAACCGTTTCATCAGTATCTAAATCAGCAAAATCTGCACCATCAATATCTCTTTCGCCAAAATCATCATCATCAAAATCTTGTTTTTTTGATGCATCTGCTTCTAAATCACCACTTTGGATTAGAGCATCTATCTCTTCTTGAGTCATTGTCATTTTTTTTATTCCTCAGGTTCTTTATAAACTATATCTTGTTCAAACAAATCATCATCCGTTAAAGGTCTAACGATTCTTACAGCTTTTTTGCCATCAACCGTTCCAGGTCTTCCAGCTAATTTTCGCTTTTTACCTATTATAATCTCAATTTCTTGATTAATTCTTTTATCTAACTTTAAAACATCACCCTTCTTTATCTCAAGCAATTCTTTTACAGTTAATTTTGTTTTTCCTAATTCAGCATAAATAGGCAAGTAAGTAGTATCAATATGGCGAGAAATCATTTTCATATTTTCTTTCATCTTACTATCTGATACCCTAACAGATGAAGCAGAAATTTGTTGTCTATTTAATTGAGCTAAAATTTCTTCTAAAGCAAAAGTAGGAAAACACAAATTCATCAAAAATGATTGAGTTCCAATATTCACATCAAATGTTATAATTACCACAATCTCAGATGCAGGAGCTACCTGTACAAAGTCCGCCTCCATCTCTAATCTCGAAAACTTAAAGTTCAAATCTGAAATAGTTTTCCAAGCGTTCCTTAAATCAGCAAAAGCGTGTTCAATAATCCCACGTATAACTGCTTGCTCTATTGGAGTAATATTCCTGGACTTCTCTTGAGCATCAGCCGAACCACCCAACATCCTTTCCATCAATGTAAGCGCAAGTTGAGGACTTATCCCAAGTATTCCACTCCCATCAGTTCCCTCTATATCAAATACATATAAACAGCTTGGATTCGCTACTGATAAAATAAACTCAGAATAAAATAATTGGTCAACAGATGAAACACTTATTGAAACAACCGTTTGAAGCTTTGAAACTAGATAATAACCGAATACCTCAGCAAAACTTTCATGTATGTTCTGAAGAGTCCTAACTTGGTTTTTAGATATACGGTTAGGTCTGCGAAAATCATAATTTGATATCTCGCGCTTTATTGACTTATTTAATAATATCTCATCTACATCGACTGTCCCTGAGGACATATCAGAGAGGAGATTATCTATTTCGCTTTGTGATAAAACGTCTGACATAATTGTTCAATCCTTGAAATTTGATTTATAAGACAGCAAATTACTGCATTATAAATTCTGTTATATTAACTTCTCTCAGAAAAATTTTCTTTTTCCAATAAAGTTCTTTAAGTTTTGTTGTAATATTATCTACTAACTTCTCTCTATTTCCTTGTATTTCCGATTCGCTCATACTACCAACCTCTTGAATCACAATAGACTTAGTTTTAGCTATGATTTTAGTCATATAAGCGCCATCAGTTTTTATTTTTTCATTGGAGACATCAGAAGCCGGCAGTGTTTCTATCAATGAAGGGTGAACCCTATACTCCAAACTTAGCTTCATAACTACATACTTTGTAGAGTTAAGTGGATTAGTAGTTATTCTTTCAGTTTCATAAAAATCACGATCTTCCTCTCCTGCAAGAAACTCTTGTTCCTGCACATTAATATCACTCATATCAGGCATCTCACCCATCTCACCCATAATATCACCCGTCTCAGAAGTCTGCTCAGTTGTTGCGGTATCTGCACCTTCAGTACTAGGCTCTGTCAACACAAATTTATAAATTAATATAAAAATCACCGCCTGAACTACCACCACACCCAAGATAATGAAAATAACTACAGGTAATGAAAAACCTGTTTTTTCACCTGCTTTCTTCTTCTTTGCGTCAACCTTTTCTGGTTCTTGTAAATCTTGATTTTCAGCCATAATATTTTTTTACGTAAATGTACCTATTTTAATTATCGGAATAATTTATTAAAAGTTTAATTATTAACGAAAATAACTAAAATTATTTTATATCGACATTAAAAAAATATGCCAAAAATTCAATAATTAACTAACAGTCTAATATAAAATAAACTTAGTAATAAAATAATCAAACACAAATTTATAATTAATTGGCTAATAATGTGAAATTTATTAAATATGGTTATTTAAAACCAAATAAACTCCCAAAAAACATTAAAACCAATAAAACTTCTCAAATACTAAGCTATATATTTTGCAGCTTCTTTAATTAATTTATTTTTCAAATCTAATAAACTAATATTTTTAACCCTAGCTCCAGAAGCAAGCTCATGTCCACCCCCATCAAACTTAGTAGCCAACTCTCTTATGCCAAACCCACTCTTTGCCCTAAAAGAAAGTTTAAAAGACCCACTCTCTTTAAGTTCTACAATAGTAATAGCTGCCTTCACTGACTCAATTCTCAAAGGTGCTGTAGAAAACCCATCTAATTCATTATCAGTCATATTAGCTCTAACTAACATTTCCTGAGTAATAACCATTATACCCAACTTATCATCATAAAACAACTCAACTGACCTAAGAGCATCTCCATATAAATGAATTGATTGTATTGTTGATGAATTATAAATTCTCTCAGTTATATCATTAACCTTAACTCCATGTTTAATCAAATCAGCTGCAATCAAATGAGTCTTCTCAGTAGTTCTATTAAAACCAAAGCTACCAGTATCAGTAACAATTCCAGTATAAAGAGAAATAGCCGTATCAAAACTATAATCCTCATCAAACTGAGAAATTAAGTCCCAAATTAACTCGCAAGTAGAAGCAACTTCTGTATTAACATGATAATATGTAGCAAATTCACGTGGCTCTATATGGTGATCGATAACTATTATCTCTTTATCTAATCCATTAATAAAATCACCAACATCAACTAATCTTTTCAAATTATTCAAATCTAAAACAAAAATAACGTCAACATTATCAAATAAACTATTATGCCTTTCAAAATCAAAGATTTCAATTTCAGACCCTTTATCCAAAAAATTCAAATATTCAGGTGCATTATTATAATTTATTACCTTACTAGTCTTACCTAATTTTTTTAAAAAAAAATGCAAACCCATAGATGAACCTATAGCATCACCATCTGGATTCTGATGAGTTGTAATTATAAAATTATTATTTTTTTCAATTCTTGACTTAATAAATTCTAAATTTTTGTATTCTATCATATTTTTTCCTTAATTTGGTATTTATATAAAACAAAATTAAGCATAAAAATATCGGATACCCAACTTTTATGGAAGAAAATAGAAAAAAAATTGAGGAACTAAGAGAATTCTATAAAAATAAAAAATCAAAAAATGATTCATCTAATAATGATTCATTTTTTAATGATAATGCGCAAGACAAACATAAAGGTGATGGATATCAAAGTGAAAATAATAGTAACAGCAACAAAAACTATTACTCAGATTCAGAATCCAAAAAAAATCAAAACAACAACACTTATACACAAACCCCAAATGAAGATGAATCAACTGATAATCCTAACTACATTGACTTTAAATACATTCTTCAAAAAATACAACAATTGGGATCTAGATTCAAAAAGTTTTATAAATATGCACTTTCAACGTTAATATTTATGCTAACTGTATATCTTATAATCTTTCTAATAGATTCTTATTATGTAAAAGATTTAGTCCACAGCAGAAATATCATCATTGTACCAAGTATAATCGGAAAGAAACTAGGTCAAGCCCAACTCGAACTAAATGATAAAAATCTCAAATATGAAATAATAAAAAGACAATTTGATATAAAACTACCAAAAGGAACAGTCATAAGGCAAGTTCCTTCTCCAGGAAGACAAATTAAAGAAAACCGGATAATATATCTAACAGTATCCGATGGAATAGAAGAAATTACAACCCCCGAATTAACTAACCTCTCCTCCAGACAAGCAAGAGTAGAACTAGTAAATTCAGGACTAAACCTAGGTGAAGTAACAGAAATCAACTCAGAAAATATTGAACCAGGTTTAGTTATTTCCCAATCTCCTAAAGCAGGAGTAAGACTAAATTATAATGACAAAGTAAACATTGTAATAAGCAAAGGATCAGAAAATCAAATCATACTAAAAGACTTTAAATACAAAACCTTAACCGAAGTAGAAGACATCATCTCTGATATGGGATTAAAAATTGGCTCAATTATTTACGTAGAAGATGAAACCTTCGAAAACGGCACAATTATCGGACAATTTCCCCTCTCTGGTGAAATAGTTCTAAAGAACTCTTATATCGACCTCGAAGTTGTTAAGAAATAAGTTTATTTTACATAAAAATTATATAAATTAAAAGAATAACCTTAATTTTGGAACTTATTAAATAGCGATTTCGTAAAAGTAAACTCAAAATAATTTTTAAAATAAATATATTAAAATTTAAAAAAATTAATTGGAGATGCTTATTTTTCTTGATACTTAATTGAGTATGTTAAATTTGAAAATCAGAACAAGAAAAAATTGCCTAAAAGCAAAAAATTAATACTAATCACTTTTATCCTCTATCTGTTTGCTAATTCAAGTATTTCAGCAAGAGTTAACCTCCTATATAATAGCACAATTTATGGGAACTTATCCTTTATATCCTTAACAAATTTATCATACCACCAGCAATATCCCTTTTTCTTATTGCCTCTACTCTATATGCCAATGCCTCAAAAAGATTTGATGAACAGAGACCTATTTCAACCTGATACAAGTTATAAATCATCACTCTATAAAAAAAAGGTAAGAAGAAGTCATCCAGGAAAATACGATTATGGAAACCCTTCGCTCCCAGGATTATCAACCTTTACAGAGTTCGACCCAGAAACAATGACAATGACCGTTTATGAAACCTTAGACGGACAACAAATATCTTATGAAAGAGAACTAACACTTGATGAATATTTAAACGAAGTTAAAAATAGTCAACAAAAACAAATGTGGGACTCTATCGCAGATGACTACAACATCACAAAAGCAATGTCAGGTGGTGATTTAGCCCGATTAATGGCAACTTCCACAGGGTTCTCAATTCCTTTACCACCAAGCCCAGTCTTTAGTGTCTTTGGCTCTCCAAAAATCAGCATAAACGTAAACGGTGAAGTTAACATCAGAATAGGGTGGAGATGGAATACTCAAAATTTAGGAACAGTCTCTCAATTTGGTCAAACACAATCTACCCCAATATTCTCTCAAGACATTAGAGTAAACGTAAGCGGACAAATAGGTGATAAATTAAAACTAAACACAGACTGGAACACAAGACGAAGTTTTGATATGGATAACAGATTCAAAATTGGATTCGAAGGCGAAGACGATGACATATTAAAACTAATAGAAGTAGGTAATGTATCATTGCCCACCTTCAACTCACTAATAGGAGGTGGACAAACTCTATTTGGAGTTCGAGCAGATTTCCAATTTGGTCCTCTCCATTTAAAAACAATCCTATCTCAAAGAAGAGGTGAAAGAAGATTCGTAGATGTCCGTGGTGGAAAAAGTTTAAATCCATTTGCCCTTCATGCTTATGATTATGTTAGAAACTACTTCTTCCTTGATGAAGCATACAAACAAGTTTACACAGAATATTTTAAATATGCAACCCCAGTTCTTCCAGTAGAATTTGACAGCTTAAGTATCAAAGAAATTGAAGTTTGGGAATCTACAACACAACTAACTAACACAAGAGTAAGAGAAGCTGTAGCTCACGCTACTCTGCCAAAACTACAAAGAGGAGAAAGCTACGGTCCAGAATTTATAGATGCTCAAATAACTGCAGGACAAGTTGAAAAAGGTAGATTCCAACTCTTAGACTCAACCAAATGGGACTTAGATTATAACCTCGGTACCCTAAGAATTGAAAATCTTTCTCCCGACAGAACCTATGCAGTATCCTATAGAATTCAAGGTCCATCACAAGCATTAGAAGATGACCAAAGAATTGGATACCTATCTTCCGAAAGAGGATTTGATGAAACAATGGTTTTACAATTAGTTCACGTAAGAAACCTTCAACCAGGTTTTAAAGACCTATGGTCTCGTCAAATGAGAAATATCTACAATATCGGTGCAACTAACGTTGACCCAACTTCTGCTAAAATAAACGTTTGGTATTTAAGACCAAGCAACGACTCAGTTGACGTTTTAGAGGGTTCAAACGAAAAACTTGTTACAATATTTGGAGTGGACAGAACCGATAATAATGGACAGGTCCAACCAGACGGAATGTTCGATCTAAGAGAACCATTCTTTAATCCAATCCGAGGCGAAATAGTTTTTCCAAGCGTTGAACCATTCCGCCAAGGACTTATAGATTACTTCGATAATCTTGGAAAAAGACAAATTGCAGATAGATATACATACGGAGATGTTTATGATACTACATGGGATATAGCAAAAATAAACACCGCCCGCGATAGATTCATAATCTCAGGTGAAGTCTCAGGAGCTTCAAGCAACAGAATAAGATTAGGAGCATTTAACCTCGCACCTGGTTCCGTTAGAATTTCATTAGATGGTGCCCCATTAAGAGAATTTCAAGACTTCGTAGTTGATTATTTTTCCGGCACAGTTCAACTTCGAAACCCAAGAGCAATGCTGCCAAATGCAAATCTTAAAATTGAATTCGAACAACAAGACATATTCCAAATTGCAACTAAAACTCTAGCCGGTTTAAGAGCAGATTACAACATATTTGACAAAAGAAGAGTACGTTCCGATTTGGGCTTTATAATAATGCACTACAACCAAGCAGCCGTAATCGATCAAGTTCAATTAGGTCAAGAACCTGTAGCAAACACAATGATTGGTTTTGATTACAAACTAAATTGGGATATGCCCTTTTTAACAAGAGCATTAGATTTTTTACCATTCTATGATACAAAAGCAAAATCAAGCTTTGATTTACTAGCAGAGTGGGCAATGAAAATACCAGAACCAAATAAAAGAAAATCAAATATTCCAAGTGATAACGGCGAATCAGTGGTTTATATAGATAACTTCGAGGCAGCTCAACGAAGAATTACCCTCGGTTTAAATCCATCATTATGGTCGCATTCATCAGCTCCAACTGACAACAACATAGGATTAGACGGTGCAGAAAGAAACCAATTCAGAGGTAAAATGTTTTGGTTTCAAAGATTCGTGCCATGGATTAGACAAATCGATGTATATCCAGATAAAGAAGTTATAATTGGTCAAAATAACCTTAGTCCATTAGAACTTATTTTTAACCCAAGAGAAAGAGGTATCTATAACAATAATCCTGAATATCTAGATGAAATCAACCCGCTATTTAATCCAGATGAACCATATTATGTTGATAGAATCGGACCAGATGGTAAAAAAATTCTAGAAAAAAGCTGGGGTGGAATGATGAGACTACTATCCTCATTCAACACTAACTTTGACAACGAAAACATAGAATTTATCGAAATTATGATAAACATAGCTAATATGGAACCTACAACTAAATTATATCTTGACTTAGGTATGATTAGTGAGGACGTAATAGCTAATGGCACCTTAAACACAGAAGATGGTATTACAGAGCAAAATCCTCTTCCAAACGGAATAATAGATGAAGGTGAAGACGTTGGGATAGACGGCTTAAATAACCAGCAAGAAAGAGAAAATCAAGACCCAACCAAATTAATATTTCCTTATCCTTTAGACCAAGAAGAAGACCCCGCAAGAGATGACTATCTCTTCGACTTCCAAAAACCTGTAAGCGAACAAGGTCCTAATGACTTCGGAGGATACAACAATTATGAAAATAACTCACAATTTTCAGAACTTGGAGCTTTCCCAGATACCGAAATATTAAACGATAACAATGGTCAGCAAATTTCACTCGATAACAGTTACTTCAGATACGAAATCGATATTCAAAACAGAAACGAAAACACAAATCCGCAAATAGTTGGTGGAAACCCCGAAACAGGATGGTATCTTTATAGAATTCCAATTAGAAAGCCAACTTCAAGAGTTGGAAATCCGCAATTCTCAAACGTACAATATGTAAGATTAAATCCACAAGGCGGACTTCTAAACGCCTGGATTGCAGACTGGGCTCTCGTTGGTTCGCAATGGTTAAGAATTAATAACTTCCAATCAGTCCCACCATCAGATAGCGCTATGTCAGTTTCATTCGTTAATACTTTTGAAAACAGCGGACCGCCAGATTATTACACAATGCCTCCAGGTGTTAGAGCTCCAAGACAAATCAATAGTCCTAACCCACAACAAGATATTAGATTAAATGAACAATCTCTAAGAGTTTGTGTAAATAATCTTAAATTTGGGGAAGAAAGAATGGCTACTCGAATTTTTCAAAATATGGATATATTCTTCTATAAAAAATTAAAATTCTTCATCCACGGAGATGGTTCAATGCCTGGAGTTGTACAAGATGGAACTATCCCACTTGCTTATGTTTATATGAGATTTGGTATCGATTCCAACAACTACTATGAATACCGTCAACCTCTTACTTCTGGCTGGGATGATATAGAAATTGACCTAAGACAAATTACATCAATCAAACAAATAAGAGATGTAACAAGAATAAATCAAAGACAAGAATTTCCTGCTGGAGGTAATAACCCTAATGCCACTTTTGCTATAAAAGGAACGCCAATTCTAACAAGAGTAACATTCTTTGGCTTTGGTATCGCTAACCCTAATGAGCGATTCCCTAACGATTTATCAACCTGTGTTTGGGTAGATGAACTTAGATTAATAGAAGCGGAAAGCAGCAGAGATTGGGCTGCCAACGTAAACGCCAACTTACAACTTGCTGACCTAGGAACAATAAATGCAACAGTAAACAGAAAACAAGGAAATTTCAGCAAACTCGAAGAAAGATTCGGAGATAGAAACGATGATGTTGGATATGTAATTAATATGCAAGGTAATTTAGAGAAATTTGCTCCAAGGTCTTTCAAACAAATGAAAATTCCAGTTGCATACACTCGCTCCGAAGCACTCTCTACTCCTCAATTCATCGCAAACACAGATTTATCATTAGATGAAGCTATGAAAATAACTTCAGATAATATCTTAGATAACGGTGGAACTCAACTCGAAGCCGACGCTGCTGCTAATGAATTAAGAGACCGCTCCGAAGTCCTTAGAGTCCAAGATCAATGGTCTCTCACAGGAATAAAACTCGGAATACCTATAAAACACTGGTTAGTAAGCGAAACACTAAATAAATTAAACTTTAATTACACTTACGCACAAGACTATTCTAGAACCCCAGTTTTCGAAACAAAATTCAACTGGGCATGGAACCTTGACCTAAACTATGCTAATTCAATACCTGAACTAATAGCATTTTCACCATTCAAATCATTCAAGGAAGTTCCAGTAATTGGCGTTTATGACAAATGGAAAATAAATCTTCTACCTTCAAACGTAGGTGTAGGTGTTATTATGAATAGAGGAAGACAAACAGAACAATCTAGATTTTTAAACTTTGCGTCTCCACTGGTAAGAAACTTTTTTGCCGATAGAAAAGCAAACTTCACTTGGAGATTATCACAAGGTGGGTTACTATCACCATCATTTGACTATAGTTACAATACCAGAAGCTCAATGATTGACCTCGAATTCGACCAATTTGGAAACCAAAGAACCGGCTCACAAATCGCAAACGCTATGTTCGCTAACGGATGGATAGATTTTGGTAGAAACACAATGCACAATCAAAGCGTTACAATCAACTTCAAACCCTTACTTCCAATACCATTACTATCCAAACATCTAGATATGAATGGTTCTTATATCGTCGGATACGATTGGAATGACCCTCTTATGCCAGACCCTGAGGTTACAGATAGAGCTAAAAATACCTCATATAACGGTCAATTTAGGTTTAATATGAACTTATCTTTAAGAAACTTTGGAGATGAACTTTTTGGAGTTACTCCTGCTACCAACTTTGGAAGAAAAAAAGACCCAAAATCAAATACAAAATCCGGACTTAGCATTATGCAAAAAGTCGCATATACCTTTAAAACCATATTCTTAGATTATGATAAAATCAACATAGCAATAAACCAAACAAACAACGCTACAAACCCAGGTGTCTTTGGCGGAAACGGAATGCAAAATTTCTGGGGTAGGGGACTAATCGGTGAACAATCTATAAACTCTTATGGACCAAGCTTTGCATACCAAATGGGATTAGTATCAAACCCACACGGAAGTCTTAACTTTAATAGTGCAAATAGATTCCCATTCTTTTCCATACAAACAAACCCAGGACTACGTCCACCAAACGGTAGATATCAAGATAACTATAGACAAGCAACTGATATGAATATCTCCACAAACAGACCCCTATGGGAAGGAGCAACCTTAGATTTAACTTGGAGATCAGCTAAAAATTATAATCGAAATCAATCAATTATCACTGCTGATGACGGAGTACCTGTATTCACAAACGTCATTGCAATGGAAACACTTGAGAGAACATACATTTCACTGCCTAAAGTCTTTGGCATCAATCTCTTTGGTAACACAGTCCAAGATGTAGTAGAAGATTATGAACAACAAAGCGCTGGAATAATAGCCAACAACGAAATCGATGATATTGAAAAAAATAAACAATTAAACATAGCATTAGCAAATAGTTTTTACCAGCAATTAGAAGCATTTTCTCTAACCCAAGGAAACTTAGCTCGCTTTCTACCATCAATGAACTGGGGTATAAGATGGACTGGCATCGAAAAATGGAAAGTCTGGAACGGATACGTAAAAAAAGTACAAATAGACCATACTTACACATCCAACTACTCTGAATCAGTCCAAATCACAGACAACGGTAGAGTTATACAAAACCAACAAGTTATGTCTGGATTTTCTCCACTAATTGGAATAACCACATCATTCGACGAAGAAAAAGTGGACGGAACCCTAACAGCAACATTAAGATGGAACAGAACACAAGGATATAACCTAAACGCTGCAGCCAAATCAGTAATAACATCTCAAACAACTAACGAAATATCAGCACAAGCAAGTTACACAATGAACAGCTTTTCATTCCCATTCCTAGGTATTCAACTCAAAAACGACATTGAATTTAGTTTCCTTGGCTCTTATAAATACAACGGAAGAGGAACATTCGACGTATTCGACCCAACAAGCTTCGAAGGAGGAAACGAAAGAGGAAGAGTATTAGACGGAAGCACAGTCATAACAGTAGAACCAAGAATCAGATATACAATGTCTCAGAGATTAACAGCATCATTTTTCGTAAGATATGACGGAACATTTAATGTAGGAGCGGCAAACCCAGGTTTCCACACAACCCAAGTAGGATTAGACTTCAGACTATCAATCGCCGGCGGAAGATAACCACCATAATATTGAGCCAAAAAAACACATACAAATGTAGAGACACGATTCATCGTGTTAAACCTTCCCACTCACAGCACTATCTTTTGTGGTTGAAGGGCGGTATACTACTAATTACTCTAGTTAAATATATCATAATATATAGATTTTACGATAAATATAAACTCATTTTTAAAACCTTTTACCTTTATATCATAATATTTAGATTTTGAATTGACTTCACCTAATATTAAATCACACACTATTAAATTAGAATTAGGTTCTACTTTTTTTTGAATTATAAATTCTAATTCATCAACTTTGCTTGCCTCTTTTTTTAACCATTCATCATAAAAAGATATATTTAGTTCAATATTTTCAATTTCAAATTTAAACGTATTATAAATTATAAGTGTATCAATTACAATTTGGTTTTTATGATTAAATTCATTAATTTTAACAACAGCAACATCAGCTTCTAATTTTAAATTATCATAATAAGTAAAATAAGTAGCACAAGAAATAACAATTAGTAGAATAAATAAGTATATTATAATATGAATATAATTATATATCAAATTTGAAAAATAATTTTGCTTTTTATAATTATCTTTATTTTCGCTTGGAATTATTATCATATAATTTCTTCCTTATTTATTATCACTTAAATACTTTGTTAAATACTCAAATGTCATTTTTTGATTTGAATCTGAATTAGTTTCTACTAAACCTGTATTTCCTAAGTTTGTAAGAGATTCAAGTATCTTAATTAAAATAATATCTCTTTGTTCATCAGTAGAACCAGATTCTACAAATGCCTTTAAACTATTTGTCATTACTTGTTTATGGTAATTTGCTTCTTTTAAATGAATATTAGATTTTAAAATCTTTAATGAATAAGTTAGTAAGGTTGCGAGAAAACCAACTAATGATACTTTGTAAATTGCTTGGTATATATAAGTTGAACTAGTAAAATCAGAAATACAATAAAAAACAATTAATAATACGGTAATTGAAAATATCAATCCACCTGAAATAATACTCCAAAGTTTAATATTTTTCTTAATCCTATCAATTGCATTTGTAAATTCATCTTGTGCAACTTTTATAGAAATTTTTGATGAAGTTTTTCTAATTTCTGTTATTTTTGTTTTTACATGATTATCAAATTCAATTTGTTTTTCATTAAATTCATTTTTAATTTCAATTTTTAATTGTTCTATTTTTTCTAATTCTAATTGAAGTGATTTTACTTTTAACAATAAATCATTATCGTTTAAAAATCCATCTTTGTATAATTTTTTTATAGCGAAAAAATTAAAATATTCATCAAATTGATGAAAATTATTATTAAAGCCATTAATAAATTGACTTTTTTTATCCGCAAATTGATTTTCATTAGTTTTGATTAATTCATCAAATTGATGCTGAAATTGATTAAAAATATTTTTTAAATTATTTTGAAAGTTTTGACTTATAAATTCATTTTCAAATTTTTTAATTATTTCAAGTTTCTCTTTTAATTCTTCAATTCTTGGTTTAAATGAAATTAAAGAGAGTGTACCAAGTTCCTCTCTGTATATTTTACTTTCATCTAAAGTTTCCATATATTTATAAAATTCTTTCATCTCCCTCTCCTTTCTTATTTCTTCAAAAACCCGTACTCATACACTTTGGGTTCGATTTTTTTTGCTAAAGTTTTTAATTTACTGCGTAAATCTTGGATTAATCGCATGTATGTTTCGTCGTCGCTTTTACTGTTCATTCGCCCTTTTGCATTCCTACCTTGGAAATGTTCGCGGATGTCGTAGAGCGAGGCATTGGGGTTGTATGTGTTTGTGTTCATTTCGACTTCGCTCAATGAACTTTTTGATACCTCTACATTATTATTTTTTCGGTCATTGAGCGAAGTCGAAATGCCCGAAAAATATTGCTTATGATAATATCGCCAGAGATTGCGACCGGCATCGAATACTGCTTTTGCTTCTGCGGAAAATTCGAGTGGCTTTGCTTCCTTTTGTTCGCTGAATAAGTCGTCGGATTTTTCGGTTTTTATTTTACCAG
>CBFIFP010000003.1:0-396044 GCA_965661945.1 Eximiradiales bacterium
CATCGCCGAATAGAATTTCATCTTTAAAATGTCTTTTACTGGGTTTGGATAAGGTGGGTAAGTCCAAATTGGAGGGGAACCGCCTCTTTCCACAGAACTTGCATAATATTCTAATCGTTCGGGTTCAATGGGGAAGTAAAGTAAATTATAAAAAGGTTGAAAGCTCTTAGTTAATATAAAATTGTCATTATTTATAGAATGGTTTAAATAAAAATCTTTTCTTTCATAGATTTTATCAACATTAAATTTATCATCTTCAATGTTTAGTTTTGAATATAAAAGTTTATTTTTACCTTCACTTTGGTCAATAATAAAACAAATATAATCTTCTAGATAACCTGTATGTGAATTTGCATTTCCAGCATATAATTTAAAATTTTCATTAGGAATTTTTTCATAAGTATAACTATCTTCATTAATCTTTGCAATTAATAATTCTGAAAGTAAGTATAAACTTCCATTTTTACTTCTTCTTAAAGCTGGTGTGCTTGATAGATTTGGGTAATTTTCATTATCAGTTGATAAATCAATATCAACAACTCTGTTAAATGTTTCACCATTGTCTTCTGATAAATAAATTATCCCATTTTTGTATGAAGTAGAGTTTGTTCCATAAATCCATATTTTACCTTCCTCAACATATAATTTTGGAAATTGAAGACTATCAATAATTGTATTTAAAGAATCAAATTTCTCATTTTCAATATCTATTTTATATAAACAATTGAAATATAATGAATCATTTATAGAATTATTACTATCTGGAACAGTTGTAAGCATTTTATAGGTTCTATGAATTAAAGGTTTATTATCAATTTTACCAAGTACCTGTAAATCCTCATAAAGAGATTTGAAAGGAGCTGAAAAAAGACTTTTAATAACATTTATAGAATTAAAATCATCTTTAGTATAAGCAATTCTATAATGATTAGATTTTCCTAAATTATCATTTTTAAGTCCTCCACCTTTTAATAAAATTAATGCTTTATTATCATCAATAAATTCAATAAAGTCTAAACTTGTCCTAATAGAATCTCCAAAACTATCAACAATTGGTAATGGTTTAAATTGATATGATGTTCCATAATTTTCAGTTAAAATAATTCCATAACCAGAACCAAAAGCAATTTGATTAAGTTTATTTATAAAAATATTTGATGGAGTCGCTCCTGAATTACTTATTAAATTCCAATTATTTTGATTGTCTATTTTTAAAATTGTTTTATGATGATTTGATAAAAAATATTCCCCATTAATTTTTTCAATATCAACAGTTTTAAATTCATTTTTATTAATGTTTTTTATATCCATTTGATAATTTGAATATGAGTTAAGAAAGTTGATTGATTTATTTTTATATTTATAAAAATCAATTTTAGGTAAATTTCTGTCTAAATTATTAAAAACAAAAATTGATATTTCATTTTCTTCTGGACAAAATCTAAACTCAGTAATTTCATCAAATAAATTATAAATTTCCCAAGTAAAATCTTGCTTTAATTTTGCTACTTTTGTTCCATCTTTGATATATATATCTTCATATTTATCAATAATAACTCCAATATTAAATGGTGTTAATATTTCATTATCGAAAGTTAAATCTTGATTTAAAATAAATAATTTATTTGTTTGAATATTTCCTAATAATAATAATTTATCATTTATATTTGAAAATCCTTTTATATTAGTAGTATGGTTTTGCGTTTTGCTTTCCCAAGTCATTCCAAAATCAGAAGAAACAAATACTGTGTCTGAATTGCTTGCTACATAAATAACATCATTAAGGATAGTGAAATCTGTAAGAATACTTCCAATTTTTATATATTTCCAATAATCACCATTATCATCCGAATACATAAAACTACCTGTTTGCGTAATTCCATAAACTATATCCTTATGTTCAATTAGTTTAAGAATATTATCATGAGTTCCAGAGTAATTTTGTACCCAAGAATTACCACCATCGGTAGTTCTCAATATTCCACCTTCAGAACCATAAAATATTAAATCATCATTTGAGAGTTTTAATATTTTTAATTCATAATTTGTTTTGCAATAATAGGTTGAAGGGTCAATTTCTTTCTGACTAAATATTATTGATATTAATAAAGTAAAGATAAGCATTTTAAACTCCATTTAAATTATTTAAAAAAAATTAATAAATTTGAGTTCCAACAAGTTATTTATTATTGGAACTCAAAATTTCTACTTAAATCTAAGGACAAAAAGTGAAGCAATAAAAAGGTGGATAATCTGGGTCAAACTCAAACTCCATTACATCACATCCTGCTGGTGTTATTTGTTCGTTTACTACCGTATATACTAACTTGTCCCTTCATAGCAAACTTCATATTCTCTATAACATGTGCCTGCTTGACCATTACAATTCTTAATAATATAACCAGTTGGGTTTTGTGGGTCATCTGGATATATACCTAAACAAAACCCTTGTTCATAACTGAATGATGTTCTTTCAGGACAAGGTCCTATTTGTTCATTGCAATCTAAAGATAAAATCAATAATGAGAAAGTGAAAATTAAAGTAATGAAAAACTTATTCATACTTTGTTTCCTTAAATTTTATTAAACATTCGTTAGTTAATTCTACCTCTTTTTTGCTGAAAGAAAAGTAACATGCTTAAGCGATAGAAAAACGCCGAAATTTTTGTTTTAATAAATTATATAAGTCCCAAGATGATAATTTTGTTTGTGTGATTTCATAGTCATTTTCTTCATTTTTAATTAAATTTTCACAAGTTAAATTAGTTACAATACACAAATATATCGTTATATATATATATATATATATATATAAGAAGTTAGGATAATATATTTAGTTAGTACTTGCATTTTATTATCGCATTTTCAAAAAAAGTTTTTTTGATTTTGAAATGAAAGATATTTCAAATTATAATTTATTTTTTATATATGCAAATTTTTTTTCTTAAACACGATTAATAGGATTAAAGGATTAGCAGGATTTTTTTCAGAATCATAGATTTGCACAGATTACGCAGATTAAGAATTAAAGGATAAAATCGGAGATTTTAATATGTTTGACTGGATTCTTCGGCTACGCTTCAGAATGACGGGTAAAAAATAACAAGGGGCTTTAAACCCCTTGTTGATAATATATTTACTTACTCGGTAGATTATCTATTATTCCGAGAAGTAATTTCCAAGAATTATCTACTGTTTTAATTTCTACTTTTTCGTCTGGTGTGTGTGGCTCTTTGATTGTTGGTCCGAATGATAGCATATCTAAATGCGGGTATCTTTCGCCTATTAAACCGCACTCTAAACCTGCGTGAATTGCCTCGATAACTGGCTCAAAACCAAAGATTTTGGTATGCACTTCTTTTGCTGTAACAAGTATCGGCGAATCCATATTTGGCTCCCAAGAAGGATAGCCATCATTTTGAATTACGCTTCCACCTGCAAGTTCGATTACACTGCGGATTTGATTAGCCAAATTCATTTTCTCACTTTCGACTGATGACCTTTGAGAAGTCAATACTTTTATTTCATTTTGGTGAGTTTCAATCACAGCAAAATTTGTTGATGTTTGCACAAGTCCTTTTATATCAGGCGACCAGCGGATTATTCCGTGAGGCATTGCATAAAATGACATTAGCAATTTATCTTGGAATGATTTGGTCATCACTCTTGAAACTTCATCTGTTTTTTCTGCAAATGCAACTACGTTTTTCTCTAATGATTTATATTCTTTTTGAATAACTTCGCTATGTTCTTTTATAAATGCAAGTACATCATTCACTTGGCTTGGATTTATTGCAACTTTAGCAAATGCTTCTCTTGGAATTGCGTTGTGTTTGCTACCGGAGTCGATAGATGAAATTCTAATGTCAAATTTACGGTTTAATTCAAATAACATTCTTGTAATAAACTTAGTTGCAGCGCCTCTTTCTTCGTGGATTTCTACTCCTGAGTGTCCGCCCATAAGCCCTTTTACTCCAATTTCATAAAAGGCATAACCACTTGGAACAGAATCACTTTCGTATTTGTAATTTCCGATTGTGTTTATTCCACCAGCGCAACCAATTGAGAATGTGTGGTCATCTTCTGTATCAAGATTAATAAGAATATCAGATGTTTTAAGCAAATCTTTGCCGAGTTGAATAGCACCAGTTAAGCCAGTTTCTTCATCAAGGGTTAGGAGTAGTTCATAGTCAGAGTGTTGCAGATTTGGCATAGTTAAAATTGCCATTCCCATTGCAACTCCCATTCCGTTATCAGCACCAAGAGTAGTTCCTTTTGCTTTTACCCATCCGTTGTCAATCCAAGTTTGTATTGAGTCGTTATCGAAGTCAAACTCTACATCGCGGTTTTTCTCGCAAACCATATCAAGATGTGCTTGAATACAAAAGCCCTTTTTATTTTCGTAACCTGGTGTTGCTGGCTTACGGATAACTATGTTCCCTAGAGCATCTTTTTCTAATTCTAAGTTTAAATCTTTTGCTAATTTTTCAACATAAGCAACAATTTTTTCTTCTTTTTTGGAAGGTCTTGGGTATTTAGTAATTTCGTGAAAGTATTCCCATACAATTTTCGGTTCTAATTGCGTAATTTCTTCGCCCATTTTATCTCCTTATTTACGTAAATTATTTTTTTATTTTGTAAATTAAATATCACACAAATTACGGAAAAATAGTCAGAAAATCAAATAGTATATAGAATATTATAGGTTTAATTTTCTTTCAAGTTCTCTGATGAGTGAGTCTCTTTCGGGGTTTGGTAGTTCTTTAACAACAAAACATTGAGTTAAGCTATTATAATTGACAAAGGGTTTGACCTTAATATCCAAAAAGAGGGAGTTTTTAGATTTATTGATATAGTGGATTTCGCCAATAGGAATGCCTTCGGGGTATTTATTAGAGTAATTGGAAGTTGTTACAATATCACCAACTTCAACGTCATAAGAGTTAGGAATGTTAGTTAAAACATAATCTTCACCTCCAATCCATTCTATTAAACCATGAACGGAGCTTCTGAGCACTTTAGCAGCAACTTTTATATCTCTGTTTTTTAATGTTTCTACTAATGAGTTATTTTCAGAAGTAAGAGTAACTGTTCCAACAAGTCCAGCATCAGTTCTAACGGGCATTGTTCTTTGAATACCGCTGGTGTTTCCAATGCTTAGTGAAATATAAAGTTTGAAATTATATTGTGAAAAACCAATTACTTCAGCAGGAATTATATCTTTTTCATAAGTTTCTTGAAAGCCAATTATTCCTCTTAATCTGTCATTTTCAGCAATTGCTCTTCTGTTTTTAATTAATTCATTTGATAATTTGAGATTGAATTCACGAAGTGCTTCGTTTTCGGCTTCAATGGATGAACTGTTAGATAACATCGGCATAATATCTTGTAGGTAAACAACTTGATTTAACAAAAATAATCTAAATCCGCTTATTTTATTTGTATCACCTAAGTTAAGCATAGCGATAGAAATAAGCAGTAAAATTAGAAAAATAAAGTAATCTTTATATTTATTTAGTATTTCAGCAAAATTAGTCATTGCTAATATCGAGTGCTTTTAATTAAAACATCTTTGTAATCATTGAGGTTTTCTAAAACTTTACCAACACCTCTAACTACAGCGAGTAGTGGCTCATCTGCGATATGAACAGGTAGTTGAGTTTCAATTTTAATTTTTTCATCAAGTCCTTTAAGTAAAGCACCACCTCCTGTAAGCATAATACCTCTGTCATAAATATCTGCTGATAATTCGGGTGGGGTTTGCTCCAGCAAAGATAAGACTTCTTTAACAATAGAGGCAATAGGTACTTTAAGAGCTTCTCTTATGTCAACGGAAGTAACTTGAATCATTTTTGGTAAACCAGTGAGTAATTCTCTACCTTTAACTTCAATTTCCATTTCTTCTGCTAATGGTACGGCTGACCCAACTTCGCATTTGATAGATTCTGCAGTTCTGTCACCAATTAAAATATTATGTTCATTTTTAAAATAGTCTAATATCGATTGAGTTAGTTCATCGCCAGCAACTCTAAAAGAGTTATCTTTTACAATTCCTGATAAAGCTATTACAGCAATTTCTGTTGTACCTCCTCCGATATCTACAATCATATTACCAACTGATTCTTGGACATCAATTCCGATTCCAATAGCTGATGCCATAGGTTCGGCTATTAAGTGAACTTCTTTTGCTCCTGCGTGTTCGCAACTATCTCTTACCGCTCTTTTTTCGACTTCTGTAAGACCAGATGGAACTGAAACAACAACTCTTCTTGCAGGTTGCCAAGACATTGATATTTTTCTTATGAATGCTCTAATCATTCCTTCGGTAATCTCGAAATTTGCAATTGCACCATCTTGAAGAGGTCTTACAATTTCAATTTCTTTATGAGTTTTTCCGAGCATTGCTTTTGCGTCGTGGCCTATAGCTATTAAGTTTTTTGTAATTTTATTGTAAGCAACAATTGATGGCTCATTTAAAACTATTCCCTTATTTTTCATCCATATAAGGGTGTTAGCAGTGCCTAAATCAATTGCTACATCATTTGAAAAAAAATTAAATAATCCCATTTTCGGTTATAAATTTTTGAGTTGTGTTATATAATTCTTACAAAATTAATAATTATTTGATAAACTTTATTAAAAAAAAATAGATTTGATAATAAAACTTAAACTTTAGATATTTTTATTAATACAAATTTAAGTGTTTTTTTTGTAAGAATAGAAATGTAAGGATATATGAAGTATAATAATAAAAAAAAATTAAAGGAGATATTTTATTTAATATCTCCTTTTTTTAAATTAAAGAAACTTATTCACCTTTATTTTCGTTTTCAGCTGGTGTAGTAATTGGTTGTTGAACTGGTTGAGTTGATGGTTGAGCAGGTTGTGTAAAAGGTTGAGAAACTTTCATACCTTCAGTTGGTGCTTTAAGTTCATTACTACCTTTGTTTAAGAAGAATAGGTTAGTAACTAAAGTAAGCACAATAATGACAGCGGCTAAAACCCAAGTGATTTTAGAAAGTAGGTCGGTGGCTCTTCTGCTACCAAGAACTGAATTGAATTGGCCGCCGAGCCCACTCATACCAGTAAGCATATCACCTTTACCAGGTTGAATAAGCACCGCTCCTATTAAGAGCAAAGAGATTAACAACAAAATTATACTAATTATCACGTACATGTTTTTATTCCCAATAATAATTTTTTAGTTTTGAAAGATTACAAAATTAAAAATTAAATTTTAAATAAAAAAATGAAAATTATAGATAAATATACTTTAAGATTTTTAATAGGACCTTTTTTATTTGGAACATTGCTTGTGGTGTTTCTTTTTCTTATGCAATTCCTTATGCAAAAATTAGATGATTTGGTAGGTAAGGGTTTGGATAATATATTGATATTACAATTGATTACGTTGAATATACCGTGGATGATTGTATTAGCAATTCCTATGGGAACTTTGTTTGGTTCATTGATGGCTTTTGGAAATATGTCTTCACACCACGAAGTAACAATTGTTAAAGCAAGTGGAAGTGGTCTTTTGAGAATGATGGCACCAATTATAGTTTTTGCAACTGTATTAATGTTTGCTTTATTTTGGTTTAATAATATTGTGCTACCGGAGTCTAATCATAAAGCAAAAACTTTATTGAATGATATTAAACGAAAAAAACCAACTTTTTTGATGGAATCGGGTAGGTTTTCTTCAGATTTAGATGGATTTACTATTTTATCAAGAAAAGTAGATTCACTATCTGGGGCATTAAATAATGTAACTATTTATGATAAAACAAATACCAGAGCAAGTAATATTATATCTGCTGATTCTGGTTATATTAAATTTAATTCTGATTACTCTAAGTTAATTATTGAACTTTTTGATGGAGAAATTCATCAAATGGAGTATAATAATTCAAAAGATTATAAGGTTATAAGTTATGATAAGCATACCATATATCAAAATGTTAGTGGTTTTTCTTTGGAAAGAACTGAGGATGATGTCTTCCAGAGGAGCAATAGAGAGCTATCTATAAAGGATTTAAAAGAAGTTAAGAAAGAGCTTTTGAGTGCTGCTGAAGAAAGGAATGAGGCAATAGTGAAGTATATTGATAGTCATTTGAACTATTTGTTTAACACAGAGATTGATTCACTGGAGATTGATTCATCACAGTCAGAAGGTATTCTCCAAGAATTCCCTGATAAAAATCAAAATATTGACGTTACTTCTCTTGTAAATTACAGAAGAACTCAAAGTAGTTCAAAAGCAAAATCTGAAAAAGATTCGATAAGGATAGAAAGGGTAAAAAGATATAATTCATTGGATAATAAGCTAAATCATTTAATAAATATTACAAAAAATGAAATTGAAAGAGAAAGAAATAATATTTTAAGAGCAGGGGAATATGAGGTAGAGATACAAAAAAAATATTCAATACCTGTAGCGTGTTTACTTTTTGTTTTTGTTGGGTGTCCGTTGGGAGTATTGACAAAAGGAGGTAATTTTGGAGTGAGTGCTGCAATTTCTCTGGGTTTTTATATTATTTATTGGATATTTTTACTTGGAGGTGAAAAATTAGCAGACAGAGGACATTTAGTTCCTGAGATTAGCATGTGGGCTGGTAATATTGTAATTGGTTTGATTGGTCTTTTTCTAACTTTAAGAGTTACAAATGAATCAATGAACTTTTTTAATTTCTTTAAATTTAAAAAAAATAGTAGGGATTAATTTGTTTCCGAATATAATTTTATTTTCTTAGTTTAGCAAAAAAAATTTAACAAATGAAAAAAAATAAATATTTTCTTTTAGCAGGTTTATCATTAGCTTTATCATTTCCTCCTTTTCCATTTTTTTTTACATCATATTTTGCCTTTTTATTCCTACTAATTGGTTTGGAGCAAGTTAAAACTGGAGAAATAAAAAATCTTTTTCCTCGAGTATATCTTACTTTTTTTATTTATCATTTGCTTTCAAATTGGTGGATTTCGAGTTTTCAGGAACAAACTGATCCTTTTTTAATGGCTTCAGGATTAGCGCTTGATGTTTTTCACCCAATGTTTTTTTTGATACCAATATATATTTACGTTAAAATTAGAGATAATTTTAATTTAAAGACCTCAATTATGATTTTCCCTGTTGTTTGGACAGCATGGGAATATTTTTATTCTTTAGGTGAATTATCTTATCCTTGGTTAGCAATAGGAAATTCCCAAATTTATAATTTTTATTTTATTCAAATTGCAGATTTATTTGGAGTTTGGGGTGTTTCTTTTTTGGTTTTAATTATAAATTCAGTTTTACTACTAATTTACTTAGAGTTTAAAGAAAATAAAAAAATTAATAAAAAAAATATTACTTTTTTGGTTTTAATGATTATTATTCCTAATATATATGGGGTTATAAGAGTTAATCACTTTGAACATGATAAATTATTAGAAAGAAATGAGTCAATAAAAATCGCTGTGATACAACCAAATATTAATCCTTGGGAAAAATGGTCATCAGGTCCGATTGCACAAATTAAATATTGCTTTGACCTGCAGGATTCTTTGTATAGTGTTGAGAAATTTGATATTTCGGTGTTCCCTGAGACAGCTATTTTGAGAATTAGCGATGATTTTAATAAAAATCTCAATTTGTCATTTTTACAAAATTGGGTTGATGAAAAAGATGTAAGTTTGCTTTCTGGGTTTATTCATACTGTAATATATGAAAATGAAGACGATAGGCAGCTTTCTGCAAGGTATGATAAGTATAATGATGTTTGGGAAGAAAGTTTTAATTCTGCTATAATGGTTAATCCAAATGAGTCTGACCATAAAGTTTATCATAAAGGAAAACTGACTCCTTTTGCTGAAAGAATACCTAATTTGGAGTATTTTAGTTTTTTATCAGAATTTATTAAATGGGGAGTAGGAATTTCAGCTTGGGGACTTGGAAAAGAAAAATTTAATTTAACTTATTCAAATAATAATCAAACTGCAGAAATTGGTTCAATTATATGCATTGAATCTATTTATCCTAATTTTTGTAGAGAGTTTACTCAACTTGGAGCTGAAATCTTAACTGTAATTACTAATGATGCTTGGTATGATGGAACACCCGGACCAAGACAACATTATTTGATAGCAAAAGTAAGGGCTATAGAGAATAGACGCTATATTGCTCGCTCTGCAAACTCTGGGGTTAGTGGGTTTATATCTGCTGCTGGAAAAAGTTTGAAAGAAACTAATGTTATGCAAAAAGAGGCAATTTCTTTTGAAGTTCCTAAATTAAAGACTAATAGTTTATATGTTCAAATAGGTGATGTTTTTGCTAAATTATTACTTTATTTAACTATTGCATTACTTTTATATGTATTAATAATTAAAAGGTTTATAAAATGAAAAAATTACTAGTTTTGTTTTGCTTATTATTTGCGATTAATCTTAAAAGCCAGAGTCCTGAATATCTTGATAAAATGATAGAGTTTTTTAAGGTTAGTGGATCTTATGAAGGAGTTGAATCGAGTATATACCAGATTATAGAAGATTATAAATCATACTATCCTGATGTTCCTGAGGAGTTTTGGTCAGAACATATTGATTTATATAAAGATGAATATCTTCGTAATTTTGCGGAAAAACTTGCTCCAGTATATAGTAAATATCTAACATTAGAAGATATTGATAACGCTATTAAGTTCTATAATTCAGAAACTGGAAAAAAATTTTCACAATTAACTAATAAACTTATGGAAGAAAGCTCTGTTGCTGGAGAACAATGGGGTAATTTTATATCGGAAACTATTAGTAGTGAATTAACAAATGAAGGATATTTAGAATAAATATTGCGATTTGATTAAACTAAATCACGTTCTTTTTCGTATATACATTCTTATTATCGACATAAAATTTAAGGGATTAATGAAAGAAAAAATTAGGTCAACCACTGTAGTTGGGGTTATAAAAGATGGTAAAGTTGCTCTTGGTTCGGACGGGCAAGTAACTCTTGGAAATACGGTTATGAAAAGAGGAACTGTAAAAATTAGAAAACTATATAATGATAAAATTTTAGCTGGTTTTGCTGGTTCTACAGCAGATGCATTTACACTTCTTACTAAATTTGAGGAAAAACTTGAATCAAATAGGGGAAAACTCGACCGCGCTGCTATTGAACTTACAAAAGAATGGAGAACTGATAGGTATTTAAGAAAATTAGAAGCGATGATGATTGTAATGGATGGTGAAAAAGGGTATGTACTCAGTGGGAATGGAGATGTTATAGAGCCGGATGATAATATTCTTGCTATTGGTTCTGGTGGAGCTTATGCTTTATCTGCCGCACGTGCTTTGGTTAAACATTCAAGTTTATCGGCTCGTGAAATTGTGGAAGAATCATTAAATATAGCAGGTGATATCTGCATTTATACAAATCAAAATATCTCAATTGTAGAATTATAAAAAGGAAATAAATTGTCAAATATTGAAGTTCAAAATATAGTAAAAGATTATTTAACTCCATCGCAAATTGTGGCGGAATTAGATAAGTATGTTATCGGACAAGACCAAGCAAAAAAAGCTGTTGCTATTGCCCTGAGAAATAGATGGCGTCGTCAGAACGTCTCTGGAGATATCCAAAAAGAGATTATGCCAAATAATATTATAATGATAGGACCTACTGGGGTTGGTAAAACGGAAATAGCTCGCAGACTTGCTAAACTTGCTGATGCTCCTTTTGTGAAAGTTGAAGCAACAAAATTTACTGAAGTTGGATATGTAGGTCGTGATGTGGAATCGATGGTTAGAGAACTTGCTGATAGAGCAGTGGCTATGGTTCATGAGGAACAATTAGAAACTAAAAAAGAACAAGCAAAGGTTAATACAGAAAATAGAATTTTAGATATTCTTATACCACCAATTAAGAAAAGCCCTTCTTTTGAATCTGATTTTCAATCGGATGAAGAAGTAGAAAATAAAGAGACTCGTGAAAAATTTAGAGCGATGTTGAAAAATGGTGTTCTTGATGATAGAGAAATTGAAATTGATATTTCGGATTCTGGTCCTCAGATGCAAGTTTTAGGTCCTGTTGGTTTAGATGAAATGGGTATTAACTTGCAAGATATTATGGGTAATATGATGCCCAAAAAGACCAAGAAAAAGAAATTGAAAATCAAAGATGCTATTAAAATCATCGAAAAAGAGGAAGGTGAAAAGTTAATTGATAAAGATGCTGTTATTAGAGAAGCTATTAAAAGAGCTGAGAATAATGGGATTATCTTTATTGATGAGATTGACAAGGTTGCCTCTAAAGGTGGAGGTAGCGGACCTGAGGTTTCTCGAGAAGGTGTTCAGCGTGATTTACTTCCAATTGTTGAGGGAAGCTCAGTAAATACTAAGCATGGACCTTTGGATACTCAACACGTTTTATTTATTGCTTCTGGTGCGTTTCATGTGGCTAAACCGTCAGATTTGATTCCAGAATTGCAAGGACGTTTTCCGATTAGAGTTGAATTATCTTCGCTGACTGAGGAAGATTTTGTAAAAATTCTTACTATTCCTAAAAATGCATTAATCAAGCAGTATCAAGCATTGATGCAAACAGAAAATATAGAATTAGACTTTGATGAAAGTGGAATAAATGAAATTGCTAAAATGGCTGCCAGTGTGAATGAGGAAGTTACTAATATTGGTGCAAGAAGACTTCATACTATTTTAACAACTCTTTTAGAGGAATATTTATTTAACGCTCCTGATAATATTACTGAAAATAAAATTAAAATTACATCAGAAGTGGTTCATAAAAACCTTGATGAAATTAGAAAAAGTACTGACTTAAGTAAGTTTATTTTGTAATATAAATTTTATTTTAGCATTTGTGAATATTAAAAATGGGTGATTTTAAATCACCCATTTTTTTTAAATTTTTAAACTTATACTATTATTATATTTCATTATTTTTTAATCTATTCTACCAAAAGCAAATAGATTGCTTTTTATCCAATTATTATTTAGGTCTTGAATTACAACTCCTTTGGAAGTAGAAGCATGAATAATTTTATTATTTCCTATATAAATTCCAACATGAAAGATTTTATCTCTTCTTCTAAAAAAAATCAGATCACCCTCTTTTACTTGATTACGATCAATTTTTTTGGTAAAGTCATATTGTTGTGCTGCAGTTCTTGGTAAATCATAACCTATATGATTGAATACATTTTTAACAAATGCAGAACAATCAATACCATCTGTGCTTGTTCCTCCATACATATAGGGAACACCTAACCAATTTTTAGAATATTCTACTAACTGATTTCCAAGTGTTTGGTTATCAAATTTATATTCATAATTATAAAATGTCTCGTTTATAACTTCATCACTTTTAATACCTTTATTAGAAAATCTTTTATCTATTATTTTTTTATTAACTTCCGAAGAATATCTTACGCTTAGTGAGCATCCTGAAAGTGAAAGTAAGATAAATAATATGATAATAGTTTTTTTCATTTTTCTAAATTTTTAAAAGTATTTGAATTAGATTTTAAACTTACTTTATTAAAAACAATCAAAATTAACTGTTTAACTACTTCTGGTTTGGTAATTAAAACAAAAGTAAAAAGCGTTGTAAATATAAATGCTGCTTTGATATATAATAAAACCATTATTTTGTCCCCTTAATATTTATAAATTTTTTAGTCAAATATTATACCAATTTTTAATTATAAATATATAATTTATTTCGTTATCATTCATCAAATTTAAGAAATTGAATTTTCTCAACTAACACTTAATATCTACTCTCTAACTCAAACCAAATGTCTAAACCCTTCTCGATTAAGAATAGTCTTTCGGGTTCGGAAAGTAGAGAAGTTTCGTTGATTAAGTATAAATGAATTAATCACTCCACTACAAATTTAGTCAACTCCTTTTTATTCTCAAATTGAATAACTACTAAATACATACCAGATTTTAATCTTTCTGTATTTATATGGTAATTAAAATTATTTTCATTTATAGTCTGCAATTTATTGCCAAGTAAATCAAAGATTTCGATTTTGTTGGCTAATTCCTCTAATTCGATATTAACTATATTTCCCTTATTTGCTGGGTTGGGGTAGGCAATTGCAAGCATTTCATTGTTTATATCTTTCGTGTTTACTGAAGTATAATACTTATATCGATTTTCATCCATTCTTTTATATAGAAAATTTCCGTCAAATATTGATTTTGAGTAATAAAAATCTGCATTCTCATAAAAAGGATTAATTAAATAAGATTGAGTGCTAATTTTATTTAAGTGGGTTTTGACATTTATATCATTACCATTAATATCAAAATTAACAACAGCTTGTCTTCTAATATTTAATGTATCAATTTCTTCATACCAATCTCCATATAGTTTGTCTTGCTCAAAACGAAATAATTTGTTTTGATAAAAATCATGATGAAAATAAATCTTATTATAAATTGTATTTAATTCTAAAGAGTCTATTTTATTCAATTCTATATTATAGCGATAGATATAAGGTTTATCTTTATTTGCAACTATATAGATTTCATTCTCATTTGAAATTCCAATTTCTGAATCTGCATTTCTATATAAAGTAGCTCTATAAACTTCAATCCAATTTATTCCATCTTTTGTGTAATAAAATTTATTGTCTTCTAAATTTATTGTGTCTGTTTGGCTAATTAAATCATATCTATATATTGATTTGCACCAAGTTAAATTATTGACTTTATCATAAAAACAGAATATTCTATCAGAACTATCTATTTTACTTACTTGACTCATATAATAATTTGTGTCTAATAAATAAAAATAATTATCTCCTTCGTGATACTGTGAAAATAAATATTTATTATCAATATGGCTTTGTGGGATCATCAAAGATTTTGAAGTTGGTTCATCTAATTTGAAATGTTTTCTAATTGAATCTCTTATAATATCATAGTTTTTACCACCATCTTTTGTTATTGCCCATGAACCTGGCGAACCAATATGTGATGTAACTCCATGTTCTTTAATTTTAAAAGTACCATCTAAAGATAAAATAAAATTATTTTCATCTTTAAAATAAAAGCAATAGTTTGCTGGGAACCTAAAATCAGTTAAAGTATCGCCACTTTGTGAATCTATCCTAAATTTTTCAACTATGCTATTTAAAGGAGAAAATGAAACTCCGTTATCAGTTGATTTGAATAAATGAGTAGAACTATTATCAATTCTTAACCAACAATCCTCTTTTAATATAATATCACATTTTTGTCTTGTTGACATATATTTTTGATTTATTATTTTCAATTCATTCATATTTTCATATTTTATTAACTTATTATAATAAAAAGAGAAATAAGCATTGTTATTATTTACTGTTAAGTCATTTATTACAAACGAAATTCCTTTATTACTAAATACAGAATAACTATCAAATGTTAATGGTTTTAGTGTATCTAAAATTTTAATATTAAATTTATTATTTTCCCTTATATATTTATAAAATACAATATTTTTATCACTAATTTTTGTATTTTGATTATCAAATTGATTTTTGTAAATATAATAACCATCATCAATAGGATAAAAATTAAAATCTTTATCATTATCTAATATAGTATCAATTTGCCAAGTTAAATCAGAATTTAATTTTGCTATAAATTTCTTGTCATTCAAATAAATTTTATCCTTTTTTTTACTAATTTTCCAATCAGTTAATTCTGGTAAATCTAATTTTGTCCAATTTGATGCATCACTTTTGCTATAATATATTTCATTACTAAAATTAACAATTATTAGATTATCTTCAAATGAAAAAATATCAATAATTGTATCTGTAATTACTTTTTGAGCTTGAAATGTTTTTCCAAAATCAGTAGAAATAAGCATAGTATCATTAGGATATGTAGTAACATAGATGTTATCTTCTAAAATTGTAAAACTTGAAAGGATAAAATTTAATTTCGTATAATTAAAATACTCACCATTATCATCTGAAATCATAAATTCTCTAAAATTTGAAATTCCGTAAATTGAATTTTTATATTTTAACAATTTAAGTATAATACCATAAGTACCAGAAAAATCTTGAACCCAAGTATTGCCACCATTAAAAGTTTTTAACATTAACCCTTGTTCACCATAAAAAATCAAACTATCTGTACCAATATTTAGGATATTTGATTTAGTATTTTCAATAGGAAAAAAGCCATTTTCAAAATCAGTATCATAAAATGATTTAGGGTATTGAGCAAAAAGTGAAGTTATAAAAAATAAAAGTAGTAGAGGTAGTTTCATGATTGTCTCCGATTAAAATGAAAAAAAGTGAGCATAAATTATTTATGCTCAATTTATAATTAGTTGCATGTAGTAAAGCATAGTAAGAATCTGTCTTCTTCATCAAGTTTAGGTAAAGCTGGACCACATTCTCCCGGATCTGTAACATCATAATCATAAAAATCAAAATCCCAATCTTGTGTAATTGGATCCCAGCATATTGAATAATAATTTACACAAGTACCACCCTCTTCATCACAATCTTCAATAGTAATTGTTTCATAATAGTCATCATATACTAACCTTTTACAATCTCCTTTATAAAAATCCATTTGAATTCTACCAGGACATGGAGGCATACCTAAGTTACAATCTTCCATATTCTCAATAAGTGTAGCTTCCTTAATCTCTTGCCAGAAAGCTGCATTAACAATAATTCCTGTACAGTCACCATAAGGAACAACAATATCACATAAATAAACTGAAGTATGTCCAGTAGGAGAACAATTTGTACAATAATTTATTGTTATTTCACAGTTTGTAGTTGCTAAAGTATATTGGAAACTTTTTGGTGTGAAACCTGATGGACAAGAGCAAGATGCAAATGCCACAACATTAGTAGCAAAAAATATTGACAATGCAACCACAATTGCTGGAATAAAATTCCTTAAGTACCCCCCCCCTGAAAGACTTAGGAGTGTTTCGCTGAGTATTTAAACTCTCAGTATAGAAATTCATAATAATACCTTTATTTAAATATTAAAATATGTTGAGCAAATATTACCCAACTTCCTAAAACTGTCTTTTTATGAATCTATTTTTTTATTTTTGTAAAACAACAATTGCAAAATATATATAAAATTTTACATTTCCAAATAATTTATATTTTTTGATAAATTGTTTGTTTAATAATAAAACTTGTATAATTTGAAAAAATTGCGTAGTTTGCAGTTTATAATTGTAAAAAATAAATGGATTTGACTATGAATTTTGATGGCAAATTTTATAATCCTAGTGAAGAAGTAATAAGTAAGGCAAATATAAAAGATTGGAACGAATTAAACAAAATTGCAACTAATCACCCCGAGGGCTTTTGGTCTTCTATGGCTGAAGAATTGCATTGGTTTAAAAAATGGGACAAGTATCTTGATAATTCTACTCCACCTTTTTATCAGTTTTTTGTGGGTGGAAAAACTAATATAGCTTATAATTGTCTAGATGTCCATAAAAACTCTTACAGAAGAAATAAACTTGCTTATATCTGGATTAGCGAAGACGGTTCATCAAAATCTATTTCATACAATGAATTATATAATGAAGTTTGTAAGTTCTCAAATGTTCTTAAATCAATGAATGTGAAAAAAGGTGATAGAGTTACTATATATATGGGTAGGGTGCCTGAAATAGTAATTGCTATGCTTGCTTGTGCGAGAATTGGAGCAGTTCATTCTGTTGTTTATGGTGGCTTTAGTACAGAAGCACTTCACGAAAGAATTGAAGATAGTGAAAGTAAAGTTGTTATAACTTGCGACGGTGCAAACCAACGAGGCAAGTTAGTTAATTTAAAAGATATTACAGACGAAGCAGTTGATAGAGCAGGGATTGTTCAACATGTTATTTGTGTGAAACGCACAGGACAAGAAGTAAATATGCGTCAAGGTAGAGATATGTGGTATCACGAGTTAATGCAATTACCAATTGCAAGCATTCATTGTGAAGCAGAGCAAACAGATGCAGAAGACCCGCTTTTTATTTTATATACAAGTGGAACTACTGGCAAACCTAAAGCAATATTGCATACTCATGGTGGTTATATGGTTGGGGTTTATGCGAGTTTGAAATATGTTTTTGATATTAAAGATGAAGATAGATATTGGTGTGCTGCAGATCCAGGTTGGATAACAGGACATAGTTATATTGTATATGGACCGCTTTTAAATGGCGCGACATCAATCATATATGAAGGCGCTCCAAACTTTCCTTTTCCTGATAGATGGTGGAGTATCATTGAGGAATATGGTGTAAACATTTTATATACCGCTCCAACAGCTATTCGCGGACTTATGCGATTTGGTGATTCTTGGGCTAAGAGGCATGATTTATTATCTTTGAGATTACTTGGAAGTGTTGGAGAGCCTATCAATCCTGAAGCTTGGAGATGGTATAATGAAGTAATAGGTGATGGTAAATGCCCAATTATGGATACTTGGTGGCAAACCGAAACAGGTATGTTTATGATAACCCCAATGCCATGTTTGCCTTTAAAACCTGGCTCAGGCACAAAACCATTCCCTGGTATTCAAATGGATATTTTAGATGAAGAAGGAAATTCTGTAAATGATAATGAAGAGGGTTTTTTAGTTATTAAAAATCCTTGGCCTTCAATGATGAGAACGATTTATGGTGATAATGATAGGTATGTAGAGCAATATTGGACTAAGTATCCAGGAATGTATATGACTGGTGACTCCGCTCGAAGAGATGAGGATGGTTATTATTGGATTATTGGCAGAGTAGATGATGTAATAAAAGTTTCGGGTTATAGGCTTGGTACTGCAGAAATTGAAAGTGCTTTGGTTAGTTATCCTGATGTTGCTGAAGCTGCAGCTATAGGATTGCCACATGAATTAAAAGGTAATGCGATTCACTGCTTTGTTATCTTAAAAGCAGGTGTAAATCCTAATGATGATTTGCCTGAAAAATTGAAGTTGCATATTAGACATGAAGTAGGACCAATTGCAACTCCCGAAAAGATTGAAATTGTAGAAAAATTACCTAAAACACGTTCTGGTAAGATTATGCGTAGGGTTTTGAAAGCTCAAGCATTAGGTCAAGATCCAGGTAATTTGTCGACATTAGAAGAATAAAATTTGTAACAAATAATTGATATTATTGTTATTATTTCGTTAAAAGAAAATTAATTTAAAAGAGGTAAAATGTTAAGAGTACTAGTATTGTTGATTATTGTATATAGTATATCGCTATCTCAATATGAAATAGGAAGAATACCTGCTCCATATAATAATGAATATGTTGAGCTTGAAGTAGGTCCCAGTGATGTAATATGGGCTGGAACTTGGGGAGACGGAGTTAAGAAATCAACGAATCAAGCGGAAAGTTGGTCAAATTCATCTAATGGTTTGACAAATCTTTATGTTGGTGATATTAGCTATAAAGATGGCGTATTGCTTGCTGCAACTCAAGATGGTGTATTCAAATCTACAAACGAAGGAAATAGTTGGGAAAGAAAAAGTGAAGGATTGTTATTTTTAGAAATTGCAGGAGTTGCTGTTAAAGATGAGAATACTTATTTTGCTGCTACAAGAGGAAATGGAATATTCAGAACTACTGATGGCGGAGAAACTTGGGAAGAAAAAAATAATGGTATGAATTTTCAAGAAATGAGGTTTATTCATATTACACCCGAGGGCAATATACTTGCTGCAAAGCAAGGAGACGGACTTATGCGCTCAGATGATAATGGAGAAAGCTGGAAGACATCACAATCTGGTATATTTAATAAATACTTACTTTCAATTCAAAATTTACCTAATGATGAAATTTGGGTCTCATCAGCTGGTCAAGGGATTTTCCAATCAAGTTCTGATGGAAATCATTGGTTAAGAATTGATTTACTTGATAATCTTGCAGATTTGAATATTGAATCATTTACTTACTTTGAACATGAGAATAACTACTATCAGATAGTTGGAACAAGAAGTAAAGGTATATGGAATTTTGATGCTAACTGGCATACACCAAAATTTGAACAAACTGTATTTCAGTGGAGAACCGCTCATTCTATAAGAACTTTATCGACTGGTAGAATTGTTGTGGCGATTGGAGCAGAAGGAATCGCTTATACTGATACTGATGGTAAAAGTTGGAATTATCCTAAACCGACTAACGAAATGTATAATGCGGTAGATAATGTAGTAGATGCAGGATATCGAGATTATAAACTTGCTGCTGATGGGGCAAAAGTATATGCAGCTATTGGAAAAAAAGGTATTTTTAAATCTGAAGATTACGGTAAAACTTGGGATAATATTGGTGAAGTAAGAGACGAATATTCAAAATTTAAGAAGTTTGGAAATAGATTATATTACATTTATGATAATGTTAATATAAGATATTCAGATAATGACGGTGGGTCTTGGAGTTCATTAAATTTGCCAGATTTAGAGGAAGATTATTGGCCTGATAGTACTATAAAGGAATATATATCTTTTTATGATATTTATCATAAAGGTTCTGATATTTATGTTACTTACTCATTTGTTTATACTTATAATAATCCTGACCCAGAATCCCCACCATCAGAAGATTGGCAGCCACCTGTTCCAAAAAATAGCGTGTTTTATTCTTCAAATAATGGATCTTCTTGGATTTTACAAAATATGCCGAACGATGGAACACCTATGGTTTCGATTGAATCTACTTCTAATGGAAATATTTTAGCATCAACAAGACAAGGATTAGTTTTTAATTCTACTGATAAAGGTGTTAATTGGCTGAAGACAGCTGGTGATGTTGTTAGGGGTAATAATTTAGTTAAATCATTAAAAGCAAATGGGAATAGGCTATTTGCTATAACTAATGATTGGTTTTATAATACTATTGATTATGGTAATACTTTTAATAGAGTTGATTATGGTTTAGATGCTGCATTAGAGGATTTCTTGGGTTATGTACCTTCTAACGAAGTGCAAGGTTTGGGTATTGTAAATAATAATTCATACTTTTTAGGGCTTAGGTATAATTTTGGAATTTTTAGAACAACTGATAATGGAGTTACATTTGATTCTATCAATAATAGCTTTCCATGTGAAGAAATACGCTCAGTAGCTAATAATGCAGATGGTGATGTTTATTTTGCAACTACTTCTATTTGGAAGTATGTCAATCCATCAAGATTAGACCCGCCCGTACTAGTATCACCAGCAAATAACACAACAAATATGTCAATAGTACCAGAAGACCCAGATGGCAGACCAGCGGCATTGATAGAGTGGGAAGAAACAGAAAAAGCAGATATATATGAGATACAAGTATCAGAATATGAAGAGTTTTTTAATTTTATGTATAAGAAAGTACACGCAGGAACAACTGCAGTATTAGAAGATTCTTTAAAGTATAACACAACATATTACTGGAGAGTACGCTCAAAAGTAAATGACTCCTATGGACGTTGGTCATCAAGATGGAGTTTCACAACAGAACTACCATCACCAAAACTAATATCTCCAGAAGATAATAAAATTGGTGTTCCAATTAATCCTACATATACTTGGGAGAGTATTCCAAATACAGAAAACTACTTAATAGAGGTATCAACTTCACTAGAATTTCAAGATATAGTTTTCAGTCAAACAGTAACTTCATCAACATTTGAATCTGGAACTTATACTCATAATGAATTATTAACACCATCAACAACATATTATTGGCGAATGAAAGCAATGAGTGATAAGAGTGAGTCAAGATGGTCGGAGTATAACCAATTTACAACTGTAACAGGAGCTCCAACATTGATATATCCAGAAGCAAATCAATCAGAAATTCCAACAGAAGTAGTATTTAAATTCAAAGGTGTAGAAGAAACAGATGTATATAGAATACAAGTATCATCAGACTCAACATTTAAAGAACTAGCACTATTGATATTAAATAGAAATACAGAAACAGACTCAACTCACTTTTTTGACTTTTTGGAGTTTTTCAAAGTATATTATTGGAGAGTTCAATCAGTTTTAGTAGTAAAGAATGATCAAGGAGTTGATGTGGAGTATTACGGAGTTTGGAGTGAAATTCGAAAGTTCACAACAGGTATTCAACCACCAGGTTTATTATCCCCTCCAAATAATACATTTGATGTATCACTTACTCCAAATTTACAATGGGATAGTTTTGATGGAGCTGTAGGATATCATGTCCAATTAGGAAAAACATCAAACTTTGAGGAAGAATTGATAATAAATGATACAATAAATGAATTATCATATCAAGTTCCTGATGGCTTGCTTTCAAACTATGAATTATACTATTGGCGAATGAGAGTAATCTTAGCAGATAATGCAGCATCATGGGTAAGCCCATGGAGATTTACAACAATAATGCAAAAATCATCAGCAGTAAATCCAAATTGTGGAGCTGTAGATATGCCATTAGAATTCACATTGGTATGGGAATTAGTAACTGGAGCAGATAATTATAGATTAGAAGTATCAAGCAATGAAAACTTTGTCTCAGAAAATATAGTATTTTCTAAGGAAGATTTATCATCAGATAGAATAAAGATAGAGGAAGTATTAGAAGAAGGAAAAACATATTATTGGAGAACACAAGGTTATAATGAGAATAACACAGGACCTTGGTCAGAGGTATGTAGTTTTACAACACAAATGTTGAGTGTAAGGAATATAGAGAAAGAATTCAACTTTATAGCATATCCAAACCCAACAAAAGATGAAATGAAGTATGAATTTACATTAGAAAAAGCAAGTAAAGTAGAGATAGAAATCTACGATATGACAGGATTAAAAATAGCGACATTAATAGACAGACCATTATCAAGTGGATTACATCAAATAAATTGGGAAGTAGGAAGTATATCAAATGGGAACTACAACCTAATAATGACAGTGAATGGAAAATCCTACTTGAAGTTAGTAGGTGTAAGTAAATAATAAAATAAGGGGAGTTTTTACTCCCCTTATTTTAAATAATGATGAATAGTTAAATAAAATAATAAATTAAAAGGTAATATTATGTTAAAATATTTTCTAATTATAGTGGTATCATTACTTCCACTTTATTCGCAATATGATGTTGCAAGAATTAGAAGCCCTTATCTAAATGAGTTTAAAGAACTGGAAGTAGGTCCTAATGATATGTTATGGGCAGGGACATGGGGAGATGGAGTTAGGCGATCTACTGATTTGGCTGACACTTGGGAAGTCAAAAATAATGGTCTTGGTGATTTGTATATTTCAGATTTGAATTTTAAAGACGGAATACTTCTCGCAGGTACCTATGGTGGAGGAGTGTATAAATCTACAAATGAGGGAAATGGCTGGGAAGAAATAAATAATGGGCTATTTAACCTAAGGGTTGTAGGAGTAGCTGTTAAAGATGATTCAACTTATTTCGCTGCAACAGAAGGAAATGGAGTTTTTAGAACAACTGACGGTGGATTAACTTGGGAAGAAAAAAACAAAGGTAATAATTTCCACGATATGAGATTTGTTCATATAACACCTGCAGGAAATATACTTGCAGGAAAGCAAGGCGATGGTCTTATAAGGTCAGATGATAACGGCGAAAATTGGAAAACATCAAGTTCAGGAATTTTTAATAAATATGTAATATCAATTCAAAATTTACCAAATGATGAAATTTGGGTTTCATCTGCAGGAGAAGGTATTTTTCAATCAAGTTCTGATGGAAATCATTGGTTAAGAATTGATTTGTTAGATAATTTAATTGAAAGAAATATTGAGTCATTTACTTATTTTGAACATGAAAACAGCTATTATCAGATAGTTGGAACAAGAAATTGGGGGATATGGAGATTTGATGCAAATTGGCACACTCCAAAATTTGAACCAACTGTTATTGTAAATAGAACAGCCCACTCTATGGTTACGCTTTCTACTGGCAGAATAGTAGTTGCTATTGGTTCCAGAGGTATTGCTTATTCTGATAACATGGGAGAAAAATTTTCTTATCCTAGTGGACTAAGAGATGGAACTGATAATGATTATTTGGTTGAAACTGATGGAAAAAATGTTTTAGTCGCTCTTGGTGGAGGTGGTATTTTTCATTCTAGTAATTATGGATATGCTTGGGAAGATAGAGGTGAAGAGCATTCCGAATATGGATTTTTGAAAAAACAAGGTGATAAAATATTTTATAGTGCTTTAAATACTTTAAAATATACTACTAATCATGGTCAAAATTGGACCACGGTTAACGTTACAGATTTATATCCAAACGCTACAGATTATGAGAAACTATTTAGATATACTGGTATTGTTCATAATGGAAATAATATTTATCTTACTCATTCTGTAGATTATAGGTACACGGGAACATCTATGGAACCACCTCCACCACCAACTGTTGAATATTCAATTCTTGTTTCGAATGATAATGGTGGAAGTTGGAGTTTAGCAAATGATATTGCAAGTGATGTACCAGTTTTTGACCTTACAAGAACTTCAAATGGTAATTTATTTGCTCTAAATGAAATTGGTGTAATTTATCGAAGTACTAATCAAGGAACGAACTGGGAAGTTGCTCAAGCTACTCCAAATTCAGAAAATACTAGGTATAAGTTCATAAAAGCAAACGGTAATAGACTATACATTTCTGGCAATAGATCTTTAGAGGAATCAATTGATAATGCTCAAACACTTACCAGAGTAAATTTTGATTTTGACCAAATGAATTTTGTTGGTTTTACTCCTCGTGAAGATGTACAAGATTTAGTTTTTACCGGACCAAGTAATTTCTTTGCTGGTTTTAATAGTAATTTTGGAGTTTATAAAAGTGATAATAATGGTGTAGATGTAGATTCTATAAATAACAGTTATCCAACTGAAAGAGTTAGGTCTATGGCTTCAAATACTGATAGAGATGTTTATATTGCTACTTCTTCTATTTGGAGATATGTAGATGAAAGAGGTCTTCCTATTCCCGTACTAGTATCACCAGCAAATAACACAACAAATATGTCAATAGTACCAGAAGACCCAGATGGCAGACCAGCGGCATTGATAGAGTGGGAAGAAACAGAAAAAGCAGATATATATGAGATACAAGTATCAGAATATGAAGAGTTTTTTAATTTTATGTATAAGAAAGTACACGCAGGAACAACTGCAGTATTAGAAGATTCTTTAAAGTATAACACAACATATTACTGGAGAGTACGCTCAAAAGTAAATGACTCCTATGGACGTTGGTCATCAAGATGGAGTTTCACAACAGAACTACCATCACCAAAACTAATATCTCCAGAAGATAATAAAATTGGTGTTCCAATTAATCCTACATATACTTGGGAGAGTATTCCAAATACAGAAAACTACTTAATAGAGGTATCAACTTCACTAGAATTTCAAGATATAGTTTTCAGTCAAACAGTAACTTCATCAACATTTGAATCTGGAACTTATACTCATAATGAATTATTAACACCATCAACAACATATTATTGGCGAATGAAAGCAATGAGTGATAAGAGTGAGTCAAGATGGTCGGAGTATAACCAATTTACAACTGTAACAGGAGCTCCAACATTGATATATCCAGAAGCAAATCAATCAGAAATTCCAACAGAAGTAGTATTTAAATTCAAAGGTGTAGAAGAAACAGATGTATATAGAATACAAGTATCATCAGACTCAACATTTAAAGAACTAGCACTATTGATATTAAATAGAAATACAGAAACAGACTCAACTCACTTTTTTGACTTTTTGGAGTTTTTCAAAGTATATTATTGGAGAGTTCAATCAGTTTTAGTAGTAAAGAATGATCAAGGAGTTGATGTGGAGTATTACGGAGTTTGGAGTGAAATTCGAAAGTTCACAACAGGTATTCAACCACCAGGTTTATTATCCCCTCCAAATAATACATTTGATGTATCACTTACTCCAAATTTACAATGGGATAGTTTTGATGGAGCTGTAGGATATCATGTCCAATTAGGAAAAACATCAAACTTTGAGGAAGAATTGATAATAAATGATACAATAAATGAATTATCATATCAAGTTCCTGATGGCTTGCTTTCAAACTATGAATTATACTATTGGCGAATGAGAGTAATCTTAGCAGATAATGCAGCATCATGGGTAAGCCCATGGAGATTTACAACAATAATGCAAAAATCATCAGCAGTAAATCCAAATTGTGGAGCTGTAGATATGCCATTAGAATTCACATTGGTATGGGAATTAGTAACTGGAGCAGATAATTATAGATTAGAAGTATCAAGCAATGAAAACTTTGTCTCAGAAAATATAGTATTTTCTAAGGAAGATTTATCATCAGATAGAATAAAGATAGAGGAAGTATTAGAAGAAGGAAAAACATATTATTGGAGAACACAAGGTTATAATGAGAATAACACAGGACCTTGGTCAGAGGTATGTAGTTTTACAACACAAATGTTGAGTGTAAGGAATATAGAGAAAGAATTCAACTTTATAGCATATCCAAACCCAACAAAAGATGAAATGAAGTATGAATTTACATTAGAAAAAGCAAGTAAAGTAGAGATAGAAATCTACGATATGACAGGATTAAAAATAGCGACATTAATAGACAGACCATTATCAAGTGGATTACATCAAATAAATTGGGAAGTAGGAAGTATATCAAATGGGAACTACAACCTAATAATGACAGTGAATGGAAAATCCTACTTGAAGTTAGTAGGTGTGAGTAAATAATAAAATAAGGGGAGTTTTTACTCCCCTTATTTTTAGTTAAAATTATTTTAGAAATTGTTTAATTTGCCTTGCTGTATCTTTTGCATATCTTCCAACACCTATTAAAGTTGCTGAAGCAAAGCCAGTCCAATTACCAAAACCAACAAGCCAAAGACCTTCAATATCTAGGGCTTTTGTTTGTTTAGTTTTAATCTTATTATTTTTAATAATATTTAATGGATTTAAAAATTGAAAAGATGCTTTAAAACCAGTGCACAAAATAATTACATTAGCATCTAGCCTTGATTCTCCCCATTTTGCACCATTTTCATCTATCTCATCAAATAAATTATAGAAGTTAAGTTTTCCTTCTTCAAGGGCTTTTTTTACAGGTTGTATTTGAACGATATCTCCTAAATCTGGTTTAAAATCAAGATTAGGATTTTTATCTTTTTCTCTATAATATGTAGTTGCAAGTGAAAACAAGTAACTTCCATCAACTTCTTCAGGTAAAAATCGTGGAGGGTCTTTTACTATCCAATATGCTTCAGCAAATCCGTTTAAATCAGCAACTATTTGAGCACCAGAGTTACCACCACCAATAACAAAAACTTTTTTACCTTTGTAATCAGAGTTTCTGTAATAATTAGCTGAATGTATTATTTGACCTTTGAATTTGTCTAAACCTTTAAATTCAGGTATATGTGGATTTGCCCAAGTACCTGAAGCTGCAATTAAAGTTTTTGAACTAAAATTACCATTATCGGTTTCGATTTCAAATATTTCATTTTTTTTTGAAATATTTAAAACATTAATAGGTCTGCGAATATTGAGATTATATTTTTGTTCGTAATTCTCTAAATAATTAATTACGTGATTTTTGTGTGGGTATTTGTCTTCAGCTTTGGGCATAAGGTATCCTGGTAGTGAAGAACTCTCTGCCGGTGAAAAAATGTGTAAGTTTTCCCATGTGTGAAGCCAAGCACCACCGGGTTTTTTCTGATTATCTAATATAATGAAGTTTATATTTTCTTTTTTTAGGTAATATCCGCAGGATAGTCCAGCTTGACCGCCACCTATAACAATACAATCATAAATCACGATGTATATTCCTAATTTTTAAAATTTCTAAAAACATTTTTGTTGAGTCTGTTAGTGGATTAACCTTACTTCTTTCATCATTATACCATTCTACTGGAATTTCAAGAATTTTGAAATTGAATCTTCCAGCTAAAAATACTAATTCAACATCGAAGGCAAATCCATCAATTTGAGCAATTGAAAATATTTTCTCAGCTGCTTCTTTTCTAAAGCCCTTAAACCCACATTGAGTGTCTTTTATACCTTTAACTACAAGCAGTTGAACTATTTTATTGAATGTTTTTCCCATCATTTCTCTGTACCATGGTTGATGTTCTTTTATCATTGAATAATCCACTGCTCTAGAACCTATACAGACATCGTATCCTTTTTCATACATTTCTATTAATTTTTTTAGTTCGTAGATAGGAGTAGAAAGGTCAGCATCGCTAAATATTCTAAAATCTCCTTTTGCTTCTAACATTCCTCTTCTAACTGCCGCTCCTTTTCCTTTGTTTTTATCTTGTTTGACAACTTTGACTTCTGGGAAAATGGAAGAAACTTCAAAAGTTTTATCTTTAGAACCGTCATCAACAACAATTATTTCAGCGTTAATATTTTCTGAATTAATATAGTTAATAATTTTTTCTAATGAAACACAAATACGTTCTTCTTCGTTATAAGCAGGTATAATTATTGAAATCATTTTTGTAAATTGCAAAATAATAATTTTAAATAATACAAATTAATAAATAAAATGGAAAAAAACATAAAAATATTAGTAATTGAGGATGATCTTGGGGTAATTGACGTATTAAATAAGAATTTAATTGATGAAGGTTATGAAGTTTATCTGGCAAGAGATGGCAAAAAAGGTGAAGAACTGGCAGTTAAAAATAAATTTGATATTATACTTATGGATATTATTATGCCTAAAATGAATGGATTAGAATTATGTAAAAAATTAAAAAGTAGAAAAGGATTTAGCACTCCAATTTTAATGCTATCAGCTCTTGGTACTTCTGAAAATATTGTTGATGGATTTGAAATTGGAGCGGATGATTATGTTACAAAACCTTTTAAATTTAAGGTTTTAAATGCTAGAATTAAAGCATTGTTAAGAAGAACAAATACTGATGAAGTAGAGAATGTACTTGTTTTTGAGGATATAAAGTTAGATTTGGACTCAAAAGATGTTTTTAGAGGTGATAACCAGATTACTTTAACAAATAAAGAATTTAATTTGTTTAAATATTTGTTAATAAATAAAACAAAAGTTCTATCAAGGGAAGATATTTTAAAGGATGTTTGGAATATAAATTTTGATATATCAACAAATGTAGTGGATGTTTATATCAATTATTTACGTAACAAGATTGATAAAAATTATGAAAGAAAATATATTCAAACAGTTCCAGGACACGGCTTTGTTATAAAATAATGTCAATTATTGTGAAAAATATTACACACTAAATTATTTTATATTCTTAATAAATCATAAATATTAAAAAAGTTGATAACTAATTAAAAAAATCTCTTGAATTAATAAACAAATTTGATAATTTGGTTTTTGTAATTTTGGAATTGGAAAAATTAATTTTAGGGAGGGTATATGTCGAGATCATTAAATAAAGTAATGTTAATTGGAAACGTTGGAAATGTACCAACATTAAAACACACACCAAGTGGAGTTGGAGTAACTTCATTTAGAATGGCAACTTCAAGTTCGAAAAAAGATAAAGATGGAAATTTAGTTGAAGTTACAGATTGGCACTCAGTAGTTGCTTGGAGACATTTAGCACAAATTATTACAAATATTGTAAATAAGGGGTCTAGAGTTTTTGTGGAAGGAAGGCTTCAAACTAGGGAAATTACAGAAGAAAATGGCAATAGAAGAGAGTTTGTAGAGATAGTTGCTGAAAAGTTTTTACTATTAGATAGCAAAGAAAAAAGAAGACAATTCAAAGAAGATAATAGTTCCAATGATGATTATAGCTATGGATATGATGAGGATGACGAAGACTCGGTTTCAGATTATGACTCAGAATACGGAGATGGATATTCTTCAAAAGATAATAAAACTTCACCATTTTAATAAAAAAGGACTTTAAAGTCCTTTTTTATTAAAATATATTGCCAGTGATAGATAATCTAGATTGGAAAAGTCTTAATAGTCCATCGTTTTGATTTTGTCTTGCAATTACTGGAAATCCTATTGAAAATGTAAGTATGTTTTCATTTTCTAATTTATAATCTATATCGCTTAATAAATTTAAAGTAAAACCAGAACTTCCATCTATTTCGAGAGATTTTATCTCTGCTGCATCTTCAAATGTAACTCTGTTATTTGCTGTTCGATATAAAGGGTTTATTCCTGCTGTTACAGTATATTTATTCTTTTCAATCACTTTTCTTTTTACTCTAAGCATTATATCACTTGACCTTTCTAAAGATGCTGAAGTTAGATAATCATCGAAAATAAGAGGAGTTGTTTTTATTGTCAAATCGCTATTTGCAACAAACTCATTATTATTTGGCTGAGTGAGCGGAATCAGTGCCCCACCTGAAAAAACCCAATTATTATAATGATAATCAATAACAAAAATTAAATTATCATTACCTAAAGAAGGATGATAAACCTGAGGCAAAGCTTCAGCAATTCCAGAAGGAAAAACCATAAATCGCGGCTCTTTATCTAATGTAGCTTTTATTGACATAGAATATTTAATAATATTGCTATCATCAATTTTAAGAGTGTATTGAAGTCCAAAATCTAAATCACCTATACCATTAACATTAGTTAAATCTCCAGCTATTACATTGAATGGTAAGCCCGCAAATATAGTTACATTATCTATTGGTGAATAAAAAAGAGACATTTTATAAGAGTTTATTATAGTAAACTGTTCACCTAACCCAAATCCAATTCCATAATTATAACTTAATGTAGATGCTTTATCATTTTGATTCATATCAATATTACAAACTCCAGCGTCTGCACACCCCTGACCTTTAAGATTAAATGCACAGATAAAAAGAAATATAAATAATATTGTTTTCATTTTTTTAATATTTAGTTTAAAATAATTACAAATTTAATAAAAATAATTTCATAATTTGCAACTTATATAAATGAAAAGAAAAATAAATTATAATATAGGTTAATTAATTTTAATCACTTGAAATGAAACTCTTAAAAGTAATCATCGACTCAAACATATTCATTGCACTTTCAGGTGTAGCATTAACTTTTGCATCACAAGTGCAACTCGGTTTAGATTTGCAAATTTATAACTATGTTTATGTCATATTTTTTGGAATATTATTAGAATATAATTTACATAAATTTTATGCTGTAATAAAAAATAATGAAGAAATAAAAAGTGAAAAATATAGTTGGGCAAAAAATAATAAATATATTTATTTTAGTATTTTAATTATAGCATCTATATTTCTAATTTATTTTTTTATTAATTTAAAATTAAATATTATTGTTTATTTAATACCATTTGCAATATTAAATTTACTTTATTCTTTGCCAATATTTAAGAGAATAAAAATACGGAAAATACCTCTAATAAAAATATTTTTAATAGCATTTGTTTGGACTTTTGTTACTGTCAATATTCCATTTATTTACTCAGAGGTAAGATTAAGTAATGCGATATATTTACTGTTTTTAGAAAGATTTATATTTATAATAGCAATTACTATTCCTTTTGATATTAGAGATATACAGCAAGATAAAATAAATGGAGTAAAAACTATTCCATATTTTCTTGGAGAAAATAAATCCTATTTATTATCAAATATTTTAATTATTATTTTTTCTATAATAACTACAATACATTATTTAATTTATTTAAACTATTATATATTATTTTCATTTATTATCACTACAATAATTACGTTAATATTATTAAATAGTAAATCAATAAGAAAAAATAAATATTTCTATTATGGCTATTTAGACGGCAGTATGTTTCTTTTTGGATTGTTAGTTGTACTTAGTGGGTTTTTAGAATAACTAATAATTTTAATAATTTCGCAAGTTTAATTTTTATTTCACTCCCCCACACTAACTTTTTTAATAATATCTATCTTCATTTTCAAATTTTTTTCTGCGATGGAAATAAAATTATTTGGCTCATCAGTAACGTAATATTCTATTTTTCTGTTTTTGATTTTATTGTGATTTGCGAGTTCTTTTGAAGCGTAATAGCCAGTGTCTATTATATTTATCCCACTTCCCATAAATGATTTTATTCCCTCAATTAAAAAAGGATAGTGGGTGCAGGCAAGGATTAATGTGTCAATTTCCCCTTTAAATTCAGCGAGATATTCTTCTATTATTAAATCTACTGCTTTGTGGTTTATCATTCCTGCTTCAACGAATGGAACAAAAAGTGGTGTTGCTTTTGTGAAAACTTGATAATCTCCATATTTTGAGATTTCTTTTAAATACGAATTACTTTTAATTGTTGCTTGTGTTCCAATTACACCTATCTGGTTGTTTTGAGTTAATGATATTGCACCTTTAACTGCTGGCTCAATCATTCCAATAAATTTAACTTCTGGAAATTTCTTTTTTAAATAATCAAGAGTGATTGCTGATGAAGTGTTGCACGCAATTACAATTGTATGAACGCCTTTACTCAAAAGAAATTCAACCGCTTGCTCGGAATATTTAATAATTGTTGTTTCGGATTTATTCCCATAAGGAACTCGAGCATTATCACCCAAATAGATAAAATCTTGATTTGGGTGCTGCTCTATCAAATGTCTAAGTACTGTTAAACCACCTAAACCAGAATCAAAAACTCCTACTTTGCTCATATATTATGGCATCTCCGGCATAGTATAAAACATTGGTGAATCGGGACCTAAAGGAATTTCTAAAGTAAACCAAACTAAGAAAAATATAGTCCAAACAATAAAGAAAAAGAAAGTATATGGCAGCATAGTTGCAATCAATGTACCAATACCTGCATTTTTCTCATAACGTTGTAAGAATGCAATAATTAGAGCAAAATACGACATCATAGGTGAAATAATATTTGTTACAGAGTCACCAACGCGATATGCACCTTGCGTAAGTTCTGGTGAGAAACCAATTAACATAAACATTGGGATAAATACCGGTGCCATAATCGCCCATTTTGCTGATGCAGAACCCATAACCAAATTAATAATTGCAGCAAGAATTATAAATGAAATTAAAAGTGGAATTGAATCAAAACCTGCTGTAGATAAAAAATCTGCTCCATTTATTGCAAATATTAACCCAAGATTAGTCCAGTTGAAATAAGCAACAAATTGAGCCGCAAAGAATACTAAAACTATATATATTCCAAGAGTTTCCATTGCCTTGCCCATCCCATTCATTACATCACTGTCCGACTTAAATGTCTTTGCTCCAATTCCATAGCCAATACCCATCATACCAGCACCTATAAAAATAAAAGCAACAATACTTTTCAGAGCTGGTTGAATTTTCTTGATAAATAACGCATCATCTCCAATTCCAATTTGTCGTAGATAGCCCCATTCAGGAATAATTCCTATAAGAACAAAAGTAGAGAATAAAACAAGGGCAATAATTGCAAAGAAAATACCTCGTTTTTCTAAACTACTTAATTCTTTTACCTTATCTTGGTCTTCTTTTGAAAGCATTGTATCGCCAGTATATTCACCTAATCTTGGCTCAACAAATTTTTGCGTTACCCAAGTTCCTGCAATTGCAATAAAAAATGTAGAAGCCGCCATAAAGTAATAATTTGCAGCTGGTGAAACTGAATAAGCTGGGTCAATAATTCGAGCTGCCTCTTGTGATAATCCCGCAAGAAGTGGGTCAATGGTACCGAGCAATAAATTAGCACTATATCCGCCAGATACACCAGCAAAAGCAGCTGCCATTCCTGCTATTGGATGCCTTCCAGCACCAATAAACATTATAGCACCAAGAGGAACAAGTAATACATAACCGACTTCTGATGCAGTATTTGATAAAATACCCGAAAAAACAATTATAAATGTTAGAATAATAGATGGATTGTTTTTATTTAACCATAAAATTAAAAAAGTTAAGCCGACTCCAACTATAACCGAACCAATTGCAATAAATAAATTCATAGAAACAATACTCGCAACAACTACAATAGATATTAATAGCCCGATTAAAATTTTATGTGAATTTTGAACTATACCACGAATTGTAGCGGCAATTAAGCCAGAACCTTCAGCAATACCAATACCTAATAGCGATACAAGCACCGTCCCCAAAGGAGCAAATCCAGTAAAATTATCAACCATTTTAGTAAGTATCATCTGAATACCTTTTGCCGAAAGCAAACTAAATGGTGTTACTGTTTCTTTAGTTGCTGGGTGGACAACAGATAAGTCGGTAAGCGAAAATACCCAAGATAAAATAATAGTAAGCCCAGCAAAAATTGCAAATAGCGTTGCAGGGTGGGGGAGTAAATTCCCAACTTTTTCAATTAGATTTAAGAACTTAGATATAAAACCAGTATTTTCTTTAGACATATATTTTAATTTCATTTTTGCAAAAAAACTAATTTAAGAAAAATATCTCAATTCACAATTATTGTTGTAAAACAAATTGCATTTATAAAGAAAATATTTCATACTACACCTGCAACAATTATACCTACTAATTCGTCAACCATAAATAGAAATGTCTCTCAAAAGGAATATGAAGTGAAAGACCACCTTGGCAATGTTCGGCTTGTTTTTAGTGATTTGAAGGATACAGTAGCAGGTTCATCTCGCTACAAACTCGACATCCGCTCGGTAAACAACTACTACCCCTTCGGAATGTTAATGCCCGAAATGAGCTGGCAGACAAGTGGTTATCGGTATGGGTATAATTCATAATAGAATATTTTTTCATACTATTTTGCAATAAAATTGGTTGTTTGTTCGTTAGAAAGTAAAAATAAATAACAATTTATTCTATAAAAATGCGTTGATAGTATTATGATTACACTTAAAAAGAAAATAAAGTCAGAAACAATAACAATTCCCCAATTAAAGAAATTCATTGGTAAAGAAGTAATTATTAATTTTGAAGAAAGCCATTCTAATAAAAAATATTCAAAATTTTTGTCTGCTGTTGGTAAAATTGATATTGATGAACATGAAATTGATAAATATAGAGAAGAAAATTTAATATGATTTTAGTCGATACGAATATAATTATTGAAATTTGGAAATATGGCGATAAAGATTTAATTAAGAAATTTCAAAGTCAAGAAATAGTATTATCTGGAATTGTTATTTCAGAGTTATTAAAAGGTGCAAGAAATAGTAAAGACTACAATCTAATTATCGAAAAATTATCAGAATTTAATATAATAAACCCTGATGATAAGTTTTGGCATTTATTAGGTAAAAATCTTTTTGAGTTAAGGATTAATGGTGTTACAGTTCCTTATCAAGATGTTTTAATAGCTACACTTGCAATACAAAATAATTTAACTTTATGGTCTTTTGATAAACATTTTAAATTTATTAAAACTATTTTGAATGAATTAAAATTACTAAATTAACCACCACTACTGTTCATCGGCACAGGGTAGATTTGCAACATGGAAACCCGATAATATTTCTTACTCCACTACAACAATTACACCCACTAATTCGTCAACTCTAACAAGAAATGTCTCCCAAAAGGAATTTGAAGTGAAAGACCACCTTGGAAATGTTCGGCTTGTGTTTAGTGATTTAAAGGATACGGTAGATAATTCATCACACTATAAACTTGACGTAAGAGCAGTAAACAACTACTACCCCTTCGGAATGCTAATGCCCGATATGTCTTGGCAAAGTTCGGGGTATAGGTATGGGTATAATGGTATGGAGATGGATAATGATATTTTATAATTCTATTTTTTTAAATCATTAATAGTTAAATCTACTTTTTTAAGAATATTATGTAGCGTTCCTTTTTTTAATTCTTTATGATTTGGAACAATAACGCTGATATTCAAATCTGGATTATGTAGAAAAATATGACTGCCTCTTTGATGGTCAATTATATAGCCCAATTTCTTTAAGACTTTAATAATATCCTTTCCAGAAAAAGTTTTACTCAAATTGCAACCTCTAATTCTCTGATGATTTCATTTCCCTGAGATTTATAACTATTAATTTTTTCAAGACCTTCTATATAACATAAAATTGCTTCTTTTGCGTTCTCCATAGCTTCTTCGATTGTATCGCCTTCGGTATAGCAACCATCTAAAGCAGGAACTATAACATCAAAACCACCTTCTTCTGCCTCAGTTAAAACAATATTAAATTTCATAAATTCACCTTTAATTTCGATTGTAGACGTTTTAAAAGTGGAAATATTTCATACTTCACTACAACAATTACACCTACTAATTCGTCAACCCTAACAAGAAATGTCTCCCAAAAGGAATATGAAGTGAAAGACCACCTTGGCAATGTTCGGCTTGTTTTCAGTGATTTGAAAGATACGGTAGCAGGTTCTTCACATTACAAACTCGATGTAAGAGCAGTAAACAACTACTACCCCTTCGGAATGTTAATGCCAGATATGAGTTGGCAGAGTAGTGGGTATAGGTATGGCTTCGGCGGTCACGAAATGGACAACGACGTAAAAGGAACAGGCAACCATTCAAGTTTTGGAGATTATGGATATGACGTGAGAACAGTAAGACGTTATATGCTTGAGCCGATGATTTCAAAATACCCAAGTTTATCACCTTATGTAGCTTATGCGGATAATCCCGTGTTGTTTAAAGACCCAGATGGTAGAGAAATATTTTTATATGGAATTGATGGTTTAAAAGCGGCTGAAGCATTAAAGGCAAAAACATGTTTAGATATAAGTTATGACCCGATTACACAAAAAGTTGAAATTACTGGAAAACCTCAAACATTATATGATGTTATTTTATTAGAAATGTCCAAAAGAACTGATATTAAAGTATACCTACAAACCACAAGAGAAGAAAAAGTTACGACAATGATAGAAAAAAAAGAATTAGAAGTTTTAATTGGAGCTTTTGATGGAAATATATATTTAAAAGATGGGAAAACAATTATGGCTATGCAATATATAAATATGGAAAATTCAAAAAAATTAGAAGATGGAGGTTTATCTACTCAAGGAACCGATGTATTACATGAATTATTAGAAGCTTATTTATACGCTTTAAAAAATCCTAACATGGGTCATTTTGAAATTGAATGGGATATATCACACAAAGATGCAATCTTTTTTGACCCTGAAGCAAGAGAATTAGGAAGAGCAGCAAATTTTAATACAAAATCTAATACTTATGAATTGTTGATGTATGATGTATCAATTCCAGAAGTAACTGTAAAAATTAAAAATATTACAAAAGAGGATTACGATAACTACTTAAAGGAAGATATAGAAAAAAGCAAAAAACAAACTAAAGATAACGAGTATAATGACACACCTATAGCACCAGACCCACGGAGAAAAGAAAATGGAGATTAAATTAATATACATTAAAGTTTTAATTATTATTATTTTCTTCTTACTTTTATTTTGTTCTAATTACGGTATTGAAGTAAAAGTAAATAGAATATTCAAAGGAGATATAAAACATAATTTATACATAATTGAGTCTACTGATTCAAAAAATAATAAAATTAAAATAGTATCATTTTATGATAATTTAAAGGAGATAGATACCATAAATTCATTAGTAGATTCGGTATTAGATTTAAACTTAAATATCCTACCAAAAGAATTTAAATTTGAAGAAATTTTACCATCATTCTGGCCAATTTATGATAGACAATACCAAAATAAAACAACGTTAATGATTGATAACAAAGAATATTTTAATCCAAATGACACATTTTATTATACAAATTGCTTGAGTGGATTAACATATATACCAAATTGCGATGATTCTACAAACTTAAAAAAATTATTAGAATTAGGATATTATATTGATAGCAATGAAATTATATTAAAAAAAATTGATAGTTCTTTAAATCTCAAAAAATATAGACGAACAACGATTAGCGAAGATTCGTTAAGAAAATATTTTGATGAAATGAATAAAAAAAAATAGTCATATTTAATGAAAATCAACCGCTACAAACTCGACATCCGCTCGGTTAACAACTACTACCCCTTCGGAATGTTAATGCCAGATATGTCTTGGCAGAGTTCAGGGTATCGGTATGGTTTCGGTGGACACGAAATGGACAACGACGTAAAAGGCACAGGCAATCATTCAAGTTTCGGTGATTATGGGTATGACAATAGAACAGGGAGGAGATGGATGATTGAGCCAATGATTTCCAAATACCCAAGTTTATCCCCTTATGTTGCTTATGCAGATAATCCAATATTGTATTCTGACCCAAGTGGTTTGGAGATACATCATACTAATGATGGTTTTATGACAAGTTTATTAGCAATTATGTTAGAAACAGACCATGGACAACTACTTTGGGAAGTTGTAGGGAATAGCACCTCTTATGATATGTATTTTAATTATAATGAATATAGAAAAGACTTCGGTCATGTTTTTACCGATTTTATAGTTTTCGGTTGGATGACTGAAAACTTAAAAAATTCTGAAAATGAACATTTAGAAATTTTAAATTTGAACAAAGCATATTTTAATAACAAATATGGATATTTTAAGAAAAACAGGTATAAAGCATATTTTGGTCTAACTATACATAATTTTTGTGATTTGCAGTATTTACAATTAGCTGTTATTCATAAAGATTTAAAAATAGAAACTGAACAAGAAATGAGTTCAGGAACAGGTGGTTTCGAAATATCGGATAGAGCTGTTGAATTATTTTTACTTTCATCATTTGTAATGTTTCATGAATCAATTTCACATGGAATTATGGCCCATTTAAATCATGAAGGTTGGGGTAATGAATGGTTACCTTCAATATTAGAAGTTAAAAACTCACAAACTCCGTTTCAAGATATGTATAATATGAAAACTAATAGTGGTGAATATTATATTGAAAGAGGGTCTCATGCAGAAGAAACTTATAAGCAACTTGAAGAAATGTTAAAAACAAGCAAAGATGCATTGAAAAATATTATTTTGTATCATTATGAAATAAATAGTCCAGAATTTACAAACCCGAATCATGGGTATGATACACCTTTAGCACCAGAAAAAAAATGAAAGTATACAAAAATATATTAATGATAATAATTAGTTTTTCTTCATTCAGCGAATGTTTTTGCTCAACTATGCCTCCTCCAAATAGAGAACCATTTCTAAAACAAATTGGTTTTGGTTTTACACAATACTACAATTTAACAAATAATATTAATAAAGATTTAGGTTTATATAACTATATAATTTCAAATAATATTTCAAATTATAATTTCTCATTAAATTATGACCAAAGAGTATCAAGAATTAAAATTCCAAAATTTCTTGATAGAATATCCTTATCTTATGAATATTATAAATTAAATTCACAAATAAATTATGAAAATTTTGTATTTGAAAAAGAAATAAAAAACGATTTTATTAATATTTCAACATCTAAAGATTTATTTTTTATTGAATTGACACATGATGTTTTTAAGAATCTTGAAGATATTTATTTAAATATGATTTTTAATTTAAATTTTGGAATTGGATTGAACCCAAATGTATCTTACAAAGGGTCAAATAATAATAAATTACAAAATGTTTTGAAAGATTTAGATTTAAATGCAAACAATGTTTTAAAAACCAACTATAAATTAGGTTTTGGTGTTTTTGTTGAGAATAATTTTTTATTTGTTTTTAAAATTTGGAAAAACAAAATAAATAGACTATATATATATTTATCACCATATTATGGATTTGAAGTTGAATATTTTAATAATTCATATATATCAAAAAATTTGAATTACAAATTTAGAATTGGAATAAATATTCTACCATATTATTATGATTAAACTCTACGGCTCATCGGCACAAGGACGCTTTGCAACTTGGAAACCAGAAAATATTTCATACTCCACTGCAATAAATCCACCAGGTGATACGTTAAGTGTAGAAAGAGTATTATCGCAAAAGGAATACGAAGTGAAAGACCACCTTGGAAATGTTCGGCTTGTTTTCAGTGATTTGAAGGATACGGTAGCAGGTTCATTACATTACAAACTTGACGTAAGAGCAGTAAATAATTACTACCCCTTCGGAATGTTAATGCCAGATATGTCTTGGCAGAGTTCGGGATATAGGTATGGGTTTAATGGTATGGAGATGGATAATGATATTAAAGGGACTGGGAATCATATTAGTTGGGGTGATTTTGGTTATGACCCTCGTTTAGTAAGAAGAATAGCACCTGATTTACTTTCAGCTAAAAACCCTGGTGTAAGTTCATATTCTGCTATGGGGAATAATCCAATATTACATAAAGAATTAGATGGAAAAGATTACGCTGTTTATGTTGACCATTCTGAAAATGTAAGAAAAATAACAGTAAAAGCTGTATATTATGTTCAAGAAGGAAAAGCTGATGATTTCAATTCAGCTAAATCAGCTTGCGAATTTTGGAATAATCAAAGTGGTAAATATCAATATAAAGTTGGGACAGGTGAAAATACAACTTATTATGATATTGAATTTGAATTTATCCCATTAGCTGTTGATAATCCAAAAGCACAAGCTACTATTGATAGAAGCCAAATCGTATTTGAAGGTGCAAAAAAAATAACATCTGATGGTTCGAGTAACATCTATCAAATTCTTCCAGATGAACATAAAGATTTTGAAACGGATAGTGAATTTACTGAAAGGAATGGATTTACAAAATATGGTATGATAGTTAATGTCAAAGAAAGTAGAAAAGATTCCGAAACGGGTGCACACGAAGAAGGACATGCTTCTGGGTTTGGGCACATGGATAACACAATAATGAGTGAAGCAAGTAATAAAAATAGAGGAAATACTATAAATTCTACAATTGTAGGACAGATTTTAAAAAATGCTGGCTTAGGAGCAACTACTTACCCAAAAGAATATCAAAATAAGGCAAAAGGAAATCTTCAAACACCAACAGCTGGTGAAGAACCTGATGGATTTAGAGAAGGAGTAGTAATTGAAAAGGAGAAGTGATGTTACTTAAAAACACTATATTTTTATTAATTGTTTTCAATACATTTAGTTGTAGCAAATATTCTTTAAAAAAAGATAAATATAGAGGTGAAGTTAAAGGGTATTATGAAATTGAATGTCAATCAACTTATAATAGCCCTGATACTTTATTAAATTCAAAAATTGAGGGTTATGTTATTGATGGAAAATCAGATATATTTATTAACGGGTGCTTTATTACTTTAGAAGATAGAAAACTACTGGCTAAAACTGACAGTTTAGGATATTTTGAAGTTATTTTAAAAAATGGTTATTATAAATTTAAGTTTGTATTAGCAGGAAATCACACATTAGTTACAGATAATATTGAATTAAAAAAAAATACAACTACAAAAATATTAGTAAAATTAGGTTCATATTGGATATACTAAAAAATAAAATGTAAAAATGATAAATATAAATTTTAACTATTACCCCTTCGGAATGTTAATGCCCGATATGAGCTGGCAGAGTTCGGGGTATCGGTATGGCTTCGGCGGACACGAAATGGACAACGACGTAAAAGGCACAGGCAATCACAGCAGTTTTGGGGATTAAAATATATTTTAATAAAATTCGTTAATTAAAGTTAGAGAAATATTATTAATTTTGTAAATGAAAGTTCGAGATATTATCAAATTAATTGAAAAAGACGGATGGTATTTAGTTAGAACTAAGGGTAGTCATCGTCAGTTTAAGCATGATTTAAAAAAAGGGCTTACAACAATTCCTGGCAAACAGAATGATGACTTGGCAATTGGAACTTTTAAAAGTATATTAAAACAATCTGGATTAGAAAATGAGTAAATACTTAATAATAATTGAAAAAACGAATACTGGATATTCTGCATATTCACCTGATTTACTGGGTTGTATTTCAACTGGCAAAACAATAAAAGAAACTGAAGAAAACATGAAAGAAGCCATTGAATTTCACTTAGAGGGCTTAAAACTTGAAGGTTATGAAATCCCGCAACCAACAACCGCATCAATTGATTATTATGAATTTGCATAATAAAAGCAACCTTGGCAATGTTCAAGCAGATGTAGGGAATGGTTTGGAATTAATATTTTCCTTTGCTCTACTAAATTTCGAAAATAGTATTATTTACCTTAAATTAATATGTGATGAAACCATTCCCTACAAAATTCTATTTGTTAATGCCTGATATGAGCTGGCAGTCAAGTGGGTATAGGTATGGGTTCGGCGGATAAAATATAAATTTTATAAAAACGTATTAATAGAAAAAAAAGGAAAAAATGAAAATTAAAGTTGTTTTTGAACCATGCGAAGAAGGTGGATATACTGTATATGCACCATCACTTCAAGGTTGTATAAGTGAAGGAGATACCAAAGAAGAAGCGTTAATAAATATCAAAGAAGCTATTGAGCTATATTTAGAAGATATAGAAGATGACTTGTTTATCAGTGAAGGTGTGTTTATTGAGGAATTAGTGCTTTGAGCCAGATACCTGTCTTAAATTATGATAAAGTAGTCAAATCATTACAAAAAAATGGTTTTTATTTTGTGAGGCAGAAGGGAAGTCATATCAGAATGCAGAAAAAAACTATTGAAAAAACTATAAAAGTAACTGTACCCGCACACAAACCAATTAAAAAGAATACTTTAAGACAGTTAATTAAACAATCAGAATTAGATTTAGATGATTTTTTGAAATATGTATGATACTTAATGGTTGTAAAAGAATAAATTAACTTTCATGATGCAAATCAAAAACTCGCCGAATACCACCTCTACGGCTCATCGGCACAGGGTCGCTTTGCAACTTGGAAACCAGATAATATTTCATACTCCACTGCAATAAATCCACCTGGTGATACGTTAAGTGTAAGTAGAATATTATCGCAAAAGGAATACGAAGTGAAAGACCACCTTGGGAATGTTAGGTTATCTGTAGGGAACGGTTTGAAAGTAAAAATTACCTAATTATCAAAAAATTGAAAAAAAGTATAATTAAAATGAATTAAAAATATTCTGAAACCGTTCCCTTCAAAATGTGTTGCTTCTATTTATGTAGCTTATGCAGATAATCCGATATTGTATGCTGACCCTGATGGTATGGATATTTATATTTTTAGTAATAATAAATCAATTAGAACAAGTTTAAGGATGCTGAAAGAAACATAGTTAGTAAAAGAATACCTTTCAGATTTTATTCGTAAAGACAATAAACATTTAATTTTTACTGACCAAGATGTAATTTTTATGAATGAAAAGAAATATCAAACAGGTGTATGTATAGGTAAATCTTGTTAAGTAACGAGTTCAGCAGACGGTTTAAACACTGGAGTTTACGTTTACGCACTTTTACTTGACAAAAAAAATTATCAAATCACAAAAAATGGTGATAATAAAGTAAATGTATTTTTGTAAGGAACGCAAATTTGGGGTTCCTTACAATTTCTTTAAATATTTTAACTTTTTCATATTTAGCTGCTTTTTATTTCACAAATTAATATTTACCTAAAAAAAAGAGCAATATTTATTGCTCTTTTCTTAATGTTTATATTAAAACTAAATTTACGCATTTTCTAATGCATTTGCACCACCAACTATCTCAAGCATTTCAGTTGTAATTGCTGCTTGACGTTCGCGGTTATAGAGTAAGTTTAATTTGTCAGTTAGTTCTTTTGCGTTATTAGTAGCATTGTCCATTGCCATCATTCTTGCGGCTTGTTCAGCGGCATTAGACTCTAATAAATACCTCCAAGCAGAAATATTCAATAATTTTGGCAATAATTCATCTAAAATAGAGGCTTTATCTGGTTCGTATAAATAATCAGTAGCTTGTTTAGATTCTTCATTTTGAGTTGTAGAAATTGGCAAGACTTGATTTAACATTGGTTCTTGTTTTACAACATTTATAAATTTGTTAACATATACAAAAACTCTATCAACCTCACCAGTGATATATCTATCTCTAACATTATTTATAATATTTTGAGCAGTAGAATATTCAAGATTAGCAAATATATCAGGGTATTTAGCAATTACTTCAAATTCTGTTTTAGAAAAATATGAAGTCGCTTTTTTTCCTACAGTAACAATTTTAATCATTACATTAGGATTTTTAACTAAATATTCATCTTTGATGTATTTATATGCTTCTTTAAAAAGATTTGCATTAAAACTTCCACATAAACCCCTATCAGAACCAATAATCACAAATATCGCACTTTTAACTTCATCTCTTGAAGTAGTTAATGGATTAGCGTAATCATCACCCAAACCTTGAACTAAGTTTCCAAGTACCTCGTTAAGTTTTTCAACATAAGGACGTGCAGATTCAATTGCTAATTGAGCTCTACGTAGTTTTGCAGCAGAAACCATCTTCATTGCGGAGGTGATTTTCGCAGTATTTTTAACACTTTTTATTCTATTTCTTATTTCTCTTAGATTTGCCATTTGCTCTTTTTAAATATATTGCCAATCTTTTACTAAATGATTTTTTATGTAGTCAGTGATTGCATCTTCTAATGTCATAAATTTATAATTTGATACTTTCATAAATTTAGACATATCTGCAACTGTATAGTTTTGATATTGTTTAGAGATTTCTTTCGGCATATCAATAAATTCGATATTTGGTGATTTATCTATTGAATTGAATACAGCATTTGCTAAATCAATCCAAGTTTTGCCTTCACCAGTACCAAGATTAAAAATACCTTTGATGTTAGATATATAAAAGTCGTATATAACATTTACAATATCTTTTACATAAATAAAATCTCTAATCTGTCCGCCATCAGAAAATTGTGGTACATTTGATCTGAACAAACGTACCCCACCATTTTCTAGTATTTGATTGTATGATTTATAAATCATACTAGCCATATTACCTTTGTGATATTCGTTAGGTCCAAATACATTAAAAAATTTGTAACCAGTAACTTTCTCAAGATAATTATTATCAATAATCCATCTATCAAAAAGATATTTGGAATATCCATAAGGATTTAGTGGCTTTAAATTGTCTAAGAACTTATCAGAGAAACCGTCATTACCTAAGCCGTAAGTAGCTGCACTACTTGCATAATGAAATGGTATGTTGTATTCTAATGCATATTCGCATAATTTAATGGAGTAATTCAAATTATTATGAATTAAGTAATCTACATTTTTTTCTGTAGTAGATGAACATGCTCCAAAATGAAAAATTGCATCTATTTGATTATAGTAGTTAGAACTTTCGAATTCATTAAAAAATTCATCTTTATTTATATATTTGATGAAGTTCTTATTTATAAGATTCTTCCATTTTTCTGATGCACTGATATTATCAACAACGATAATTTCTTTTAAGTTTTCTTGGTTAAGTTTCTCTAAAAAAACAGAACCAATAAATCCAGCGCCACCAGTTAAAATAATCATTTTTTTACTTTATTAATTTAGAGTACGTTTGAATGAGTCAACAAAACCATCAATTACAGATTTAAGCTCAGCATTAATTTCGTCAGTTAATTTTTTTTGTAATCTGATTTTTTCAAGTAAACTTTGGTGTTGAGTCTCTAAAAGAGTGAAAAATTCTTCTTCAAATCTTTTTAAAGATTCTACAGGTAAATCATCAAGTTTACCAGAAGTTGCAGTTACAATTAAAGCTACTTGCTTTTCAATTGTTATAGGCATAAACTGACCTTGTTTAAGGATTTCAGTAAGACGTACACCTCTTGTTAGCTGCTGTTGAGTAGATTTATCTAAATCAGAACCAAATTTAGCAAATGCCTCTAGTTCTCTAAATAAAGCTAATTCAAGTTTAAGCGGACCAGCAACTTTTTTCATTGCTCCAATTTGTGCTGCACCACCCACACGAGATACCGAAATACCAACGTTAAGAGCTGGACGCACACCAGAGTTAAATAAGTTTTGCTCTAAGTAAATCTGACCATCAGTAATTGAAATTACATTAGTTGGGATATACGCAGAAACGTCCCCTGCTTGAGTTTCAATTACAGGAAGAGCAGTTAAAGAACCAGCGCCTTTTTCATCAGAGAATTTAGCAGCTCTTTCAAGCAATCTTGAGTGAAGATAAAATACATCACCAGGATATGCTTCTCGTCCGGGAGGTCTTCTAAGAAGAAGAGATACTTGACGATATGCTGCAGCTTGTTTAGATAAATCATCATAAATAATTAAAGCATGTTGTCCGTTATCTCTGAAGTATTCACCCATAGAACATCCACAATAAGGAGCTACGAACTGAAGAGGAGCAGGGTCAGATGCATTTGCTGCAACGATTGTGGTATATTCCATTGCACCATATTTTTCGAGAATTGACTGAACTTGAGCTACAGTAGAACCTTTTTGTCCAATTGCAACATAAACACAAAATACAGGGTCAACACCAGCTGCTTTAGCTTCTTCAGAGTGAGTATATTTTTGATTAATTATAGTATCAACAGCAACAGCAGTTTTACCAGTTTGTCTATCACCGATGATTAATTCTCTTTGTCCTCTACCAATTGGAATTAAGGCATCAATTGCTTTAATCCCAGTTTGAAGTGGTTCTGTTACTGGCTGTCTATCGATAACACCAGGTGCTTTTCTTTCGATTGGATAGCTTTGAGTGGTTTTGATTTCACCTTTACCATCAATTGCCACACCAAGTGGGTTAACAACTCTACCAAGAAGTTCTTTACCAACAGGAACAGAGGCAATTTTTCCTGTTCTTTTTACAGTATCACCTTCTTTAACGTGCCTGTCATCACCAAAAAGTACAACCCCAACGTTGTCTTCTTCAAGGTTAAGAGCCATTCCCATAATTCCGTTAGGAAATTCAACAAGTTCGGAAGCCATTACTTTTGTAAGACCATAAACGCGGGCAACCCCATCACCAACTTGTAATACAGTACCAACCTCATAAATATCAGCATCACTTTCAAACCCCGATAACTGTCTTCGGAGTATCGCTGAAATTTCATCTGGTTTAACGTCTGCCATATTTAAAACCTTTTTGTTTAATTTTAATTACTATTTGATATTAGAGTTTCTCTAATATTTTCTAATTTTGTACTTATAGAAGCATCATAAACCCAATCGTCAACTTGAATTTTGATACCACCTTTTAATTTTTTATTGACTTTAAAAGTAGGTATTGTATTTAAATTTAAAGATTTTTTAATTTTGTTGTTAATATTTTCTTTAAATTCATTATCTAATTCAATTGCGCTAATGATATCAACTGGGGTCAAATTATTTTGCGTGTTATAAAGCACAAAGTATTGTTCTATGATTTGAGAAACAAAGTTGTCTCTTTTTTTGTTTATTAATAACTTTAAAAACTCAAAAGTTAATTTATCTAATTTTCCAAGGAAAATTTCTTCAAAAATAGCAATCTTTTTAGAATAGTTTACAATAGGACTTAAAACTAAATTTTCTAATTCTTTGGAATTCTCTAAAGCATTTTTAATTAATCTTAAATCATTTAAAACAACATCTAAAATACCTTTTTCAAGAGCAATATCAAATATTGCAGAGGCATATCTTTTCGCAACTTTTGTGTTAATCATTATTAATATTAGTTTAGATTAGAAATATATTTATCTATAAGAGATTTATGCTTTTCAGCATCTAATTTCTCTTCTAAAATTTTTTCTGTAGCCATGATAACTAAATCAGCAACTTCTTTTCTGAGTTCACCCATAGCAAGTTCTTTACTTCTTTCAATTTCTTTTTTAGCTTCTTCAACTTTCTGGTTTTTAATAACATTTGCTTGTTCTGTAGCATTTTGTATTAATTTTTCTGCTTGAGATTTACCATTAGCTAGTAAAGTTTGAATTTCTTTTTGAGTATTATCAAGTTTTGCTTGACTCTCAGCTAAAATTTCTTGTGCCTTTTTATTTTGTTGATCTGCACTTTCAATTGCTTGGTTAATTCCATCTTCTCTTTCTTTCAAAGCTTTTGTTATCGCAGGGAAAGCAAATTTTGAAAGTATTACAAATACAACACCAAATATAATTACAGACCAAATAAATAAGCCGGGACTTACATTAATTAAACCTTCCATTTTATCCTTTTATACATTTAATCATAGCGTGTTTTGTGAAATTTACAAAACACGCTTTGAAACATTTAAATTAAGCGTTTGGAGACTGAATAAATAAGAATAACATACAAACGATGATTGCAAAGAATGCAACACCCTCGATTAACGCTGCTGCGATAATCATTGTTGTTCTCATATTACCAGCTGCTTCTGGTTGTCTTGCAGAACCTTCTAAAGCGGCTGCTGCTAATTTACCAATTCCTAAACCAGCTCCGATTACTGCTAAGCCCGCTCCAATTGCTGCACCTAATAAGCCCATTTTAAACTCCTTGTTTTTTTTAATTTATTTGTTTTAAAAAATTATTAATGACTATGTACTTCTTCATGGCTTTCGCCTATTGCTAGGCTAACAAAAATTACTGTTAGCATTGTGAAAATATATGCTTGCAAGAATGCAACAAGTATTTCCAAGAAAAATATAAATACAGAGAAACCTATTAAAATAGGTGAGAATGCTACTCCAAATAAGAATATTAGTCCTATAAGGATGTATAAAACTACGTGTCCCGCAACCATGTTTGCAAACAAACGAACTGTAAGTGCAAACGGCTTAACGAACATCCCCATAATTTCTAGAGGAATCATAAGTGGCGCTAAAAATACGGGCGCTCCACCTAATAAGTGATGAAACCAATGACCGATTCCGCTTTGTACCATTGCTACAATATTAATTACAAAAAATGCAATAATGGCTAATGCAAGAGGTAACCCAAGCGAGCCAGTTGCAGCGTGTCCACCTGGAATCATTCCTAATAAATTCAATATTAAAATAAAGAAGAAAAGAGTTAAAAAATATGGTAAAAGTTTATTTGTTGTCTTTTCATCTAAATTAGGTCTGACCACTTCTTCTTTTACGAAAAGAACAAGTGATTCAATCATATTTTGAAATCCAGAAGGTGCTTTTTTAAAGTCTTTTTTGTATTTGCGAGCTACGTTTATAAATCCAACAATTAGTAGGATAGCACCAATAAATTGAAAAGCTACCAAATTTGTTATTGATAGGTCTAAATCTGGAGCACTATGATCAGCTGTGCTTACAGGGTGATGATGTTCGAATGTATAGAGACCACTTTGTTCAAGAGAATTTTTGTTCTTAAAGAAATGGAATTGACCATCATCATAAAATATGTAAGGAAGAATATCAAAGTGAAAAGTACTATAATTAAACTCATAGTGATCGCCAAGACCACTTAGTAGTTCATTTATTTTTTGACCGGCATTTTCAGAACTTTCGTTATTATTTTCAGAGTGAATGTTTTCTTCTTTGCTCATTTTTGTTAAATCTCTAAAATAGTTTTTTAATTTTTGTAAAATTAACGTTGCAAACTTACGAATTTATTTTTTCTTAAAAAAAATAAAATTTCTAATGTCATAAAAACAATATAGGAAACGAAAAGAGTTATCACAAAAGTAAAAAACTCTATTTCCATAAAAATGAATACTAAAAGAGTTGAAATTAATATGAATCCAAAACCAACACCTAATGAAATAAAAAAACCTTTCATTAGGTCTTCTTTCTTTTTGAAAGTGGCTGACAAAATGAAAATGTTTATCACAAATTTAATCAGTGGAAGAGCTATTCCCAGAATTATTTCTGTCACTTTGTTTTCCTAAATAATTAATTTTTACAAACATTCTTACAAACCCTCCTATAACTGAAAACAAAATTAATCCAACTGTAAAAATAGGCGATGTATCAAATTTGCCATCAACCCATATACCCAAAAGCACAAAAAGCAAAACAGAAAAAGCAAACTCAATTCCTAAAGTTAGATAGGGTGATAATTCTTTTAATGCTTTATTTTCTTTCAATTTAGTTTTCGTTAATAACAATTTACAAAATTAAGTAATAAAAGAATAATATCAAAAGATAAGTTATCCAAAGAGTATTTTAGTTAGAAGAGTATTTTAGTTAGAAATGTAAAATTGTATCTAAATAAAGAATAAATGTTAACGTAATTAAAAAGCGATTACGTATTTGAGTAGTTCACCCCATTTTGTGAACATCAATAATCTGGCACCTAAAACTGTACCAAAGCCAATAAACGATATACCAGCAAACTGTTGGATTCTTGCCATCATTTGTTCTGATAATCTATGTTTGTATCTACTAACCACTCTCATGAGAATCATAAGCCATATAAAGTTACCAAACCCAAAACCTAAGGCAAATAAAGCTTTTTGTGAGAATATATTTTGGATTAAATCTAACGCAAAAATATTAACTGAAAGCCAAGTGAGGGTTCCAAAAAATGATGGGTTTGCTATATTTGTCAATGCTATTGCTACACCTAAAAGAAAAGGTCCTTTGTTTTCAAATTTGTGAACAAAGTTATGTTTTTTTGTTTTCACTTTATTTGAGAAATTGCTTTGTTTTGAGTTTTTAATATTAAGTAAGCCAAATATAATTAGAGCTGCTACTATTACTATTTGAATAACTAAAACAACAAATGGGTGAGAGTTGGTTATTTCAATAATTTTGTGTGCAATTGTTGATGTTGCAAAAATTGCTACAAAACAATATATAAAATCCATTAAAAAATTTGCTAAGGCATATTTGTTACCTGATTTTATTCCTGTAATCAGACCGTATTTTATAGCAGTAACCCCAACAGGACCTGGAGGTAGTGCTAGTATTAAACCTGCTAATGTTCCAGTTAATAAAGCAGTTATCAAAAATCACCATTAGTTTGTGGACAATATTTTTTGTAACTTTTCTCAAAGTGTCAGATTTTTAACACACAAATTAACGGATATTTATTTGAAATTCCAAATATCAATCAAAAAAATAATAAAATTTTACACAAAGTTTTCCACACAATTATGTATTAGTTTATTTACAAAGTAAGAAATTTAGAATATTTGAATTTTTGAAGATAGATTATTTTTTAGGATTTAAATTGGGTTCGTATTTCTGAAAACTATAATTTATAACATAAAATAGTGAATCTATTTTTTTAGTATCACAAATAAAATATTTTATGTACTCATATTCTATTTTTACTTTTATTATATCATTATCTAGTTTTTCTTCTGTTATAGATGTTACATTATTCAATAATTTTATTCTATTGCTAAGCATTGGAAGATTATCGAATAAATCTAATTTATCAGCTGCTTTATATTTATGACCACTGGGAGTAGCGAAAAAGTCGGATGCAGCATATATATTATCATTTTCAAGTTCAGATTTTAATAACAAGACTGTACCTGTTGGGTTATTTCTTGAAACTATAATAGTTTTAACCTCAGAGGGTTTTTGCCCTATGACTATAAGTTCACAGGAATTTAGAGTAATTAATAAAAATAATATTATAAATATATTTTTCATTTATTAATAAATTTCATTGTTTTTTCGATTGCATTTTCTAAACTAACATTAGTATTATCAAACTTATGACTAACACCAAATGTATGATTGCATTTTTCTATATAAAGATGTTCTAAATTATTGGAATTTATAGCTTTGCTTACTAGTATCTCTGCTTCATTTAGTTTTACAGTGAAATCTAATTTACCATGAATAATACAAATTGGTATTTTTAACTCAGAAATAATCTTTCTTAGGTCTATTCTCTTAGAATTTCTTTCTTTATCTTCAAGATACTCTACATCTAAATAAAGAGTTTGCCCAGAATGAGATTCTTTAAATTCAATATATCCTTTTTCTCTCCATTGGTTTTTTTGTCTTTGAGTGTTCCTATCAGTCTTTGATATTGTTCCCCAAAGTATTATTTTTGAGATTAATGGATTTTCAAAGGCAGTTATCATTGAGCATGCACCACCCAAAGAATGTCCTATTAAATTTATCTCTCCATTCCAATTGTCTTTTAGATTATTATAAATAACGGAATTTTGGTTTTGTAGTTCATTTAATAATATACTTATATCTTTGAGCTGTTGGCTAACAGTGTTAATTCTAAATATGTCAATATCATAAAGCATTTTATCTTCATCAACAATACCGTTCAAAGAAAAATCTAAATTTATAGTTGGTCCACAATTATTAGCGAGTTTTTCAGAGAGATATGGAATAAAACCCCAATTTCTATATGCTTTAAATCCATGTAATACTATGTTTAAGGGTTTGTTTTTATTTTCTTTTATTAATCTTAAATCAAACTTTAAAGGAAGACTAAGATTATTAGAAATTTCGAAATATGTTTTTTCCATAAGGCAAAATTAAGAAAAAAAGTGATTTTATTTGGGTAATTTAGATATACTGTTGAAAGATAATTGAATCTTTAGGAATTTAGACTTGTATAAATCATTATTAAAATTTCTATTCTAATAATAATCGTACATTAAAAAATATACTTGAGAGAGAAATTAGGGTAATTATTGATGCTAATATCATGAATATTTTCTTATTCTTTTTCATAAATGCTAAAAAATAGTAGTACCAGATTGAAAGAATAGCCATAAAATTTATAATAAAGAGTTTGTAGAAGTATGAGTTATTAAATTTAATTGGTTTGATAGGGACTTTCCCAAACTCATCACCAAAGATTAACAATTTGGTATTGTTAATAGCAAAGGTTTTACCATATAAGAATAAGTTATCATCTTCATCGATTTTTATTATTTGTAAATTTCTATATTTTGAATTATCTATTTCAAAGGTTATAGTTTCTCTTTTATTTTTATTGATTGTATAATTTTTACTTAAGTAGTTTTCAAAGTTATTAAATAGATGCCTTTTTTCATTGTTATTTAAATCTGTGTTTAATGCAATAAATTGTAATTTTAAATCTTTTGAGGTATTATTATCAATTATTATTTCTTTTGTTAATGAGTTTTCATTATTGTAGAAATCTAAAGGTGACAGAAAGTTAAAGTTATAAATAAAAAAAACTACCCAAAATGGTATTGGTAGAAGTATTCTAATATAATGTTCTATTATTCCGTTTGCTCTTTTATGAAAATTTGTAAAATAAGTTATCCAATTCCATAAAACAAGAAAGAACATAATAAATATGAATAAGTTTACCCAATTTATGTAAAGTGAGTAGTGTAATATTTTATCTAGAATATTTTCCATAATTAAGAATATCGGATAGATTTTTAAATTCTAAAATAAATTAAGAAGAAAATAAAAATAATGATATAGTTATTTTATAAAAGATGAAATCTATAAATCAAATCAGTTAGGATAAAATACAAAGAAGTATTATTTGTATTTATTAAGATAATTTAAGATATATAGTTAAATCATTGAAGTAAAATCAAAAAGAGATTTATTTCAATTTTAGTTATAGAATAAGTTTAAACTAATACTATTCTAACTTAAATAACTAAAAAAGCCGATAGAAAGTTTATCGGCTTTTGTATTATTTCATATTTGTGTAAACAGCTAGTACATCATCATCTTCTTCCAATCTTTCAATTAGTTTGATGACTTCTTCAGCTTGCTCATCTGTAATTTCTTTGTAATCGTTAGGAATATATATAGTTTTAGCCTCATCAGTCTCAATACCTTTACTTTCCAAATATTTATTCATATTATCGAAGTCAGTGAAACCAGCATAAACAACAATTATATCATTATCCTCATCATCTTTTTCCAATTCTAATTCAGTAAGACCAAAGTCTATTAATTCTAATTCTAACTCTTCTACTTCCCAGTCGTTTTTTGGGAATTTAAACATAGACATTTTATCAAACAGAAAACTCAAAGACCCACTTGCTCCAAGCTGTCCGCCACATTTTGAAAAAGACAATCTAACATTTGCTACAGTTCTGGTAGGATTATCAGTGGCTGTTTCAACATAAACAGCAACACCATTAGGACCATACCCTTCATAAACTAATTCATGAAATGTTTCAGAATCTTTAGCTACGGCTTTCTTGATTGCATTTTCAATGTTATCTTTAGGCATTTGCATACCTTTAGCGTTTTGAATAGCTACTTTTAACCTATAATTAGAGCTAGGGTCAGGACCACCAGATTTTACAGCCATCATAACTTGTTTTGATAGTTTGGTAAAGTTCTTAGCCATAGCAGACCATCTTGCAAATTTCTTATGTTTTCTATATTCGAACGCTCTTCCCATAATCTTAATTATTATTTATGATAAATTTAGTTAGCAAAATTAAAAATAAAATTCAAATAAATAAACATATTCCACTCAAAAAAATCAGAAATGAATATGATGTACAATCTTTTTATTTGTACCTTCTTTTTTCTAAAAGTTCGAAGAAAGATTTAGGATTTATAATCTCACCAGATTTTGTTAGAAGTTTTATTTCAATGTTTTTTACTTTAGCTTTAATAATAAAATTATCTAATACTTCAATTATATCAAAATCTATATATTTGTTATTTTTTATGTCTAGTTCTAAAATACTATTCTGAGGAAGAGAATCTAAAACTCTTAGAATTGCTCCTTTATTAAAAAAATTTAACTCCTCAGCAAGTGAAATTGAAAAAAATTCTTTTTCTATATTTGATTCATTCATTTTATAGAAATGAGAATTTAGGTAACTTTTATATAAAACGTGAAATATAGAAAAAGCAAGACCAACTCCAATTCCCCAAAGGAGATCTTTGAAAATTAAAAATAAAATTGTTACAATAAAAGGTAAGAATTGAGACCAACCTAAATAAAACACTTCTTTAAACATTTTTGGTTTTGCTAGTTTATATCCCACTATAATTAGTATTGAAGCTAAAACTGAGAGCGGTATCAAATTCAATACATTAGGTATTAAAACTACAGAAATGAGAATTAAAAAACCATGAAGGATAGCAGATAATTTAGTTTTACCCCCAGATTGAATATTTGCAGAACTTCTTACTATTACTTGAGTAACTGGTAAGCCACCAATCAAACCTGAAATAATATTTCCGGAACCCTGAGCAAGAAGCTCTCTGTTAGTTGGAGTTGTTCTTTTTTGTGGGTCTAATTTATCTGTTGCTTCTACACTTAAAAGAGTTTCCAAACTTGCAACTATAGCAATTGTAAAAGCAATAACCCATACGTCATAATTTCTAAAAGCAGAAAAATTGGGTAAAGTAAATTCATTGAGCCATAATGATAATTCGTTAGGAGCTGGGACATTTACTAAGTGTGAGTTTTGAATACCCAAGAATTGATGTTGTCCAAAAATAATCTGGTAAATAATTCCTAAAAGAACCGCAATGATGGGACCTTGAATTAATTTAAAGAAATTATGTTTCTTTGATAAAATATTATCCCAAAAAATCATTAATATTAAAGCAATTGATGAAATAATAACTGAACCAGGAGTAATATTATTAAGAGAAGTAATTATTCCTGTGAAAGTATTTTGTCCGTTTATTTGACTAAAATTGAAATCATCTATTGGGATAGCATCCCACCCTAAGAAGTGGGGTATTTGTTTTAGAATAATAATAATTCCAATTCCAGCAAGCATACCTTTAATAACTGAAGTTGGAAAGTAGTAACCTATTATTCCTAATTTTATAATACCAAAAATTATTTGAATAACTCCAGCAATTACAACTGCTAATAGGAAGTTTTCGTAACTTCCTAATGTTGTTATAGCAGCTAAAATTACTGCGGTCAAACCAGCTGCTGGACCGCTTACTCCAAGAGAGGAACCTGAAATTGAGCCAACTACTATACCACCAATTATTCCAGAAATTACTCCTGCAAACAATGGTGTGCCCGAAGCCAGGGCAATACCTAAGCATAATGGTAATGCTACAAAAAAAACTATTATAGAAGAAGGTAAATCTTTTTTAAAATTAGAGAATAGACTCATTTAAATCTAGAGATTTTAAATTTTTAAAATTATTAATTTAGAAATTAGTTTAAAAGATATTAGGTAATAATTTATCTAGATATTATTTTTTGGTAATGCATATTCTAACCTATCTATAAATTTAGTTTCATAATATGCATCCAGACCAGCACAAACTAAATTGTTTTTTTGTTCCAATGCAACAAATCCATCTTTAGAAATTATTTTTTTATCAATTATAACTTTATCTATACTTCCTATCACTAAAATTGTACCATTTATTTTAATTTCAATGATTTCTTCTAATTTCATACCAATTTTCACATAAGATTCTTTTACAAAAGGCGAATATATACCATCTATAAATTCTTCAGTAAATCCTGCTGCTTTAAATTCTGAAACTTCTTTTTCATAATTTGCAGCGGTATGATGGGCATTTTTAAAATATTTTTTATCTAAAAAATTAAATGTATAACTTCCATTCTCTCTTATATTATTAAGCGTATCTCGTTTAACTGTATTTGGTCGGGAAATAAAACCCCAATATGGAGGATTTGCTCCAATGTGGATTAACGAATTAAAAATCCCTAAATTTGAATATCCATCATTTGACTTTGTTCCAATTAAAAATACTTGTTTTATTCCTGCTAATGAATTTATAAACGTTGCTCTGTAGCGACTATCGAAATTTAAAATATCTTCATTGGATATAATCATGTTTTATCAGTTAATTAGTTTTAAATAAATTTACTTATTTTTTTCCAGTAAGCAAAAAATGAAGGATAATAGCCATTAACTTTTTCTACAATCCAATCTCTACTTTCTTCAATACCTTTATAATTATTAAAATAATGTTCTTTAAAGTAAAGATCATTGGGTTGATATTCTTTGATTAAATTATCAAATGAACCAACATAAATCTGAATATCTGGTATATTTTTACTTAAATCAAGCATAAACTGCATACTTTTTGGGCTAATAGGATACTTCATAAATATCTCGGGCTCAATAAGCAATATTCGATTAGCTGCTTTATCTGAATGCCATAAAGGATCTAAATTATAAAAATTATAAATTAAAGTTATTACATCTCTATTGATATTTAATTTTTCAGATTTTGGCAATTCAGTTTTAAGTTTAAACTTAGTAACTTCAGAAAGAACCTCAGGAATATCAATTAACTCTAACTCACTGTAAGTTTTATCTAAAAAAGTATTAGTCTGTTTTGTAAATGTATATCTATTAATATTCTCTTGATTAGCAAAATACTTTTTATTGCTATTTGCTCCTGCAACCCATTGCCAACTGCATGAATTACTTGCCCAATCACCATCTAATAAATAATAATACATCCATTTTGCAGGATTAAGCCAATGAGATTTTCCGATATTACATGCTATTGAAGAAGTATACATTCTACAATGATTGTGCATATAACCAGTTTTATATAAAGTATTTATTGCATTATCCACACCTTTGATTCCAGTTTCTGCATTAATTAACGCAAATGGAATTCCATTAGTGGCAACATCAGATTGCTCCTGCTTTATATAAACATCTAAGTTTCTATGCTGTGCAACTCTTTGGAAGTAATCTCTCCAAACTAACTCTTTAACGAATGATTCTATGTTTTCTAATTTATATCCTTTGTCTAAGACACTTTTTAAAATCTGCTTTGTGCTTATTACACCTCTTGATATATAAGGAGATAAATAAGTAACACTACCATTAATATAGTTCCTACTTTTTGCATACGCTATGGGGTCGATTTTTTCAATTTTATCTAATATTGATTGATAGTCAGTTTCAAATTTCATGACAATAAATTAACCGATTTAGTTATATCATCATCTAAATTATATTCAAATTCCGAATTGAATTTAAGTAATTTCTTCTCTGGATGTTTTCTACTTATATTTGATTTTACTCTTTTTCTCCACATTTTAAAACTACTTGGTTTTAATTCCTTTCTCATAATTTTAATCACATCTTGTTCTGAAACACCAAATTGTATTTTAATTGCTTCAAATGGTGTGTAATCCTCCCAAGCCATTTCAATTATTCTGTTAGTATTTTTTTCTTCCATATTTCTAATTATATTTTTAAACCAATATAATGACGAAATACTACTTTTTAAATTATTTGTTTAAAATTCTTTTTTTTTAATCTTATTGTAAATATAATCTCAAATCCAATTACTCCATACACTTTGGTTTATATAAGGAACATTATTATTCTTACACACTAACATTGTATGCCCTGTTCCGCCTTGTTCAGGATTTTCGAGGTCATCATAAAAAATAGCGAATGAACATTTCTCAATTTCATTATGCCCTACAACTTTCATCGTATCTCTAATTAAATAAGGTGCCTTTGCAGAAATTCTATTTTTCACTCCGTCAACATACAAATTCACCATACTTTTATTTTTTGCATTTTTATTTGTTTCATAAATAACATTATCTTCTCTTAAAAAATTAAATTCATCAAGATTATAAGTTCTTCCAGCCACATTTTGTTTTTTTCGATGACCTTTACTTGGCACAATTACTTCCAATCTTTCCTTCGCAATTTCACTAAAACCATTAGAAAAATAAAAATCAGCACCATCAGCATTTCCACTTCGAGCAATAAGATACTTACTTTTCTTTGCAATTAACTCACCTAATTTAATCAACTTTTCCTTATCAGAATCATTCACATTTCTTTTTCCTTCAAGCAAAACATAACTTCCCTTAAAATCATATTTTTCAATAAACTCCTCAAAGTTCATAATATTTTCCTTTTTTGTAATTTTAAAAAAGCAAATTAATAAATAATGCAATATGTATAACAGACAAATAATGTCGTGTTATTTTGTATGTTGGTTGTTTTGATTTTTTTTATCTATGCACAAACTCTGTGCATAGCAAACAACCTTTGCACAAAATAAGGGGATATTTGTGCAAAGAATTATTTAAACTAGGGAAAAATATACTTTTTCAAAAACCATCAATAGAAACAGGCTTTAGCCCGTTTGAGAATAAATTATCTTCAATGGCTTTAGCCAAAAAGCACATTTATGTGCGACATATCTATAAATAACAAACCACCAAAGAACAAAAGCACCGTAGGCGCGACATATTAACATAAATTAAAAACCATTTCAAAACAAAATAAAAACAAAAACTTTATAAAAACAAAAAACTACATATTTTCGCAATATTTAACTTTTTTAAAATATAAAATACTTGTTCTTAGACATAAAAATTAGTAAAAAGTCTTCCCCTTGGGGAAGTTTTAGATGGGGTTTCTTGCACACAATATTAGCCACAATTTGTAAAAGATTGTAAATAAACAATTTACAAAATTGAAAAAAAACAAAAAACGCACTTTTCTGCAAAAAACAAAAAATTTCGCCTTGGTAATTGTGCGACCTGTATTGAGCGGAGTCGAAATATGTCGAAATGTTTAAACGAGAGCAACTCACAGTCCGAGTGTTTTATTTATAATTTAAAAGTACTAATCCTAATTATAAAATTTAAAAACACATTCAATAACCATTTCCAAAAATTTCCGTAATTTTAGAAAATTTTTATAACAAATAATCAGAAAATTATGTTGAAATTCACTACTTTGTTGATAATATTAAACTTTTTTGTTTTTGCAGAAGAAAATAAATGGGACGTAAGCAAACAAGTTGCAAAATCTAAAGACGTAACTTACACCGTTGATAACGGAACTTGGCTAAATCTTGATGTATCGCCCGACGGAAAAGAAATAGTCTTTGATATGCTCGGCGATATTTATATTATGCCAATTACTGGTGGAAAAGCAAAGGTGCTGCGTAGTGGTCTTGCTTGGGAATGTCAGCCAAAATTCTCACCCGACGGAAAGAAAATCCTATTCACGTCTGATATTTCGGGTGGAGATAATATTTGGTATATGGATAAAGACGGCAAAAATCCTAAACAAGTAACAAATGAAACATTTAGATTGCTGAATAATGGGACTTGGATGCCTGAGGGAAATTATATAATCGCAAGAAAACACTTCACTTCGGAGCGCTCTGCTGGGGCAGGCGAGATGTGGATGTATCATATTTCGGGTGGTTCAGGTGTTCAACTAACTAAAAGAAAAAATGACCAACAAGACGTAAATGAGCCATTTGTTTCTCACGATGGTAAGTATCTTTATTTTTCTGAAGATATGTATCCGGGTGGGAGTTTCCAATATAACAAAGACCCAAATTCCCAGATATATGTAGTCCGCAGATACAACTTTGAAACTGGCGAAATTGACAATTATGTTAGCGGTGCAGGAGGTGCTATTCGTCCAGTTCCAAACCACAAAGGCGACAAACTTGCTTTTGTGCGTAGAGTTAGAGAAAAAACTGTGATGTATATTAAGGATATGACTACAAATCAGATAGAACCAGTTTTTTCAGACTTAGAGAAAGACCAACAAGAAGCGTGGGCAATTTTTGGTGCTTTCACTTCTTATAATTGGACTCCTGATGATAAGCATATCATAGTTTGGGGAAAAGGTGGCAAGATTTGGAAAGTAGATGTAGCGAATAAAACAGCAGAAATTATTCCATTCCAAGCGGAACAAAAACACTCAATTGCCGATGCAGTTTGGACTAAACAAGATATAAACAAAGATAAATTCGAAGCAAAAGTAATTAGACATTTAGTTACTTCACCTGACGAAAAGTTTGTAATCTTTAACGCTATCGGCTATTTATGGAAAATGGACTTGCCAAATGGAACACCAAAAAGATTAACTAATTCTACTGATTTTGAATATGAGCCAGAGTTTCATCCAAATGGAAATTCAATAATATATGTTACTTGGAATGACGCAGATTATGGCTCTATAATGACACTTGACTTGACAACTCCAAATGCAAGCCCTAAGAAAATAGGCGATGCAAAAGGAATTTTAAGAGAGCCAAGTTTTTCTCCTGATGGTAGTAAAATTGTGTTTTATCATGAAGATGGCAATCAATATCAAGGTTATAAATACGCAGTTAAACCAGGTATTTACTCAATGGATGCAAATGGAAGCAATATAAATTTTGTAACTGACGAAGGCGAATACCCTACATTTAATTCAGACGGGACAAGAATTTATTACCAAACTGGTGGCTATTTATTTGGTGAATTAGACAAAGGTTTTCATTCTGTAAATCTGCAAGGATTTGACAAAAGAACTATATTTAAATCTAAATATACTAACAAATTTGTTCCTTCGCCAGACGGAAAATGGCTTGCTTTCAATGAATTGCACCATGCTTACGTTTGTCCTATTCCTCAAAAAGGCGATGCAATTGATTTATCAGCAAAAACAGATGCTTTTCCAGTTGCACGAATAACTCAAAACGCAGGTATAAACTTGCATTGGTCTGGAGATTCCAAAACTGTTTTCTGGACTCTAGGCAATAGATATTTTGCAAATAAACTTAAAGATAGATTCAAATTCCTAAACGAAGGCGAGAAAGAATTACCAGCACTTGACACAGTTGGTACGAAAATCAATTTAGAATATGAGCAATATAAACCGCAAGGTCTTATTGCATTTACAAATGCAAGAGTAATCACAGTAAATAGCAAATTCGATGTTCTTGAAAATGCAACAGTTTTAGTTGAAAATAATCAAATTAAAGAAGTTGGAACAAATGTTACTATTCCTCCAACAGCGATGGTAATTGATGTTAAAGGTAAAACTATTATGCCAGGACTTGTTGATGTTCACGCTCACCAAGGAACGTTTAGATATGGGCTTTCTCCGCAGAAGCATTGGCCCTATTATGCTTCACTTGCTTATGGAATTACAACAACTCACGACCCATCTTCAAATTCTGAAATGATTTTCGGAAATAACGAAATGATTCAAGCAGGGGAGATGGTTGGACCAAGAGTATTTTCAACTGGTACAATAATTTATGGAGCTGATGGTGATTTCAAAGCAGTGATTAATTCATACCAAGATGCTTATTCTCACTTAAAACGAACTCAAGCTTATGGAGCTTTCTCTGTTAAAAGTTACAACCAGCCACGTAGAGACCAACGTCAGCAAGTTATTGCAGCAGCTAGAGATTTGGGTATGATGGTTGTTCCAGAGGGTGGCTCGCACTTTTATCATAATATGTCAATGATTCTCGACGGACACACTGGAATTGAGCATAATATCCCAGTTGCACCACTTTATGATGATGTTTTAAATATGTGGAAGAATGCGAAAACCCATAATACTCCTACGCTTATTGTTTCTTATGGTGCAGTAACAGGTGAGTATTATTGGTATCAGAAAACAAATGTATGGGAAAAAGAGCGTTTGCTTAATTTCACTCCACGCTCAATAATTGATGCACGTTCTCGCCATCGCACAATGATTCCAGACGGTGAATACGACAACGGACATATACTTATCTCCCAATCACTTAAGAAACTTACTGACAATGGAGTTAAAATCAATCTCGGTTCACACGGACAAATTCAAGGTATCGGGGCGCATTGGGAATTATGGATGTTTGAGCAAGGTGGAATGACACCAAAAGAGTGTATCGAAGCCGCAACTATGAACGGTGCAAAATACATCGGTATGGACACTCAAATTGGCTCAATCGAAAAAGGCAAACTCGCTGACTTAATCATCATAGACGGCAACCCTTTAACAAATATAAGATACACTGAAAAAATCACTCATACTATGGTAAATGGTCGTTTATTTGAAGCAGAAACAATGAAAGAAGTAGGACATAATGCAAAAGCAATTACTCCTTTCTGGTGGAACGACCCTCAATACAGCGAAAACTTTGACTGGCACGACTTAGAAAAACAAATTAACACACCAAATTGCCATTGTGGTAGGTAAATTATAATATTAAAACAGCCACTTGAGAGAGTGGCTGTTATTTTAAATTTACTTCAACTTTTTAAAATTGTTTAATTTTCCAAAAACTTTTAAAAATTCTTTTTTAATATCATTTAAGGTTTGGACTTTTATCATATCATTAACTTTGAAATCCCATTTATGACCCGAACCAGTTCCACGTCCTTTTCTATCGTGTAATTTTGTAAAGTCAATTTCAGATTTTAGAAAAAAATTAATATAAAGTTCATTTGGAGTTACTCCAAGAAACATAATCCCATCATAGTCACCATTTTCTTTAATTCCTTCATTTTGAAATTTTTTATTTACATCAATTGATGAGGTTTTCACTTCAAATTTAACATCATTAATTTTTAAATCCCAATCACCTTGGTCTCCTGCCTTATATTCTAGTTTGAGTCTATTTATAAAGATTGTAGTTAATGATAAAGCAAAAAATCTTTCACCAAAACTACCTCTCTTATCAATTTGCAAACTACGATATTCTTTATATTTACTCTCAGGGTCTAACCATTCACTTTGAGCTTCTTTCAAAATTTGTTTTAACAATGGTATGGCAATATTATCTATTTCATTTGTCATAATAACCTAACTTTATTATTTCATTTTCTATTAAATCAGTTCTTAAATTAACTGCGCTATTCGTTGATAAAAAAGCAACTTTTTCCCAATTAATTTTATTGAAAAAGGCATCTGTAAGTTCATCTTTATACTTATAAAAATCTATTCCATACCCTCTTCTATTTGGTAATTCTTCAAAACTTGAATACGCTTTCATACCCTTGAAACAAGTAGAAGGTAAATAAACATCACACTTATCAAGCATTTTTTTATTTCTTGTGCTGCTTGGAGTTCCACCATCTGAAAGCGAATAAACTCTTGCAATTTTTTTGCAAGTTTTTCGTTCGGGTAAATTAATTTTTTCTGTATTTATTTTAGTCCAAACTTGGAAAATAGTTGCAATACTAACTGGTTCACCATCTGGATATTCAAATGATTTTAGAGGTAATTTTTCAGAGTAAGCAAGTTTGTATCCTTTTACTCTGGTCATTGGGACACCTTTACCAGTGCTATTAAATAAAGGTGGAAGAATAAACGCTATTACATCAGCAAAATGATACGAATGATTAATAAATCTTAAAGCTAAATTACCTCTTAAACCAAAAGGGGGATTACCAATAACAATATATTTTTTATTTTGAGGTGGATAATAATCTAAATAATTTTTAGAAATTATTTCATTTTTATATATTCCCTTTGGGTCAATATCTATACCAATTCTTTTTTCTTTTGGTAATATTTTATAAAAATTACAGCACCCTGCACTTGGTTCAATGAAATTATAATTATCAATATTTATTTCTAGTGATTTCAAAACTTCTAATGTTTTATTAAAACAATATTGAGAGATTTTATTAGTAGTATAAAACTGGTCTTTTTCTCTAAAATTATTTTTATACTCGTATTTATTATTTAATAAATGATTTAAGTCATTAAAATAATTTTCAGGAACTTTTTTTTGCTCGAGCCATCTTTTTAAAGTTCCATTGTGAATAAATAATTTATCGGCAATTTCTTTAGGAGTATATTGTTCTAATAATTCATAAAACAAATCAGTAGAATTTACAACTTTTTTGAAATATCTTACTTCGCTTGTTAGTTCATTTCTAAATAATGGTAAATTCATATTATTTTTTTAGAAAATTTTAAAACCCAAATTTAACTAAATATTATTAAAATTTCAATATTGTTAAAAAATATCTTTAAATTTATTTCGTTAATAATATAAAAAAGGAATAATAATATGAATTTAAATAATGTTTTAGATGATATTGAAAAATTAGATTTAGATGAACAAAAAATGCTAATCGACATTGTTAAAAAAAGACTGATTGAAGCAGAAAGAGTAGAAATAAAGGAAGAATACGATAATTTGAAAAAATTACAACAATCAGGAAAATTAAAAAGATATTCAGTTGATGAGTTTTTTGAAAAAATAGAGGATTAGATATTATTTTAATAAACTTATTTTTTTAATAAAATTTGCTATTTTTCGTTTATAGTTGTAAATTATAGTGAGATTATGGAAACAATATTTATTCAAGTAGATTCAACAAATAATAAGTTAATTAAAGAATTTGCATTAGAACATGGTGCTAAAGTATTTGATATTGAAAATGAAGATATAGAAGATTTTTTACTTGGTCAAATGATGAAAAAAGAAGAAACTAATGATTTGGTTTCAAGAGAAAAAATCATGGATTATTAAATTAAGATTAACAATAGAAAAGATATATATAATATGTTTCCTTAATTTTTCACTATTATTTTTCTGTTATTGTTCTATATTCAGTGATTATTTGATTTCCAGCATAAAATAAATCTATTAGCTCAGAAGAATTATCATTTATTTTTGCATTATCTTCTTCAATGTAATATCTACCAGATTTTGTTAAAAAATAGAAATTAACTTTATCTTCTTTAGTTGGCTCATCTTTGTCAGTCTTTTTTGCTTTTGTAAAATTTTGATTGCCTAATTTTATAAATTCATTTGATGCATTTACTACTGTTTCGTGTGCATAGCCGCCTATAAATACTTGACCAGAACTAAGGTAAAGACTGGCATCACCAGATTTATATGCTACTACAGTTGCAACAGCATTACCCATATTCCAATCCATAATAATTCCATATACTTCATCAGTAGATTCTGATTTTAATTCTAACTGGTCTAATGTCATATTGATAGCAATATTTCTTAATTTATTATACGGGTTTTCAGCCAGTTTTGATTTCTTAGTACTTTGACTTGTATTACTATTTCCTTTTTGGTATGACTGCAAGGAAATAAACCCAATAATACTAAATATTATTATTAATCCAACTATATATATTTTCATTTTATAAATCTTCATTATTTTTATTCTTAATTTTCGAAATTAATATAATATTAACTAAGTTACAAAAATCTAATATTTTTCTTTAATTTTGCACTTGATTAATTGAAAGAAAAAATGAAAAAAGTTTTAATTGTTGCTTATTATTTTCCTCCGTCTGGTGGACCTGGTGTTCAAAGAGTTTTGAAAAATGTGAAATATCTTACTCAATTTGGGTGGGAGCCGATTGTCTTAACTGTTGAAAATGGTCAGTTTCCAGCGATTGATGAATCGCTGTTCAAAGAAATTCCTGAAGGAACAAAAATATTTAGAACTAAAATATTTGAACCATACGATATTTATAGAAAGTTCACTGGCAAAGGTAAAGATGTTGCCTTAGATGTGAATAATATAAAGAAAGAAGGTCAGAAGAGATCATTTACAGAAAAGATTGCAGAGTTTATAAGAGCGACATTTTTTATCCCTGATGCACGAATTGGTTGGAAGAAATACGCTGTTGCTGAAGGTTTGAAAATCATAAAAAGTGAAGGGATAAATGCTATTTACTCTTCTTCCCCACCTTATACTTGTTCGATTATTGCAAAAGAATTAAAGAAAAAAACAGGTTTGCCTTGGGTAGCTGGTTTGCGTGACCCATGGACTGATTTTTTGACTACTCCTAAAAGATGGTTTTTACCTAAAATGATTGACAGACATTTGGAGAAATCAGTTTTTAAAAATGCTAATTATGTAGAATGTGCTTGGGAAGGAATTAAAAAAGATGCTTTGGAGAAATATCCGACATTTGATGCTGAGAAGTTTGTGCATATTCCGAATGGTTATGATTCTGCTGATTTTCCAGATGTTGAACAAAGTAAAAATGATGTATTCACAATTACTTACACTGGTTCGATGTATGGAAGACGAAATCCACAAACTCTTTTTAATTCAATTGAAGAATTAATAGTTGATGGCTTAGTTGAAAAAGATAAGTTCAAGTTTAGATTTATTGGTCGTTTTGGCGCTGAAATTGATGAAATGATTGATAAATCTGGTTTTAAAGAGCAAATCGAAGTAATCGGATATATGGCTCACAGTGAAAGTATCAAAATGCTAATTAAGTCAGATGCTTTGCTTTTAATTGTAGATGAAGCTAAAGAAAGTGAAGAGATTGTTCCTGGCAAGGTATATGAATATCTTGGAGTTATGAAAGCAATATTGGCAATAGCACCACAAAAAAGTGCAATAGCAAATTTAATTAGAGAAACTAATGCTGGTTTAGTTGCTCACCAAGATGAGACTGAATTACTTAAGAAAAACTTTTTAGCATATTATAATAATTTTTATGATGGTCAAATGCTAATTAATATAAACAAAACAGCAATAGAAAAATACGAAAGGAAAAACTCCGCTCAACAATTAGCAAATTTGCTTAATGAAATTATAATTTAAAAGAATAAATATTAAAAAAATAGATATTGTTTCCAATTCTCTTCAATTTTGCCCAGAGTTGTTCTTAGGAAAACTATATAGTTTGGCTTTTTAGGAACTGACATTAACTTCATATTTGCTTCTTTTGGCGTTCTATTTCCTTTAAAGTTATTACATTTAATACATGCAGTTGTAAGATTTTCCCATGAATCTTCACCGCCCCTTGACTTTGGTATAATGTGGTCGATGGTTAATTGAACTTTTGCACCACAATATTGACATTTTCCACCATCTCTTTTTATAACGTTCTTTCTGCTTATTTCTACTGACCTAAAAGGTAATTTAATATATTGATGTAATTTAATTACACTTGGAAGGGCATATTTACGATTTACTGTTCTGAGGTACTTATTATCATATGTTTCTAAAACCTCAGCTTTAGCTAAAAAAATTAGAGCAATAGCACGTTGAGGTGAACAAACTGTAAGCGGTTCATAACTTTGGTTAAGAACTAAAACTCTATTCGAAAATACATTTTTAATTATATTTTCGCTGTGCAAGTTCGAAGTTTCTAAATTTTGAATAAATTTATCGAAGACTATCACCTTTTGTTTAGTTATGGTTTTGAACTTTTTTCAAAATTAGAAAATTAATTTCATTTATAACGAATAAATATTAAATTAATTTTGAGTTAATATTTTATCTTAGTTAAATATTGTAATTAGCTTAATTGTTAAGAAATAAATTGCAAATTTAATACTTTATTAGAAGCAATCTAATAATGAGCGATTATATTTTTAAATATATATATTATATTTTTATTTGCAACTTTTCTTTTTAATTTTGAGTAATACTAATAACAAATAAAAAAATAAATAAAATAAAAAATTATGAGAACGTTAATATTTGCTATAATTTTATTCTCTTTTAATCTTTATTCTCAAGAAAAATATAACTTAGTTGATGCCAAACTATTTGAGGTTAAATTATATAAAAATAATGCAGAATTGTATCATGAAATGGAATTAAGTCTTAAAGAGGGGATTAATGAATATTATATTTCTAATGTTGCTCAAACTATACTAGATAATACAATTATTGCTGGCTCAATGAATACTGGACAAGTCTTTTCTGTAGATTATATTTACAATCACATCAATGATTTTGGCTTAAACAAATTAAAAGACAGCATAAAAATTATAAAAAGAGAAATTGAATTACTAACTCTTTATCAAGAAAAGAAAAATCTTGAAATTGAAGTTTATGAAAAAATACCAAAGCAAATCCCAAACAATAATATAAAATATTCACAAGCTGAACTTAAAGAATTTAGTAACTTAATTGATAATGAACTAACTCGGCTATTCAAAGATAAAATTGAACTTGAAGAAAAAAAAAATCAGTTGACTGAGAAAAAAACAGAATTAGAAAAAACTTTGAATGAAACAATAAAAGACAATACCAAAAATATTATTAGATTAACGGTAAAATCAGATAAGCCACAAAAATCAAAATTCTTTTTGAATTATATTTGTAATAATGCTGGCTGGCATCCAAGTTATGATATATTTCTTGAGAAAATTGACTCAAAAGGTGAATTAATAAGCAAAGCTAAGATTAGACAATATACTGGAATTGATTGGGATAATGTTGTATTAACTTTAAATGATGGGTATGTATCAAATAACTCTGTTCCAAATATTTGGGAATGGGTAATTAAAAATCAAAATAACACAAAAGCAACAGCTACAATGATTAGATTAGAAAGTATGGATAATTCAGAACAATTTAGTGGTGGTTTTGGTGGCGCAAGTAAAAAAAGAAATTTTGATTTAGTTAATTCTAAAGAAAACGAAAACTATGCTGGTGTCGAGTATAATATTTCAGACAAATTCTCGATAGAAAACAAAACCGACGGCAAATTACTTCGTTTCAATCAAGATTCATTAGACCTAAATGTATTTCTTTATTCTATCCCAAAAATTGATTCAAGAACTTATATAATTGCTGAAATTAAAGATTTTCAACAACATAATTTGAACGAAGGCGAAGTTACTACTTATCTTGAGGGCGTTTACAAAGGTAAAACATATTTAAGTGTCCCAGAAAAGGGCTATCCTGAAATTTCATTTGGAGTTGATAAAAATATTCAAGTTAAAAGAGAAAACTTAGAAAAATTCTCAGAAAATAGATTTCTTTCTTCAAAAAAAGAGACTAAATTCAAGTATAAATTTACAATTACAAATAATAAAAAAGTTAAAACTAAACTCAAACTCAAAGACCATTTACCAAATATTAAATCAGATGATTTTGAGTTGAAAACTATTGACCTCTCTGGAGCAGTCAAAGATTATCAAGGTATATTAACGTGGGAGTTCGACTTAGAACCATTTCAAACAATAACAAAAAACTTAGAATTTATTTTAAAACATCCAGAGGGCTTCATTATTAGAGATTAATTCTTAATTTTGTATTTTAATTTATAAATTTTGATATATGAATTTTAAAAATAAAATTGAAGATTCAATTATTGGATCAATCAATACCAAAAAAGCATTACTTGAAACTCTAAGCAGTGAAATAGAAAGTTTAGGAATTATCCTTGGGGAAGCAGTAAAAAATGGAAATAAAATCCTTTTTTGCGGAAACGGTGGAAGTGCCGCAGATGCCCAACATCTTGCAGCAGAACTTGTTGTAAGGTTGCGACCTGACTTTAATCGTAGAGCATTGCCAGGACTTGCCCTTACTGTTGATTCATCGGTATTAACAGCAGGTGGTAATGATTATGGTTTTGATACAATTTTTGCTCGCTCTGTTGAAGCATTTGGTAAAAAAGGTGATGTTTTAATTGGAATAAGCACAAGTGGTAACTCAAAAAATATAAAACTCGCTGTTAATAAAGCAAACGAACTTGGAGTAACAACAATTGGTTTGTTAGGCAAAGATGGTGGATTTATAAAAGAAGAATGTACTCATAGTTTGATAATACCTTCAGATAACACGGCAAGGATACAAGAATCTCACATTCTAGTCGGTCATATTTGGTGCGAGATGATAGAAGAAATTGCTTGCATTTGAAATAAAGTAACTAAACTATTAGTATTATATCTTCAGCATTTTCATCGCTTCTTCTTTGAATTTCTTTTAAATTTTTTATCATATCTAAAATTACTTTTTGTTCTTCATAAATAAAATTATCTAACTCTATGGTGTTTAATCTGTTTATTACTGCTTCAATGTGACCATTTTGGTCAAGAATATGTTTAATTAGCATTGGGAAATAATATAAAAAAGCTTCATCAGTAAAATGCTTCCCATCTAATAATATCATACTTGCTTTTAAATAGTCTAAATCCTCTCTTTTTATATTTTTATATTGAGAAATAATATTTTCATCAAAATTCTTTGAAGAAGTATCCTTAAAAATATTTTCAGGAAGTTTTATATTTATGAAAGTATCTATGAATTTATAAAATGTATTTTTATAGTGTATAATCATATTTATAATATTAAAAAGGAATGTTCATTAATGCAATTGCTATGTTGAAATAAATTGAAATTCCTGTAATATCAATAATTGTTGTAATTAATGGGGAAGATATAACAGCCGGGTCAAGCTTGAATTTAGCAATAATCAAAGGCAATAATCCTCCAATTAAATTAGCCCAAATTAAAAGTATTAAAACAGATAAACTAACAACAAGAGCGAGTTCATGGCTATTATCACCCTCAACAATTCCCCTTAAATATGTAAAAAAACCAAGAACAGCTCCCATAATCACTCCAAGGATTAGTTCTTTCATAAAAACCTTTCGCCACATAGATACATTTAATTCTCCAAGGGCAAGACTTCTGATAATTAATGTAGCAGATTGTGTACCAGAGTTTCCAGCAGCTCCATTTAACAACGGCATAAAACTTACTAAAGCTACAACAGACGCAATAACTGGCTCATAATAAGTTATAACTGCTGCTGATATAAAATTTGCAAGAAGCAAAGCAAAAAGCCAAGGAAATCTTTTTATAAATAGTTTTGGGATTGATGCTGTTAAATAACTTTGGTCAACCGGGTTCATCCCACCAAGTTTTTGAAAATCTTCTGTAGTTTCTTCTTCAGATACATCAAAAACATCATCAAAAGTAACGATTCCAACTAAGTTTCCATCCGAATCAACAACAGGTAAGACATACAAATCATATTTTTCCATATATCTTACAGCTGCTTCTTGATCTTCAAACGCAGATATACTAATTACAGTATAGTCCATTAAGTTTTCTATTGGAGTATTTTCATCTGATAATATTAAGTTTTTTAATAAGATATCATCTAATAATCTTCCTTTTTTATCAAGTACGTATACTCTGTTGATTGTTTCCGAATCTTTACCAAACTTTCTAATTTGGTTTAAAGCATCTTTTACTGTCCAATTTTCTCTTATTTTAATAAAGTCGGGAGTCATTAATCTACCAACGCTTTCTTCTGGATAGCCAAGGAGTGTTCTTGCTTCTTGAAGATCCTCAGGTGAAAGCATATTAAGCAAATCTCTTGTAACTTTAGCGGGCAGTTCAGAAAGTAAGTCTGTTCTATCATCAGGAGATAAATCAGATAATAAATACTTAGTTTCTTTATCTGTTAAATCATTTAAAAGTGACTCTCTTTCTTCATATTCATATTCTATAAATACATCAGTTGCGAAATCTCTTGGTAACGCTCTGAACAATAAAACCCTATCTTTCTTATCTATACTTAGAAGTAGTTCGGCAACTTCAAAAGGGTGCCAAGAGGTAATGCCATCTCTTAATTGGGTCCACTTCCTTTGCTCAATTAATTCTTCTATTTCTGGTTTTAAAAGTTCTTTTAGCATATTTAGATAAAATTATTTTCAAAATTAAGACTAATTAATTTCTTATCAAAATTAATTACAAGATTAAAATATTATTTTCACAATTTTATATTTTAGAATTGATATTAAACCGAAATATGACAGTTTTAATAAATATGAGTTATTTAAAATAGGATTCTGTAATTAAATCAAAATAAATAAATAAATATATACAAATATAATAGGGAAACGAGAGATAATGAGATAGTAAATGTAAAAATATTTGTAAAAAATTAATTTTATGACAAAATTGGGATAAAAATTGGAATTGAAAAAAACTTAGCTATTCTTTTATTAATTCTAAGTTCTCATTAAAAATTAACATATCACTCCAATTGCCAAAACCGTGTTCATTAAATCCTCTTACTTTGTATTCACCGCTTTTTAATATAATTTCAGTAATATTATTTTTACCAAAATATAACTCAGACCATTCAACATTATCAAACTTATTTCTAAAAACTAATTGATAATTTTCAGCTTTAGAATCTTTATCCCAAGTAGTTAAATATTCTTTAACTTTAAAATTATTAATCTTCTCGGGAGTTTTTGGATTGTTCGCGCTTGATTTTGGAATTGTAAACCCTATATCCATTAATTTTGGTGTTTTCTTATTCCAAAAAATCACACACCAATTGAATAAAGTCCGTAAATTCACAGAATCTTGGTCAAATCTTTTATTTAGAGTGTTTGTAAGATTAGTACTTTTCTCTTGAAGTCCCAAAGCTTTTCCATAGCTATTTCTAACTATACTTAATTGATTTTTTAAGTTTTGCATAATAATACTTGTTACCTCGTTTGAAGTAAAAGCAGAATGCAAAGAAATTCTTTCTAAAAAACTATTAGCAAACTCGATTTTATCTACTCGTGTAGTAGGCATTTGTTCTTTTAATTGCAATTCATTTATTAGATTATCATCAATAGCTTGATTAATGATAATTTCTCTGAAAGAAACAAATCTCTGAAAGAACTCTCTTTCATTGTTATTAATTAATGAAAATTTTTCATTTTTTAGATTTGTAACTTTAATTTGTTCTTCAAGTAATTGCTTAAATTCATCATAGGCAAAAAGAGCCCATTCTAATAGTTCAGGTGATAAACTTAACTCGGAAGCATAATTCTCTATGTTTACTTTTAAACTATATAACCTTGTAAGGCGTGAATCACGAGTGTCCATCGTGAAGCTGTTATTTTCAATTAATATTTTCATATACATTTTTTAATAATACAAAATTAATGTTAATATTTGTAAAATACAAATAAACCAGAAAAATATATAAAATATTACTTAAAATAGAAAATATATGATATGAATATAATTTATAATTTATTTCTTTTTGCTAAAAATTTAACCAGTGCTTTATCAAAGGGTTCATCTGTTGTTATTAAATTATAATCAACTTGGTTTTTCTGGCAAATATTCTTAATATCAACAATAAAATTTTCTACTGTTTCTTTGTAAACCTTTTGTAATTGATTAGGTTGAGTAATCAATTCTTCGTAAGTTTCCATATCAATAAAGTTTGAAGACTTAAGCTTAAAATCAATCTCTCTAGGGTCTAAAACATGAAAAATAAGAACTTCATGTTTGCTATGTCTGAAATGATTCAGAGCATTTGAAATAGAATCTAAGTCATCTAATAAGTCCGAAATAATAATTATCAGACCTCTTCTTTTAATTCGTTCTGCAAGTGTGTCCAAAGCTTTGGATGTTCCTGTTAAATTACTTGGAATAGTATTTTCTAACTTTTTTAAAATTTCTCCAACATATGATGTTTTTGATCTTGAAGGCATATATTCAATCAACTCATCATTGTAGATAGCTAAGCCTACAGCATCTCTTTGTTTATTCATCAAATATGCTAATGCAGAAGCTAAAAAAATAGAGTAATTAAATTTACTAATATTTTTAACTGAACTGTAAGACATTGATTTGGAACTATCAACAACAATAGTAGCTCTTAAATTTGTTTCTTCTTCAAATTGTTTTACATAAAATTTGTTAGAACGACCATAAGCTTGCCAGTCTATATGTCTGATTTCATCGCCTGGTCTGTAAGGTCTATGTTCCGAAAACTCAACAGAAAACCCATGATATGGTGATTTATGTAAGCCGGTTATAAAACCTTCAACCACTAATCTTGCTTTTAATTCAAGATTTGATAATGAGATTGCATTTTTGGGGTCGAATAAATTTTCTTGTTTTTCCATTACTATATAGTCGAAATAAAATATAAAAAGTTGCATTTATGTTAAAATAATTTTCATCAATTTTATCTTAACGTCAATTCTATATAAAGTTAAATTAATAAAAATAATTCAATAGTTCTCCACTTAACAAACAATTAACCTAATATTTATTTTAGATTAATAGTATAAGGTTAATTTTGTAAAATAAAATTTACTTTTAATCAAAAGGTTTTGTTATGTCAAGAGAAACTTACAATAATCAATATGTTAGAATATCTAACAAACTTAGTTTTGAGTTTTGCTTATTTGATAACAAATTAGGAAAAATAGATTATCTAAAGAATAAACTTAAAAGCTATAAATTAAAATTAAAAACATTAAACTAAATCTTTTAGGTAATTAATTAATTTATCAACTGCTTTTGCTCTGTGACTAATTATATTTTTTAAGTTAGAGTCCATATCAGCAAAAGTTAGTTCATAGCCAGTGGGAATAAAAATAGGGTCATAACCAAACCCCTTTGTTCCTTTTGTCTCTTTTATGATTTGTCCTTCACATTCGCCAATAAACTTGTGTGCATTACCACCTTCATAAAAACAAATAACTGTTCTAAAAACAGCATTTCTATTTTTACTATCAGATAATTCATTCATCAATTTATTGCAATTATCTTCATAAGATGCATTTTCGCCAGCATACCTAGCCGAGTAAACTCCAGGGCTTCCATTTAACTTTTCTACAAATAAACCAGTATCGTCAGAAATCGAAGGTAAACCAGACTTTTCATAAAATGCCTTTGCTTTTAATAGAGCATTACCTTCAAGCGTATTTTCAGTCTCATCAACCTCAAAATCGTAGATACCAATTTCATTGGGGGAAACTATATCTAAACCAGTATTTATCAACTTAGATTTTATTTCTTTAACTTTATCATTGTTGTTAGTTGCTAATAATATCTTCATTAATGTTTTACAGCCAAATTTATTAATAATTCACACAAATCATCAAAATCTAATCCACCTTTTTCAGCAGCCATTGGTAAAAGAGATAGTTCGGTAAAGCCAGGAATAGTATTAACTTCCAAACAAAAAGGAACCCCATCTGAATCGAGTCTGAAATCTACTCTACAAAAATCTCTACAGCCAAGCAAATCCCCTGCTTCTGAAGCTAAATTTAAGATAAACTCTTGAATATCATTTGAAATCTCTGCCGGGCAAATGTACTCTGTCTGACCTTTTGTGTATTTATTTTTATAGTCATAATCGCCTTCTATTGGTTTGATTTCAATAATTGGGTATGACTTTCCATCAATAACTGCAACTGTAATCTCTCGTCCAACAATATATTTTTCAATTAGTGCAATTTTACTAACTTCTTTTACTTTCTTGATTCCTTCTGATATATCATCTAAGTTACCGTCTTTTACAATTGTTAAACCTAATGCAGATCCTTGGTCATATGGCTTTATAACAATTTTGTCACCTAAACTTTTTCTGATTTCTTCTAAAAGTTCATAATCATCAGCAAAACTAACATTAACCGGTATCCATTCTGGAGTAGGAATTCCGCCCGCAGAAATTATTAATTTTGACTGGATTTTATCCATTGATAATGATGAAGACTTGATATTAGACCCAGTGTAACTTAAACCTCTTAATTCTAAAAGTGCTTGCAAATGTCCATCTTCACCCCATTTTCCGTGAACTAAATTAAATACACAATCTACATCATTGAATATATTAGAGTTAATGCAATCAATATAACTTTTAGTATTAAATTTGCTTAATTCATCATTTGAAGGAATTTCATTTTTTATTTCAAAATTATTGATATCAATTTGAGAGTTTTCCCCTAAAGCCGGATCAATTGCTAAAACATTATGACCTTTACGAATAAGAGCATTATAAATTGCTTTTCCCCCAGCAAAAGATACATTCCTTTCTCCTGAGATACCTCCCATTAAAACAGCTATTTTCATAAAATTAAAATTTAGTTATACAATTCACAAATTTAAGGAATTTTTTTAATCTATTATAATTTCAATTTTCTTTCCTTGAAATCTCATTATAATTACTTAATTTGCATATTTTAAAATATAATTTTGAAAATAATGACGAAAATATTAATTACAGGTGCATTAGGTCAGATTGGAACCGCACTAACAACGGCTTTAAATAGAAAATATGGTCAAGAAAATGTAATAATTTCTGACATTAAAGACTTCACTTCTACTCAAAATAAATACTATAAGTTAGATATACTTAATAAAGAAAAATTAGAAGAAATTATTTCATTTGAAAAAATCACAGTTGTTTATCATTTAGCTGCTTTACTTTCAGCTACCGGCGAGAAAGACCCATTTCTTTGCTGGAACATAAATATGAATGGTACTTTAAATGTATTAGATCTTGGAGTAAAACACAATTTATTTAGAATTTTTGTTCCATCGTCAATAGCGGTATGGGGGCAAGGAATTAATAGAGATAATACAGAGCAAGATTCAGTTTTAAAACCAACTACAATGTATGGAGTTACAAAAGTAGCTGGAGAGGTTCTAGCTAACTACTTTTATGATAAATACCAACTAGATGTAAGAGGAATTAGATACCCAGGTATTATTTCTTCTGAAACACTACCAGGTGGTGGCACTACAGATTATGCAGTAGAAATTTTTTATGAAGCAATTAAGCACAAAAAATATGAGTGTTTTTTGAGTGAAGATACAATGCTACCAATGATGTATATGGAAGATTGTATCAAGGCAACATTAGATTTAATGGATGCACCTGTAGAAAACTTAGTCCATCATGCTGATTTTAATGTAGCTGCTATTTCCTTTACACCTAAAGAACTTGCAAATGAAATTAAAAAGCATATTCCAGAATTTGAAATTACTTATAAAGTTGATTATAGACAAAAAATAGCAGATTCTTGGCCAAGAAGCATTGATGATTCAGCTGCAAGAACTGAGTGGAATTGGAAGTATGATTATAACTTAGAGAAAATGACAAACACAATGATAGAAAATTTAACATCAAACCTAAAAGGATAAAATGAGTATAGCTAGGCCATCGCAGTTTAATGAGAAAAAGGTAACTACACTTCGCTTAAAAGAAATGAAAAAAGCTGGAGTTAAGATATCTTGCTTAACTGCCTATGACTATACAATAGCAAAGATTATAGATAATGCTGGAATTGACCTAATCCTTGTTGGTGATTCACTGGGAAATGTTATTCACGGAAATGAAACTACTATTTCAGTAACAATTGAAGAGATTATTTATCACACAAAACCAGTAGTTAAAGCGTCAGAACGTGCTTTAGTAGTTGCGGATATGCCTTTTATGTCTTACCAAGTTTCTGGTAACGATGCTTTCAGAAATGCTGGTAGATTAATGAAAGAGACTAACTGTTCGGCTGTAAAATTAGAGGGTGGGGGAACAAACGCAGATGCTGTTGCTAGAATGACTGATGCAGGTATTCCAGTTATGGGGCATCTTGGATTAACGCCACAAAAAATAAATCATTTTGGATCTTATAGAGCTAGAGGTACAGATAAAGATGAGGCGAACAAAATAAAAGAAGATGCTTTACTTCTGCAAGAGGCAGGTGCATTTGCTATTGTTTTGGAAAAAATTCCAGCTCAATTAGGAAAAGAAATAACAGAATCGCTTGAAATTCCGACAATTGGAATAGGAGCTGGACCTCATTGTGACGGACAAATATTAGTTTATACTGATATGTTGGGACTTACAATTGATTTCAATCCAAGATTTGTAAGAAAATATGCTAATTTGAACAATATTATATCTGAATCCGTATCACAATATATTGGTGATATAAAACAAAAAGATTTTCCGAATGAAAGCGAATCTTATTAGAATAATTTTTAAAACATTTGTAATTTTCTCATTTGTTGCTACTGCATTTCTATTTGCTTGCAATAGTTCAACTGACCCAAATTATAGAGACCTTGATTTTCCTGAGGAAAGTGAAATTAAGTATTTAAGCCATGTAGAACCATTTTTGCGAGTAAGATGTGCTTATGCAGGTTGCCACTCAAGTACTCACCAAGCTGGAGGAATGGATCTAACAACATGGTTTTCAATTATGGGAATACCGGGCTTTGTTAATACCGATAAGGTTGAATCTAGTTTGTTTTTGCAAGTAGTTAATGGCCAGAACCCACATTTAATAAATTTAATGTTAATTAAAGTTAGAGATAACCAAATAAATGGGATAAAGCGTTGGATAGAACAAGGCGCCCCTAATAATTAACTTATATTAAAATTAACTAATAAAAATCAATTTCTGACTTTGAACTTCGAGTCATTAATTCTTTAACTGCCTCTTTTGGAGATTTATTCTCAAATAAAATCTCATTAACTTTATTAATTATTGGTAGCTCAACACCTTCTATTTTGCCAAGTTCTTTTGCAGAAATAGCGGTAGCTACTCCTTCAGCCACAAAATTATACTTATCATTTATCTCATCTAAAGAAATCCCTTGAGCAATTAATTCTCCAACCTTTCTATTTCTCGATAATGGACTATTGCAGGTTACAAAAAGGTCACCCAATCCTGATAGACCAGAAAATGTATGAGGGTCTGCACCTTTAGATATTCCTAATCTTCTTATTTCAGCAAGTCCTCTAGTAATCAAAGCAGCTTTGGCATTATCTCCTAACTCTATTCCATCGACTATTCCAGCAGCTAAAGCAATTACATTTTTTAAAGCTCCTCCTGTCTCGGCTCCTTCCACATCAGAAGAAGAATACACCCTAAAATATTCATTATTAAAAATATCTTGTATTATATTAGATAGCAATTCATTTTTAGAAGCTACTACAACTGTTGTTGGTTTGTTATTAATACATTCCTCCGCATGACTTGGTCCTGTTAAAACAGCGTATTTATTCTTAGGTATAGAAAGTATTAAATCAAACAACTCGTGTATTAAAAATAAACTACTATTTTCAATACCTTTTGAAATATTAAGAAGGGGAGAGGAAGTCTTTATATTATATTTAGTGTAATAATGTCTTATGTATTGAGTAGGAACAGCGTTAATTAGTATATCACAATCAATATTATATTCGTTTATATTTGTAGAATTCAGTCTGTCATCTAACTTATATCCACTCAGATAAACATTGTTTTCTTTGTTACTATTTATACTATCTATAACTTCAGTTTCGTGAGAATAAATTCTTACATCATTCCCATTTGAACATAATAAGTTAGCTACTGCAGTACCCCAAGCACCAGCACCAATAACATTAATTTTCATCATCTTTTCATTTTAAATAAATGTAATTTTTCAAATTTATTTTCTTTTCCAGCTATTAATCTTTTAATATTTTCTCTGTGAGTTATTATTATGATAAACATAATTAAAATAAAAAAAATTAAAAGGGTAGTATAATTTTCTATGTTGCTTTCCATAATACTACTACGTACAATAAGAGTAAGAGGGAGCGTAAACCCTGAGCTTAATGAACCTAAAGATATATACCCAGTTGAAAACACAACCAACCAAAATATAAAAAAAACAATACCAATATCGATAGGTGATATTGCCAATAATATACCAGTAGCGGTATTAATTCCTTTCCCACCTTTAAAACTAACAAATGGAGAAAAAATATGACCTAATATTGCTAATAAACCTAATAGTAGTTTTAATGTAATTATATTATTCCAAAAAAAACTTTCAACGAGTAAATCACTTGCATAGAAATTAGAAATAATAAAAACTGGTAAGAATCCTTTTAATATATCTATTACCTGTACAATTATTCCCCATTTAGTTCCTAATATCCTAAAAACGTTAGTAGAACCCATATTACCAGAGCCTTTAGTTCTGATATCAAAACCAAAAAAAGTTTTACTAATAATAACACCAGTAGGCAGCGAACCTGATAAAAAGGAAATTATACAAAATATTATTAGTTCTGTTGTTATATTCATTTTAATTAATTGTTAATAAAGCTTTAATTAAATATTGTTACTGTATTAGTTTTTTCAATTGAATGTTTAAGAGCAGTATCTGAATTTTGTATTAATTCTTCTGAAGTCTTAGAATTTATAATAGAACTAATTCCAATACTAACAGTTTGGTTAAACTTTTTATTATCAACTACTAAAATCGAGGTAGCTACTTCATTTCTAAACTTTTCAGCCCAAAATTTAGCACTGTCTAATTTAGTTTCAGGCAATATTAAGCAAATCTGATTTTTATCATTAATCGCAATAATATCAAACTTTCTTTTTAACTTATTAATTATTTTCAGGCAATTTTCATACATAATTGAAAGTTTTTCTTCATAGCTGTCGTCTTTATACGCTTGATAATCATCAATATTAATAACACACAATGATAGTTCCCTATTGTATTCTAAAGCTCTTGAATGCTCAATTTCTAATCTATCATTATAAGCCCTAAAATTTAAAACGCCAGACCTAGAATTTATATGCGATGAACTTTCTAATTCTTTAATTAGTGAAAGTTTTTCATAAGCCGAGCCAACATGTTCACATATCAATTCTAAAAGTTCCAAATCGTTATCGCTTAATTCTTCAATTCTGTTTGTGCCTAAGAAAATTGCTGCATGAACAACACCTGAACTTTGAATAGGTAAAATTGCAATCTTCTTAAATTTTGGTAAAGTCTCATTTTTTTCAATAAGAACTTCGTTTGGCTCAATTGCTTTTTTAAAAATAGGACTATTAGTTTCAATAACTTTATAAATTAAAGAATCTTTGTTGATTTCATTTGTGGTTACTATACTAATATTATCAGGGACAAAATGGTCAATTTGCCATTTATCTTCCGAAAAAGAGACAATACCACCAAATGAGAAATCCAATAACTTAATAACACTTGCAAAGAATTCGGTAGTTAAATTATTATCATTAAAATTATAATCTGTTATTCTAAATTTATTTAAGGCATCTAAAGTAATTTTAGATTGAGATAATTCATATTTTTCAACATAATTATGCAATAAAACTGCAATAAGTCTTGTAAAATGAGATAAATAATTTACAGTAGATGCATCAAACCCATCTGTGTACTCTGAATCAGCAGTTAAAACACCAATGATTTCTTCTCTGTAGTAAATGGGAACGCCAATGAAAGAGCTAACTCCAACTTTTTCATTATAATAAGTAATTAATTCAGTTTCAGAACTCGGGTTTATTTCAGAAAGTATCTCAGGTTTTGAGTTTTTAATTATCTGACTAATTATATCAGTACCAAAATCAAATTTCTTCTTTTCTGTAATTTTATCCTCAGGAAAATTAGAACTAAAAGAGTCCAGTTTATATTTATTATTTTGGTGATTAACCATAAAAAGTGCAGTTGTACCGATTGAACCAACTGATTTGATTGCATTTAAAATTCTATTAATGCAGTATTCAAATTCATTTTTGGGGTCTGATAAGTTATCAATTGGATCTTGTTTTAAAAATTCAGCAGAAAGACCTTCAATTTTTCTAGTCTCTTTTTTTGTTGTTTTTTCTGTTGTATTTTTTTCTTTTACAGCAACTTCTTGTACTTTACTGTTTTCGTTTTTATTACCAATATCACTTTGAAAAGATTCACTTACTGACTTATCATTAGGATTAGCTTCAGAGTTATTGACTTTATAGTCAGTTTTATCTTTATCATCAATCTTATCAGGTTGGCTTTTATTACTTAATTCTTCTTCTTTTTTACTTTCTTTTATTTTCTTTACAATTGGGTTATAATTTTCTGGAATTTCTGGTAGCTCGTCGTCACTTCCAAAAACAAGCTTTGACTGCTCAAGTTTTACTACAATTTTAGGATTATTATCAACAGCATCGCTAGATTTAGCTATATTTTTAACTTCATGTTCATTTTTGGTATTTTTCCCTGACTTATTATCAGTTTTACTATCGGTTTTAATTTGAGTAGATTTTTTAGAAATTATCTTAAACCCATCATCTCCAGAATTTGAACTATCAACTTCTTTCATTTCTTTTTTGTCTTCTCTTTTCATGGAGTCAGCAAAATCTTCAAAAGTTTGCCTTTTAGCATTTGTATCTTTTTTAGTTGTAATGTTAAAATTAGGCGGAGGAGTTTTAGATTTATAGCGAGTGTCAACATATTCACCCATTCTTTGCGATATAATCATGAACAAACTTATAATCCCAATTATAGAAATACCAATTCCGATTAGTCTGAAAGCAGTAATATCCATAAAAATTGTGAGTAATAATCCACCAATCACAATAGAGATAGGTAAAATATCAGTAGGTGCAAGGAATTTTTTTATCTGAAAATTAGCCATTAATAATCTAATTTTATTGAAATTATTATTTAATCTTATGCCAGATTATTTTACAAAATTACAAAATATATTTTATATAAAATCGTTTAGTTGATAAATTATTCTTAATTAGAATTTAATTAGAATTCATTCCAAATAAAACCAAAAATATTTAAGACTAATTAGACTTAAAATTGGAAAATTAAAAATTAATCTTTATTTTAGTTTTTTTGAAAAATAAAAAATCACTTAAACAGGAATTCAAATTATGGCATCTGACACTCAATTAGATATTTGGGAGGTTTTCACTCAAAGGAAATCAGGTACTCCGTTTATTCATGCTGGAAGCTTGCATGCTGCTGATAAAGAGCAAGCGCTTCAAAATGCGAGAGATGTATACAGTAGAAGAGATAAACCTTATGCAATTTGGGTTGTACCTACTACTGAAATTACTTCCACAACTCCGGAAGATAATCCCTCTTTCTTCGATCCTGGAGACAAACCATATCGTCACCCAAAATTTTATAAAATTCCAAAAGGAGTAAGTGTTGACATCCATTAATTCAAATTTATATAACTACTGCTTAATGTTAGCAGATGAAAGATTAATACTTAGTCACAGATTATCCGAAAAATGTGGACATGGTCCCTCTTTAGAAGAAGATATTGCACTAACTAATGTTGCATTAGATTTGCTAGGACAGGCAAATGAATTTCTTATTTATGCCTCTGAAATTGATGGAAATAAAAGTCCTGATGACCTTGCATTTCTGCGAACTGATGTTGAGTTTAAAAATATCATACTTTCCGAATTAGAAAACGGAGATTTCGCTTTTATTATTGTAAGACAATTTTTCTTTGATATATATTCTTTTCTAATGTATAGTGAATTGGTTAAAAGTAAAGATGAAAGAATTGCAGCAATTGCCGAAAAATCTTTAAAGGAAGTAATCTATCATTTAAGACATTCAAAAAAATGGTTTCATATTTTTGCTGACGGTACAGAAGAAAGCAGAAAAAGACTTATATCAGCAATAAATGAGCTTTGGGTATATTCTAATGAAATGTTAGAAAGTAATGAAGTAATTGACAGTCTGATTAAAGATGGTATTGCACCAAATATGAAAAAAATAAAAGAAGATTGGTATAAACACATAAACGAAAACTTCTCTGAACTTAAATTAGAAATACCCTCTGATACGTGGTTTCATTCAGGTGGTAGAAGTGGTAAACACAATGAATGTTTAGGTGGAATATTAACAGATATGCAGTATTTACAGCGTAGTTTTCCCAAATCCGAATGGTAAACAAATTTAAAAAAGTCCTTCTAATTTAAGAAGGACTTTTTTTTTATATTTCTTTAATTTCTTTAATTTCTTTAATATTTTTAATATTTTTAATATTTTTAATATTTTTTAAAAGTATATTCTTAAAAGTGTTATTCTTTTTGAATTAGTATATTTTTTTTAGAATTATTGAAATCTTTCAATCTCATAAGAACTAAATAATTTCCAGTAATTATTTTATTTCCATTTTGGTCTTTACCATCCCAAATAAATACATTACTTCCAATTCTGACATCAATTCTTTCGATTTTATTTATAAATCTTCCATTTAAATCATAAATAAGAATCTCTACAAGTTGAGGTTCATCATAACCTTTGTAGTTAAATTTTAAAGAGACTTGGTCAGAAAAAGGATTTGGATACGCTATTACGCCATCTAAATTCACTACTCTAGCTATATTTAAATAATACTCAACGCTAGTTTGGTTGCCAGAAGCATCTTGCGCTGTAATCTCTATTAAGTTTGTGTTAAATTCTCCAACATCAAGATTAGATTTAGGAAACTCTATGTAAGCTTTTAGTTCGCCATTATCTTGATAATTAAAATCATTATTAAATGTTACACTATCATCTTCTATCCAACCATTAAATCTGATTCTTGAGAAATTCTTTTTATCGTTGATAGGTAACTTAGAATTATCATACATTTCAACTCTAATTACTGGGTCAGTTGATATAAATGATTGGTCTGAAACTTCAACTCCATTTGCATATACTTTTAATACAGGAGGGATTGTATCTTCATAAATACTTAACCCCGAAACTGAGATATTATTATTTGAAATTGGCTCACTATTTCTAAATTGGCTATTTAAGATACCAGTCAAGATATTATTACTTTGCATATTATTAGTGCTAAGTGTATCAATCAAAGTTATTTCAAATTCAGATGATATGAAGTCAAAATTTTTCTGATAAACTTGTAGATTGTTATTTCTTAGTATAAAATTAATATCAGTATAATCATTTCTAAAGGAATAATTTTTAATATTATAATTTAGAATATATTCTTCTCCACGAAGAAGAGAGTCAGTATTTTGAGAATTATTAATTAATCCTAACTCTGGGTATGATTTATAATTTAAATAAATGTCATTTATTACAAAATTAGAAGTTAATTTATTTTTAATAATATTTAATGTAAATTTTAATTTTGTTTGATTATATTCATTTAAATCATAATCACTATTTAGTTTAAAATCTGAAATAGTTTCAATTAGATTATCATTTGAATCATAAAGTTCTAAATTTAATTCATTTTTAATTGTATCTTCGTTTGACCCATCTTCATCACTATCACCTTCAATTCTTAAAGAATTTAATACTTGAGCGTCAGTCAGACTCTCTAAACTTATATTTCCATTTGTGAAAAACGTGTCAAAATTTCCTTGAATTATTGGTTTTACATACGAGTTATTTTCTTCGTCATATTCCGCAACAAATTCAATTTTCTGACTTTTATCAAAACTTGGAGAACCGTAAAATGAGTAACCTTCATAGTTTAAGTAATCTTCTCTCAACGTATAAGCAAGCTCAGCTGAATATTTTTGCTCTAAAGTATATATTAAAGTATCCAACAAACAATAATCAAAACTAGAACTTTCACAATGTTTATCAAATACTCTTAATCCAGGTCCTACCACTGAAAAAAACACAAATTCATCATCTGAAACAGAGTCCTTTAAAAAATTTACAAATGCTATTCCATCATCAAAATAATTTTTACCGTCCACAAAGCCCCAAGTATCATAGACCCTGGTAACTGGCTCTTCATTACTAGCATCACTACTAATTTTTGCGAGGTAAATCCCAGTTGTAGCAGCAGTTGATATTAAAACAGTTTCACCATTAACAGTAAATTCAAACTCATGAAAATGTTCTCTATCTGGCTCCGTCAGCAACATATATTTAGCATTTTGAGAAGAAAGATAAAATTCATTATTTTGTGTTTTAAATTGAATATTATTATCAATAATATCTAAATTTGTTTTAGAGATTTTACTTTTATCAACTAGATATGACGTCTCATTTTTTAAGACTTCTTGGATATGTAAATTTAACAGTTGTTCTAGTGTTTCCTCAGATTCACCAACTGTAAAATAAAATAATTTAATGTTTTTTGTGTTTTCAGGAAGATCAATACTTGGCTCCCAAGTTACAAATGAACCATCTAATATAATTATCTCTTCATTCTTGGATTCAATGCTTATTTTTTCAATATTCTCTATATCATTAACTTCATTATAGTTAATAATATCATATTCTAATCTAAATTTATAAGCTCTATTGCTACTACTTTTAGGGTCAAAAAACCTAAATCTTTGATTTGATTTTGAAATATTCCAATTGTTTTTTGGTTCTATTGGAATTAAATTACTATTAAATACATTAAATGTTATCTCTAATCTATTATTCTCTTTATCATCTTCTTCAATTACATTATCAGGGTCTGTAATAATTGTAATATTGTGAACACCAAAATAATCATCAATTTCAATTTCTCTTTTAAAGTTTGCAAAAACACAAATTGGAGATAGTGTATCGAAATATATCTTTTGATTATTTCCATAATTATGAATTGTTTTAATAACAACATTTTCATCATCTTTGTATCCATTATTGTAAATATTTGACGATAAAGTGACTAAAGAATCATCAATAGTTATAAAACTATTGTTACCAATTATTTGAGTCTCATCTTCTAAAGGGTACAAATCAGTAGTAAGAGCAAGAGGAATATTTATAAGTGGGTCACCAAGATTATTAAAAGTTAGATAATTAGAAACATAAAAACTTTCTTCAGATAAGAGCATGTTAGCAAAATTTTTCAATTCTAAAACATTTCTCAAATTAAAATTTTTATCAGACAAAGCTCTAAACATATTTGAAATCATAAGATACTGTACACTAATTGTCCCTAAAGTTGTTCCACCAAAAGTAAAAATAAATCCTGTCTCAGGATACATTATATAAGCTTCATTCCTTGAGCGTGGAGTAGCTGCCTCAGCGAACGCATTAGTATTGCAAGATATTGTTGATAAAATCCCGGTTCTTCCAAAATTATTCAACTGATTTTCAGCCCATCCGTCAAAATCAAAAATATTAACAGCCCCGTGGCCTATAAAATTAGTCCATAAAACTCCATTATTAATTTCGCGACGAATTTCATTTCCTTGATTACTTCTTTCAATTTTATCATGCAAACCATGAATGTAATTTGTATCAACACATAGTGAAGAATTGGTAAGAGGCATATATGCAAGTTCAGTTTGATTATTAAATATCACTTGTTCGCTTTCGTTACCCCCAAGAATTACCAAAAAGTCTTTTAACCAAGAAGCTTTCTTAGTTTTTTCAAATTCAATTAATTTTTCTAAATAGACCTCTAATTCATTATTATTATTTGGTGTTATTCTTGAAACAAGAACATCATTCCAAATTTCTATATCATCTCTAGTTAAATTTTGATACCAAACATCACTAACAGGAAGACCGTAAGTTGGAACTAAATTTTTGACTCTTGAGGATTCTCCTTTCATTTCAGGATCCCAACTGGCTTCACCTATAAAATAAACATAAGTAACTTTTGGCTCTGTCCAGTTTTCATGAGCATATTTTAAAAAATCTTTAACAGCGTGAGGTTTTTCTTGACCATAACCAAACTCATCATAAATATCTTCAACAAAAACTAATTTGAAATCTAATTCTGGGTGTGTACTTCTTCTGTAATCTAAATATTTTTGTAAACCACTTTCCAATGATTTATGAGAAACAAATAAAACATCTGCTTTATTTTCAATATTTCTTAAACCACCAAAGTTAATATCTTCTATTCTTACAAATTCAATATTTTCTGAGTCGCATGATATTATATCACTCTTTCCATTTAAAATATTAATCTTTGAAGTATATTTTTTAGAGCCTTCCCATTCAATTGCACTAAAAAACTCATTATCAAATAATGTCAAATTATTATAAACCAATTCATTCCCAAATCGTCCAGCAATAAAATTAGCCGAATTAACATTAATACCTTCAGAATTTAATACACTTGAAAGATTGCCAATATCCTCAAAATTTGATAGTAATGTAAAATAATCTAAATCTTTATTGATAATACTAATAATTTCAGAAACAGAAGTACTCACTAAATATTTATCCTGCCCTTGCTCACCATAAATAATTATAGCACCTTTTTCTTTTAAACTTAAACTAATATCATTGTAAGAAAATGTTGAGAAATCAGATTCAAAATTTATACCGCCAACTATAAAATCACTTTTTGAAGCATTTTTGAATTGGATAGTTTTTTGTGTTGTATCTATAGATACAATATTTTTAGAATTGTAATTATAAATATTCACATAACTGTCTATATTGTTATCAGAACCGAACTCTATGTGACCATTATCAGCTATTGGATAAAATTTACCATTAAATGTTAAATAATCGACACCAATTCTTCCTGGCTCTATAATTTCCTCACCACTTCTAAACTTTTCTAAACTTTTAATAAAGATATTACTCTCAACAGTATAATTATTGATGCCAGGTAATAAAGCATTGCTATCGAATTCAATATTCAATTTATTAAATCCTCTAAGTGCAATAGTATCTAATTTTAAATTATTTTGATAAGGATGAATATTAAACCAGCCAAAAGTGCCGGGTATTAATTCTAAAAAAGTAACTACTCTAGCTTGAGTATTGGATTCATTTTTATAAGGGAAAGCTCTGGTTTCTATTTCAAAAACATTACTATTAGGTGAAGGAGAGGTGGGGTCTAGAAGAGCCATATACCAACCTTCATAATAGTTATTCTCTGTTGAAGTTACAGTAAAATTAAATCCAAAAGAATAAAGTGAATCTCTTTCATAAAAATAATCTCTTTCAATGTATTCTTGAAAATTATTAATTTGTTTATTATCAATTGATAATGTTTGGTTTTCAATTTCAGGATTATGGTATAAATAATAAACTACTTCATTTGTGTAATGTTCGTAATTAGTGGAATCACCTTTTGCTGTTTGCCCAACCAAATAAAATTCATCATCAACACTTAGTAAGTTATCATTTGATTTAATGTAAAAATTATCGTAATCTTGTCCATATTTTGTAATAAAGAAATTATTAATTTCTACATTACCAAACTTAGCAATAACTTTATTAATATCAACTTTCCATATACCATCTTTATCTGTTATTAATTTAAGATAAGTTTTGTTGTAGTCATACCAAAAATCTTCACTGTTTAAAAGATTATTATTTTTATCTTTATATGTTTTTGTATTTAAAATATATCTTAAATGTCTTTTGTTTATTGTAGTTGGAAAAAGACTAAGTTCTGGGGAGGTTTTATTACTCAAATTAGACTTATTTTTAAATTTAATTTCAAGTATAGAATTATCTAACAATAGATTAGTATTAACAAGTAAATGATTAATATCAACACCTCTGTAGGTTATATCTTTTTTGTATTGATATTCAATATTTCTTTCATTTAACTTTACAAAATCAATTTCATTATCTTTTGATACCAGATTAAGTTTTAAGTATTGTTTATTGACATCTTTGTAAAGCATATACTCAGGCAACAGAAGTGAATCACCATCGAATAGTTTATCAAAACTGATTTTTAGACCAGATTCGTTTTCATAAACGGTATAATCATTGGAATATAAAGATATACTTCCAAGAATAAATATTAATATTATTTTTAACTTTGTCATACATACTTAAAGACGAAAATAATGAATATAATTGTAAATACAAAAAAATGCCTGATTTGTTTCAAAATCAGGCATTTTCTAAAAATATTTTTAAAAATATTATTTTTTAGACGAGATATCAAATACTAATTTGGAGGCAATTGCTTCTGCGATTTGTTTGTTAACTTGTTCTCCAGAAGTTAAGTATTCTGATATAGTTGCTTCAACTTTAGCTTTTATAGCTTCAGAGTTTTGACCAACTAAAGCGTTAGACATTTTATGAATATCTTCTTGTTGTGTTTTTAATGCATCTAATTGAGAACGGTTTGCATCTTCCATTCTTTTTAACATCTTATCCATTCTTTCTTCTTCTTCAGTGTAAAATAGCGTTACTGCCATTAATGAAAGAAGAGCAAACTCCAAGAAAATTGCACCCAAGATGAATGAAGGTCTTGCAGCTGGGATAAATTTTAATCCACGAATACCTACCGCAATGATAAGAACTGCAGCACCACCATAAGCAGCACCAGTTACGTTATTTGCATATTTATGAGAAAAGTGGTGAGCCATATAAAGTCTTAATCCTTTTCCAATCATAAATCTTCTTTTTGACCACAATCTAGCATCTTTACAATTCACAATTTCTGTTTGTACGAATTCAGAAAAATACTCTTTAATTCTTTGATATAAAGCTACATTACGGAAGAAAACAGCATCTGTATCTTCATCCCATACATCATCAAACATAATTCTGTGGTCAGATGCTTTTTCAGTTTCTGTTATTGTTCTATTCCATACAATTCTGTAAGTTGATTCTAATCTATCTCTATCTACATTTACTAAATCATTATCAGGTAGAGTTAAAACCTCAACAATTTCATCAGATAAACCAGATTGAAGTCTAATATTAGTTTTTGTATGATGTATCTGATCTTCAAATAAAGCAGACATCATTCCAATACTTGGCGGCAAAACCATTGTTATTAACATCATCAAAACAAATCCAATAACAAGAGAAATCACAATAAATGCCTTGTATGGCTCAATAAATACTGGATATTCTCCTAAAGCAGGAGCTTTAACATAGTATTCTGATTCTGTTTTTGAATAGCCATGTTCTTCTTTTGTTCTTTTTTCCAGAGTAAAATCAAAAATATATTCGCCATTAATTAGGACTTCAAATTTATCTTTTGTACCCTTATTCTCATCTCCTTTTTCTAATAATTGTCCTTTCAATACAGGAGGAGTTTCACTTTGTTTATATTTTTTTTCGTTATCTGTTGAAGTTGAAGCCCAAACTAACCCTTGGCTTTCTCCACTAAAATGAACAAAACCTATTTTATCTCTTAGATATTCCTCTGGTTGAAAAAGAGGAACTACGAAATTAGCACTTCCGGCGGGAATTAAGTGAAATTGGAATAAATATCCAAAACCAGAAATCAGTATTATTGCAAATAGCACTTGCACAAAACCTATTTTTACAGCTTCGTTTTTTGCTCCTGACATTAATATTACCTCATTATTTAATTATAAAATTTTTATATTTCATTTTTAGAAAACATAAATTAAAGAAAAAAAAATTACTATGCAATAATTTTTTTAAAAAAAATGAAATATTGTCTTAATCTTGTAAAAAAAGTATTTAATATTTTTATTTATATTTTATTTAATACAATATTTTATTCTCAAATACTTCTTAAACGTTATACTTTATTAAAATGAGTGTTATCAATGTAAGTGAAATAAAATCAAACTATGACAAGAATATTAGCAACATTATTTTACATTTACAGTAACTATATAATATGCTATTTTCAATTATCACTGTAAAAAATAATGTAAAATAGAAGTCAATGAATTTTTTTATAAACTTTTCACCAATTTGCCTTTTATCATAAACTTTTATTACTCTTAACCAAGGAAATCACTATGAACTCTATCTCAAAATTTCAGGTTGAATCAAAAAATGTAAGAAAATCTCTTGCAAAACATATTCTCGCTGATGGTATGAATATGGTACTTGATATTCAAAACTCCAATGGGTCTTATATTATTGATAAAAATACTAACAAAAGATATTTAGATTTTTTTACGTGTTTCGCCTCAATGCCTATTGGTTACAACCACCCCAAAATGCACAATCAAGAATTTATAAATCACATTGGCCAAATTGCCCTAAATAAACCATCTAATTCAGACCTTTATACTGAAGAATATGCTTCTTTTGTTAATACATTTTTTAATATTGCAGTGCCTAAAAAAGATTTTAAATACGGCTTTTTTATTGACGGCGGTGCTTTGGCGGTAGAAAATGCTTTAAAAACTGCTTTTGACTGGAAAGTAAGGAAAAACTTCAAAAAAGGGTATAATTATGAAAAAGGGCATAAAGTTATTTATTTCAATGAAGCCTTTCACGGTAGAAGTGGCTATACTTTATCTTTAACTAACACCAATCTAGAAAAAGTAATGTACTTTCCTAAACTTGATTGGATTAAAGTTAACAATCCTAAGATTTATTTTCCAATTACTGAAATAAACTCAAAAGATCTAATTGAACGTGAAAATGAATCTTTAAATCAAATAAAACTAGCTTTTCAATCATTTAAAGATGATATTGCTTGCATTATTATTGAGCCAATACAAGGAGAAGGTGGAGACAATCATTTTAGACCAGAATTTTTAAAAGAATTAAAAAATATATGTTTAGAAAATGATGCTTTATTAATTTTCGATGAAGTTCAAACAGGAGTTGGAATTACCGGAACTTGGTGGGCTTATCAACAGCTTGAAGTAGTACCTGATATTCTTGCTTTCGGAAAAAAAATGCAAACTTGCGGAATTTTAGCTGGTAAAAGAGTCGATGAAGTTAAAGATAATGTTTTTCATACTTCTTCAAGAATTAATTCAACTTGGGGGGGGAATTTAGTTGATATGGTAAGAATGACTAAATATTTGGAAATAATTGATGAAGAAGATTTGGTTTCTAATGCTAAAAATCAAGGAAATTATCTTTTAAATCAGCTTCATAATTTGAAAAAAAGTCAATTATCAAATATCAGAGGGCGTGGTTTATTTGTGGCTTTTGATGTTCATTCAGAAGAAAGACAAAATATACTCGAAAAATTAATGAATAACGGATTAATTCTTCTGGCTTGTGGTAAATCTTCTATAAGGTTTAGACCTCCTTTAAACGTTTCAAAAGATGAAATTGATGAGGCACTTAAAATTATTGATAAAGTTCTAATTTAAAAATTACATATTATTTTAAAAAGAAAAACCATTCAATTGTTTGAATGGTTTTTATAAAAAAGTTGCAAATTCTAAGTTTTTGAAATTATTTAAATAATTTTTGCTTTTCTCAATGCTTTTTCAATTTTCTTTCTGTTGTCAGGGTGAATAGGAAACAGAGGTGAGCGATAATATTCTTCTAATTTACCCATAATTCCTAAAGCGGCTTTAACAGGAATTGGATTTGATTCAACAAAGTTTAATTGTATCAAATCAAATAAATTATAATGCATTCTTACAGCAGTTTTAATATTACCTTTTAAAGCATGATTTACAGCATCAGAGAATTGTTTTGGCGCAATGTTTGGAATAACGCCAATTACACCATCCGCACCCATAGCAATTAAAGGTACAGTTAATGAGTCTTCTCCTGATAAAACATAAAAACCTTTTGGTTTTTTGCGGATTATTTCCATTACTTGGTCCATGTTTCCAGAAGCTTCTTTAGTTGCTATAATATTAGGGCAATCTTTAGCTAATCTAAGTTGAACCTCAGCTTGAATATTTACTCCGGATCTACCAGGAACATTATAAATGATCTGCGGAATATCTACTGCATCTGCAATTTGCTTATAATGATAATAAAGACCCTCTTGAGTTGGCTTATTATAATATGGGCAAACAATTAAAAGTGCGTCAACTCCAGATTCTTTTGCTATAATAGACAAATCGATAGTTGCAGTAGTATCGTTTGACCCTGTGCCAGCAATTATTTTTGTTCTTCCTTTAGCATGTTCAACTGCCGATATAATCAGAGCGACTTTTTCTTTAGTGCTCATTGTAGCACTTTCTCCTGTAGAACCACAAACTACAATTCCATCGACTCCATTTTCGATTTGAAAATCAATCAGACTTTTGAATCTGTCAAAATCAATAGTTAAATCCTTATTAAAGGGAGTAACTAAGGCTGTATAAGTTCCTTTTAATTCGAGTGCTGCCATAACATATACCTTTTATTATAAAAAGTTTTTTTTTAAATACATATTTATAAAGGCAATATAAGGTAATTTTCCAAAATAAAAAAATATTGTTAATAATTATTCATATTTTATAAAAATTACTTATTTTATAGTGAATCTCTTTTTGACCTTATTGAATCTCTTAATTTCTCTAATCTTTTAAAAAAACCTTCTCTATCTTTAATAAATTCAAAGGTTAATGCTCTAAACTGCGGCTCACTTAAATTCTTACTTTTTAATATCGAATCAATTTTTTTATTTGCCTCTAGTTTGTCATCTGTAAACTCTCTAACAATAAAAATTTCGCCGTAAGTTTCAAAAAACTCTTCATATTTTTTATCATCTTTTCCGCAAGAGGAAAGAAAAATAAAAAATATTACTAAAACTAATAAATTATATTTAGTACGCATAGAATAGTGCATCCATTTCTGAAACTGCGTAGGCAAGCATAAATATTGTATAAAAACCTAATATTGCTGTTTGCCATTTTTCCCAAAACTCAACTTCAATTTTATTATTAAACATTATAAAAAATAAAAATGGTACTGCTGGTACAAAATATCTTCCTTGAAATCCAAATATTACGTTAGAGCCTACTGGAGAGCCGATGAAGAATCCGATTGTAACTGCTAAAAATGTCAAAAACCCAACCCCAAATATTCCATATTTTGCAAGCTTAGGTACCTCAAATTTTTTCCCACTATCAAGAACTGACACTCCAATTAAAGCCAAACCGTGTACAATAAAGAAACCATTAGATAAATTTGAATACGAATACCCAAATCTTCCTATTGCACCTGCAAGCCACTCTTGCCTAAACCAAATCCAGTTTTTGATATATAAAATTAAAAATCCAAATGGATCACCCAGAATTTCATTATTAGTTCTATAATCACTATCAAATTTGAAATCTTTTTGAAAACCGTGTACCTTTTTGTAGCCCTCTTTTATGTCATCAAGTGCGATATTCCAAATTAACCATCCAAATTTAATAAATATTGCCATAGCGCCTAAAATGATTCCTCTAAAAAGCCAAGGGTTTAAATTCTTTTCAAATCTTGAATTTGGGATAAATAAAAACATAAATGAAAGTAAGTAAAAACCATTTTTCACAACTCTTTGCATATACAAAAGAATTAAAATTAAAATTAATTCTTTGTATCCAATCTTAGCATCTTTATCAAAAATATAGAATAATCCTACTCCAAGCATCAAAAATGTAATAGAATTACTCATAACATCATAAGTGACTGAACTTGCTTGATATAACACCATTGGAGTCAATCCATAAAGAAATATTACTGACTTCCATACCGGTGCTATTCGTATTGCAAAAAATACAACTATAATATAAAAAAACAACATTCCAATTCTTCCAGCATAACCTAATGCAACAGGTGTGGTATCTTCAGAATTTGCAATCATTATAGCTAAAGATGCGGGCAAGTATGATATTGGAAATGTTGACCATTGAAAATTATGTTCGAAAGACAATCTATTTCTATCTTGCTTAATTTGCGATAGTTCTTCCACTCTGCGTTTATTTAGCTTTTGTCCTTGAAAATAAGGAACTCCTTGAAAAGCCATTACCACCTGAGGTATATTACTCGGAATAACACTTCCTACTTTTGTTGAATCTGGACTAAGCTCAGGAACTAAACCCTCTTGAGTTATATGATAAGCTTTCAAAAAGTGCCTATCTTCATCATTAGAGTGAAATGGGGGATTGAGATACACAAACCACAAACCAAAAATTGTAGCACTTAATACAAAAGTTACTTCATAGGATAAAGGAAATTTGAATAAGTTACTTATTAAAGTACTTTTTTTCTTTGTAACTTTTTTTTCTTTATTTTTTGACATTATAAAACTATCACTAAAATTAACAAAATAAAAGGCGAAACAGCAATTAAACTATCAACTCTATCTAAAACTCCACCATGTCCAGGAATTAAACTCGAACTATCTTTAACTCCAACATCTCTTTTAATCAAGGACTCTACCAAATCTCCTATCTGACCAATCGTACCGCAAATAAATGCAATAATAATATATATGTATGATTTTGCAAATTCATCAAAATAATAAAATGCTAATCCAACTAGAATTGCACCAACAAAGCCACCAATTGCTCCTTCAATAGACTTATTTGGGCTTACTAATTCAGCTAATTTCCTTTTACCAAACTTTCTACCCACAAAGAAAGCAAAAGAATCGCACACCCAAATACTTACAAAAATACTAAAAAGAATTTTAGCACCAAAAAAAGATTTTATTTCTTGTAAATTATCACCATCACTAATCTTTAATAATTCTATAAAGTTATAGTCTGGATGTAAATAAATCAGCAAAGAATCAATTTCTCTTATAAAATAAAACATTACCATTGAAAGCGTTATGTAAAAAAAACCATACATCCTCCCTGATATGCGAGTTAATCCCCATTTTGTATTACCTTTTAAATCAAAAAATGAATAAAAAATAGGTAAAATTGGCAATACAAATAGTAAATATATTAAAGCGCTATTGTTGAATAAATAGTATGCCGATGCGAATAAAATTTGAGAACTAAAAATATATAAAAATCTGTAAAATAGAGTTTCAGTTTTGAACCGCAACATGTTAAAATATTCATCAATCGCAAATGCGTTTGCTAAAAATAATAATGTGTAAAAAAACCAGCCACCAAACCAAATCGCTCCAATTACTAAAGGTACACCGATTATAGCCACTAAAATTCTTTTACTAAGTTCGCTCATTTTAAAATTATTTTTTTAAATTTTTTGTTTTTAAAAAGCATATTAATAATTTTGAATTAAAATAAAAAATAAAATTTAATAATGTTTATAAATTAAAGGTTCTTTTATGACTGAAAATGGATATGTAAAAGTAGAGATTAATAACTCAATTGCAACTGTTGAATTTTTTCATTCACAAAGTAATTCACTTCCTTCAAATATACTAGCTGAATTAGCAAATACAATTACTGAGGTTTCTAATAACTCGAATGTAAAAGTTATAAAGTTGGAGTCTGCTGGCAATAGGGCATTTTGCGCTGGCGCATCTTTTGATGAACTAATTTCTATTCAAGACTTTACTTCTGGGAAAAAGTTTTTTATGGGATTTGCTAACGTTATTAATGCAATGCGTAAGTCATCTAAAATAACAATAGTTAGTGTACAGGGTAAAGCAGTTGGTGGGGGAGTAGGTCTTATCTCAGCGGCAGATTATTGTTTGGCTACCAAAGACTCCGCTGTTAAACTTAGCGAACTTGCCTTAGGAATAGGACCATTTGTTGTAGGTCCAGCAGTGGAACGTAAGATAGGTAAATCTGCGTTTGCACAAATGTCTATTGATTATGATTGGTATTCGGCTGAATGGGCTTTTTCAAAAGGATTATATAATCATATTTATGATGATTTTGAGAAAATGAAAGATTCAGTGAATAATCTAGCAATAAAACTTTCTAATTCAAGCCCTGAGGCAATGGCTGAGCTTAAAAAAGTTATTTGGGAAGGAACAGAAAACTGGGACGAGCTCCTATCTCAAAGAGCTGAAATAAGTGGAAGATTAGTTTTATCAGATTTTACCAAAAATTATATTGAAGAGTTTAAGAAAAAGCAAAAATAAGATTAGAAAAAAAATAAGATTAGGTTACTTTATAAAATCTATTGATTTTTTTTTGTAAAGAAAATTATAACCAATTAATTAAAATATTTCGGATGATTAAGTTTATTTTAATTTTAAGATATTTTCTTTTTTTCATTAACGTTGATTAACTTTAAATACCACTGATGGAGGCGATTATTAAACCCACTACAATTTAATATCGCCCTTGCCCATCAATGACATTATGGAGGAGTATCATTCTATCTTAATAAATTTTTGCGTGTTGATACTTCCGCTTCCAAGTATATTTAGTATGTATGAACCAGTGGGTAACTGGTTGATATCAATTTTTATTGTTGATTGACCTGTAACGGCTACTTCTTTCGAAATTACTATGTTACCCGTCATATCAATCACATCAAGATTATACAAGCCCTCACCTGAGATGTTTAAGTATATTATCTCACTTGCCGGGTTTGGATACATTGATATTCTAGTATAATTATCGTCAACACTTGAAGAAACTTTAGTGGCTTCAAGATTAAAAATTGCATCTTTTTGGTATTTTAAATTATTTCCTAAATCTTTGCTTGAAACAAGTTCAAAGATTTGTTCGATTTCTACTTGCCTAACTGATTTATTTTCATAATCATAAAATTCTAATCTTAGTACTTCGTTTTCTTTTGCTCCGTCTTTGTCGAAAGTTATAGGATTATCGCCCCAAACTGTGATGGAGTTATAAAGTGAGTTGATTTTTCCGTGTCCTACTAATCTATCGTAAGAGTCAAATACACCTATTTCGCCATTCCAATTTTCTAGATTATTAAAGACAATAACTGCAGAACTTCCTGTTTTACTAATTTCAGATTGATAGTATTTTTCTTCTTCTTCCTCTTCAGAAAATATACCTGGGTTTGCAGGTGCAGGTGGAGGAGGATTATTTGTGTAAGAGAAAGTTTGTGCATTCTGACTTACAGCTACTTGATAGCCTTCACCTGGTCGCATAGTTCCGATTTGGTTAATTCCAAATGCGGGGTAATAAATCTCACCATCAGAGTTTTTTACAAGGATTACATTATTTAATCCAGTGAAAACATCAGCAATATTGCGAACATCATTTGGCAGGTAAGAGATTATATACCAAAAGTTTGCATTGAAAGTATAGTTGTAGTTTGCAGGTAAAATTGTATTTCCAACAATGCTTAACGTAGCGTCATTGTGAGAGTAAATTTGATAACCATCTTCTACTGCCCAATTTCCAATTTGATTTATGCTTTGTTCTGGGTAATAGATTTGCCCAAGGTCATTTTTAATATATTCAATATCATCTTTAACATCTTTTAGAACATCAGACATAAGAGGATTTGCAGGAATTAAATTTGATGATATTAATTGCCAAGTTCCACCTTCTAAGTTTATATTGAAAGGACGTTGAGTTTCAAATGATGATAAAACAGAAATACCATTTTCTGTGAAGAATGAATTTCCTGAAGAGTAAGTTACAGTTACATCAAATTGATTTCCAGTAGATTCGTCCCAAACTCTAATGTTATATGTTTCGTTTTCTGCAAAACCATCTTTTCTTGAAGTAAGGGAGTTATTGCCCCATGCAGTAATAGCAAGGTCATCACCAGTCCAAGTGTTGTAGCCACCACATTTCACAACTCCATTATCCATATAGAAGATACCGATAACATCGCCAACTTCAATATTAACATTTCCTACTTTTGGATTAATGTTATTCGGCACAATAATATGCGAAGTTTTGCCTGTGCCCATTGTAAAATCCCAGTCATCAGGTAAAATATAAACGCCTCCATCAATATTGAAATTAGCACCGGATACATCTGTAATATCTTCAATTTTTGTATCAGTTATTCTTACTAAATACTTATCGCCATTAATATTTGGAGTAATCCAAACAAAATATTTATCTGATGCTTTTGTTGCAGAAGTAATTTCATTCCAACTGCTTCCATTGTCGGCAGAATACTCAAGCATAACAGAATCGATATTTGCAGATGCCCAAGTAATTGTATGTGAAGTATTTGCAGCGAGTGTTTCTCCTCCATTTGGGTAAGTAACTTCTACTCCTTCGTTCATAATCTCGAATGTGCTTGAAGTAATATCATATAACGTTGGCACTTCGATGCTGGTTACTTTTAATTTATTTTGAGTTCCCGGCATTTCAGGAACGTCCCATAAATACTCGCCAGTAGTTCCATTTGTGTGTGCAATTACGGTGTACCAAGTAGCACCATTATCAGTTGAATGTTCGATTTTAATATTTTGAATTTCAAACTTATCGAAAGTGATAAGTTTTTGAGTTCCGAATAAGATTTTATCACCTGCAACAGGAGAAGTAATCTTTATTCCATTGATATTAAATGTGTTATCACTCATATCGATAAAATTAGTTTTTGTTGGGTCGAGAACTCTAATTTTAAATTCATCGCCAGTCATTGCGGGAATATTCCAATTGTAAAATCCAGATACAGCAGGATAATTTTTAACTATTTCAACCCAAGTTGAGCCATTATTTTTAGAATAATAAATATTAATATTATTCATACCAACTGACTTCCAAGTTATTTGTTCTGTTGTGCTTAGTAGATATGTTTCGCCTCCATTTGGTGAAGTTAAATCCAATCCATTAATTACAAAAGAAGCATCTGTAATGTCATCTATTCCAGGTTTATCGCTGTCAGTTACTTTCAGCCAAGATTTTGCTCCAGGCGTAGTGCCAATTGTCCAGTAATAAGAAGAATTTGCGTCAACCCCTATTGCGATTTCTTGCCAAGTTTGACCATTATCATTTGAGATATGAATATCTACAAACTGAGCATCATCGGCTTCCCAAGTTATTTCACGAGTTTCACCTTGATTCCAAATTTCATTTCCATTTGGCGATAAAATTGTAATCACATCATCAGAAATTCCAAACTCACCAGATTCTGCAAAAATTAAATTATTTGTAGCGTCTTCAATTCTTATTTTCACTTGGTTAGATTCTAGCAATGGTGCAGTCCAAGTGAAAGAACCCTCTGAGGCAATTACATTTTCAGCAATTAAGTTAAATCCGACACCATTTGTGTTGTAATATATATCCACATATTCAATTAAATTTGAAGACCAATCAATTATTACATCTTCACCAGAGCGATAAAATAAATCTGATTCAGGTGCATTAATTGTAATGTCTGCTTTTTGAACAGTTATGTTAATAGTGTGGAATTGAGTTTCGTCATTCGCATTTTCAATTTTTAGTTGAATATTAGCATTAATATTCGGCGTAGTCCATTGATTTATCTGCCCTTGCTCTGCATTGATATTACTTGCAATGTTTTGCCAAGTTGTACCATTGTTTTGAGAATAACTCAAAGATACTTCATCAAATCCCACAGCTTCCCATGTAATCATATACTCTGTATTTGCTTTGATTGTAGTGTTTGCTAATGGTGTTAATATTCGCAAGGTAGATAGTGAGAAAGTATTTGATATTTTTACTATTTGTCCTGTGTCGTCAGTTAGACGGATTTTGTAGTTTTCGCCTGCTTGGTTTGGTGTAGTCCATAGATATGAACCATTGGTAGCATTAACAGAGTTTTGTATTACCGACCAATTTGTTCCACCATTTGATGAATACTCAATTTTTATGTTCTCAATCCTATCATCTGCCTGCCATTGAATACTAACTTTGCTACCAGCCACAAAAGAACTACCACCGAGTGGGCTAAGTATAGTTAAATCATAACCATTAATAGTAAATGACTGATTGGATAATGAAAATAAAGTGTTGTCTTCTTCGCTCATAACTCTAATTTGTGCTTGACCGGGTTTATAAGGCACAAGCCAAGAGTAAGAGCCAATTGAGGCATTGTAATTTGTAGCAATTTCAGCCCAAGAAACTCCACCATTTGTTGTATAGTCAATGCGTATTTTACTGACATTTTGATACTGCCATTCTATATTTACCAAATCACCTGCATCATAGGAACCACCTGATGGATTAGTTAAAACAAGGTTAGCCCCTATTATAGTAAATTGTTCTGATATAATAAATTGAGATGCGTCATCGCTGTTTTCGATTTTGATTTTTGCTTGATTAGTTGGAGTATTTCCTATCGCCCAAGTGTATTGCCCAGAATTTGCTTGAATATCATCATCAATCAAACTCCAAGAAATTCCTCCGTTGCTTGAAAAATAAATATCAACATTATCAACATTATTGCTTGTCCAAGTAATATTATGATTTGAATTTATATTTAATTCATTATTTAAACTTGGAGAAGTAATTGATAAACTGAAATTAGTAATTCTTAATTTACCGCTTTCACTGACAAGATTAGAGTTATCATTGTCAGATATTCTTATAAAAACTTCATCTGAAGTTGGTGTTGTAACCGTCCAATTATATACACCTAAATCGGCATCAATAATAGCTAACTGCCCCCAAGAATTTTTATTATCCCTTGAAATTTCTATTTTTACATCATCAATTCCAGTAGCAGACCATTGGATTGAAACTTGTTCGTTTAAGTGCCAAGTTTCGCTTCCAAGTGGGTAATTTAAGGTAACTGATTGATTCTGTCCTGAACTTACAGTTGATAAAATTGTTCCATTATCTCCAATTGCAATCCCAACTGCATTATTTTTGAATGCAACAGAATTTAGATTTTCATTGTCATTGTTACTTTGCTCAACCCAAGTAAGCCCAGCATCATTGCTTCTTAAGATTAGACCCCCATCTCCTACAATAAAGCCAATATTTGAATTTGGTGTGAAGTGAATTTTATTCAAATTTATGTTAGTATTAGATGTTATAATTTGCCAGCCAATACCATTATTAGTTGAGCGAAGAATCCTTCCGTTATCTCCAACTGCAATAAAAATATTATTTGCACCAGTATATACTACAGAATTAAGATTTTCGGTAACCCCTGAAAAAGTGCGAGAAGTCCAGTCAAGCCCAGAGTTAGTTGAATTAAAAACCACTCCTCCATTACCAACAATTACTGCATTTTGAAAATTATTGGAATGAACTGAATTTAACTTTGTATTGTTGAAATTATAAGAAATAGTATTCCAAGTGCTTCCACCACTTTCAGTACGTCTAAATGTACCGATATTTCCAACAACATAACCACTACTTGAACCACTAAAATGAATATCGTTTAAAGATTCATTATTACTATTATTGAATTGCACAGAAAAAGTATTTCCTTTGTCCATTGTAACGTAAATACTTCCATCAGATGTAATTATATTTCCAGTATTACTAGCAACAAATTGTACTGCATTGATATTTTCTGTAATCAAATTGCTTGTTTTTTCTGTCCAAGTTTGTCCATTGTTTTCCGATAAATACATTATTCCGTTATCACCGACAATGTAAGCTAGATTTGATGTTCTTGACATGAATACATCATTAAAATGCTGGTTAGTCAGTACATTTTGTTTTTCCCAGGTAGCCAATGATATGCTTGTGAGTAAAACAATTAAAATACATAAAATTTTCATTTAAAAAATCCTTTTAATTTCTTTAATAATTATGCAATATTAAGTTTTACTATCAAAAATACTATATGCCGAGTGTAATAGTTTCTTAATTATTGACATTTTCCTAATTTATTATAAATAGAATCAGGATACTTCATCTTCAATTTTTCAAAATATTTATAAGCATTTTCTTTCATATTCAATACGCAATAAATTTGCCCCAGACGGACAAAAGTTTTTTGCTTTATTTCGCTATTAGTGTCGTCAATAATCTCCAATTTTTTTAATATCTGAAGAGCTTGAGAGAACTCATTTTTTGCAATATGACACTCTGCTAAATAAAATTTAGTTTCATAAGTTAAAGTATCATCTTCTTTTAGTGTTTCACTCAAGGCACGTAGTTTTCTCTCGGCAGCCGAGTAATTTCCTAAATCAAATTGCGAAAGAGCCTCATCGTAATCATTTATTATATTGATTGGCTCATTTATTGAAGTATTACTAAAATCAATAGTTTCGTTTATAACTTCTGATTCTGCTGTAAATAAATCAGATTTAGATGAATAATAATTATTTGAAGTATCATTTTTTAAATTACCTTCCGGATAATAAACATCAGAATAAGTATTAGAATATTGCTCAGATGGCTCATATTCATCATCGAAATACTCATCTTCGTAGCTCTGACTTTCTACTTCTTGTCGATTTATATCTTCACTAACTTGTTCTTTTTTAGTAGGTTGTTCGGGTTCATATTTAAAATACCCTTTTCTAACCGGCGAACAAGAAATGGCTAATATTGTTAATAATAGAATTATTTTTTTCATAATGTATATAATTACAAATACTTTGCCAAAAATTCGAAGTGATAATAAATGAATCAAAATATAATTTCTAAATAATAAGCTTTATAGTTATTAACATTATAAAATATATAACCAAAAGTTAATATTCTCTTAATTTTTTATTCTTAGATTTGCATAAAATATTATTAAAATTAAAATAAATTCTAACTATAATCGATTTACATTAAAAAATTATTTATACCGAGTAACTTATGAAACAATCTCTTATCGTATTTCTATTAGTTCTAATAATTTCGTGTGGAAGTGAGAATAAACCTTCTGCCAAAGTTGATGATATTGCAAATGAAAATAAAGAAGAAAATGATTTAATTAAGTTAAAACCAGATATATTATCAAATTGGAATGAAGATGATAATATTGATTCGCCCGCTTTTTTTAAAGATAATACTAACTCATATATTGTAGCAACTGCAAAATCAACTCATCAGCTGGTTGTCTATGATGCTACAAATGGTAAAGAAGTTAAAAGGATAGGGACTTTAGGCAGTGAATTAGGACAATTTAGCAGACCAAACGGAATCTGGATATATGGGGATTTATGTTTTGTTGTTGAAAGAGATAACAAACGAGTTCAAGTTCTAAAACTACCTGACTTCGAGCCAATGATGACTATTGGCGATGACCGATTACAAAAACCTTATGGGTTAACTGTATTCAAAAAGGAAGGTAAATATAATATTTATATAACTGATAATTATGAATTTGAAGAAGATGTAATTCCTGCAGATTCTTTATTAGACAAAAGAGTTTTACATTATACTTTTGCATATAGTAATAAAAATATTTTAGATTTGGAGTTTGTAAAATATATTGGAGCTAAAGAAGGAGAAGGAGTTCTGAAAGTAGTTGAATCTATTTGTGCTGACCCAATTAATGATAATCTATTAATTGCTGAAGAGTTAGAGGGCAAAGGAAATACTTGTATAAAGGTTTTTGATTTAAATGGTAATTTTAAAAAGACAGTTGGTCTTAATTTATTTGAATCACAAGCTGAGGGCTTAGCTTTAATTAGATGTAGTAAAAATGGATACTGGGTATCAACAGACCAAAGTTATGATAAAAATATCTTCCATTTTTTTGATAGAACTTCGTTCGATTTAGTTGGGTCTTTCGAATCTGAAAATTTAAGCAATACAGATGGTATTTGGGTTACTCAAGAATCTTTTGATATTTACAGTCGAGGGGCTTTTGTTGCGGTAAATAATGATGGTGGAATTGGGGTTTGGAATTTGGGTCCACTATTATTTCAATTAGGTATAAGTTGTGATAATTCAAATCCTGATGAAGCAGATGAGAATACTGCAAATGCTGTTAGGATTATAAATAAAATATTTTTACCTAAATAATTTATTTATAAACTCTTGTAAACTAAGCTAAATTTTAAATTTTATCTAAAAAATATAACTCATTTCTCTGCAAAAAATATAGAGGTTTTCTCTATTCTTTTTAGGAGAATTTTAAATAAATATTACATTTAAAAATTTAAACAAAATAATATTCGTAATTTTGTATTATAAATTATACAAATTATTGAAAATGAAAAAAGTTAATATAAAATCTCTGACCTTAGAAGAAATTACAGACTTCTGTAAACAAAATGAATTGCCTAAATTTAGAGCAGAACAAATTTTCAGACAAATTTACTTCTCTGGAGCTAACTCTATTGAAGAAATGAAATTGATTGACTCTAAAACTAAAGATAAACTAATTGAAAATTTTGAATTTGATTCGTTTAAAGAGATTAAGAAATTTGTTTCTGTTGATAAATCAGTTAAGTTCTTATTTACACTTAATGATGGAAATAAAATTGAAGCAGTTTTTATGCCTTGGCTTGATGAAGAAGGAGAATCTGAAAGAAATACTCTTTGTGTTTCAAGTCAAATCGGTTGCTCTCTTGATTGCAAGTTCTGCGCTACTGGAACTATGGACTTGAAAAGAAACTTAGAAGTTGATGAAATTGTCTCTCAAGTTTTAGAAGCAGAAAATCAAACTGGAGAAAAAATTACTAATATTGTCTATATGGGAATGGGAGAGCCACTCTTAAATTTCAAAAATGTAAAGAAATCTATAGAAATACTTTCTGATTTGAATCTTCCTAAAGTATCAAGAAAAAAAATAACAGTTTCTACTTCTGGAGTTATACCAAAAATTTATAAACTCGCTGATTTATCAAAACCAGTAAAACTTGCTTTGTCTTTACACGCAACAACTAATGGAGTAAGAGATAAAATAGTTCCATTGAATCAAAAATCAAATATCTCTGAATTGATGGATGCTATTGAGTTTTATTACCGAAAAACAAATCTTCCTATCACTTATGAATATATACCATTTGAAAATCTAAATGATTCGGAAGATGATGCTAAACGCCTTGCTAAAGTATCAAAAAGAGTTCCTTCTCGTATAAATATTATTCCTTTTAATGACATTTCATTTACAAATCCTCAAGGAATTTCTGCAGAACTTAAACCAACAAGTAAATCAGAAATAAAAAGATTTGCAGATCAGATTAAAAAATATGGTGGAATTGTAACCATAAGAGATACATTTGGGAGTGATATTGATGCTGCTTGCGGACAGCTGGCACTATCAGAAACTGAAGGAAAATAATGTTGAATAAATTTGGATGAAAAATGATTTTATACTTTTTAATAATTATTTTGCAAACAAATCTTTTTGGAATTGAAGAACTACCAAAAGATATAAGCTACGGAAATCAGGAATACATACTTCGTCTCTATAATGGCGATGTATTTAAAGCAATCATAATTCAAGAAATTGATGATAAAGATTTCGGGAAGGGAATTAAAGTAGAATCTATCTTAGGCAATGTTAATATATATCTTGATGAAATCGAAGATTTACAAAAAGCTGAAAAATATAATCGTCACAGCCACAGACATTTTATTATGCCCACAGCCGAACCAATAGGGGATAACCACTTTATTGGTTTATGGGAACTTGTCTTTGCTTATGCTGGTTTTGGGATAACTGACTATTTTTCCGTTACTATGGGCAGAAGTTTTGTTCCTTTTATCGGATATGATAATCAGATTAGTATTATTAATCTAAAAGGAACTTTTATAAATAGAAAATTTTATGATGAAGAAGGAAAAGAGTCTGGAGCTTTTGTTTTAGGAGGAGGAGCAAATCTTTCTTGGGTTAACGATGATAATGCTTTCAGACACTACTTTGCAGTTGCTACATTTAAGGGAAAAACCTCACGTTTAACTGCAAATTTATTTTACAAAAATAGCGGTGAAGATTTATACACATTAAAGTTTGGACAAGCTGGTAATACTATCGTTAGTTATGCTGATGGCAATATTGGTATTGGCTTAGGATTAGAAGACCAATTTTGGAATTGGAGAGGAGTTAACATATTATTGGAAATATGGAACACTGACTTTACAAAGCCCTCAAGCACTGGGGTTTTTCTGGGTTTTAGGTTATTTAACTCACGAATTTCTACAGATTTTGGAATTGCATTTTTTACAGAACCTTTCGTTGCTCCTTTTGTAAATTTTGTTTTCACTCCATTCTAAAATTTCTTAATTTTGTAATAAAAAAACGGATAAAAAAATGAAAGAAGATATTAAAAAAATAGCTGACTTAGCTCACTTAAAGATTCATGATTCTGAGTATGAAGAAATTGAAGCAAAATTTAATAATGTTTTAAAATATGTTTCAAAAATTGAAGAGCTTGATTTAGCTGATGTTGAACCAATGACTCACGTAAACGAAGATTATAATATTTGGCGTGAAGATATCGAAAAAGAATCTTTACCTATTGAAAAGGTTTTAAAAAATGCGCCTAAAAGAAATGAACAATTTTTTAAAGTTCCAAAGGTTTTAGAATAATGAAAATTTACACTAAAACAGGTGATATTGGTGAAACCTCACTTTTTACAGGTCAAAGAGTCAAAAAATCACACAGCAGAGTTGAACTTTACGGGACTATAGACGAGTTAAATTCTATAATAGGTCTTGCACATACTTTTGGAAAAGAAGACATTCTGAATCAACATCTATTTTATTTGAGTAATTTGCTTTTCAAATTTGGTGCAGACTTAGCTACTCCAAATTCTCCTGATTTAAAAAGAATAATAGATAGAATTGACGAGCAAGATGTTAATGATTTAGAAAATAAAATTGATTCTTACGACTTAGAATTACCTAAGTTAACATCATTTATTCTACCAGGTGGAAGCAAAAGAGCTGCATTTTTGCATCAAGCCAGAACAGTTTGTCGTAGGGCTGAAAGAATAGCAGTGGATATAATGGAAATTGAAGACTTAGGAAACTACACTATTATATTTATTAATAGATTATCTGACTATTTATTTGCTTCTGCAAGGTATGCAAATCACTTAGAAAATATTGAAGACGTTAAATGGGGCAAGTGATTTAATTCACGCCCTGTTTTTTTGTCCAATCTTCCCATCCACCAGTATAAATAAAAATATTGCTGAAATCAAATGATTGCATTCTCTCTGCAACCATGTGGCTTAAATCGCAATTCCCTCCGTGACAATATATTATATATATTTTATCTCTTGGAATTTCCTCAAATATAATACGCATAAATTCACCTTCATCTATATATGGAAAGCAATTTATTGCATTACCAATTCTATCCTCTTCAAACTCCTCTATTGGTCGTGCATCAATAAAAACTACCTCTGGGTCATCCAATTTTGATAAAACTTGTTTATAATTTACAGAAAGGAATTCATTATTTGAAGCAGTTTCTATCTCACTTTTAGGTTTTTTTGTTAATAAGGAGTCACTTACAAACTTCTCTGGCTCTGGGAACCAAGTTATTCCTTTTGGACTAAAATAATTAAAGATTGCTGCCAAAAAAACTGAGACCAAAAGTATAACCAAAACATTTTTAAAATTTACCATTTTCTTTCTTCTTTTATTTTTTGATAAGCATAATTAATTTCTTTAGTTTTTAATATAGCTAAATCTTGAAATTCTTTTCCAAGATTTAATACTTTATCTGGATGATATTTTTTTATTAGTGTTTTATATGCCAGTGAAACCTTCTCTTTTGTTGAAGATTGACTAACCCCTAAAACAGTATAATAGTTGGTATTAACGTTTGATTTAGACCATTGATTTGCATCATTTCTATTATTATTAGAATTTATATTCAAGTTATCAATTATTTTTTTGAGTTCTTCGTCTTCATTTAAGTTATCTTTAATTATAAAAAATTCTGTTTCAATGAAGTTGTCTTCTTTGAATTTATTATCGTTCAAGTGTGAATTTGTAAAGTCTTTTAATCTGTTAAATAGTTGTCCCATAGGTTATCAATACGCATAAAAGTAAATTTTGTTGTAAAATATATTTAAGCTTTTTTAAAAATTACCGATACATTTATTATGAAATTAGCAATTATTATATTTATGATTAGTTTTTGTGGACTCTTTGCAGAATCAGTCTATAGTATTAGAGTTAATCAATCTACTTATTCTGTAAAAGCCCTGAAACACTATGAAAATGATTTGATATCAGTAAATCAAATCTCTAGATACATTATACCTAATTCAAAAATAATAAAAGATAAAAACGTAATTCAAGCAAATGATTTTACTATATCTTTTACTCCTGGTGCAATATATATAGTTAAAGAAAATTGGCTCGGGAAAAGGGTAGCCCAACTAGATTTACCTATTCTTGAAATGAAACAAAATACTTACTTCCCATTGAAATCCTTCTTATTTTCTCTTGATACTTTAAATATTTATAATGTTTTAGCTGGTGATGATAATAAACATTTTTTATTAACAAACAATGATTTTTCGGGTCTGTCTAAATTACCTAAAGTAAGACAAATTGAAGAATTAGTTGATGAATCTAAAAACTATATTACTCCAAGAAATAATATTTATATTAATCAACAAGATGGTATGAATATTAAAGTAAGCGAATCCGAACCATTTAAAAAGTCTTTTGAAGAAACTCAAAAAAAGGTATCAAGAAGTTTGAATTTACTCAAACCAGAAGAATTTAAACCAACAGAAATTATTTCCAAACCGAGTGATGCTTCACCAATTGAAGAATCTAAAAGAGAATATTTGTTACCTGAAAAACTAATTAGAAAAGAATTAGAAGAAATTAAAAATAACCCCCAAAAGTAATTTTTAATAAATATCTTATCCAACTTTAATTTTTAGCTTTTGTTGTATCGACTTTTAGTGAATCTTTCTTAAATGATATTGAAACAGAATTAATGCAATATCTCAAACCAGTTGGTGCAGGTCCATCTTCAAATACATGACCCAAATGTCCACCACATTTTGCGCAAACAACTTCAGTTCTAACCATACCATAACTATTATCATCTATTAACTTTATAGAACTAGCTTCATCAATATCATAAAATGAAGGCCAACCGCAATGCGATTCAAACTTAGTTTCACTACTAAACAATTTATTCCCACATCCCTTACAAGTGTAGAAACCATCTTCAAAATGTAAATTATACTCTCCTGTATGCGGTCTTTCAGTTCCTTTATCTCTTAAAACATTGTACTCTAATGGGTTAAGTATCTCTTTCCACTCTTGTTCACTTTTATTAACTTCAAAATTCATATTTTCTTCTTTATTTTTTTCTTGTATGTTATTTTTGTTTTGAGAATTAAGATAGTTCCTGCCAAAAAAAACAGCAGCAACAACAAACAGTATTAAACCAATTGTTACAAAATTATTCAATTACTTTAACTCCTTTCCAGAAAGCTACATGATTTTTTATTTCTTTTGCTGCATCTTTTGTTTCTGGATAATACCATGCTGCATCTTTGTTAACTTCACCATTTACATTTATATTATAGTAACTTGCTGTACCTTTCCAAGGACAAACAGTATGAGTGTTACTCTCCGAAAAATATTCTTTTTTAATTTGACTCGGAGGAAAGTAGTGATTATTTTCTATTACTATAGTTTCATTGCTTTCAGCAATAATTTCATTATTCCAAATTGCTTTCATTCGATTTCCTTTTTTTATATTTTTAAAATTATACTTTTTTGAAAGTAACTGTAAATTCGCTCCCTTCACCTATTTTGCTATTTACTTTTATCGTTCCATTGTGATTCTTTACAAAATCTTGTACTACAAGTAACCCAAAGCCAGTTCCCTTTTCGCCATCTGTACCATCTGAGGTCTTTATCTCCGACCATTTGAACAAAGATTCAAGTTTATTTTTGTTCATTCCAACTCCATTATCCGAAAAGCTTAAACTAATCATACTATCATCTTCAGATGAAGTAATTTTGATTAAACAATTATTTGTAAACTTAATCGAGTTGGTAATTAAATTACGAACAATAAATGATATTTGATTAATTTCAAAAGGAAAACTTAATTTTTTATCAACTAAATTAACAATACCATTATTTTTCTCACTTGCTCTTTGAGTTAATTTATCAACTTCACTTTGAACTATTGAAAAAACATCAACATTTTTTCTTTCAAAATTATATTTTCCAATCTGACTCTTAGCCCACAAAAAAAGTGCATCCATTAATGTAAAAGATGAAGATAAAGCCATTCTTAGTTTTGATAAATGTAACTTGGAGTTTTCTAAGGTTAAAAGATTTCTTTCTAACATCTGAAGGTAAAAATCAACACTTGCAAGAGGACTTTTTAAATCGTGGCAAATAACTGAAAACAATTTGTTTTTTAATTCATTAGACTCTTCAAGCTCTTTATTTTTCTTTTTAAGTTCAAATAATTTTATAACTTGCTTGCCTAAAACTCTTAACGAATTAATTTGACTTTCAGTTAATTCTCTTGGTTTAGTATCAATAACGCAAAGTGAACCCAAATTATATCCTCCAGGAGTTCTAAGCGACATACCAGCATAGAACTTAATATTTGGATTATTCGATACTAAAGGATTATCAAAAAAGCGTTCATCTTTACTAGCATCTTGAACTATAAAAACATCGTTTTGGTGGATTGTGTGAGCACAAAATGCAACATCACGTGAGGTTTCATTGACTTCAAGGCCAACTTTAGCTTTAAACCATTGTCTATTAATATCTACAAGTGAAACCAAAGAAATAGGAGTTTCACAAATCGATGAAGCTAACTCAACAATATCATTAAAATCTTTTTCATCTTCTGCGTCTAAAATTTGATATTTATTTAACTCTTCTATTCTTTTAATTTCGACAAACGGTATTTCAGCTACTACCATAATTTGCTTTTAGATTTTTAACATTGTATTCCAATATCTATAAGACAAATTAAATAAAAAATTATTTTAAATATATTTATCAGGTAATACAATAGTCATCTTAGTTCCAACATTTGGAGTGGATTCAACTATAAATTCGCCTTTGTGTTTATTTATTAATTCAATGCATAAATTAATACCAAACCTAGTTCCCTTTTTATTTGAATTATTTATTTGTTTTTTTGACTTATTAATATCAAGAAGAATATTGATTTGCTCTTTAGTCATTCCAACACCATTATCTTCAATTGTAATTTCAACATAATCAATATATTTATTAGTTGATAAAGAAATTTTACCATCATCACCAGAAAACTTTATTGCATTTGAAAGTAAATTTCGAATTACAGTACTAACAATGTTATAATCGAAATCTAAGATAAAATTTGTTTCTAGGTTTACATTTGTTTGAAAATTAGGATTATTATGTAATCCATAAAGTTTTATTAAATTATCCAACAATGGTACAATATCCTGATGTACTATATTTATTTCTAAATTACCTGATTGACTTTTAGACCATAATAAAAGCTCACTTAAAAGTTCAGAAAGCAAAAGAGCTATATTTTTTATATCCTTTGACTTTGATATTGCAACTTCTTTTGTCATTTTTTCATAATAATTTATAATTAAATCTGAATTAAGAGTAATAGAAGTTAAAGAATTTTTAATGTCGTGAGCCATTATTGCTAAAAATTGATCTTTAAATTTTAAGGCACCTTCTAATTCGTTTTGAATATTTAATAATCGCTCATTTTTAGCGTCTAACTGATAAATTGCTTTTCTAAGTTCAGTAGTTCTCTCATCAACTTTATTTTCTAATTCTTTGTTTAACTGTATCAACTCAAATTCTGCTAATTTTTTTGAAGTAATATCATATCTAATTGATAAATATTCTATTATCTTATTGTTTTTATTTAAAATTGGATTGATTACTGTATCTACCCAATAAACCCCTCCATCTCTATCTTTATTCTTAACTTCCTCTCTCCAGCTTTTACCTTTTTTTATGTCTTTCCACATCGAATACCAAAACTGCTTATCATGGTAACCAGAGTTAACTATATTATGGTCTTTACCAATTACTTCTTCACGGGTAAATTTAGAAATATCTAAAAACGATTGATTAATTTCAATTATTTTTCCCTTCAAATCTGCTATTGATACTATTACACTTCTGTTTATAGCTTTCAGCAAACTATTTTTATATGCCTCACTTTCTTCAATTTTTTGTTGAAGCATCATAAGTTCGCTAATTAAAGTTATATACCCATTCCAAAGAATAGAACCATCAGGTTTAATTTCTGGTTGAGCTTCACCTTCTAACCATTCTTCACTTCCATTTTTAATTATTCTAAATTGTTTCTTCCAAATTGTTAGATTTTTAGCAGATTCTTTTATTGAATCAATAACTATATTTATATCATCAGGATGTATTGTTTCAAAAATAGTATTTATATTTCTGTAGGCACTCTCAGGTGATACTCCAAAAACATTTTTAATTTTATCACTTGTAAATTGTAAAGAGAATTCGCCTTGTGGATCTTGAAAGAATTGATAAACAAAACCAGGTAAATGTCCAGATATTTTTGATAAAAATTCACTAAATGAGACTTTTGTATTAATTATTAAATTATCGTCATTTATATATTTTGAAGCTAACTCATTATTTAAATGCGAAGCATATAAATGTTTTATTAATTTAAATCTAAGAATAGTTTCTTCGTTCTCCGTAAAATTAAAACTACTACTGTTTATCAAAATTAATAGATAATCAACATTATTGATTTTAATTGTTATCAAATTTGAATTTATTCTGGAGTCGAAATCTTTATAATCGATTGCTGATAAGTAATCTACAAAAAAAAGATTGTTGTAATAATTAAAATCTTTTTTTCTATCATCATTTATTACTTTTTTAATTTTATTATAAAAAACATGATAAAATATTTTTAATTTCTCACTAAAGGTATCTTTATTATCACTTATTGTTATTAATTGGTCCAGTTCTTTTTTTTCATAATTTAAGTTAAAATGTATACAGGATATCTCGTTGTATTCAATATTTTTAAATACCTCTTTAATTATATTCTCAATTACTGTTAAATATTCTTTATTATCAACAAGATCAATATAGTCTTCTAATTCCAAATCTGAATTTCCATTTTGAAAATATTATGCTATAAAACTAATAAAAAAATACACTAAAAGAAATAATACTATATAAAATAGAAAAAATAATATATAAAAGTTATGAAAATATAATAAAATAGAAATATTTTTTATAAAATAATATAATAAATTCAACTTTTCAAGTTTTATTTAGATAATTCTTTAACCATTTCTATTCTTCTGGGCGAACTGAATTTAATTAAAGTAAAGTATTGTGTATAATAATTATAACCCGGCAAGACCCTCCCAGATTTGTTATTTATTGACACTTTAACTTCTTTTGTAGAATAATAATGAATCGGAATCTCTTCATTTTTCGAAATATCCAAAAGTCCAAATTCATTTGTCTTAGCAGTTATAGTAGATTTTACCCCATTATTCGGAAAATCATAAGATGCTTGTCCGGTTCGAATAAATTCTAAACGATTTACTTCTCTATTTAAAGTATCCAACGGCTCTCTAAACTTAAACAAAGTCATATTATTAAAAAGAGGAAAAGGAACACCAGTCTCAGGTATTTCATCATTTGATTTTACATTCCAATTAATATCAATTTGATTACAATATATTCCTAAATCAAAAAACAAATGTGGGGTGAAAGGACCTCCAGGAGCCACTATTGCAGTAGTTGAATCCGATGTATGATAACTATATCTTTTTCCATTCTCATCAATAACGAAAGATACTTTTTTTGTAACAAATGGATGAGACTCAACTTTTGCATTTTGTAACTCTTTATTACTTTCTAAAGCATTATATTCTAATAAATATCTTGAGATGTGGTACTTCTTATCACTATCAACTGAATCACATACAAACATAACCACTTCTTTTCTGTTTCTTAAAAGCGGCTTATCATAATTAACTGCAGAAGAATCAAAAGCATTAATCTGATAAATAAGTGTATCTTGTGGATAAAATTGATATCTAACACAAACAGTGTCAGTTGAAAAAGTTTTTGACACATCTTCCTCAAAAACAGGAAATTGCGATTGTAAATTTGAAAAGCCAAAAAGAGAAATAATTATTATAAAAATGTATTTTTTCATTTTTTTTTATATAGTTAATTGAAAAATAAATTATTTTACTTAAATTTGTAAAACAAAATATGAAGAATTTCTAAAAGTCTTCGAAATATGCAGCATATTATACGATTTACGATATTAATTGTTTGTTTGGTTCAATACTCATATTCTAATTCCTTACTTTATATAACAGAATTAGATAGTAGTAATTTACCAGAGCTTAAATCTAAATTATTCTTTTTTGACAACCAAGTCTTACCAAAGAGAAATTTAGAAAGGGAGGATATTATTATTAATTTTGGTAGTAATACCATAACTAGTTTTAATATCCAAGATGCGACAGCCAGCCCAATTAGTAATAAAAACGTTTTAATATATTTTGATTTAAGTTTAGATTCAAACTTAAAAGAACATTCATTAAAAATAATTACAAACTTAATAAATTTTAATATACCGAAGCAAATAAATTACTATTTTATTGCCTTTGACAAATTAAACTATGACTATAAAATAAGTAATTTAGACTCTACAAAACTATATAACACAATGTTAGAACAAGAAATAGAAGAAATTTCAAATATAAACGATGCGCTTTTATTTGATTATGATAATCCATTTGAAATCTTCGAAAATATCCAAGGGGAAAATGAAATATTGTGTTTTACTGATGAGCCATCTCAGCTAAAAGACCAACAAGCTATAATAAATAGAGCTAAAAATCAACAAATAAAGATATCATTCTACGACTTAAGTCAATATGGAAATTATAGTTTAATTGAGATAGCTAAGCAAACAAATGGCAAATCCATTAATAAAATAGATACTAATAGTACAAACGCACCTTACGATGCTGCAAGAATTATTAATGCCTACTTGCTAAATTATCAAGAAACTATTTTAACTTACAATATCGAACCAACATGTAATTCAATAAATTCAGTAACTTATTCTATGGCTTATTATCCTGATAGCTATTCTTTTGAAGTTAATATTCCAGATAGTTTAAAATCAAGAATTATTTCTGAACCAATTGATAAAAACTTTGCAAATACTCTTCCATTTGATTCCGAAAACCAAGAATTTTTTATTAAAGCAGAAAATAATGATATTTTGCTTTATGATATAAGGTTAAGTAACAACGAAGATAATGTATTCCAGATTTTTGGAAATATTGATAGTACATCTGATAATCCATTTTTATTAAAAAAAGGCGAGGAATATCCAATCCAAATTAGATTTACTCCAATAGATTCGGCACTTGTTTTTACTCAAATTATAATCACAAGCGACGCATGTTTTGGAAATGTAATAAATATAACTGGGGGCTTTCCTAATACACCTCCAAAACGAACCACTCTTCAATTAACATATCCAAATTGCAACGACACAATTTTTGCAAATGATAATATAGAAGTCAAGTGGGAAGGAGTATTACCAAGAGATGTAGTGCAATTAGAATACTCTTTAGATAATGGTCAAAAATGGGATACATTAGCTAAAAATGTTCTAAATCTAAAACATAGTTGGACTGTACCAGATATTGAAACTAATAACTTACTTATTAGAATCCTCCAACTTTGGCCCAATAATATCGGTAAAACACTTAATTTAAACCATAATAATGAACAAATAAACTCTGCATTCTTTTCACCCGATGGAAATTACATCCTTACAGCTTCCAATAGTCCAAGATTGAAAATATGGAATTCAAATTCTGGCGAATTAGTTAAAGAACTTTATGGTCATACTGACCAAGTTATCTACGCTGTTTATTCGCCAAACGGAGATTACGCTGTTTCTTGTGGAAGAGATGGTAAAGTTATCGTCTGGCATACTAATCCAAATGAAGCAGTTTTTGGGGATATTTATAGGCAATTTGACGAACATACTAATTGGGTTAACTCTGTTGATTTTGATGCAACAAGTCAAAAAGTAATAAGTGCAAGCCAAGATGGTACTTATAAAATATTTGATATAGTTAGCAATTCAGTAGATTTTGAAAGGACTACAGGTGATGGTAACGTAAGATTTGCAAAGTTTTCACCAGATAATCAATTTTATGCTGTAGGTGGAAGAAGTGGAATATGTAGACTTTACGATTTCAATAGCCATAACCTATTAAATCAATTTAACACTAACATAAACGGTGGAACTAATCAAACTTTAACTCATATCGATATAAGTCCAGACAGTAAATTAGTTTCTACAACAAACAGACTAAACAAAGAAATTGCAATTTGGGATATTGCTACCGAAACTAAATTAAAAGCATTATATCACCCTCCTAGTAATGAAGGTGATAATAATAAACTTGAAATTCCTAATTCTTCATTCTTTTATTATAGCAACGAAGATAGTTTAATTCTAACAAGCGCTGGAACAGAGTCAATTCGCTGGGACTTAACAAAACCAAAAGGAGAGGACTCAACAGCAACTTTCTTAGAACATACCTCTTTTGTTTATACTGCTAATTATAACTTTGATGCCTCAAGAGTTGTAACTGCCTCTTGGGATGGTCTTGTCAAAGTTTGGAAATTAAAAGAACGTGATATACAAATGGATACTACAGACTGCCCTGTTGTAATAACAAAACCACGAATTTCAACTTCACAAATCTCATTTGTATATACGCTTTTAGGCAGACAAAAAGACTCAGTTTTTACAAATGCTATCAAAAATACTACTCAAACTACACTTAAAATAAATGAAATTAAACTTAGAGGTAGAGATAGAAATGATTACCGGTTACTTAAAGATTATAAAAATATAACTTTACATCCTGATGAAGAATTAGATATTCACTTGCTTTTTACCCCATCTAACTTAGCTGAAAGAATAGCTATATTAGAAATTGATCTTCCAGCCCAAATAGTTAACATAAATATAAATGGTTTTGGATTTGATTCAGAAATTGATAATTTAAGTAGTATTATAGATTTTGAACAACTTGAAATTGGTGAGTCAAAAGAAATAAATGATGTGCGATTATTAAGAAATTTATCAACCCAATCAATCCAAATTGATAGTATAAAATTTATGCTTTTTGATTACGATAAATTTAATTATTTATCAGATAATCTGGTTGGTTCTTCACTTTTAGCGAACTCTGAGCTTCAAGCAAATATGAACTTTCAAACTGATGTTACCGGGAATTATAAAACAGTTATGAAAATATATCATAATGATATTCATAAAGCATCAAAATATATTGTTTTAGGCCAGGGAGTTCCGCCAAGAATTGACTCACTTACTTTCAAACTCGATAACATAGATGCAGTTAATGGTGAAATAATTAACTGCCCTGTCAAAATTGATAAAATCTCCCAACAAGGAATAATTGAAACAATTACCGGATTCAAATTCCGAATTTCTTATAACAAGTCTATTTTAGAACCTTTATTCAACTTTGAAGAAGTAAAAATAACTGGTGATACAAAAACTATAGAGTTTGATGTAAATATAACATCAAGAGAAAGTTTACTTCAAGAAAATGCAATAATTACAAACCTTGAATTTAGAGTTGCACTTGGCAAAGAAACTTACTCACCTTTAGAAATTGAAACTGTTAGCCCAATAGGCGAAGGCAAAGTAGTTCTTAATTGGATATCTGGAAATGTAAACCTTTTAGATATTTGTAAAGAAGGTGGAGTCAGATTAATAGACACCGATGGCAGATTTGACCTTACTCAAAACTATCCAAACCCAGCCGTAGGCACAACAAGAATTGAAATTGAAATTATAGAACGTGGAACCACTCAATTTTATTTGTTAGATACACATGGTAATAAAATTAAAGAGTTTATAAACTCCGAAATCCCTGCTGGTAGATATGAATTAGAAATCAACCTTGAAAACATCCCAAGTGGTGTTTACTTTTATATTCTCGAAACTGAAAATATGAAGGAAACTAAAAAAATTATTATTAATCAATAAATAAACAAGAAAATAAAATGATTAGAACCCCAAGAGGAACAAAAGATATTCTTCCAAGTGAATCTTATAAATGGCATTATTTAGAAGATAATTTTAGAAAAATTACTAACTTATTTTCATATAAAGAGCTTAGAACTCCAATTTTTGAACAAACAGAGGTATTCTCTCGCTCCATAGGCGAAGAAACTGATATTGTAAATAAGGAAATGTACACATTTATGGACCGCTCCGAAACATCTCTTACTCTTCGTCCGGAAATGACGGCAGCTCTTGTGCGTTCAGCTATTGAAAACTCTTTAACAAATACTGGAGGAGTTCAGAGATTATGGTATTTTGGACCTTTTTTTAGATATGAAAGACCCCAAAAAGGAAGATTTAGACAATTTCACCAATTTGGAATCGAATGTTTATCCTCGCCAAACCCAGAAAGCGACATTGAAGTTTTATATCTTGCGGATAATTTAATAAAAGAAATAGGCATTAATGACTATACACTTTTCATAAATTCTATTGGTAATAAGATTTCAAGAGAAAACTATAATAAAGTCTTAGTAGAGTTTTTAAATGATAATAAAGATAAACTATCTGCAACATCTCTAGAAAGATTAGATAAGAACCCATTAAGAATTCTAGATTCTAAATCTCCTGATGATATTGAATTGCTTACTTTAGCGCCTAAAATATCAAACCATTTAGATAGTCATTCATCAGAACATTATCAGCAAGTAAAAGAAAAACTTGACTTTTTAGGCATTTCATATCAAGAAAACCATAAGCTTGTTCGTGGATTAGATTATTATTCCCACACAGTATTCGAATTTCAAAGTAATTTATTAGGAGCCCAAGATTCATTCGGCGGCGGAGGCAGATATAATGAATTATTTTCTCAATTAGGTGGAAAAAATATTCCAGCAGTCGGGTTTGCAATGGGTGTTGAGAGATTACTTTTAATTCTTGAAGCTTCAGGAAAATTTGATGAAGAAAAAGAACAAATTGATTTATACATCGTAAAAGCAACAGATAACGATAAAGTAATTTATCAATTAGTAAAAGAACTAAGGATTAATAATATTATTTTATCTTATGATTTACTAGGCAGATCTGTTAAAGCGCAGTTTAAAGAAGCAGACAAATCAAATTCTAAGTGGACTATTGTTATTGGAGATACTGAAATTCAGAACAATAAAATCACAATTAAAAATATGCTGACTAGTGAGCAACTAGAAATCAATCTTGATAAAATTTCCCAATTTAATTTTAAAAATTGACAGAAAAACCAAATATATTAACCCAATTTTATGCTTTTGCTGATAAATGGCAAATTAGAACATTTTTACTTATCATAGCAACAAGTATTATTATTGCTATAATTATTTTTGTGCAATTTCTAATAAGCGACCTTATTGAAAAAGAGCAAAAATTAATTAAAGTTAGCGCCCTAATTTACAAAGATATTGCAACCTCAATTAATGATGACAACCAAAAAACCGAAGAATTGTTCCTATTATTGGAGCAAGTAAATAGAAACATATCTTTTCCTGTTATTTCAACTAACGCTGAGAATCAACCAAACTATCCCTATGAGAAAAATAGTCTTAACATAGAGTTTGAAGATGAGTTATCTTCCGAAGAAAAAGGTAAATATATGCAGCTACTCGTAGAAGAAATGTCAAATTCCTACGAACCCATTTTAGTTAAGGATAACAACGACAACTTATTAATGAAACTGTATTACACAAACTCAACTATTGTTGATGTTTTAAACATATTTCCAATTATTGTAATATTCTCTGTTGGTGGTTTAATTATCTTAAGCTACGTTATATTCAACGACATCAGAAAAAACCAAGAAAGTATGGTTTGGGTTGGAATGTCTAAAGAAGCAGCTCACCAAATGGGCACACCTCTTTCTTCATTACTTGCTTGGATTGAAATCCTTAAACTACAAGAGGATAAAGAGGTTAATGAAACTGTATCCGAAATGGAAAAAGACGTTATTCGCTTAAATATAATCGCAAATAGATTTGCAAAAATTGGCTCTACCCCAGAATTACAGAGAGTTGACATAGCAGAACTAATTGATAACGCTAAAGTTTATTTCCAAAGAAGATTACCCCACTTAGGCAAAAAAATTAGTATCAAGGGTAATTATAATGACAAATCATATAAAGCATATCTAAATCCAGAGCTTTTTACTTGGGTTTTGGAGAATTTAATTAAAAATGCGGCAGAAGCAATAGAAAAATCTCAAGGTGAAATAACTATTGATGTATATAGGTTAGGAAGTAAACTTGAAATACTCGTAAAAGACAATGGAAAAGGTATGACAAAGCAAGTTAAAAAGAGTGTTTTTAGCCCTGGATACACAACAAAACGTCGTGGTTGGGGTTTAGGTTTATCTTTATCAAGAAGAATAATTGAACAATACCATAAGGGTAAAATCTATATTAAAGACACCCAACCAAATATAGGTACTACTTTTCAAATTGACCTACCAACAAGAATAGAATATTATGGTTAAGTAATTGTATTGATTATAATATTCAAATATTATAAAACAACAGCAAATTACAATTATATCATCTTTTAATTGGACTATTTAGGATTATTCCTTAAATTTGTAAAATTTATTTTTTAAATGGAAATTATGGAAAAAATATTAGTAACTGGTGGCGCTGGATTTATCGGCTCTAATTTTATCAAATATATATTAAATAATTTTTCAGATGTTGCAATAATCAACTATGATTGTTTAACTTATGCTGGAAATTTAGAAAATCTCAAAGAAATCGAAAATAATAAAAATTATACCTTTGTAAAAGGAGATATTCGTAACAACGAAATGATAGATTTTATTATTCAACACTATAAAATTGATGGTATTATACATTTTGCTGCCGAATCTCACGTTGATAGGTCTATTGATAATTCAAAACCATTCATTGATACTAATGTTGGCGGAACTTTAAATATATTAGAAACCGCCCGAAAGCATCATATAAAAAATATCGTTCAAGTATCAACAGATGAAGTATATGGTTCACTTGGTGATACAGGTCTTTTTACAGAAAGTTCTCCAATTACTCCTAATTCACCTTACTCTGCCTCTAAAGCATCTGCTGATTTACTTTGTAATGCTTTTAATCACACTTTTGGAATGAACATTAAAATAACAAGATGCTCTAATAACTATGGACCTATGCAATTTCCTGAGAAACTAATACCATTAATGATTAATAATGCTCTTGAAGACAAAGATTTACCAGTTTATGGAAATGGCTTAAACGTCCGAGATTGGCTTTACGTAGATGACCATTGCTCAGCTATATGGGTAGTATATCAAAAAGGTAAAAGTGGCGAAGTTTATAACATTGGTGGCAATAATGAAAAAACTAATATCTATATTGTAAAAGAATTACTCAGACAGCTAAACAAACCTGAATCATTAATTAAATACGTAAAAGACAGACCCGGACACGACAAGCGATATGCAATTGATAACACAAAAATAAGCACAGAACTTGGATGGTCGCCACAAGTTACCTTCGAAGAAGGTTTAAAAAAAACTATTCAATGGTATCTTGATAACAAACAGTGGTCTCAAAACGTAAAATCTGGAGCTTACTTAGAATTTCACAATAAATGGTACGAAGATAGAAAATAATGTATAAAATAATATCAGTTGTAGGTGCAAGACCTAACTTTATGAAAGTTGCACCAATAAATAGAGCATTTGAAGAAGTTGAAAATTGTGATCATATTATTGTTCATACCGGTCAGCATTATGATAAAAATATGTCAGATTCTTTTTTCGAGGATTTAGATATTGCACATCCAAAGTATTTTCTTGGAATTGGCTCGGGAACCCACTCTCAGCAGACTGCAAATATTATGATAGAGTTTGAGAAAGTTTTAGATAAAGAAAATCCAGATATGGTAATTGTTGTTGGCGATGTGAATTCTACTCTTGCCTGCACTCTTACTGCAGTAAAGAAAAATATTCCAGTATCTCACATAGAAGCTGGACTTAGAAGTTTCGATAGAACAATGCCTGAGGAAATCAACCGATTAGCAACTGATGCGATTTGTAATTATGCCTTTGTAAGTGAGCCGTCAGGACTTTATTATTTAAAGCGTGAAAGTTTCCCAGAGCAAAATACTTTTTATGTTGGCAACACTATGATTGATTCGCAACATTATGGGCTTGATAGAATCAATGAAAAACCAGAGTTAAAAGATGAACTACCAAAAAAAGATTATGCTCTAATTACAATTCATCGTCCTTCTAATGTAGATTTTGAAGAGCAATTAACAATGCTTGTTAATGTATTAGATGATTTTTCAAAAAAGATGCACTTAGTTTTTCCGGTTCACCCAAGAACAGAAAAGAATCTAGAAAAATTTAATTTAAAAGATAGAATTTATAATAATCCAAACATTACTATTTCAGAACCTCTTAACTACATTAGATTTCTGAATTATATGAAAAATGCTAAGGTTGTTGTTACCGACTCAGGCGGGATTCAAGAAGAAACCACAGCTTTACAAGTTCCATGCATCACTCTCAGAACCTCAACAGAAAGACCTATAACAGTTGAAATTGGAACAAATGAGCTTATAATTCCAAAAAGAGAGCTAATAGAAGAAGCACTAAAAAAAGTAATAACTGGCAACTTTAAAAAAGGTAGAGTTCCAGAACTTTGGGATGGTAAAGCCGCGATAAGAATCAGAGATTTAATTTTAAACATATTAAAAAATTAATAAAAATAAAAAATGAAAAATATAATATTATTTGCAGTTTTTATTTCATACCTAACTGCTTTCTCCCAATCAGTCGGAGACTTTGGCAACGACCCAATGATGATGGGAGATGTTGAACAAAAGTTAAAACGCCAGCAAGAAGCAACTCTTAAAGAGTCTCAACCAACAACCGGTTTTGTGAATCCAGAATATTATTTCTTAGGTCCGGGTGATGTTTTATTTCTAAAAGTATTTCCATCAATTCCTCAAGGTGAAATCCTTACAGTTACTCCCGAAGGATTAATTGTTCTACCCAGAAATTATGGAAATTTAGATGTAAAATCAAAGTCATTCAAAGATATAACAGAAGAAATCAAAAAGCAATTAAAATCTGATAATGTTCAGTTTTCATTATACAAATCTAAAAATTGCGTAGTTGAGATTACTGGTGATGTTTTTAACGAAAAAGTTTATACTCTACCAGGAACTTACAAAATTAGTGACTTATATAAAATTGCAAATAGTATTCCAGAACAGTCAACAAACCAAGTCTTACAAATAAAAAGTGTTAATCAATATCGTAGTGATTCTAGATTTACAAATGATTATCCCAATAAATCATATTTAGCTGGTGAATACTTCAAAGAAAGAAACATTAGAGTTATTCGTGATAACGGAGATATTATAGAAGCCGATTTAATTAAGGCTCTTAAAAATGAAAACTTTGAATCAAACCCATACCTTATGCCAGGCGACAAAATTATAGTTGTAAGTAAAAATTATGATTATAATACATTCCAAATTAGAGGAGCTGTTTCTAATCCTGCAACAATTCAACACAAAGAAGGAGACAAACTCTCAGACTTGCTGAAAATAGCCGGTGGAATATCACCAAACGCAGACTTAGAAAATGTAACCTTATATTCTTCAGATAATGATAAAATAAAAATAAACATTGATAATCAGCTGAATGTTATAGGTAACGACCCTGAATTAGAACCAAATTCCATTCTAATTGTTAGCGAAAAACCAGTAAAAAAAATTGCAACCACAGGAGTGGTTTCTATAATGGGAGAAGTTAATAACCCTGGTGCTATAATAATAGAAAATGGTAAAACTAAAATAAGTGAGGTTATAGACCTTGCTGGAGGACTCAAAGAAACAGCATACTTACCTCTTGCTAAAGTACTTACAAAACAAGATAATTTAAACTCAGATTACTGGGAACTCTATCGCGAAGATGTATTTTTTCAATATTCTGATTTATCAGTTGATGACACATTGAGATTAAACATCGATACAAAAATGAGAAGACCCTATTTATCTATTAATTTCGAGGAAGCTCTTGGTGGTTCAAGTGATAATATAGCTTTAAACGATGGCGATAAAATAATAATCCCCGAAAATCCCAAAAGAATTTATGTATTTGGGAAAGTTTATAATCCAGGTTTTGTAGAGTTCAAAGAAGGTAAATCATATAATTGGTATATTGAACAAGTTGGTGGATCTCTTCCATCTGCACATTTAAAAAGAATTAGAATCATAAGAGGAAGTAATTTTACTTGGGTCGAACCCGAAGATAATACAACTCTATACGCAGGTGATATGTTGTATATTCCTTCTCACAAAGAAATAAGTGAGCAAGCTGAGATACAAAAATGGGCTACTTACACAAGTATTGGTGTTTCAATTGTTAACGTACTTTTATTTATCGTAATCAATGTTATAAATCTCAGAAGAAATTAATGAAAAAATTCATCCTTAGTATATTGTTATTTTTATCAATAAATTTATATTCTCAGGTGGAACACGTACATATTTACCATCCTGTGTACGATTTTTTAATTCGTGCTGAAGCAAAAGATTTACTGCCATATTTTTCTACAACTCAACTACCTTTACAAAGAAATGAAATTATCTCAGCTCTTCAAACTTTGAATGAAAAAAAAGATAATCTCAGCAAAAATGAATTAAAAATATTAGAATTATATTCAAAAGAATTCGGCGTAATTGAAAGAAAAACTGCTATATTTTTTAAAAGTGAAACAGATACTACTCAATTATTTTTTGAGAAATTATTTACTAACAGAGAAAAATATGTCTATAACTATCAAGATACATTAAACAGTATAAGAATCGAACCGCTCGGAGCAATAGAAAGCTTTTTAATGAAAGATAATTTTAATGAAACAGCCCAAATTGCACAAGGTGGAGCAAGAATTTTTGGGACTGTAGAAGGTAAGCTTGGCTATTTCCTTCAAGTAACTAATGGAACTCTACTAAGAGGAAATCAAGACTTACTGTTGGAAGATAGAAGACTTGCTCAAAACATAAAACTTACAGAACTAAACAGCGATTTTGATTTTACAGAATCTCATTTAAGGGCAGATTTTGGGAATGTTTATTTTTATATAGGTCGAGAAAGTAGATTGCTTGGTTCGGGTATAAATCAAAGAATGTTTAATTCTGATGTGGCACCACCATTTGATGCTTTTTCTGCAGGTTATAAAATCAAAAATTTTGAATATAGGTTCACACATGGTTCTCTTTTGGCAAGTCCTTTTGATAGTACTAGAAGTGTTGGTTTCAATTCAGATTTTGAAAATAAATATTTATCTCAACATAGATTTGCTTTAAGATTTAAAAAAGGTGAAATTGCTGCTTATGAGGCTGTGATTTACAGCAGAACCATTGATTTGGCTTACCTCAATCCTTTAAGATTCCTAAAAACATTAGAGCACGCATTAAGAGATAGAGATAACTCCCTTATGGGAGCTGATTTCACCTATAGACCAATTAAAAATATAGAATTAAAGGGCTCATATTTGCTTGATGATATAGTAATAAGCGAAATTGGGAACAATTTCTGGAGCAACAAAGCAGCTTATAACCTTGGTATTTGGTTCACACCTAATATTGATGCTGATTTTGGCTTAGAATACGCAAGAGTGGAGCCGTACACATTCTCACATTTTAATTATCAAAATGCAGTCCTTCACGACGAATTACTTTTAATGGGATATTTGCAACCAAATTCCGAAAAATACACATTAGCTACAAAATATTGGTTGGGAACAAGATATCCTTTAAAAATAAACTTTGAGTATCTAAGGCACGGTAAAAATATTTATAATAACGATACATTATTTTATAATGTTGGGGGAGATGCAGGTCAAACAAGGCGTCATCCAATTGATAACGATAGAGTAAGATTCTTAGATGGAGATAAAAACTTCATTTTTGCCACAGATATTGAATACGCTTTCGAACTCACAAGAAACCTTAATTTAGTATTATATTATCGATTAAACTACAACACAATTGATAAATCAATAAACCATTTTGCAAGAATAAAACTAAGATTCTGGGAATTTTAGGAATCATAATTAAATCAAAAAAAAACTATTCAAATTCATTTAATATATGTTTATCTATTGAGATTATTTTATCTAAACGAATTTCAATAGGATAATCTTCTAATATCATAAACTCTTCTATTGTTGGGCTTGTATACGTTTCTAAAATCTTTGAACTTACTTGTTTTTCTGAATTATATTCTAAAAATTTCACATCTACATTTTTCCTTAGAGTAATAAAATGTTCTATGTAGTCATGAAAAGTGCAAGAAATTGGAGAATAGTCGTTCAACTTCACCTCTCAATTATAATTTAATTTGTATAAATTTTGTTTAGGGTCTTTAATATTTTGAAATAAACGTTAGAGTTTAAATCGCTAAAATCTAATTCAAATTCTTCATTATCAGTAATTTTTAAACTAGGTTCAAATCGAAACAAAGCAGCAGCTTGAATAATTGGGTGTGATGCAGCAGTTGCAATTTCCCCATTTTGTACCATCATTTTTGAGTGTAATTAAAAAGCCAAGGTACGTATGTAAATTTACCCACTCAGGATTTTCTGAAATTAAAAATGGCTAAGAACCTGCTATTGTAATAATCAATACTATTGCCAAAACCTCACAAATAATATCCTTCATCTTCTTGTGATTAAGAAGTTAATGCGATTGAAAATATAATCAGTACATTCATTAATTTTGACATAATTTCAGCTTTTTTCATTTAACTATTTGCAAATTAGAAAAAATAATTGGATATTTTAAAATAATTAAAAAATAATTTGGATAATTAAAAAATATTTCAGAATTTTGATATTATTAAAAAACATTTAAGATAAAATTGTCCGTAATCTTTTTATTGATTATTATTAGTGTTGTTTTAGCCGGTGGTTTCCTGGTTGCGTTTTGGTTTGCCCTTAAGAAAAATCAATTCGACGATATGACAACTCCCGCTATGAGGATACTTTTTGATGACGAAAATACAAAAATTAATAATATTAAGGAGCCAAAAATATGAGCGAAACAATAGAGCAGGTGCAAACCAAGCCAGGTTTAGAAACCTTCTCATACGACAACCAAATCGTGAAGTTCTTCGCTATCGCAACCATTTTATGGGGCGCAGTTGGTATGTTAGTTGGTGTAATCATTGCATTTCAGATATTCTTACCTGATTTGAACCTTGACACACCTTGGCTAACTTTTTCTCGGTTAAGACCACTCCACACAAATGCAGTGATTTTTGCTTTTGTTGGAAACGGTATCTTTATGGGTGTTTATTACTCCTTACAACGATTATTAAAAGCAAGGATGTTCTCCGACTTGCTTAGTAAATTGCATTTCTGGGGTTGGCAAGGAATAATTGTTGCCGCGGCTATTACTCTACCTTTGGGATTCACTCAAAGTAAAGAATACGCTGAACTTGAATGGCCCGTTGATATTGCAATTGCAGTTGTTTGGGTGATTTTTGGGGTGAATATGTTCTTAACCATAATGGCAAGACGTGAAAGACACATGTACGTTGCTATTTGGTTTTATATTGCTTCTTGGATTACAGTTGCAATTCTACACATATTTAACTCTTTAGAAGTACCTGTTGACTTCTTGAAGTCATATCCAATATATGCAGGAGTGCAAGATGCCTTAGTTCAGTGGTGGTATGGACATAATGCAGTAGCATTTTTCTTAACTACGCCCTATCTTGGACTGATGTATTACTTTATGCCAAAAGCGGCAAATAGACCTGTATATTCATATAAACTTTCGATAATTCACTTTTGGTCTTTGATATTTATTTATATTTGGGCAGGACCTCACCATTTGTTATATACTTCACTTCCTGATTGGGCTCAATCACTTGGAATGGTATTTTCATTAATGCTAATTGCACCTTCTTGGGGAGGTATGTTAAATGGACTTTTAACTCTTAGGGGTGCCTTTGATAAAGTTCGAGAAGATCCTGTTTTAAAATTCATGGTGGTGGCTGTTACCGCTTATGGTATGTCCACCTTCGAAGGTCCAATGCTTTCCATCAAATCTTTAAATGCACTAGCGCATTACACTGATTGGATTATTGCACACGTTCACATAGGGGCTTTGGGCTGGAATGGATTTTTAACATTTGGTATCCTTTATTGGTTAATACCTAAAATGTGGAACACACAATTATACTCTAAAAAACTTGCAACAGCGCACTTCTGGACAGGTATGATTGGTATTATCTTATATGCTATACCAATGTATTGGGCTGGTATAACTCAAGGGCTTATGTGGAGACAATTTACTCCAGAAGGTCAATTGATGTATCCTAACTTTTTAGAAACTGTAACACAACTAATTCCACTATACGCACTTCGTGCAGTTGGAGGAACTATATACTTAGTTGGTGCCTTGATTATGATTTATAATCTAATCAAAACAGCAAAACAAGGAAACTTTGTTAAAGACGAAGAACACCAAGCTCCTGCAATGCCTAAAAAATTCAAAGCTGAGCATGGCGAAGGTAAATTAAGATTCCTAGAAAGACAACCAATTACAATGCACGTAGCAGTTTTAATTTTAATATTAATAGGTGGACTTGTAGAAGTAATACCATTATATACTATAAATTCTAATGTGCCAACTATATCTTCTGTAAAACCATATACGCCTTTAGAATTAGAGGGAAGAGATATATATGTCAGAGAAGGATGTTATGTATGCCATTCTCAGATGATTAGGCCGTTTAGAGCTGAAACAGAGCGTTATGGTGAATACTCTAAATCTGGAGAGTTCGTTTATGATAGACCTTTCCAATGGGGTTCTAAACGATTAGGTCCAGACCTTCACAGAATAGGTGGTAAATACCCTGATGCTTGGCACTACGAACACATGAAAGACCCTGTTTCTATGTCCCCAGGTTCAATTATGCCACGCTACGGCTGGATGATAGAAGATGATTTAGATTATAGCGCACTTCAAAACAAAATAGTAGTAATGCGTTCTTTAGGAGTTCCTTATCAAGAAGGATATGAAAACCACGCAGAAAGCGATTTACTTATACAAGCAAAACAAATAGCAAATAATTTAAAATCTGCTGGAATTAATGTTAACCCAGAAAAAGAAATCATCGCTATGATTGCATATTTACAGAGAATGGGAACTGACATAAAAGGAGACCCATCTTCAACTTCAGATCAATTTAAATAAGGAGAGTAAAAATGTATAAAAATATTTTAAATAGTGCTGCTGAAAGCAATTTATTACCGCTTATTGCTCTTGTATTCTTTTTCTTGTTTTTTTCTGTAATAATTTGGAATACATTTAAAATGAGAAAAGAATTTACAGATAAATTAAGTAATATTCCTTTGAATGACCAAAATAAAATAGGGGAGGTACATAATGGCTGAATTAGAAGATAAACTATTAGACCATAATTATGATGGTATAGAAGAATTTGATAACCCCCTTCCTCAATGGTGGAAAATGTTATTTGTAATGTCCGTAATTTTTGGCGTTATTTATATGTTTTACTTCCATGTATCAGGAATGGGAGAGTTACAACTTCAAGAATATGCAAGTGAATTTAAAGGTGTTGAAAAAATTCAAGTTGCTGGAACTTTTGATTCTGGTGAAAAATTCGCACCCCAACAAGACAATAACGAGCTTTTAGCGCGCGGAGAAAAAGTATATCAAGTTAACTGTGCTTCATGTCACTCCAAAGATGGCGGTGGGGGAGTAGGTCCTAATCTTACTGATGATAAATGGATTCACGGTGGAAGTATAACAGATATAGTCTGGACAATAGTTGATGGCGTACCTGAAAAAGGAATGATTGCTTGGAGAAGTATTCTTCCAAAAGAAGATGTAATTGCCGTAGCAAACTTTATTCGTTCATTACGAGGAACAACTCCAGCAAATCCTAAACAAGCAGAAGGCGACCTTTGGGATGGAGAAGAAAAACTTCCTGAAACACCAAAAGACGTAAGTGCAAATTAAAACTACAAACAAAATATAATTAAAATACTTTTTAATTATATTTAAAATATAAAAAAATGCCCTCAGATTTTGAGGGCATTTTTTTTATTTAGTATAGATCTATAAGTAAAAAATAAAAATTAAAAAATATAGCCAAAAAGAGCATCTAATATTAAAATTGCTGCTGCAGATATAGTAAATGCCTTTACTGTACTCTGACCAACACCCTCTGCACCACCTTTTGTATTAAAACCAACATATACTCCAATAGTAGCAGTTACACCTCCAAAAACCATTGATTTAAACAATCCAATAAAAACATCTTTAATCGAAAAATAACCAATTACAGAATCAAAAAAAGTATCATAACTAAAATTAAATTTAATTGAAGTTAATACATATCCTCCAAAAAGAGCAACAATATTACAAAAAATAGCCAACACCGGTAACATTAAAATAGCTGCATAAATTCTTGGAAGAGCTAAAAACCTATTCTTATCAATAGCCATCATTTCCAAAGCATCAATTTGCTCAGTAACTTCCATAGTTCCAATTTGAGCAGCTATAGAGCCACCTACTCTTCCAGCAATTACCAAAGCAAGCAACACAGGGGTTAACTCAGTAAAAACTACAGTTGCAATCGAAGAACCAAGAAAAGGAGTAGCTATACCAATCAAATTAAATTTATCAAACAAATTTGTTGCCTGCAGCGCAGCAATAGCTCCGGTGAATGAACCAATTAATAAAACCAAAGGCAAAGAATCAGAACCAACAATAGCCATTTGTTCTATAATTAATTTTCTATCCCTATAAATGTTTTTAGTATAAAGCAAAACATTATATAAAAGTATGTTAATTGCCCCAAAAAATGCAATCGAATTCAATATTTTTCTGCCAAACAACTGTATTAAAATCAAACTATCCTCATTTATTTATCCTTAATTGTATTTCTATTAAATCCACTTAATCTTAGCAAAATTAAATCTTGAATATTTCTTATAGTACTAGAAGGTGTAGTAAAATTGTTAAAACATATTGTAAAAGAAATTAGTTCACCTTCTGTGGTTTTCACATAACCAGCAATATTATTAACAAAATTCATAGACCCAGTTTTAGCCCAAATTCTTTTTTCTACATTAGTTCCTCGCAACCTATTTTTTAAAGTCCCAATTTCATTAGGTCTTGCAAGAGTTTCTAAAAACTGATTAAAATCTTTTTGAGCAGCAATATAATTAAGCAATCTAATTATAGCAATTGGAGAAAGTAAATTCATTCTTGATAAACCAGAGCCATCAAAAAGTTTAAAACCAGAGCCAGGTATACCAATTTCTTCAGATAATTTCTTTAACTGCTCTATTCCATTTTCCGAAGAACCAATACCTGTTTTTTCTCTACCAATCATTTTAAGTAAAATCTCAGCATAAAGATTTTCACTTTCCTTATTTATATCTTTAATTAAATCTAAAATTGTTTCATTTTCATACATAGCCATCAAATTCATCTGACTATAATCTAAAATATTTTCGCCAAAATTATGCTCAACCAATTCACCTAAAATTTTAATATTATTAAGTTTTAAAAAATCTTTAAAAACTGCTGCAAAATAATTATGAGGGTTGTGAATAGTAACTTTTAACCTATAACTTTTGTTTTTATATTCACTTTGTTTAATACTGCCGCCCAAATAAATAACATTACTTGTAAAATCACGTTCAAAATAAATATCAGTTTCCGAATTATCTCCTACAATCTTAATATTATTTATAATTTCAACATAGTCTATATTAGGGTTTAAATAATAATTTGCAGTTTCGCCAATTTCATTATTACTCTTCACCTCAATATCAACATAATTATTATTAAAATTCAAAGCATCTATCTGTGAAGAGTAACTATATTTAATGTCATCTATTGCCCATCCTGCAAGATAAAAGATATTATCAAAATAACTCAAATCCAATACTAAATTACCACTAATAGTATTTATACCAGCAGAATCCAAAGAAGCAACCCAATCTTCAAAAACACTTTTATAATTTGAAGTAGTTATAAAAGGGTTTCCATTACTTCGAATAACTAAATCACCAAGAAGAACACCTTTTTTATTAACTATGCCATTAGAATAAAACTCGGTGTAAGGTTTACTTTTCTCATCTAAAAAAAAAAATCCAGCATAACTTGTAAAAAGTTTAACTAATGATGCAGGTGTAAAATTTTTATTTTGATTATAATTAAATAAATACTGATTTTTAGTAATAGAATATATACTAATTCCTATATTCGAATTAAATAGTTCAGGAATATTGATAAAATTTTCTATATCAGTTCCTAACTCATTAATAGGATTATAGTTGACATAATATATCGAGTCAATATTAGCTGATGCTTTAGTTTGAATACCAAACAGTTCAACTGTATTATAAAAAACCAAAAATAATATTAGAAAACAAACTTTCATATTAAATAAAAATTCTTTAAATTCGTAAAATATAATTCACAAATTACAAAAAAATGTTATTGGAAACAATTATGAAAAAAATATTACTTTTTATTTCAATTATACCTATTTTTTTTATTTCATGTCAAGAAACAGAACTTGCTGAAGAAGGATACATAATTAAAAGAAACGAACTCGCTACCTCCGTTGGATTTGATTGGTTTAGAAGTAGATACGATGAATACACTCCTAATAATGTAACAATTGAAAATATAAAAAATAATATCCAACCCAATCATAAATTTATAGTATTTGTTAAGCCAACTTGTTCCTGCCAAGGTACCCAATTAGACTTTCCTAATCTTATAAAAACTTTTGATGAATCCAATATCCCAGTCGGAAGTTATGAAATATGGGCAACTGCAAAAGAGACATACTCCCATAACTATATGGATATAATAACATTAAATAAATTACCTGCTTGTTACTTATTAGTTGATGGAGTTCCCGTTTATTCAGTTCTTGATTCATTTTACATAAGAACTGATTCCGGTCAAGATTTAGGTATTGAAGATATTGTTGCAGAATCATTGGAGAATTAATGTCATATTGGATAATCAAATCAGACCCGGAAAGCTATGACTGGGAACAAATGAAAAAAGATAAAGTTACTTCTTGGGATGGAGTAAGAAACTATCAAGCAAGGAATAATCTTCGATTAATGAAAGAGGGAGACATCTGTCTTTTTTACCTTTCTAATAAAGTAAAAGCAATTTTTGGCGAAGTAGAAATCGTAAAAGAAAGCTACCCCGACCCTACAACAGATCAAGACGCATGGGTAGCAGTGGATGTAAAATACCTTAAAGATTATAAAAAACCACTAACTCTCAACGAAATAAAAAAATATAAAAAACTACATGATATTCCATTAGTTAAACAAAGCAGATTATCCGTAATGTCAATAACTATTATGGAATATAAAGATTTAATAAAATTAATTGAAGCATGATTTTATTCTATTTTCCTAAAAATTAAATAAAATTGAAACAAAAAGAAATTATAATAATCACCGATAAAAATGGTTTTTTTGGACAAACAAGAAAACCTTGGGTACCAATTAATCTTAATTTATTAATAGAAGAACTTCATTCACAAAATATCCAAACATTAAAATATACTTTTGATGAAGTTTCATTAAACATAAATCAATTCAAAGATAAATTAATTTTTTATACATTTTCACAAAAAAGTCAAACCAGAGATTTTATAAAATCTATTATCTTCCATCTTCAAAAAAATAACACCATAATTCCTAACTATGATATGCTTTTAATTCACGAAAACAAAGGGTATCAAGAGTTACTCAAAAAAAATTTAGATGTTACCTCGCTTAACTCATACTATCTAAATGATTTAAAATCTATCGAAGAAATTGAAATTTCCTACCCCATAGTATTCAAAACTCCCGACGGCTCAAACGGAGATGGAGTATTTCTTTGTAAAAATAAAAATGATATTTATTTAAATTATAATAGAATTAATAAATTAAATCTAAAAGTAAAATTAGACTTATTTAGAAGAAACTATCTCAGAACCGAAAAAAAATTCGACTATTATCCTAATTACGATAATAAAATTGATTTTACACAATTTAAGCAACACAGCCAAAATTATGCACCTTTTATCCTTCAAGAATTTGTACCAAATTTAAAATATGATTACAGGTTATTAATATTATTTGATAAATATTATATAATGAAACGTCTTACAAAAGAAAATGATTTCAGAGCCAGCGGTTCAAAAAAATTTGTTACCGAAGTGGAGATTAACCCAAAAATATTAAACTTTGCTGAAATGATTTATAACAAATTTGATTCACCATTTTTATCAATCGACCTTGTTGAATCAGAAAACAACTATCATTTAATAGAATATCAAGCACTCCATTTTGGAGTTAGTGCTTTTATAAGAAATAAATATTGCTATCAAAAAAATGATTCAAATTGGCAAAAACTTGAAAATAACTCAAAATTAGAAGTTGAAATGGCTATAGCTTTATCAAAACATATAGATAAAAAATGGTATTCTCAGAATTAATAATAAAATTACCATATTCAATAATCTGGTACATCGTTACATTTTTCAGAAAAGACAAAATTGTGGCTTTCTATGCTGAAAATGAACTTGATTTTGAATGTTTTAAAAATGATTACAAACATTTGAAAAACATAAAAATTATAGCTAAAAATAATAAAGTAAAAAATGATTTATTAAAACATAACATCAAAGCTGATACATACCCATCTTTTCCAAATGTTATAATAATGGCAAGACACTCAATCCATAAGTTTCCAGCAGAAAAAATTATAAAAATTGGAATAAAGCACGGAATTTATCATTTTAAAACATTTATATCAGCTAAAAAATTTAACAGATTTGACCTATATTTTATGACCTCCGAATATGAAAATAACGAAGCTAAGGCAATCGGAATCACAAATTCAATTTCAGGTTCATTTCCAAAATTAGATGAATTATTTGATGATAAAATTATAAAAACCTATGAAAATGCAAAAAAGAAATATCAAAAAAAAATACTTTTATTCACTGCAACTTGGGATAAATCAGGACTCTCCGCAGTAGAAAAATGGTATGATAAACTTGAAATACTAACCAAAGAATATGAGATATTCGTAACTCTTCATCCTTGGATTGATGAAAAATATAAATCAAAAATAAAATCTAACAATAAAATAAAACTTATTGAAGATTACAATGTAAATAAATATTTATATTTAGCAGACGTTTTAATAGGGGATACAAGTTCAATAATTGGAGAATACTTCGCTTTAAACAAACCAATAATTTCATTTAATATCCAAGCAAAAGGCAGATTAAAAGAAAATATTATCAATATGTTAGATGATATTTCATATAGAATAAATGACTTTGATGAAATAAACCCTACCCTAACAAATATCTGGAAAGAAGGTAATAAAAAACTTGTAAACTATAGCAAATATCAAGAAATATTATTTGACCTTCCACTTGGAAATGCCGGAGAGAAAAGAGCAAAACTTATTGAAGAATTTATAAATTCAAAAACAAAACGACAAAAAAAATAATAACTTATATAATTTAAAGTTTTTTTGCACAAAATCGCCAATACTTAAAACCTTTTCTTATGCAATGAGACTCCTTATCTGTTATTGGTAAATCCCAATCACTTGGTTCAAATAAGTCAAATTTCTCTTCATTACTATTAAACTCTTTCAATAAGTTAATTTGGAAATAATTTACATCCTCAATATCAGTTTGAAGATAAAAAACACCACCAGGTTTTAAAACTCTATAACAATCCAAAATAAAATCTAACTTGAAAGCTCTTCGTTTTTTATGTTTTTCTTTAAACCAAGGATCAGGGAAAAAGTAAAAAATTTTATCAATAGAATTAGATTCAATAAAATCAATTCTATTCGCAACTGAATACCATAAAACGCTTACATTTGCAATACTTTCGCCTTTAATAACAGATTCTATCCAATTAACTGGAGTTTTTCTTAACTCTAAGCCAAGAATATTATCATCATTATTTTCTAAAGAATAATCTAATAGAAACTTGCCCATACCACAACCAATGTCTAAAACATTCGGTCTTTTTGCATTTGCAAAATAATCTGACCAATTTATATTATCAATTAAAGGAGGATAGTTTTCAACACGCTTTACATTCTGTTGATTAAAAGGAAAGTATAAATTCGGTGATACATGATGCCTAATCCTTATATCAAAAGGATATTTTGAATAATCAATTGTCATATTATTTCAATAAATCAAAATTATCAGGTGATTTACGCAAAGTCTGGTCTAAATGTGCGGTTAACTTCTGAACATTAATTTTCCTTAGTTCTGGCATTTGTTTTACTAATACTCTCCACGCCTCAATAGCACCATAATTAAACTCGTCTTCATTAGGATTAATAAGGTTTGCTCTAATTTTAGTAAAAGCATCAGCAAAGCTCACAATAGCAACTAAATCAACTTGAGTATCATTTTGTGCAGGAAATTTATAAAAAGCAATTATTCTATGTATTTCTTCAGGTAACTTCCAAAGATGAGCCATCTGAAGTCCAACTTCAATATGATTCTCATTAAAAACTTCTTTTTCCGCCGCCAGTTCGTTCAAACCCTCCTGAGAAATTAACTGACGCACAAGAGAATACTCTTTAGGGTGAACCTGGAGCATAGCCATTTTTCCAATATCGTGTAAAAGACCCCCCACAAACTCATTGTCTTCAAAATTTTTACGAAGTATTTGAGTTAAAGTCTTTGAAGTCATACCAGTCAGATAAGAATGTTGGAAAAACCTCTCCATTAGAATAGCTGCATCTTTATGAGCATTAATAAAAAACTTAGAATAAATTGAGACCGATAAAACAATATTTGATATGCGCTTCATTCCCAATAGCATAAGCGCATGTTGGATAGAGCGAATCTCATTTCTCGTTGCAAAAATAGGTGAGTTAGCAACCCTCAACAATTTCATGGTTAATATAGGGTCTGCCTCAATCATTTTTGCAATTTCTTTGAGTTCTGCATTCTTAGTCTGTATAAGTTTTAACACCCTACCAGCTACGTGAGGTAGTGAAGCTAAATCTTGATTCTTTTTTATCGCATCTATAATTGCCATTTTCGAAATTAAATTTTCAAATTATTCAATATAAAAATTCAAATTACAAAAAAAACTTCGCTTTGTAAAATTAATTTAATTTTGATAAAAATCCAGACCCACCTTTTTGCTTATCATCTGATTTTTTATTTACTTTAAATTTTACTTTTTTTGGTTTTTTGTTGTTGTCTAAATCTTCCCTTTCTTTATTAATTTCAGATAGTTCGTCATTATTACTAATATCTGAATCACCCTCTAAATCATCTAAATTATCAAACTTATCAGGAAGTTCATAATCAATATTATTTTTATTTATTTCATCAAAATTGTCGTTTAACTTATCAACAGATGAACTAACTTTATCTTTATCTTGTTCATCCTTTGGGTCTTCATCTTGCTCATCATAAAAATCTTCAAATGATAATTCATCATCATTTTTATTATTGCTTTTCTTTAAGTCGATATCATCATAATCATCTTGATAATCTATTTCAAACTTATTTTTTGCATTTTCAATATCGTCATAATCCTTATCCGAAAAATCAAACAAATCATCACTATCCTTATCATCATCTGAATCTGATTTTGACTCATTAATCAAATCAGCGTCTTTATTGAAAAGCATATCCTCGCTATCAATATCAGAGTCAAACTTTTCTTTCAAATTTTTATATTTATCTTCAAAATCAATATCTTCATTTCCATCATCAAATTTATCATTGTCAACAGTTTTTTTCAAGCTACTCAGTTCATCATCTAAATTGCTCTCTAATGACTTTCTAATATTCAAAATATCATCACTTTCATCATTCAATACTCCGTCATCATCGATTTCATCTTCCTGTAATTCATTGTCATCCCATATATTTTCAAAATCAGAGGTAATATTCAACTCTTCACTTTCATCTTCTATTAAAACATCTTGTTCTAAATCAACTTCATTATTTTCTAACTTTTCTTTTAATAAATTATTTAATCCCTTAGATTCAATTTGTTCAATTTTATCCAAATCAATAATATCACTATCATCATCATAATCAAATCCTTCCGTATCATCGTCAAAAAAATCTTTTAAAATAAATTCAGATTCACTATCTTCATCTTTTTTTACACTATCTTCTTTTACTGTTTTATTTTCCCTTAATCTTTCTAATGGCTTATCCAGAGAATAATCAACATCATTATCAATCTCATCAATTTCATTCATTTTAGGAAACTTCTCAGAGGATATTTTTTTCAATTTATTTAAAATATCATCCATTGTACCAAGACTACTATCTCTTGAACTATCAGACATCTCTGGTTCAGAAGAATCCATATTAGGCAAATTAAACCTACTTAAAACCAAATCCGTTTCTTCAGAACTCAATATACTTGATTCATCAAAAGAACCCATATCTTCGCCATCGATAATATCACCTGAACCAAATCCACTCTCACCAAAAGCATTTGAATCGTATAACTTATAAGCCATAGAAGTTACCTCATCTTTTGGTACCTGATCTAATATAGCATATTTTTCTACTAATATTTTAAAATCCTTATTAGTACTCCTTAAACAGTGAAAGAAAAGCAAAGTCAATTCATAATTTGATAACTGTGCCATTAGAAGTCCCAAATAAAATGCCTGCTGAGATTTCTTCAAACTTTCAATAAAGAAAATAATGTTAAATAAATTTCTAAAATAATGCCCTAAGTCAGCTTGATATTCTAAATAAAAAGAATTATATGCTTTATCAAAAATCTTACTCAAACTATCTTCATCTTGACTAGAAGTTAGTTCAGATGCCTCCTGAAAAAATCTTTTATATATATCATAATATTCAACAAAAGTTTTTCTACCCTGAATAGTTTTATTAATATTCTCTCCAGAAACAAAGTCAACCTCTTGCTGTTCAATTGTAATAGTAGAAATAATTTCACTATGAAATCTCAAAAGCTGAAAGAAAGTTTCCTCATTCTTTTGCTCTTTGAACATTTCATTTTGAATACGTGATTCTTTAGTCTGAGCAACAACCTCATCAATTTGCCTTACAAGCAACTCCCTTTGTCTTTCAAGGTCTTCTTTCTGACTCGATAAAGAAGCATAAAATAATAAAACCCCTGCAAGCGACCATAATGAACCAACAAGTCCACCTACATATTCACTTATTCCTTCAAATTCATTTTTAAAATCTACATTACTTTGAGAGGCTAGATAAAATGATAAACTCATCACTATAGCGCCAATTATAATGGCAACAATTGCCATTACCTCAAATGAATCTGAATTCTTTGCCCAGTTTCTTATTTTTTTAAACATAAATCTTATTTATTTTTAACTAAAATTAACAATCAATTACTATGCCTTATTAATTTTATAATCTTACCGCTAGATTTTTCCTTGCAAAACATCATCTTATTAAAATAATTCTCCAAATCCTTTCTTTGAATTTCATTACCCATTAAATCATAAAAAATCAAATCTAAATCATTAACATCAATACTATCACCTCTTTTTTTTTCTTCAATGCTCGAATAGTCAATCATTTTAAAATAGTGTAAATATGCCTCTATTCCAAATATCTCTTCACTTACAGTATAAAACCCACTTGTTTCACTATTCCAACAAATTGCCTCACCTTGCGGCTCTTGTGCTTGAATATAATTTAAAACATCAAAACCATTTTTAGAGATTGACTGATAAAGATTTTCACCCCTTTCCCAAAAATATACATTAGTATAATTTTTAATTATTATAAACCTGCCGTCATCAGATATATCAGAGCCAGTTACCCAAGAAAGCATACTTTCAGAATTTCCAATTTTTAATTCTGTCATATACTCAGCAACAATTAATTCTTCATTGTTGTAAGGATAAGTAATCCTATATACTTTTTCGTTTGTCTCTCTTTTTGAAATTAAAATCAAATCAAGACTTACAGGGTCAAACATAATCGCTTCACAATCATGATTTTTTTCTGGAAATTCAAATTCAATCTTATTAATCTCTTCAATATCAATTTCTTCTTTTAACTCATCCGGCTCTTCAAAATAATAAATAAACTTTGATGAATACTGAGAATTATTATCACCTACCTCACCCACAAAAATGTAATATTTTTCATCAATTCTGCCATAACTTATATCTTCCCAATCTCTATTACTAACTCCCACTAAATTTAAAACACAAACCGTTTCACCTTTTTCATTCAACCCAAAAATTTTATTATCACCGCCGGAATCTAAATGACACCACATTATATTATGTTTAACACTAAAATCAATCCCAGAAATCTCATCTAAATTATTATCATTAATTTTTGCTTGTTTTATCGGACTCTCAAAATCAAATTGTGAAAACATAAAATTTAGTAAAAATAGAAGCCAAAAAATCATATTATTTCCCTTTATAAATGGCTAATACCGCACCTAAAATAACCAGTAATGCAGCAAAATAACCAAAAGTAGAAGTAGTTTCCTTTCCAAGCCAATCATAATTAAATGTATCTAAAATTGCCATAGTGATAATTGTAATTATTGGATTTAAAGTTATAATAATACTAACTTTATTTGCAGGTGCGTATTTCAATGCCTCACCAATAAAGCCGTATGCAAGCAAAGTATTCACCCCAAGAAAAACAAGAACTAACCCCGATTGTAAATTTATATTATAAAAACTAACATAATCCACAAAAGGAGCAAACATAATAATAGGAACAAAATAAATAATTAAATTTAATTGCTGTGGCGCATAAGTACCGCTTAACTTTTTTTGGAACGAAGCATATACTACCCATGAAATAGCGGCAAGAAGAATTAAAATCACTCCTAATGATAAATCTTTGTAAACAACTTCAGGAACTGATACTTGGTCATAATAAAACAAAGCAAAACCAATAATTACAGCAACAAACCCCATCGACTGCCTGAAACTAATACTTTCTTTATAAAAGAAAACACCAACTGCTGCTAACATAACAGGACCAATTTGAATAATTATATTTGTTATTGTTGGATTTGTATATTTCAAACCTTGTAAAAACAAAACATAATTTAATCCAAGAGCAATCCCAGCAAATACAATTAACAAAGGTGGTTTCTTGAAAATAGCAACAAATTTCCTTTTTTTAAAGAAAAAGAACGAAAAAAGCAAAATAAATGCTAAAGTAAACCTAAACCATACCACGGTAACAGCATCAAAATCTATTAAGCTAAACTTAAGAAAAACTGCTAAAAATCCCCATAAAACAGAAGTAAAACTAGCAAACAATAATCCTAAATTTTCTTTTTTCAATTGTTTGGCTCTTCATTAGTCTTATTTTTTAAAATTATTTTGTCAATATACGGATCAAAGTAATTAGAAGGTAATCCAAAAGCTAATAAATATGTTTTAATCAAAAACTTTTCATTATCATCAACATTTCCATCTATCGGTAAAACTTTAAAGGAATGTTTAACTAACTCTTTCAACTCTCTTTCTTCTAAATATTTTCTACAATCTTTTAGTAAATCTGAAATAAACTCTTCTTTTACCTGCGATTGATAAAATTCATCTATTGCTTGGTAAATCTGTCCTTGATATTCTGGATAAGCATTTATAACTGATTCAATATATTCCCTTTCATCTGTATTATAAATCCCATCAATCCACGCCATATGTAACATCGTTGAAACAAGGGTTTTGATAAACAAATTCTTTTTAAATTCTAATTCAAAATCGCTCACGTGTTCTTTAGTCTTTATGTTGCTGGTAAATTACAAAAATAAGAATTTTTAAAGGTAAAAAGCAAATTAAATTATTATTAGAAAATAAATATAAAGATATTTTATAAAACTTTTTTCTTTAAATCTTTACTTTCAAACAATCCAAAGTGTTTATTTAATTTATTTATTATAATCTTTTGATCAGTGCCTTTACTTATAAAATCTATGATGTTATTTGAAATTATTTTTTTTATTCTTGTTTTATCTGTAACCGAAGAATAAACAATTACTTTTATATCTTGTAAACCGTCCATATTTCTAATAAGTTCAAGCATATCATCGCCCTTCATATATGGCATTTCTATATCAATAAATAATAAATCTGGTTTTTCTTTTCTAATAATAGGTAATGCCTCTTTAGGATTTGAAGCAACTGATATATTTTGAGTAAAATACTTTTTTAAATAAACTTTAAGACTTTCTGATGCATTTGATTGTCTTCTACTATCAGTACCTTTAAATTAGTCATTTAACACCTATAATTTTAACTAATAGTTCTGTCATTAAAACAAGAGAGTTTGGCGAGCTAGTTTTCATAATCCTATCAAAATCACACAAAATTATAAAAACCTCTTCTATTTCTATATAATTATATCTTTTTGAGGCATAAGCATAATCATCTAAAAAATAAGGGTTAACTCCAACTAACCTTGCAAGGTCAAACTTATTTGTTGATTTACTAGACACTTCATAATACTTCAATAAATTCTTAAAAAATGTAAATAATATTGACAAAATTGCAATTGAGTTATCTGATGACTTCATTATACTTTGGCAAATTTCTAAGGAACTATGCATATCTCTTCTAGAAACCGATTTCTGAAGTTCAAAAACATTATAATCTCTACTTTGTCCAATTAAATCAGCAATTTCATCATCAGCAATAGTGGACACATTGGTAAAATAAGAATCTATTTTTTCTATTTGATTATATAAATCCCTTAGATTTTGTTGTGTTTGAGTTAAAATTAGGTAAATACCTTTTTCAGATATTGACTTTCCACGCCTTGAAAACTCATCTCTAATCCATGCATTATAATTATTTGGGTAAACTTTAGCAACAGAAATACAAAACGCTTTTTCAATCAGAGATTTAAATGGTTCGGCAGACACTTTTGCTTTTCCTTTTACCAAATCCTCATTAAAACAAGTAATAATAAAAACTGTATCTTCTGCTGGCTCATTAATATATCTTAATAGTCTATCTAATATAGGATCTTTCTTCTTAGCTCTTCCTTTAAAATATAATTCAAAATCTTTTACTAAAACTACGTTACCGTCTGAAAGCATAGAATATGAATTACAATAATCCAAAAGATTTTGAAGGGGTATTTCATCTGCATGAAACTTATTAAAATTATAATCCTTATCTCTGTTTGGATAAAAATTATTTAAATATTCAAGCAAATGCTGTTCAATTAAAAATTCCTCAGCACCATATATAAAAATAATATTTGGTGATTTGTCTAATTTCAACAATCTGTTCAAATTTAGAGACATATTTATGCAAGTATTAAAAGTTTATGAGGTATTTCTTCGTTCTCTGCAAATCTAACTAATGGTTTTAACATGTTTTCAGTTACTCTTTCGCCCCTTGAAGCAATTAAAAGTCCATAAGAAGTATGATAATCTTGCGCGAAAATCATACCAGGCAACACTTTATTAACAGGTACCCTTAAAATTTGTTTATCGCTCACATCAGAACGCTCGTGGTCAATCATAACAATAAAAGCATCCACAACTCTAGGGTCAAATTGCGAACCACGTTTCTGCTCTAGATACTTCAATGCACTTGTATGTCTATCTTTTGAAGCATTTAATAAAGCTTGAGTGTTAGTAAAAGTCGTTACCTTATTCTTTGATGACTCTCTTAAAATTTTATAAACAAGATTATGATAAGTATCTACAACTGCAATAATTCTTGCACCAGGATGAATTTCATCACCTTTTAAACCCTTCGGAAATCCACTACCATCTAATCTCTCTTGATGTTGTAAGACAATATCGCTTATAATATTAAAACTTCTATGGTTTTTTAATATTTCAACACCAATAGAAGGGTAAAGTGAATATTGTTGATACTCTGCTTTACTCATTTCATGCGGAAATTTATAAAGACTAGAATCTTTAAATGAAATCTTTCCAAGTCCATGAAGTAACCCAGCTATTTTTATCTGATAACGTAAAGGATTATTTATACCAAGTAATTTAGCCAAAGCTTCAGACCGTTCAGCAACAAACCTTGAGTGATTGCCGTCATAATTCCTTTCAGTAAATGAAATTACAGATGATAATAGCTCAACTGATTGAAAGAATTGGTCAGTCAAGTCATTGCTTAAACTATCTACGATTTTTTCAAGTTCGTAAATTCGTTTATCTTTTTGTTCTAAAATTTCCTTAATTTGTGTTTCGTTTTGCATACTTTTTTAAAAAAATATTTTTTCAATTAGCAATTTAACTAATTTTAATGAATTTCAATATTAATAGGGTTAAAACGTATTAACACTATTAATATTTAATATTATCGACACAAATTTTAAAAAGATGAATTTTAAAGACTATTATAAAATACTTGAAGTTGAAAAAAATGCTTCCCAAGATGAAATTAAAAAGCAGTTTCGCAAACTTGCTAATAAATATCATCCTGATAAAAATCAAGGTAATACAGAAGCAGAAAATAAATTCAAAGACATAACCGAAGCCAATGAAGTTCTTTCCGACCCTGAAAAAAGAAAGAAATATGATACTCTTGGCTCATCTTACAACTCCTATAAAAATAAAGGGGGTACTGGTTCAGAATACGATTGGTCACAATGGTATGCCCAAAATCAAGCAAAAAGAGCTAATAACGGTGGCAAAACTGTAAATGACTTCTTCAACTCTGGTGGTTCAATGTCTGATTTCTTTGAGAAGATTTTCGGACAAAGTTACAGAAACTCTGGTTTTGGCTTTGAAGAAGAAATAAGAGGTGAAGACCACAATATGCAAATTGCGATAACAATGAAAGAAGCATACGCTGGAACCAAAAGAAAACTTCGTGTTAATGGTGAATCTATTGAAATTAATATTAAACCAGGTATTTCTGATGGGCAAATAATAAAAATTTCTGGAAAAGGCCATCGCGGTAGAAACGGAGGCAAAGACGGAGATTTACTTCTAACTTTTAAAATCTCGGAATCTCCCAATCTTGAAAGAAATGAAAATGACTTATATATCGATTATCCAATAAATTACATTGATTCAACACTTGGAACTGAACTTCTTGTTGATTGTGTTGCCGGTAAATTTAACCTCAAAGTACCAGAAGCAACCCAGCAAGGTAAAGTGTTTAAACTAAAAGGTCAGGGCTTCCCAATTTATAATGGAAATGGAAAGAAAGGCGATTTATACGTAAAATTAAATATTGAATTGCCAAAGAAACTATCCGACCAAGAAAGAGAATTATTTAAGAAATTGAAAGAGTTAAGAAAAAAATGAGAGTAGATTTAATTTCAGCGGTTCCCGATACTATGCGGTCTTACATTTCTTCGAGTATCTTAAAAATAGCACAAGACAAAGGAAAAGTTGAAATTTTTCTTCACGATTTGCACGATTACTCAGAAAACAAACATAAAAAAATTGATGATTACCCATTTGGTGGTGGCTCTGGAATGTTACTAAAATGCGAGCCAATATTTAATATTATCAATAAGTTAAAATCCGAAAGATATTATGATGAGATAATTTATACAACAGCAGACGGAAAGAAGTATAATCAAGATATCGCAAATAAACTCTCTTTAAATACAAACATAATAATACTTGCTGGACATTACAAAGGCATGGACCAGCGAGTAAGAGATGAATTGGTAACTCTTGAAATATCAATGGGTGATTTTGTGTTAACTGGAGGCGAATTACCTGCCTTAACTATTTTAGATTCAATAGTTAGGTTGATTCCTAATGTTCTCGGCGACTCAGAAGCAGCGATGACAGATTCATTTATGAATGGCTTGCTTGAAGAAGCCCAATACACTAGACCAGCGGACTACAATGGCTTGAAAGTGCCAGATATATTGCTTTCGGGCAACCACCAAGAAATAGCAAAATGGAAACAAGAACAGCAATTAAAGAAAACAAAGAAACTTAGACCAGATTTGTTAGAATAATAAAACTAAAACACTATGCAAAAAGAAAATCTAAACGAAAGAGAAAAGGAAATTTTAAGATCTATAGTTAACCTATATATCTTGAAAGCTGTTCCTGTTGGCTCTCGGAAACTTTCTAAATTTTTAGAAGGGAAGCTATCTCTGTCGCCTGCGAGTTTGCGAAATATTATGTCTGACCTCGAAGAACTTGACTACATCAACCACCCCCACACTTCAGCTGGAAGAATTCCCACAGATAAGGGATATAGATTTTATGTAGATTCACTAAAAATTATTGAAGATCTAACAAGTAGTGAGATTAGTGAAGTACAGAAATTAAGTAAAATGAATGAATTATCAGATCAAATATTAAAAGATGCCTCAAAACTTCTTGGCTCACTTTCTAAATATTTAAGTATTGTAAGCATTCCTAAATTAATAGATGTTCTAGTAAGAAAAATTGAACTAATTGCATTATCTTCCAATCGCTTACTTGTAATATTAGAGTTAGAATCAAACATTATCAGAACAGTAACCTTAGAAGCAGACTTCGGAATAGATGATAAAAATATTAATACACTTAAAAATTATCTAAATGATAGAGTTTCTGGAAAATCACTTGGTTACATTAGAGATAATTTTAATAAAATTGTAATTGATTTTGATGCTCAAAATTCTCCAATGATAAGACTTTTTTTAGATTTTGCTGATAAAATATTTAAAGATGAAGCTGCACAAGATAAAATACTTACTTCTGGAACACAAAACTTAATTTCATATCCAGAGTTTGAAGATTTATCAAAAGTTAGGTCAATCATAGAGTTAGTAGAAAACAAAGATATGGTAATTCACCTGCTCGACGAACAGTTAAATACTGATGGCACAAAAGTATTAATAGGTAGCGAGTCAGGAAACGAACTATTAGAAGATTATAGCATTGTGTTATCACGCTATAGAATTGGCTCTGCAATGGGTTCTATCGGTCTAATCGGACCAAAGAGAATGAATTACGCAAAGATGCTCGCCTTAGTAAATCAAGTTAGCAGTATATTATCAATTGATGATAGATAATATGAGGATAGATAATATTATAATACATAAAAAAGTCCAATTTATCACTAAATTGGACTTTTCATTAATAAAAATCTAAATTTATCTAAAATTAATATTTTATAGTAACTCCAGCACCAAATGTTTGTTTTAACTGCAACCACTCCTTGCTTCCGTCATCATTAATAGTAAAAATATCATGGTCATAAATCATATTAACAGTAAGTATAAAAGATAAAATATTATTAACTTTGAATAATATTGAATTATCCCACATAACATCTATGTTCCATAAATCTTGAGATCTTTCTGGTGTATAGTTCCAGAATAAATCTAATTTAGTTTGATAAATAATATTTTTAAAGACTTCATATCTTGATTGAACAACAAAATAAGAACCCAACTCAGGTCTTACTTTTTGTCCGGGTGAAACACCAAATGAACCAATATTTGAAAGAGAATCATCTAAAACAAAAATCACCCTACCCTATAAAGGAGAATAATATACAGAAAGATTATCACTTGGTTTATAATCCATACCAAGAGATAAATTCAAATAACCTGGAGCCATAAAATCAGAAATAATTGAATTAGTTTTAAAATCAATACCCTCAAAAAACTGTGTTTTAAAGTTTAATTGAGCTGCATAAAAAAAGTTTTTAGATGCTTTTCTACCATATTTAGAGTTAAGTTCAATTTTATCATCAGTTTTTCTGGTAGCATTGCTCTCAGTGTTAATATATCCTAGACCCATAAAAAGCGTATTATCCCAAGAATTTACTCCATCATTATATTTTGCAAATGAATTTAAAATTGTTCCGAAAGACCATGAACGTTCCCCACCTGCATTCCAATTTTGGAAATAAGATTGATTATATTGAAGTGTAAAATCTCCACCATACTTCCAATAAGTAGTATCTGTTTGAGATTGCAATAAATTTGCACTTAATAAAACCAGTAAAATTGCAATAAATTTTTTCATAATTTATCCACTTTGTTAATTTTATAAATAAAATTAGTTAATTTTGTAGTTTATATATCGCAAAATTAAAAAAAATTAATGGTTTTTTTATGAATTTAATTTTTTTAGGACCACCAGGCGCTGGAAAAGGAACTCAAGCCCAAAGATTAATGAGAGACTACGGAGTTATTCAAATATCTACAGGAGATATGTTACGCTCTCACATCAGACAGCAAACCGATTTAGGTAAAATCGCTGAAAAATATATACATGACGGTAATTTAGTTCCTGATGATGTTATTGTTGAAATGATTAAAAAAGAACTTCACTACTCTGATGTTGAAAGTGGATATCTTCTTGATGGCTTTCCAAGAACTTTAGGACAAGCAAAAACTTTAGATAAAATGTTAGCCGAACAAAATGATAATATTGATGCAGTTTTAGTACTTGATGTTCCAAAAAATGAATTGGTCCAGAGATTATCCGGTAGAAGAGTTTGTAGAAAAACAGGAAAATCTTTTCATTTAATTTATAATCCACCAACTGAAGCTGATAACGTCAATCCAGAAGACCTATACCAAAGAGATGACGATAAAGAAGAAACAGTCCTAAAGCGTTTAGACATATATGATAACGAAACTAAACCACTTATTGAATACTATAAAAATAAAAAAATTGCTTTCAAAATCGACGGAACTGGTAAGTTAGTTGATGTTTATAACAGAATTCAAAATATACTAAATAACATACACAGGACTGAAAATTTAAAAGCAAATTAAGTTTTGTTCGTCTATAAGATAATGAAAGAGAAAATCAACACTAATCCAAATTGTATATTTTGTGATTCAAACCAAGTAATTAAATTTGGCAAAACTAATGCTGGAAACAAGAGATTCAAATGCAAATCTTGTAATAAAACTTGGGTTGAAGAAAAAGTATTATTAGAAAGACCCCCAACTTCAGAATTAGTAGAAAGTTACTTCAAGGGTAATTCTATAAGGCAATTAGTACCATTTTACAGCGCCTCACCACAAAAAATCAATAAAACAATAAGAGAGTTTCTGTCTAACTCTCCAAACTGGGAAGATTATATTGATAATCTTGGACTAAACCAAAATCATAATATTGTCTATTTAATCGGTCAAAATTTCTCATGTAACTGCGAACACGACGATTGTAATAATAATTTCCTTGCATTAGCAGTTGATGCAATGTCCTCTTTTGTTTTAGGCTACCAAATATCAATTTCTAATACAAATGATGTATGGAAAAAACTAATTTATAAACTTAGTCAAAGAAATATTAAAGTTAATACATTTATAACTAAAATTGATGATATTATACAAACTTCGATAAAAAACTATTACCCCGAATCTAAACATTTTACAAACGTTATCAAAGCAAACAGGCAAAAAGAAATTAATTGCTATATCAACAAATTACCCATCAAAAATAGATTGATTTTTGATGCTGTTAAAATGTATGACACAATGGATAACAAGTCTCTAAACGAATTCCTCGAAAAGAAAAAGTCTTCTTTCAGCGAATGTTTATCTGTTTTCCAACAAGACTTCTATTCAGAAATAGAAAAAAGATGTCAAATAACAAAAGAAAATAATAACGATGAACTCCTAAACGATTTCAAAGATAGATTCGAGAAATTCCACATGATTAAATGTGAGCCAACTCCGCTTATAAATGGTTGGATTGCTTACAATATGTTAAAAAAACAACCATGTGGATTCAGTAGATTAGATTTTTATAAACAATCTCCAACTAATTCAAATTTTAAAGATTTCTCTATCAAAAAACTACCTAAAAAAGTTTCATATAACAAAATTGACTTTAAAAAATTTACTTTTGAAATTGGTACAAGACTAGTCCAACTTCCATTTACTGAAACCAAATGCGATAAAAGACTAACAAATTATTTTTAAATATATTTTAAGTTAAATACATTTATATTATTTTTTTCTGGCAAATCCAACGCCTAAATTTTGCACACAATATTAGCCATAATTAATAACACAATGATATACATAAAGATATAAAAATATAAAAAAATAAAAAACCAATAATTTCTAAAATATGATTTTACTAAATGTATTTTTTATAATCCTATTTTTTACTAAAAAATGAATTTAGTAATTTTGAATATTAAAAATTTTTAAAACTAAAATAAAAAACTAAACATGAATTTAAACAAACAATCTAATATTGCAATTATCGGCTCCGGGACAATGGGAAGCGGAATAGCTCAAATTTCAGCAACTAATGGGCATAAAACTTACCTTTATGATACAAATCCCAATGTTTTAGATGTTGCCAAAGTAAACTTAATTAAAATACTTAATAGACTTATAGAAAAAGGTAAAATTAGTGAAGAACAAAAAGAAAACATAATCAATAATATAATCTTCACAAATGACATAAATAAACTCTCAGATGCAAATTTAGTAATAGAAGCAATAATTGAAAACCCAGAAATCAAAAAAGAAGTATATAAAAAATTACAGAGTATCATTAAAACCGATACCATATTTGCAACAAATACCTCATCTTTATCAATAGCCTCTTTATCCTCAGCATTTGAAAAACAAGAAAACTTTTTAGGTATCCATTTTTTCAACCCAGCTCCACTGCTACCATTAGTTGAAATAGTTCCTTCATTTATTACAAACAATGAAGTAACATCTCAAGTTAAAAAATTAATTGAAGCTTGGGGTAAAATACCAGTGCTCGCAAAAGATACTCCTGGCTTTATTGTAAACAGAGTAGCAAGACCATTTTATAGTGAGTCGCTAAGAATTTTAGATGAAGGAATCGCTGATATAGCAACTATAGACTGGGCGCTTAAAGAAATCGGTGGATTCAAAATGGGACCATTCGAGCTTATGGATTTTATCGGACACGATGTAAATTACATTGTTACTGAAACAGTTTTTAAAGAATTTTATTACGACCCAAGATTCAAACCATCTCTTACTCAAAAAAGATTAATGGAAGCAGGAATGAATGGCAGAAAATCATCAAGGGGCTTTTATGATTACAGACCTGGTGCAATAATTCCAGAACCTTTGAAAGAAACCAGACTTGGAGAATATATCTTCTTAAGAGTCATTGTTATGCTTATAAATGAAGCTTATGATGCCTTGTTTATGAACATCGCAACAAAAGAAGACATTGAACTATCAATGACAAAAGGTGTAAATTATCCAAAAGGATTATTTCAATGGGGTAATGAAATTGGATTAGATTTAGTTCTAAAGAGAATACAAGAACTAAATAATGAATATCAAGAAGACAGATATAGACCTAATCCACTTTTAAAAAGAATGGCTTTGAAAAAATAAAAAGTTATAACTAAATCTAACTAACTTAAAATTATAATAAAATGTAACAAAATATAAATTCTAAACGTTACATTTAGTATATAATAATTAAGGTAGTTAGAAATGACAAAAAAATTATATCGCTCAAAACAGAATAAGGTAATTGCAGGTATTTGCGGAGGCATAGGAAATTATTTTGATATAGACCCTATAATAATAAGAATACTACTAGTTGTTGCGGCATTTAGTGGCGGAGTAGGACTATTAGTTTACTTTATTTCTTGGATTATTATTCCAAAAGAAGAAATAAATTACCAAGAAATTAACACCCAGCCAAATAATGTATATCAGCAAACAACAAGTTCTTTTGAAAATGTTAATAATGAAAATCTGAGTTCTGATAGTAAAAGTAATAGCAAATATTTTTTTGGGTATGCTTTAATTATCATAGGAGCGTTAATTCTTTTTGATGATTATGTTAATCTTTTGAATTTTAAATATATATTTCCAATCATATTAATAATTTCAGGACTATATCTAATTATCAATAAAGGAAGAAAAAATGAAAACTAATTATCTAATAGGATTCTTTTTATTAGGAGTTGGAACCATACTGCTTTTAAAAAATATATTTTCAATGCATCTTGAATTAGAGATGATTAAAGAATATTGGGGTGTTATAATAATATTGTTAGGAGTCAATATAATATTTAAAGATGATAACATATCAACTTATATAAGTTCAATTGTTGGATTAATTTTAAGTATATTTATTTTTTCGTGGTTTTCCATTTAATATTCAAACTTAATTAATTCATCATTATAAATAATAAGTTCAAATCTATTATTTTGATTAACTTGGATATTAGATTCAATAGATTTTCCGGAATAAGTTATAATTATTTGATAGCTACCATCTTGTAAATTCAACCTATTGGCGTAGTTTTTAAATGGTAAGTCAAAGTTTTCTAAAATGTCATTGCTAAAAATTCTAAAACTAACATTTTCATTTTTTAAGTTCCATATTCTAATATTATTTTCTTTTAATTCAATAGAGTAACTAAGATTTAGCGATGAATTAAAATCAAATATAAAACCAATGTATTTTTCATTTTCCAAAAGTGAAACAGGTGTTGCAAAAATAGAAGTACCATCTACTCTAGAATTAATAATAGAATTACCCGAAATATATTTAGTAAAGTTTTGTTCAGAATTTTTATAAACCAACTTTTCGATAAAAATATCATTATTGTAAATATCTAAAGATTTTCTTTTTACCGATAAGTTAATCAAATTAAGGGAACTATTTTGCTCCGGTATATTTTCTCTTGGAGTATCATAATCGTTAATACATTCGCATGATACAAAAATAGATAAAAGAAAAATACTAATAATTGTTTTCATTTTGTTAAATTTGAATTTTTATTTAATTTATAAACTCTTAAGATGAAAAAATATTATTTATTTGAGCCAAAAAATAACATAGATGATTATTGGCAAATACTATTAAACTTAGTTATAGACCAAGCAGACTTCATAGAGTTTAACATACTATGGAATGATTGGATGTTACAAAAAGAATTTATTAATCTCAGAAAACATAAAGAAAAAGAATACGAAAATAGAAAAAAACTATTTTTATCAAATAAACAAGTAAGATATAAAAACTGTCCTGAAATTAAAGAATATCTTCTCAGTAAAAATTTTTCAGATTGGCAACACCACTACCTTGAAGATCCATCTTTAATCCGAAAAGATTTAGAATTCTTAGCTTGCCGTTCAAACAAAGGAAGAATAGTTTTACTAATCTCTGAACAAGAAAGGCAGTATCTAATATCAAAAGGATTAGATATTTGGTTTGAATTACAAGAAACATTAGTTTAAAAATATTTTAATATTTTAAATAATTCAAACTAATAAAACACTATTGCGCCATAAATTCTTTTAATTTCAAAATGTTCTTTATTTCTGTTGGGTCACAATTCCTCATTAACGCAGCCCAATAAGAAATCCAATCACCAAGATAAATCAATTCAAAATACTTAGTAAGTTGCAATTTACTCTCGGGGGTGATAACACCAAATCTATTTTTGTTCTCTTTCAAAGAGTTAGTTATAAATTCAAATCTTTTTTCAGTTCTTTCATTTTCATTATTATCTTTTAAAATAAAAAAGTAATTACTTTTTAAAAACTCAGATTCGATAACATTTATCTCGTTATGATTCATTTCTGGAATAATATTTCCATAAGATGGTAAATTTGCATTTTCTTGAAACTGTCCTCTCCATCTCAAATTAACAACCTCATACTTAGATGAAGTGTAAATTATAGGCATATATTTAAAAACATTTCTTGCAATAATATAAGCGTCGTTATCCTCGCTTTCTGAACTATAAATTTTACTTTTTTTCTCAAGTAACTCTAAAAGCAGATTAATCGAAGCAGCAATCTCATTTACTGCCTCAATTTTTAAAGTTCCATTAAGCATAAATAGATAAAGCATTGGAAAAAAAGAATATCCAATAGCAGCTCTTGGTTGTATCCCTTTAGGTAAAATGATTTTTGGGAAATTATTTGAATCCAAAAACTTTGCTAATTTTCCACCTGTTGTAATACCAACTATATTTTTTGTTTTATCTTCTGCTTGTTTAACAGCATTTAATGTTTCCTCTGTATTTCCGGAGTAAGAACTCGCAATCACCAACCATTCATTATCAATAAACTGAGGAATATCATAATCCCGATTAACTATAATTTGTAAATGTTTAGCGCCATTTAAATTTAAAAAATAATTTCGTAACAAATCACCACCAATTGCGCTTCCACCCATTCCAAGAATCAACACTTTTTTTAGTTTAATATTTATTACGTCAGATAATTTCTCACCAATTTTACATGCTTCTCTAATTTGTTCTGGAAAATCAACTAAAACTTGAAACATATTTTCTTTATCAAAACTTTTTAAATTCATAATTATATTATTTTTAGACAAATATTTTTTAAATTTGCAAAATATTAAAAACGAATTTAATGAAATATATTTTACAAATAGTATTTTTACTCATATTTTTTTATTCCATTTCAGTAAATGCTCATACTGATATCGAGCATTTTAAAGAGTATGTTGATGAATTTAAAAGAAACTTGTATAGTGAAGAACAAAAAATCAAAGATATTTTTAGAAAAAATTAATCAAGTTTCTTTGAATGATACAAATTCTATCTTTAGGTTAAAATACGAATTATTAAAATTTGAATATGAATTTACTTATGGTGAAATTCAATCCTCCAAAAGCTCACTATCACTTTTGTTAAATAATTTAAAATATTATGATGACAATATCAAAGCACTTTATTATAATGATATTGCTTCAATTTATTCATCTTATAAAATGTATGATTTAAATGAGCAATATTTACGAAAGATATTAAATCTTCCAAAATTGAAAAGAAATGATAAAGAGTATATTAAAGCTCTTTCAGGGCTCTCAAATATTTACAGAGAAAAAAATGAAATGGATTCAGCAAAGTTTTATATTTTGGAGTTATTATATTTGCTTTCAGAACTAAATACTCCTTCACTTTATGGAAGCTCACTACAATTTTTAGCAAATATTTATTTTTCCAAATATGACCCAGACTCAGCTTATTATTTTGTTCAAAAATATGACAACAAAAAATATAAAAATAGAAGTGTATATTTGCTTTATTATTATAATTCATTGTCTTATTACCACTATTTGAAAAACAATTTAGATTCAGCAATATACTATTCTCGATTAAGTCTTCATAACCGATATAAAGCAAAAGACCCAATTATGCGTTTCTCAGGTTTGACAAATCTTGGAAATATGTTTATGTTAAACTAACAATATGATTCTGCACAATATTATTTAGAATTAGGGAGAGATTCGCTTAGATCAACAAAAAGAACTTATCTAATTAAACTAAATGCTAGTTTGTTAGAAGAACTATATACTAAAACAAATAATAAAGAAAAGCTTGAATTAATAACTTCATATAAGTATGTAATTGATTCTGTAAATCGAATTCAAATCAATAAAATAAATTTAATCACTAAACTTTACGAAACAAGTGCAAAACTTGAAGAATCAACTCAAAAAAATCAGGAATATGAAAACTTTATTTACACACTTGTTATACTAATATCAATAATCACAATTTTGATAGTATTCACAATATACTATTCTATAAAGTTAAAAAAATTATTAAAAATACAAGATGCTTTTATTACTGATAAATTAAAGACTCTAAAAGAATTAGAAATAGAAATTAACAATAAAAACAGATTGATTTCTATATTATCACATGATTTGATTAATCCAATTAATTCATCAAAGCAACTTCTTGAAATATTAAAGGAAGATTTTAATAAAATGGAGAAAGAAGAAGTTTATGAAATAGTAACAGAACTTTCAAGAGCATCTAAAAATACATTCTTCTTACTAAAAGATATTTTAAATTGGATGAAAATCAGTAATAATAAAGTTTATAGTTTTAACTTAACTAACAATAAAATATTTAATTTGGTACAAAACATTTATGAATACCTTCATTTACAATTGGAAAATAAAGAGCAGAAATTTATTAATAATTTAGATAAAGATATTGTATTAAATATAGATGCTAATTTGATGAGTACTATTATTAGGAATTTATTAACAAATTCAAGTAAGTATTCTGATAGACAAAAAGAAATTAAAATTTATAATAAAACAGTAGAAAATAAATTTATAATATTTATAGAAGACCAAGGTTTTGGAATGAAGAAGGAATTGCTTTTAATGTTGAATAATTATTCTACCGACCCATTAACTCATAAATATAATGATAGTGAAAATAGTTTTGGATACGGACTGTTAATTTGTAGAGATTTTATGAAATTACATAATGGTAAAATGGAGTTTGATAGCGAACTAAACGTTGGTACAATAGTAAAGTTGATTTTTGATAATGATATTGTTATAAAGTAAACTATAAAATAATACATAAATTACAATAAATTTTGGTTTTAAACGACTAAACACATATAAATTTTATAAATCTAAAGGAAATAATGAAATTCTCTTTATCACCAAAAACGCTTAAATATGATTGCGCTATTCATATTTATGACGACATTAAAAATATAAATGAATCCTTTTTCTCAGAAGACGAGATTAAATATATTAAATCTCAATACAAAAATAGCAAATTTATCACAAACTTATCAATTTTAGATTCTTACAAATTTATATTTGTTTTAGATGAAAAAATTAAAAGCAAATATGACTCATGGTGGCAAAAAGAAGAATTCAGAAAAGTAGCAAATGATATTTACAATTCAATAAATAACTTAAAAATTTCAAAAGTTGATATATGCACAGACAATTTGAATTCTGATTATGCAACTTCATTTATTGAAGCATTTTCATTAAGTTCATATAAATTTTTAAGATATTTTTCAGATAAATCTAAATTAGAAAACTACGTTAGTGATGTAAATATTGTAAGTTCTACTTTGAAAAAAGAAAATTTAGCAGAGTTAGAAATTATTACTGAAAATGTATTTTTTGCTAGAGATTTAGTTAACACACCTGTTCAAGATCTTACAGCAGAAATTTTAGCAGATGAATTTAAAAAACGCGCCTCTAAAATTAAAAATGTAACTATAAAAATTCTTAAGAAAAAAGAAATCGAAAAAGAAGAAATGGGAGGTTTACTTGCTGTAAACAGAGGTTCTATCGATCCACCAACTTTTACAATTCTAGAATATAAACACCCTAAAGCAAAAAACAAAAAACCTATCGTTTTAGTTGGAAAAGGTGTTGTATATGATACTGGAGGTTTATCTCTCAAACCTACTCCAGATTCTATGGATTACATGAAATCTGATATGGGTGGTAGTGCAATTATGTCTTCAACATTCTTTGCAATCGCTCAAGCAGAATTACCATTACATATAGTTGCTCTTGTACCAGCTACAGACAATCGTCCCGGAGGAAATGCATATACTCCTGGAGATGTAATCACAATGTATTCTGGTCAAACTGTTGAGGTATTAAATACCGATGCCGAAGGTAGAATGATTCTTGCTGATGCTCTTCATTATGCTAAAAAATACAAACCAGAGTTAGTTATTGATGCTGCAACTCTTACTGGCGCTGCAGCTGTTGCTTTTGGCAAGTATGGCTTAGTCGCAATGGGAAATATAGATAAAATTATAATGGAAAAACTTAAAACATCTGGGTTAGATCAATTTGAAAGAGTTTGCGAAATGCCATTTTGGGATGATTATTCAGAGCTTCTCAAATCAGATATCGCAGATATGAAAAATGTTGGTGGGAGAGAGGCAGGAGCTATAACTGCTGGTAAATTCTTAGAAAAATTCACTGACTATCCATATTTACATTTGGATATAGCTGGTCCAACATTCAGTAAAAAACCAGATTCTTATCGTTCAACTGGAGCTTCTGGTTTTGGAGTAAGACTTTTATTTAACTATTTTAAAAATTACTAAAAATTATTATTTATTATAAAGGAGATTTGATTTGAGAAAATTAACAATAATCGCAATTATGTTTGCAGCTATTTTTACAGCTCAACTAACCGCGAAAAATACCAAAGCAGAAATTGGTAAAGAAGCACCTAATTTTACTTTAACTTCAGCAGAGGGAAATTCCCATTCACTTGCTGACTTTAAAGGCAAATATGTTGTATTGGAATGGGTTAATTTTGATTGTCCTTTTGTTAAAAAACATTATGGTAGCAAAAATATGCAAACTTTACAAAAAGAGTTGACATCTAAAGATGTTGTATGGCTTTCTATTTGTTCTTCAGCTGAAGGAAAACAAGGTCATTTCAAAGGTAAAGAACTTTTAGATAGAATAGCTTCTGAAGGTTCAAACGCAACTGCTTACTTGATTGACCAAGATGGTAGCGTAGGTAAAATGTATGGAGCTAAAACTACTCCTCATTGCTATGTTGTAAGTCCTGAAGGAAATTTAATTTATGCTGGAGCTATTGATGATAAAGCATCTGCAGACGCAGAAGACATAAAAACATCTAAAAACTTAGTTAAATCTTGTATTGATGAAGCTATGTCTGGAAGTGAAATAACTACATCTACATCTAAACCTTATGGCTGTGGTGTAAAATATAAATAAAAGAAAATCAATATTATTTCAACACAAAAGGGACAATTTTTATAAATTGTCCCTTTTTTTATTTATTAAGTAAAAGTAAATTTAGAAGAATTTCTAATCATATCTAAATCTTATTTAAATAACTTATTCTAAAATCATTGGTATTGTTTTTACAAAGTTATGATTTCGTACCGAAATATAATAATAACCTCGACTAAGACCATTAGCATCAATTAAAATTTCATTTGAGTGACTTAGATTTTCATAAATACCAATATTTTTAACTCTATTACCTAATAAATCAAACAAATCTATACTAACATTATACATTGGCAACAAAGAATTTATTTCTAGAATAGTTGAAGTTTTTACCGGATTATCATATAAAACTAAATCAAACTCTTTCTGTCCCTCTACACTTGAAACTCCAACATAAGCAATCATTTCTATCAATTTAGTTGGTTCGGCTATATCATTACTTTCAATTATCAAGTTTAATTTTCTGATACCAGTCCTTTTTGCTTCAAAATCCACATTAATTTTTAGAGTATCACCATAATTTATAAAAAACGGAAGTTCTACTTCTGGTTCCAAAGAATTAATAAAATATTCTTTCACTAATGAGTTAGCGAGTTCAATTCTTTTAATTTCTATACCAAGTTCATTTTTGGGAGTTAAGTTAATAACAAAGCTTTTCTTTCCATTTTCTTCTATCTCACCTAAACTATAACTATCTCCATCAATACCTGCAAGTTCGGGTTTATCTGCAACTTTGAACTGTTTGTAATAAGAATTGCCAAATTCAGTTCTTACATTTTGATTAATAGTCCCGCCACTCTTAAATCTCAAGAAGCCCGCAGTAACTTGATTTAAAGCCCAATAAGATAGACCATACCCATCTGCTGCTTGAATCATATATTCGTAACAACCTGTTTCAAGTTGAAATTCTTCGGTGTACTCCTGACCATTTTGAAATTGAGTACGAGTAACAAGGTTTTCACTTTTTGTTAAGTCATTAAATTGATAAGCAAGTGGTGGTTGCATATTATAAGCGCTCCAATTGCTTGCTTTCATTTCTATTTTAGTATCAGAAAAATAATTATCAACTTCATTAAAATAACTACTTCCATAATTATTTCTAGAATAATTATCTTCGGCACCATTAACTTTTAATATCTCAATTTTATATTCCCGATTATTATAGGCAACTTTTTCAAATGCTTTGAAATCAAGTGGTATTTCAATTTCTTGTGAAGCTAAAGGCGGAATTTCACCTTCCCAAAGATATGTTCCTTCAAACTTATCATCAATCATCCATTTCACTTCAATAGAATTAATTACATTCTTCCCAGTATTAGAAATTAAAACTCTTGAATTATTACAAATTGGATTGTACCTTAAAAACTCATCATGATTACTTGGAGAGATAATCTCTGTAATTGCAGCGTCTAAATCAAAGTTGAAATCTCCCATTTCCACAAGATAACCGGTAAAAACCCAGTTCCCATGAGGATTAAATTGTGCAGGATTTTCAATTTCATAATCAAAATTGACTATCTGACCTGGTGAGACAAATTGATTTATTTCATGTCTATAAGTAGTTACAGGTGCGCCCGGACACCAATCTGTTCTATCCAAAATCCAAGTTCCACCTTGAGGATAAACAGGATTATCTCCACACTCTTTCCAACCAGTCCAAGCAAATTCTTGAGAGCCATTTATCCAAAGGGAATGCTCTCTTGCACAGAATTCAGAGCAATTATTAGTAACACTAACATCTCCTCCAAACCCATGACCAGAACTCCGTGTTAATACCCTAAAGTGCGATGAATTTTTATCTAATTTTAAACTAACTGGGGCTATAACATCATTAGTAACTACTTGTGAATAATTTCCTCCAGAACCCCAAATCTGTCTAATAGTATTTATATCTCGTGTAGGGGTTCCTTTAATAAAAATAAATTGCAAGTCAAGTAATTCTTGAGTATTACCCGCTCTTAAATCAATAAAACCATTTAAAACCGGAGCAAACTCAGTTACATCAACCTTCCACAAAAATCCATCATCACCTAAATCAAGCCCAATACCATATGGAGTTATAAATCTATCTATTTCGTAATCAACCGTAGGATTATACCATTTTATTTCAAAATTTGTATAAAGTTCGCTTTTTGTAGTAGCAATAGAGTCAATTTTTTCCATATCTTCGTTATAAACATAGAAATAATCAACCGGTGGATTCAAATGTAAAGTATCAGTAGATGTCCTTAAATTTCTTGTAATTTCATTATATTGATACGCTGGAACTACTTGATTTGGGGAATCATAATCATACACTAATAATGTATTTTGTGCTAAATCCTGGCGAATATCTTCTGTAGATTCAATAAGTTTAAGTGTTTGGGTGTTATATTCAAATACAACTGAAAATGTTACATCTAACTCTTGAAATTGCTTATAATACTCACCGGCTCTTGTTTTAATTAAATTTGGCAGACCTATAGCAACGGCGTTTATCTTATTCTTTGATTCATCTACTAATTGATTTGTGTTTAAATAATCATTAAATCTATAATGTACTAACATATCATCAATATCAACTAAAAAACCAACTTTATACTGCTTAATTTCTTCTTTACTTAATTCTCTGTCCCAAATAGCGAAATCATTCATATTTCCAGTCCATCTTCCGTTGCTTGTAGCTCCTGAGGCGATTTTAAATACTTCGATACCAGTCATATCTAAAGTTTTATCGATTCCAGAATGCACAACTTCTCCATTTCTGTAAATTTTCATCTCTCCAGTATTAGCATTTTTTGTAAATGCCCAATACGTCCATTCTCCCTTAAAATCAACATCAGTAGCTTCATAATCTATTCTATCATGAGTAGCTCCGTTGTTTCCGGCATCCCAATAAATTCTTCTGTTGCTCCAAGGCAAATGAGCATTTAAGACTCTTTGATTACTTCTATTAACTGCCTCAAATATTTGAGTATTATAAGGAAGTGATTTATCACCTTTTGCCCAAAATGCTATAGTGATTTCTTTATCAATTGATGAAAGTGCTTCTTTAGGAATTTCCACATAATTATTACCACTAAATTCTATATGTTTATTTTCTTGCAGAAAGTTAACAATAGAATGCTCATCGCTTGCGATAGTTTTAAACTTAAATTCTTTTCCATCCTCTGCAGTTAAAATTATAGCAAATTTTGGATTACTTAATATTGAAAAATCTTCAGGGATTGGTACTTCAAAATATTCATCAAGCGTTTCAAAATCTACATCATCATAATATAATAATTGAGAAGAACTAAAATCAATTTCATCATTAATAATTCTTGCAATTTTTACTTGTAGATTTTTTAGTACACCAGTTGAATTCTCTTCTTTATTAATTGGAAATTTAATTAAATTAATTTCTTCTAAATTTGAGTTAGAAAAGTCATATTTCAAGTATAATTTATTATTTTTAAAAGGAGTATAAATTTCAGAACTACCATCAATAGTTTGTCTATTTTTTTCATCACGTAATTCTATTTCATTTCTAAATTTGTTCAAACGAATTATCCTGTAAGGCGATTCGTTCCCTTCGCTAATCATTTCAGGTGTTTGATTATTAAGAACATATTTGTATTGTATTGCTTCTGTAGAGTCATATCTACCAAGTGTATCTCGGACAACTGTATATGTTAAATAATCCCACTCACCACAATCAAATCTATCTCTTGTTGTTCTGGGGTCGCATTTTAATGTATAGTGCATAATTATTTTTTCGTATTGGTCGCGTGGAGGTAGTTCAAAAATACCTCTTCTGGTTGTAATTGAATCAAAAGTAAATGTCTTTACAATTATTGAATCACCTCTTACTTCATAAGAGATTACATCAAAAGTAAAAATTATAAATAAAATTGATATAATGATAAATCTTTTCATTTTTGCACCTTTCTAAAATATTTCTTAATTTAGTTATATAAAATTTTAACTTTTATAAATTTAAAATTAACAAATTATTCTCAATAAATAAAATTTAAGTGGAAAAATGAAGTATTATCTCAATAAAAAGCAAAGTTACAAGATTGATAAATTTGCTATTGAAGAATTGAATATACCTGGTAGAGTACTAATGGAAAATGCGGCTCATTCGTCATACAATATTATTATTAACTTATCAGAAATCAATAGAGTAAATAATATTTTAATTTTATGTGGAAATGGAAATAATGGTGGTGACGGCTTTGCTCTTGCTAGATATCTAGTAAATAAATTTGATGTAACAATTTATTTCAATGGTAATTCAGATAAATTGTCTGATGAAACCTTAAATAATTATAAAATTGTTAATAACTTAAAAATAAATATAATCAAAAGTTTAGATATTGCTTTAACTAGTGATTATCAACTTATAATTGAATCACTAGTTGGAATTGGTGCTGATGAAAATATAAAGGAAGAATTACAAACTAGTTTAATCAAGATTAATAATTATCCTGCATTAAAAATTGCAATAGACTCTCCGGCTGGACTGAATGTAAACACAGGTAAGGCAAATCCAAACACATTCAAGGCAGATTACACAATTTCAATGTTTTCTGAAAAAGTAGGGTTATTTATTAATGAAGGACAAAGTTTTGCAGGAAAAGTAATCAGGGCAAATATTGGAATTCCTGATAAATATTTAGGTCAGTTCACTCAATTAAAAAGCTTAGAAGAAAATGACTTAACTCAAAACTATAAACAAAGAAACAAAAATACATCAAAATTTGATTATGGGAGGATTTGTATAATTGCTGGCTCTAAAGATATGCTTGGTGCAGGAGCATTAGCCGCTAATGCAGCAATTTCCTCTGGTGCTGGGCTTGTTCATCTTATATCTATAGAAAGGCACTCTGCTCTGCTTCCTGAGGTGATTTGCCATATTTTCCAACAAAATGAGCTTGGTACTCTTTCACTTATGAATCTTAACGAAATAATAGAAATTACTGAAAAATGCGATGTAATTGCTATCGGACCTGGTATTTCAAATAATCGAGATATTTTAAATCTATCTATCAAAATAATTGAACACTGCGAAAATAAAAAGATAATTATTGATGCAGATGCACTAAAATGTATCGACGTTAACTCTCAATTAAATGAAAATTTTATCTTAACTCCACACTTAGGTGAGTTTGCGAGTATCATAAATGAAGAAAGAACTAAAATTCAAGAAAATCGTATTGATTATGTAAATAATTGGGCGAAAAAACTTAATTGCAATATTATTTTAAAGGGCTATCCATCTCTAATATCAAATGGAAAAGACACCTATTTGAATCTGACTGGAAATCCCGGACTTGCAACAGCAGGAAGTGGTGATGTGCTAACAGGTATGTTATCTGCGGTTTATAGCCGATATGATGACCCAATTTTATCATCTGCAATAGCAACATATATACACGGAAAAATTGCAGACGACTTCACTAAAAATTATTCACAAAGCGGACTTACAGCCAGTAAAATAATAAATGAACTTAAAAATTACGAAATTTAAAAAAATTATCTCTTTTATTCCTTTATTGTTAGCAAGTTTGACGCTTTTTATTGCTTCACATCAAGAAGGTGTTCCGTTTGATACATCAATTTTTATCTTCCAAGATAAAATACTCCACTTTTTTGCTTATCTCATTTATGGACTAACTATTCAATTCTTTCTTATATCTTTTGATTTAACAAAGAAAAAATATATTCTTTTAACAATTTTGATTGGCTCATTATATGGCTTTTCAGATGAGTTTCATCAATACTTTATTGCAAATAGAAGCACAGAGTTTTTTGATTGGGTTGCTGATACTTTGGGTTGTACTTCTTCTTTAATACTAAATAATCAAATAAAAAGTGTTTACAATAAAATTTTCAAGAAACAAAATATTAAAATATTATTTAAATCTATAATAAAAATTATTTAAATCTTAAAAAAATGATAATTTTGCTTTATTATTATGAAAAAAATAAAAAATTATTATTGTTAATCATTATAAAATAATCACAAAATTCCCAATAGAAATAATAATTACTTGTCATACTTAAACGAAGTGAAATATACAGTTGATAAAATTACACTTCTAATATAATCTAGAATATGAACTTATCTCATTCTTACATGCAAGTTCTTTGGAGTATTATTTTATATTAAACTTATTAGTATATACTTATAATATTATTTAGAAATTTATAATTTTAAAAGGAAAATCTGATATAATTTTTTATTTGACAAATTTCAATAATCACTATTACTTCAAATTTTATAATATATAATTTATTTTTTGCTATTCTATTAAACCTTTTTATTAATTTTGTGTCTAATAATTAGAAACAAAATTATATGAAAATTTCAAAACAAATAGAGATTGATGATTTAGATATTATAAATGACTATTTATCATCCAAAAGTGATAAATCAGTTAATCTATTTATCAGAAAACATCAAAGTTTTGTTTATCAAATAGTTCTAAGGTATTTAAAAAATATTCAAGATGCTGAGGAAGTAACTCAAGATGTTCTAATTAAAGCCCTTAATAATCTACATACTTTTAAACATAATGCCAATATTAAAACTTGGCTTTATAGAATCTCTGTAAATAATTCTAAAAACTTTCTACTAAAAAAGAAGTTAAGAAATATATTTACATTAATGGGACAAGAGCAAGGTTACAATGATATTGCTATCAACTATGATGACGGGCAGAAAATCCTAGAAAATCAAGAATTTAAAATAAAATTCTATAAAAGTTTAGAAAAATTACCAGAAAAACAAAGAGAGACATTTGCCTTAAGATATCTTGAAGATTTAAGTTACGATGAGATATCAAATATTTTAGGTACTTCTGTTGGAGGACTTAAAGCAAACTACTTTCAAGCAGTAAAAAAATTAGGAGTTATACTAAATGAAAAATAAACTAACTTACCAAGAAATTGAGGAATTAATTCCAGATTACGTTTTGGACAAACTTGATAATAGTTTAAAAATAGATTTTGAAGAATGTATTAAGCAATATGATGATTTACTAACTGAAGTTCAAAATGCAAAGCAAACATTTGAACTTTTTGAGAAATTTGACCTTAAAGCAACCATAAAACAAGAATCAAAAAATTTAAGCAGAAAAGTAAAAGAAAAACCATATAAAAAGCAAATTACAAGTCCTTTTTTAACATATTTACCAAAATATGTTTATCCAAGTCTAGGTCTTTTAGTAATTGTATATCTTTTATTCTTTGGAGACCCTAAAATAATTAACAAAGAAGAAACCAATAATAAAATCTTTTATAATAACGAGGTAGTCGAAAAATTTGATGAGGAAAATGTTATTGATTATCTTACAGATAATAACTTGTTTAATGATGATTATAGTCTCGAACTTGAAAATTACAACGATTTAATTAACATAGACGATAATAGTATAAATGTTTATTACTATGAAAAGTTTCAATACGATGAGTTTTTAAATAATATTGATGAAAAAGAATTTTTAATAATTTTAAAGGAGTTAAAAGATGAAAAAATTGATGTTTAGTTTAATAATCTTACTATTAGCAACTCAAGTTTTCGCACAGCCAAGAAAAGGTAAAGAAAGAATAAATACAGTAAAAAAAATTAAACTATTAGAAGTATTAGAATTAGATGAAGCCACTTCTGACAAAGTTTTAGTTAAATATACTGCTTGGGAAAATAAAATTGATGATATGATTGAGGAATTTGATAAACAAGAAGAAGTCTTAAGCGGAGCAATCAAATCTGGGAAAAAGGAAGAAATAGTTAGTCAAACTATAAACTTTCAAAACATAAAAACTAAATTTATCAAAACAGTTGAAGATAGAGATAAAGATATGAAGTCTATGTTAACCGAACTTCAATATGCAAAATATCTTATTTTTGAGAAGAGATTCAGAAAAGAACTCGGTCAGCAAATAATGAAACATCACAGAGGCGAAGGTGGTAAAAATAAAGGAAGAAACAGAGATTAAGTGATTGATAAATATGATGGGAATGTTAATTTACATTCCCATTTTTTTATAGAATAATATTTTTTGCTTTAAGATTTGAAGACACATTAGTTTTTGAGACATCAACAACAAAATTTTTATTTAATAATTTCCTACCAAGCAGAATAGGATATCTCATCTTACCACGATCAGTTAATGTAAATTCTGTTTTATATACATTACCAAAAAGAACTACCTCAGTCGAGATAACAAATCTAAACTGCAACTGCCCGTTGGAAGAACGAACTCTTCTCTCTTTAAAATTATATATCTGAAAATCTTTCTTTTGATAATCTGGATGCTTGGGGTCTAGCAATTTAAAAGTCAAATATTCCATACCATCTTTTTCTTTTATTTGAACTCTATGGCAATGTATAGAAGATGTATCAGCACCCGTATCTACTTTACAAAGAATGTTTGTTAAGCCAAGTTCTGGTAAATCAATACTATCTACTCTTCCTATAGTATATTTTTTTTTGTTTATTTTCATTTAATACTTGTATTTAAAATCATTATTAAAATAATCAATTGAAACTTAAACGATATTAAATATAAATTAGTTTAAATTATGGAAAAGTAAATTATATCATAATTGATTGTTAGTTATAAAACATAAGGTCATTATTAATATATAAAATAATTTATCTGAGTTTTATGTCTTTCTAAAATTATAATGCTTCGAATATTAATCCAATTTGTCGATAATTGTTAAAAATTTTTGAAGTTGTTTAAAAAATTAACTTTTCAATAATTTATGTTTATATTTTTCCTTCAGAATTATATTTTTTATTATATCTTATTAAAAACAAAATGCTTATAAATAATATGATTAAAAATGGAATCCAAGAAATAAATGGAGTATAATTTGAAAAAAGATAATTTGTCGTTTCTAAATGTGTTAATTCTAATTTGTTGCTAAGAATAGAAAGAGCATCTTTATGATTTGATTCAATGTTAAATTCTAGCAATAGTGCTTTTTGTGCAAGATGTGATTTCTCACCAAGATTATCATATAAAATTCCACCAGTTAAAGCTCCGAACATATATCCTAAAGCATAGGAAATATACAAGAAACTAATATACTGACTCTCTTTATAATCTGGCGACATTTTAGAAATTATCTCTTGAAACTTAGGTCTGACAATCATCTCACCAATTGAGTAAACAATTATTCCTAAGATTAATATTAATGAAAGTTGCGAAATCCCAGAGAAAAAACATCCAACTAAAATTAAAATAAGTCCAATAATTAGTATATTTACTTTATTAAACTTAGAAGTATAATTCCCTACAAACTTAACCAAAACTATTACCAAAAAGGCGTTTAGCATAAATATCATCTGATATGAAAGCATAACTCCAGTCTCTGTTGTTTTTGTCATAAATTCTGGAAGAGAAAGCCATATAACTATATCAGAAGTATCAACCCAATCAACAATATAATTCGGTAACATTTCATAAAAATTAATATAAACTACAGTGAATCCAGTCATTATAAAAACAAGTTGCAACATTCTTTTATCTGAAAGCGCTAATTTAATAGACTCTTTAACACCTGATTTTAAAATAACTTCTCCAACCTGTTTTCTTTCTTTTAGATTATAAATCAATGGTATATTTATTAAAATAATTACTGCAGAAGAAAGAAAGGTAATTTCATAAGATATTTTTTCAAGGTAAACAATTAAAATAGTGGATGTAATAACAGCTATATTTATATACTGTATATAACTGCTCCAAATTTTGTGGCTTTGATTATTTTTTGAGTGAAAAGCTAAATATCCCTCTAAACTCGGTTTGAAAATCCCAGAACCTACTCCTAATACCGTTACCGAAATTAAAAACATTAGAAAATTAGTTGAATAGGGGATAAGTAAATAACCAGAAATTAAAATTATTTGAGAGATATAAAGTGACTTCTTAATTCCTACTTTCTCTGCATAAGAACCATAAATAATAGCAGTTACATTTTGAAAAAATACCCAAACTACAAATATTAATCCTTTGTAAGTATGCGACCACATCAAACTTCCCTCTACATCCTTTTGTGATATATAAACAGGAAGTTCAATAACAGCTATCCAAAGAGCGGCATACATAAAAAATTGAATAAAAAGAAGTAATCTAATTTGATTATCTTTCATAAGAAATTTAATTGTAGAGTTTAGTTATAATTGTAGAAAATTCTAACATCATCTCATAATAATTTTTATTTGGGTAGCCGTATATATTTATTTCAGATGAAATTAATTCGTACTCATTTATTATATTTAGAATCTTTTCATTTTTTGAGTTATATGAATTAATTAAAATTTGATTAACGCCAGTATCTTTTAAATTTGATAATTCAAAATCTAAGTCTTCGTCGGGTAAATCCTCAATTGCGAAAGGAATAGGAAACTCATAAGCTGACGCAAAATATATGAATGTTGAAACATCTTGAAGCAAAGGAGGTCTATCAAGATTAGTCAAATTTTTCTCAATTAAAGCATCAATAAGTTCAAGTTTTTCAATAAATTTTCCTGCATTATTTTTCAAATCTTGTGCTTTTTCAGGAAATAATATTCCAAGTGTATCTGCAAGTTTTTCAACTACAATAGACGTAGTCTTGGGATCTGACCAGAAATAATCTTCAGAATCAGTTTCATTTAAAAAAATCCTATCTTTTTCAGGTATTAAGTAAGTTAGATTTATTTTGTTTTTCTTTGGCAAGTCATATACCCAATTTTCATTAATTTCTGAAGAATAAAGCAACACTTTTGATTTATTAACTTTATAAATCAAATCACTATTTTGCTTAAATTGGCTAGAAGATACCCCAGCAGACATTAATGTTTCATTATCAAATAAATTACCCGTAACTTCTTGTGCTATAAGATGTAGTGGGTATGAAGTAGAAAGTACTAAGTCTTTACAGTTTATCTTAAACGAAAATAAAACCAGACTTATAATTATAATTAATGGCTTCATATTATATATATTTAGTTAAATATCTTTTTGGAAATTAAATCATACTGACTAATAATTTTTTCTAATATAAAATCCGGAACATCAGGAGCCGGAGCTTCTTTATTCCAATCTTGAGTTTCTAACCAATCCCTTAAAGTTTGCTTATCAAAATTATCGGGTTCCTTTCCTTCTTCATAAGTATCTAAATTCCAGAACCTTGATGAGTCAGGTGTCATAACTTCATCAATTAAAATCAGCTCACCATTTTCATCTTCACCAAATTCAAACTTAGTATCTGCTAGAATAATTCCTTTTTTCTCAAGAATACTATGCCCAAAATTATACAATTTAATTGAAATATCACGTAAATATTTAGCTTTATCTTCTCCAAGAATCTCACAAGCTCTTTGAAAATCTATATTTTCATCGTGACCCGTCTCAGCTTTAGTTGCGGGAGTAAAAATTGGTTCATCTAATTTTGAGAATTTTTTTCTATTAGAAGGAATCTTAACACCACAAATAGTGCCTTCTTTTTCGTATTCTTTCCACCCCGAACCTGCAATATATCCTCTAACTACAAACTCCACCGCTAAGGGCTTACATTTTTTCACTATCATCGAGCGATTTTCTAATTGTTCACGATATTTATGCAAATTTAGGGGATAATCATCATAATCAACAGAAATTAAATGATTTTCTATAATATGTTTAGTATTATCAAACCAATACTTTGAAATATGATTAAGATAAATCCCCTTTCCAGCAACCGCCTGATTCATAATAACATCAAAAGCAGATATTCTATCTGATGCTACAAAAAGTAAACTATTTTCTAAATTATAAATTTCACGAACTTTACCCTTTGAGATTAATTCAATTTCAGGTAAATTTGATTCAAATAAGACCTTTATCATTTTTTCTTTTTTCCTGCTTCACCTTTTAAAATAACGGTTTCATCTTTTTTATAGATTACATCATCATTTTGATTATAAACATTGTTTTGTTTTTGAAATTGTTCTGGATTTATACCAGAATTTCTAAAAAAATTATTTATTAACTTTCTTGATAAATATTTAAACACTATGTAAATACCACCAAAAATTAACATTAATATAGCTATAAATTTTAACATTTTTATATATTTTTTATTATAAAATCCGCAACTGTAGAGCTAGCTTCTTTTTTAGCAAAATACTTAATATTATTACTTAATTCACTTCGTTTTGTTTCATTGCGAATTAAATCAGTAATCTCTTCAAATAATTTAATTTCAATCTCATTATCTGATACCAAGATCGCGGCATTATTATCAGAAAGTGTTTTTGCATTTAAAAACTGTTCGTTATTGGCTGCATTTCCCATTGGAACTAATATAGACGCACACCCTACAATACTTATTTCACTAACGGCAGTAGCTCCACTCCTTGATACAATTAGGTCAGCAAAAGAGTATATACTTGCCATATCATCAATAAAATCATATACTTTTATATTCGGACCAAAATCCATAGCAATATTTATTCCTTCTAAATTCTTTTCACCACCAGTTTGCCATATAATATTAATATCTTCTAAATTCAATTTTTCTATTGAATTATAAATTGCCTTATTAATACTTTTTGCACCCAAAGAACCACCCATCACAAGCAAAGATAATTTATCTTCTAAGCCATATTTTGTTAAAGATTCAGCTCTTGATGGCAAATTTAAAATCTCTTTTCTAATTGGATTTCCAGCAAGAATAACTTTATCTTTATTTGATACGTAAGATGCTGTTTTTTCCCAAGATGTGAATATTTTTCTTGCCCTTGAAAGCAATATTTTATTTGCTTTACCAAGATTAACATTAGATTCCATCAAAAATATAGGAATTTTATTACTTGTAGCGGCCAGCCCAGGAGGAACACTAATATAAGCACCAGCACAAAGTAAAGCATCGATTTTATTATCTTTAATTACTTTAGTTGCAATATTTTTAGATTTTAAAAAATCAAATAACCACTTAACTGCTTTCAAACTTTTACCTGGAAATGCCTTTATAGGTGTAGGAAAATAAGGATAACCCAACTCAGGAATTTTTTTTGATTCAATTCTGTAATCAGTCCCAATAAAAAATAATTTGCAGCCATACTTCTCTTCTAACTCTTGCCCAACAGCAAGAGCAGGAAATAAATGACCACCAGTTCCACCAGCTGCAATTAATATATTCTTAACCATTATTCTCCAATATTCTTTGCAGTTTCCGAAACCTTCTCTAAAATCACAACCGCTACAGCATTAGAGTTACTATGGCTCATAGTCAAATGCGATTTTAGATGTCCATATTTTTCAAGCATAGAACCAGTTAAAACAATTTTTGGTTGCCCACTTTTTTGATTTACAACTCCAACTTCTGTAAACTTGAAACCATCTCTAAGACCAGTGCCAATTGCCTTAGAAAATGCTTCTTTTGCTGCAAATCTAGCTGCATAATGCAAATAATCGTTCAACTTAAACTGGTTGCAATATTCTTTTTCTATTTCAGTATATATTTTATTTTTAAACCTATCTCCAAGACTTTCAATAGAATTTTTAATTCTAGAGGTCTCAACAAGGTCATGCCCAATTCCGTAAATCATTTTAAAATTCTTTTTGAATAAAATGCAATTTAACAATTTTTTTTTAAAGTAAATACAGATTAAATATTAACTAATAGTTTATTTTAAATATTATTTTTGGCTTGATACTCATCATACATTGCTCTTAGTTGCTGTACATCTTCCCATGCTTGTCTTTTCCAAGATGGGTTACGCAGAAGGGCGGCTGGGTGATAAGTGATAAGGAGTTTTCTCCCCTCGTATTCCAATACTTTGCCTCTTACGTCTTTCATTTTGTAATCACCTTTTAATAATGTGTTTACAGCAGTTAGACCCAAAGCTAGTATAAACTCAGGATTAAGGATTTCAATTTGCTTTTTTAAGTACGGTTCACATTCTTCGACTTCAGTCGGCTTAGGACGGCGATTTTCAGGTGGGCGACATTTAATTATATTTGCTATATAAACCTCATCTCTTGTGAAGTTAATAGCTTCAAGAATTTTGGTGAGAAGTTGTCCTGCGCGACCTATAAATGGAATCCCTTGTTCATCTTCATCTGCTCCAGGTGCTTCGCCAATTATTAATATTTTAGATTTCGCATTTCCCGAACCAAAAACAAAATTTTTACGAGTATGCCCAAGCTCACATTCTAAACAATTGTGGATATTTTGCTTTAATTCATCAAGATTAGAAGAAGTTTGCCAATTTGGATTTACAGAGGTTCCAGTTTTTTTCGGTGCTTCAGTTTTAGTCTGCTGTGTTTCTTTAATTGTTATTTCCTCATTATTAACTTCAATATTTTTTATACTTTGCGAAAATGATTTATCTAAATAAAGCAAATCCCCAAATTGTTTTTGATAGTTCAAATTGGCATATATCTTTTTTATCAACTCACTCATAAATTAACCTTATGGTATTAACCCTGTGGGTGAATCTTGTCAATACCATCTTCCGGACATTTCTGATGAATTTTAAATGATGCTGATAAAGTAGTAATCGGAACAGCTAATAATCTTTCTTTTGCAATCAAAATGCTACATTCTCTGCAAATTCCATATACTTTGTTATCAATTCTCTCTAACGCTTCATCAAGTTTTTTAAGATAGTCATTCATTCTTTGAATTTGAGCATAAGTCTTTTCCATTTCTTGCGCCTCAGACCCCTGGTCACCCATATGCATACCAAAAGTACTTGTTTCATCGGCAGTATTACTACTATTTAAGTCTTCCAACCTATCTTTAAGCATAGCAATTTCTTCGATGGTTTCTTCTTTAGAATCCATAATATTTTTTCTAAAGTCTTCTAACTCCGAATCTGAATATCTTATTATATTATTCTTTGCCATAATTAACCTCTCAGCTATTTTTATTGTTTTTTCAAATTTAAAAGTAATTTATCATCCAATATCTCTAATTCTGTTACATCTGAGATGTTTTCATAAAACTCCAAACTTACAGCAAGGGTTTCATTGCAAATATAATCTTTTTCAGATTCAACAGCATTTTTAATATTCTCACTCGCATTGTAATAGATAGCAATTCTATCAGTTACATCAAAGCCCAAATCTTTTCTTAGATTTTGAACTCGATTTACAAACTCTCTTGAAATTCCTTCATTTATCAATTCTTGAGTAAGTTCTGTATCAAGTGCCACTGTTAAGCCCTGCTCTGATGCAACACTCCAGCCCTTAATTTCTTCGCTCATTATCTCAATATCTTCAAAAGTTATTTCGGCATCAATATCTTGAACTTTAATATTTATTATTGCACCTTTTTCAAGTTCGATAATCTGCCCGTTAGTTATGTCTTTAATCGCATTTGCAACTATATTAGTTTGCTTACCATATTTCTTACCAAGCAATCTAAAATTCGCTTTTGCTTTACGACTAATCACGTTTGAAGTTTCTTCGCTCACAAACTCAATCGCTTTTACATTAATTTCTTCTAATATAATATCTTCCACAGAATTAATATCTTCTTTCTGTTGCTCATTCATCACTGGAACTAAGATACGTTTTAATGCTTGTCTAGTTCTGATATTTTCTTTTTCTCTTAACGAGCGAGATAAGAATACAATTCGTTGTGCCAAATCCATTCTTCGTTCTAAATCCTTATCTACAAGTTTATCATTTGGAGAAGGGAAGTCTAACAAATGAATTGACAAAGGATCTTTATCTGTTTTTAATCTCAAATATAGATTTTCTGATAAAAATGGAGCAGTAGAAGCAGACATAGACAATATATTAAGCATAACTTCTCTTAATGTTTGATATGCTGATACTTTATCCTTGTCAATTTTACCCTTCCAAAATCTTCTTCTATTTCTTCTAATATACCAATTAGATAATTCATTAATTGCAAAAGATTGAACCAATCTATGAGCTTTAGTTAATTCATAAGCGTCCATTAAATCTATATATTCTTTTAACAAAGAATTTGCTCTTGAAATAATCCATTTGTCAATCTCTGGTCTTTCGCTTACTTCAATTACTTCTTCATTTCCTGTAAAGCCATCAATATTCGCATACAATGTAAAAAAAGCATAAGTATTTGTAAGTGAACGGAAAAAATCACTTATTACCGTTCTTGAAATATCTTCAATATTAAATAAAGTTGTCTTCCAAGGTGGGTTATTCACAAACATATACCATCTTACGGCATCTGCACCCAGATTATCCATCACTTCAAAAGGGTCAATCGTATTGCCTAATCTCTTAGACATCTTGACGCCATTTTTATCAAGGATTAATTCATTTACAACTATATTTTTAAACGCTGGCTTATTAAATAGTGCCGTTGAAATATTATGCAAAGTATAAAACCAACCACGCGTTTGGTCTATTCCCTCTGCAATAAAGTCAGCAGGAAATGATTTCTCGAATAATTCTTTATTTTCAAATGGATAGTGCATCTGAGCAAATGGCATTGAACCTGAATCAAACCATACATCTATTACTTCGTGAACTCTCTTATATGTTTTACCATCTTTTTGGAAATAAACATTATCCACAAATGGACGATGAAGGTCAATTTCTTCTCCACACTCAGCTACTGGTACTAATGTTCCATCTGGCTTTTTGTAAAGTCCTTTCTTCAAATCTTCAATAGAGCCAACAGCCATTATATCTTCTTTATCGTCTTCATTAACCCAAAGCGGAAGAGGACTTCCCCAGAATCTATCCCTTGAAAGTGACCAATCCTTAACCTCTTCAAGCCAATTACCAAATCTTCCGGCACCTACTTCTGGTGGTTGCCAATTAATTTCTTTATTTAATCTAATTAAATCATCTTTATACTCAGGAGATTTAATAAACCAGCTTTCTCTTGCATAATACATAATCGGATTGCCTGTTCTCCAGCAATGCGGGTAACTATGCAGATAATCATTAGTTGTTCTATAGTTTTTACCTGTCATCTTCAAATAAATAACTACATCTTTATCAACGCCTTCTTCTTTGTGGTCTTCATAAGTGAAGTTCTTTATGGCTCTTCCCGTAAATTCACCAAAACCCTCTTTGATATGACCATCAGGAGTAACGTGTTGAATAAATGGTAGGTTATGCACTAATGACATTCTATAGTCATCTTCACCAAAGGCAGGGGCAAGATGCACTATTCCAGAACCATTTTCTGTTGAAACAAAGTCTCCAGATATAATTGTTAACGCTTTTGGAGTTTCATTTTTATCAATAGCAGCAAAAGGTAAGATTGGTTCATATATACTTCCAACAATATCAATACCTTTGAACTCTTTTATTATCTCATATTCGCCATCTAAAACTGATAACCTTGCCTTTGCTAAGACAAGTTTAAATTCTTCTGTTTCTTCTTTTTGCTTTCTTACATTCTTAACTAAAACATAATCAATCTCATCGCCTACTGCAGTGGCAACATTTCCAAGTAAAGTCCAAGGAGTTGTTGTCCAGACCAAAATCTCCGCTCCAATTATCTCTATAACTTTTGATTCAACAACCTTTGTCTTCAAAAAACAACTTGGGTCTTGAACATCTTTGTATCCTTGAGATAACTCGTGAGAACTAAGTGGAGTTGCGATAGTAGGGGATTGAGGAACAACTTTAAAGCCCCTGTAAATTAGACCTTTATCAAAATATTGTTTCAATGCCCACCAAACAGACTCAATGTAATTGTTAGTACAAGTTATATACGCCTCATCTAAATCAACCCAATAGCCCATTCTTGAAGTTAGAGTTTTCCAACCCTCATCCATATCTATATTTCGATAAACTAAATCTCTACATGCTTTATTAAACTTATCTATTCCAAAACTTGGGATTTCAGATTTATCTTTTATGCCTAACTCTTTTTCAACTTGAATCTCAATCGGAAGCCCATGAGTGTCCCAACCTGCTTGTCGGCGAACATAAAAGCCCCTCATTGTCTTATATCTACATATCGCATCTTTAATTGCTCGAGATAAAATATGATGAATACCTGGCTTGCCATTAACTGTTGGAGGACCTTCATAAAAAGTAAAATAAGGAGCATCCTTTCGGAGTTCCAAGGTCTTCTTAAATATCCCCTTTTCTTCCCAATATTTCAATATATCTTTTTCTAACTCGGGATAACTCAGCTTTTCAGGTAAATTCTCAAACATTTTTTTCATTTTTGATTTATAATAAGCCGCAATAATACAAAGTTTTTTATTAATAAACAATAAAATTTATTAAACACCCTTAAAAATCGTGTTTTATACTTCAAAAATATTCTAAAAACTGCCAAAATTCTAATTATAATTCTTCCCCCATCAATCAACATTGCTCCCATTATATTAAACAAATTGAAATATCTCGAGTGCTTTGTATATTAAATTGCACATGTATAATTTATTCTTCGATACGCTGAAAATGACCTTTTTTTTGTCTTTTAAAATATTATTAATGGATTTTAAATAATTATTACAATTTTAAAGATTAATTTTTCTTCTTTTCAGAATAATAACAATATCCTCCAAACCTCAGTAAAAACTATTTCGTGAGGGGTTTACGCCTTTTCGAATGGTCTTTATACGCCCTCTCGAATGGTCTTTACGCTCTTTAAAATGGTCTTTACGCCACTGAATTTAACTAAAAAGATAATTATAAATACTAAAAGGAAAGTGTAAATACCTAAAAAGACGGCGTAAATATCTAAAAAGATAATATTTATACTTAAAAGAATGATTATAAGTTTTAAAAGGATAATCTAAAAAGTATTCGAGAAGCTCGATAAATTAAATTAAATGATTTAGAGAGTAGTTTTGATAGTTATAGAAATCATTTGGTGATTAAGGGTTAAAAAAAAGCCCTCGTTATGAGGGCTATAAATACATATTTTAAGATTTATGAGTTTGTATTAACTTGTTTTTAATTATGCTCTATCTGCTATTTTTGCTTTGATTAGGTTTAGGGCAGAACCTGCTTTGAACCATTCAATTTGTTGAGCATTATAGGTGTGATTACATTTAATTTCGTTTGCCGAGCCGTCAGAATGAGTAACTTTTAAAGTTAGTTGTTTAGCTGGAGCAAACTCAGTTAGGTCTAAGAAGTCAAAAGTATCGTCTTCTTGAATTAAATCATAATCAGATGGGTTTGCAAATGTTAAGCCAAGCATTCCTTGTTTTTTAAGATTAGTTTCGTGGATTCTGGCAAATGATTTTGTTAAGATAACTCTAACTCCTAAGTGTCTAGGTTGCATTGCTGCGTGTTCTCTTGAAGACCCTTCGCCGTAGTTTTCATCTCCAACTACTATCGTAGGGATGTTTTGTGCTTTGTAAACTCTCTGCACATCAGGAACGCCAGCATAAGAGCCATCAACTTGATTTTTTACTTTATTTGCTTCATTGTTAAAGGCATTGATAGCACCGGTTAGTGTGTTGTTTGCGATGTTATCGATGTGTCCTCTAAATCTTAACCAAGGACCAGCCATAGATATGTGGTCGGTAGTACATTTTCCAAGAGCTTTTATTAATAATTTCATTCCTGTAATGTTTTTACCATCCCATGCAGTAAAAGGAGAGAGTAACTGTAATCTTTCTGAACTTTCATCTACGTTGATAGTAACGGCGCTTCCGTCTTCAGCTGGAGCTTGGTATCCTGCATCTTCAACGGCAAACCCTTTTTCGGGTAATTCTAATCCGATTGGTTCTTCGAGAGTTACTTCTTCGCCATTTTGATTTATTAGTTTATCAGTTAAAGGATTAAAATCTAAAGTACCAGCAATTGCAAATGCGGTTGTTATTTCAGGAGAAGCAACAAAAGCGTGTGTTTGAGGGTTTCCATCATTTCTTTTAGCAAAGTTTCTGTTAAATGAAGTCATTATGGAGTTTCTTCTTTTTGGGTCATCAGTGTGTCTTGCCCATTGTCCAATACAAGGTCCGCAGGCATTAGCTAAAACAACTCCGTTAATTTCTTTAAATACATCAATCAGCCCATCTCTTTCGATTGTATATCTTACTAATTCAGAACCGGGTGTAACCGTAAATTCTGCTTTAGCTTTTAAGTTCTTTTCTTTAGCTTGATTAGCAATTGATGCAGCTCTTGTGATATCTTCGTAAGATGAATTAGTACAAGAACCAATTAATCCAACTTCTAAATCCATAGGCCAGTTTTCTTCTTTAGCTTTTTTAGCAAATTCACTCACAGGAGTAGCCAAATCAGGAGTAAAAGGTCCATTGATATGAGGTTCTAATTCAGAAAGATTAATTTCAATCACTTGGTCGAAATACTTATCAGGGTTAGCATAAACTTCTGGGTCAGCAGTTAAATGTTCTTTAACACCGTTAGCTAAGTCTGCAATTCCAGCTCTGCTTGTTCCTCGTAAGTATCTTTCCATTGATTCATCATAAGCGAATATTGAAGTAGTAGCACCAATTTCGGCACCCATATTACAGATAGTTCCTTTACCAGTACAAGACATAGAGTTAGCACCCTCACCAAAGTATTCCACAATAGCTCCCGTTCCACCTTTTACAGTTAGAATACCAGCAACTTTAAGAATAACATCTTTAGGAGAAGTCCAACCAGATAATTTCCCAGTTAATTTAACTCCGATTAGTTTAGGAAATTTAAGTTCCCAAGCCATACCAGCCATAACATCAACTGCATCAGCACCCCCAACACCAATAGCTACCATTCCCAAACCACCTGCATTAGGAGTGTGAGAATCTGTACCTATCATCATACCCCCAGGGAATGCATAATTTTCTAATACTACTTGGTGAATAATTCCAGCCCCAGCTTTCCAGAAACCAATTCCATATTTATTTGAAACAGAAGATAAAAAATCAAAAACTTCTTTATTATTTGTTTTTGCATTTTTCAAATCTGCTAAAGCACCATCTTTTGCTTGAATTAAGTGGTCGCAATGAACAGTTGATGGTACTGCAACTTTCTCTAAACCAGACTGCATAAACTGCAATAATGCCATCTGAGCTGTTGCATCTTGCATTGCAACCCTATCAGGTGCAAAATCAACATAGTCTTTTCCACGTTGAAACTCTTTAAGATCAGATTTATCATAAAGATGTGTGTAAAGAATTTTTTCAGTCAAACTTAGTGGTTTATCTACTATTTGTCTAATATTCTTTAATTTATGTTCATAATCATCATAGACTTTTTTAATCATGTCTAAATCAAAAGCCATAATTACCTCCGAAATAATTTTTATTTTTGTTTAATTTTAATTTACAAATATACGAAAAAACTAAGCAATAATAAACTTTAAATTATTAATACAACCACTTACGTAACTCAACCAAAAAAAAGGAGACAATTTATTGCCTCCTAACTAAATAATTTTAATTATGTTTTTTAAATATTTTAAAAATTATTTTTTATAACTTTCTTGTAACTGTTTTCCCTTGCATAAAGAGCAATAAGTAATCTCTTGAGCCGGCTTTAGAGTCAGTTCCTGACATATTAAATCCACCAAATGGATGAACATCTACTAACGCACCAGTACATTTTCTATTTAAGTATAAGTTTCCGCAGTGAAGTTCCAATCTTGCACGTTTTAGTTTTTCTTCGTTATCAGTAATCAATCCACCAGTCAAACCATAAATTGTAGAGTTGAAGATCTCAACAGAATGTTCAAAATCATTTGATTTAATTAAGGACAATACAGGTCCAAAGATTTCCTCTTTTGCAATAGTATCGTTTTCACCTGTTTCAATTACCGTTGGTTTGATATACCAGCCATTTTTATTTTCATCAGCACCTCCATAAAGCAATTTACCTTGTTTAGAGCCAATTTCTATATATTTAATTATTGAATTATAAGCGCTTTCGTTTATCACAGCACCAACTGGGAAATTGTCTTTTGCATCGCCAACTTTAAGTGCTTTAGTTTTTTCAACAATCATCGGCACAATTTTATCCCATATCGCTTGGTCGATAATCGCTCTCGAACCTGCAGAACATTTCTGCCCTTGGAAACCAAAAGCCGCTTTCACAACTTGGTCTGCTGCAAAGTCCAAATCACCAGCTTCTGAATCAATAATCATAGCATCTTTTCCACCCATTTCTGCAACAACTCTTTTCAGCCAGATTTGTCCTGGGTTCACTTTAGCTGCTCTTTCATAAATTCTAATCCCAACTTCCATCGAACCAGTAAATGAAATAAATCTTGTTTGAGGGTGGTCAACCAAATAATCACCAGTCTCAGCACCAGAAGCCACAAGAAAGTTAATCACTCCAGCTGGAAGTCCTAATTGATTCATAATATCCATAAACAACCAGCCCATCATAGGAGTATCAGAAGACGGCTTCAATACCACTGTATTTCCAGTAACTATTGATGCTGCTGTCATACCAATAAGAATTGCAAAAGGGAAGTTCCAAGGTGGAACAACTAATCCCACACCCAATGGTATATAGAAATAATCATTGTCTTCGCCATCTTGTCTTGTTAATTCTTGCTTTTCTGAATATCTCAACATCTCGCGACCATAAAATTCTAAAAAGTCAATTGCTTCGCAAGTATCAGCATCTGCTTCAACATAATTTTTTCCTGCTTCACAAATCATCCAAGCATTCACTTCATATCTTCTATCTCTAATGATTTGAGCGGCTTTAAATAAATATTCTGCTCTTTCAGATGCAGGAACTACAGACCAAGTTTTGAATGCTTTTTGTGCTGAAATGTGAGCTTCTTCAGCTTCTTTCTGACCTGCTTTTTGGAAAATACCGATTAATTCTTCTTTGTTCGACGGATTAAAAGACTTTGTTTTTCTATCTGTGAATGATTCTTTTCCGTTAATATAATTTGGATATTCTTTGCCAAAAGATGCTCTTACTTTTTCGATTGCTTCTTTTTGTTTATTTAATTGCGATTCATCTTTAAAATCCCAAACAACTTCATTTTTAAATGGTGTCATATTTATAAACTCCTTTTTTTATTTTTGTAATTTATATAATACAAAATTAACATAAATATTTGACAATATAAATTTTTGGATTAAATATCAAAAATTACTTGAGCCAAAACATAGTTATTTAGCGAAACGAAATTTCCAGAAAATATTAGAAAATCATTATAATTTCATTAGAATTTAAAAAAATGTAAAAAAAAAAATTGGTTATATAAAATATTATTATTAATTTTAAACAATTCAAAATTCAAAAAAAGAAATTTGCAAAGGAACTAATTTTGAGTATAATGTAACTGATTTAGTTAAAAATACTGAAGATGTAAATTTATATAATCCTATAAAAGCAGAAGGATATACTGAGTTGCCTGGATTATCTGTTAGTTATGATAAAATTTATGTTGGTGATAGAGATAGAGGAGTTGGCGACCATGAAATGTGGATTAGATATCAAAATGATATAGGTTTAACAAATAGTGATGATACATACACTGAAATTTTTAATTCAACAAATAAGTTTTTAGAAAACTATTCTATACCAACAACATACGAATTAAAAGGTAAAGATTGGACAAATATAAATTATCAGTTAATTAAACACAAAGATATGAAAATTGATTACATCCTTTTTTTACAACATGATTTCTATGAAGATGACGGTGATGATTATGGAGCTGATGAATTATCCACACTTGAAGATATCTTTGCTATTCTTGCTGCATCGTTTTCCACAGCGTATTTATTTGATTTAGTTTTACAAATAATTGGTTGGACGTATGAAATGATTAAATTTTTGCCACTTTTATATCAGTTTGGTATTGGAATTGCTGTTATAGTAGTATTTTTTGCTTTATATAATGGTTTTAAACACTTAATTAATTCAATATGGAGAAATGATTTTTATGGAGATTTGAAAGTTTTAAATGGATGGAAAGAATATCAGTGGTTTGGCGCACATCCCATTAATGGTTATTCTGGAAAGGAAATTCCAAATTCTGATAATAAACCTGTAAAAACAAAATATAAAGTTGAACTTTATAAATCAGAAGACCCAGGTAACGATACAAAATTTGAATAAGGTGAACTATGTTTAAGATTTTAGTTTATATTCTTTTTCCAATATGTCTTTTCTCAAATGATTTCATTTGGGAAAAGACGGAAATTGGTAATGATTTAATCAATACTGATAAAATTCAGTTGGCTTCATCTGATTCAGTAGGAAACGTTGTATTATTTGACCAAGAATTAAACACTCTATTTTTTAAAAGTAACTTAGACACAAATTGGCAAATCAGACACAAAAATGAAATAAATTCTGAAATTTCTGAAGTTTTAAGTGTATTTGTATCAAGAGGTAATATCTATTTATTAGTACTTTATCAGAATCTAACTCAATCTTTAATAAGTACAGAAATAAATAATAACTTACTTTCTGATATTTATACAAAATACGAATCTTTTGAATTTGTTAGCGATTCTCTTATCAAACTAAATAAAATGGTAAGATTAAATGATGAAATATTAATTTCATATTCAAAAAAAGTAAATATGACTGATTACTTTATTTTACATAATTTTGAAGAAAAATCATACAAATATAAAAAGATAACCTCTGGGCTTGAGAATGAGAGGAATTTAATTGAAGGAAATAAAATTATTGATTATTTCTTTAGAAAATCTATTATTTCTCATCGTGGATTTGATTTTGATTTGATTTTCCTAAATAAATATTCAACAAGTTTTTTTCCAATACCAAAATTAAATAGTAATTTTGATTTTATCAGTTATGGTTATTTGTTATTCGGTTTTAATGAGTTTGGTGCATTTCTAAATAATGATTCTCTTCTTATTGAAGATAATTTATACCAAATAAAAATAGATTATGTATTCGAAGAAGTGTATTTTAAAAGAAAAGAATATAATATTTTTAATACAGATACTATTTTTTTAAGTGATAAACAAGGATTACTGAATTTAAATGGTAGTAGATTAATAATAAAAGTAAATTCTAAAATGATGGATGGTCGTGATTATAATAAAATTACATTAATACTTGATGATAAAGGAGAAGTATTAACAGATTTCATTAAATTTAATAATACAATTTTCTTTTTGTATTATAACGAAGTTGATGATTTAGTTTACACTTATTTCTCAAATGACGAATGCGACACTTGGAATTTCTTTATTTCAAGTAATATTGAATACACTGGCGAATTTGAAAATATTGTTGGAAAAGATGAAGTATATCTTTATAATGACGATGCAATTTATTCTACAAACTATAATTATTATTTTAGCAGTGCGGAAAAATTTAGCAATATAAATCATTTTTATTCTGGCAATATTGTAAAAATATTTTCAAATTACAATATAGAAGAAATAAAAATCTTTGATTTAAACGGAAAAGAAGTTTATACAAACTTTAATGTAAATACTAAAACGCAAGAAATAAACTTAGAAGAAATTGGTCATACAATAGGAGTTTATTTTTGCCTTGTAAAAACCAAAAACGAAATTAAAGTAATTAAACTAATAAAAGGGATTTAAGATGAAAATACTAATAATATTTCTGATTTCTGTATCTTTCTTATTTTCAAAGAATGACAGAATTAAACACGGCGGTGAAAAAATAGAGATAGATAAATACGTAACTATTGAAACACCTGATAAGCCATATAACTCAGATGCAAAGTTTGAGTATTGGGACTATGACTCTGGAAAATGGGTAGAAATCACAAGTAGCAATTTTTCTAAAAAAGATTCTATTTATAAATGGAAACCAACAGAGAAAATATTAGACAAAAAAAATCTAAGAATTAGAATTTTGGATGAAGAAAATAAAATTATATATTTGTCGCCTACTTATATTGGAAAAGCCGAAGACACAAGCGAAAAACCAATCTTCCAAACTGAAACAGAGGAAGAAACAAACTCATTCAAAATCTTCCCTAACCCTGTGAAAGATAAGACAATAAATATAGTTTCCGTAAAACCAAATGCTCAAATACAATCGCTAAAAGTAATTGATATGTCAGGACTTACTATATTCGAAGTAAGCAATATTGTGATAAATGGCAACTACAACATACACTTACCAAACATTTCCAGAGGTGCTTACATAATTCAAATCAGCACCCCAGAGAAAATTGAAACAAAGAAATTGATAATCGAATAATACTAAACTCAACAAGGGCTTACAAGCCCTTGTTAAATTTTGATTAAAAAATTTTTTTCAAAAAAAAAGCCCTTGAATTAACAAGGGCTTTTTTTACTGCGGAAGTGGAGGGACTCGAACCCCCATGTCCTCACGGACGTCAGTTTTCAAGACTGATGCAATACCAATTATGCGACACTCCCATTTGGTCTTGAATAGAATACAAAATTATGAAGTATTTTTTTAATTTCAAAATTATTTTTTGCAAATTTATAAAATATAATTAACATTAAATTAACAATAATTTTATATTTAGAAAGTAACTATATGATATTATAGAAATAATCAATCATTTGATGCTTCAAGAATTACTTCGGCTAATTTTTCCCAAGAGGCAAATTCTTTGTAAGATTTGAAATTTTGACTATACTCAATGTACTCCGAAAAGAATTCGTTAATTTTAATTGCTAACTCTTTTGGGTCTGGTTTTTCTACTATTTTGCCAATATTGAATGGCTCGATAACTTCTTTAAGACCTCCAACATCTGTTGCAATTATTGGTAAGTTATAATGAGTTGAAATATTTGCAATGCCTGATTGGGTGGCACTTCTGTATGGCTGAACACATAAATCCGATGCAGAAAAATAGATTGTTACGTCTTCGTCTGGTATGAAATCTATAATTTTTATAATTCTTTCTTCAAGATTATTTTTTTTAATTTGTTCTTCATATTTATCAAAAGAGCCGTAAACATCACCAGCAATTAGTAATTTAATATTTTTATTAATATAGATCATAGAATCAATTAGAATATCTAAACCCTTATAATCACGGATAAATCCGAAAAATAAAATTATTTTGTCATTTTCTTTGATGCCTAATTTTTGGCGTGCAATATTTTTTTCAATTGACTCTGGAAATCTATCATAAACAGGGTGGGGGTGATAGTAAACTTTTGGATTAGGAAGTAAATCATATAAATCTCTTTCGACAGATTTACTAAGAGCCACAAATTTATGGTTTTGCTTTAAGTAATAATTTGTTAATTGCTTATCGCCAATTCTTTTTTCGTGGGGAATAGCGTTATCAACTATTGCAATATTCTGCGATTTCTTCTTAGTTTGTTTTAAAACAGTTCCCAAAGCGGGCGACAAAAAAGGAATCCAAAACCTTGAAAGCACAATATCGGGATTTAGATTGTTGATATAATTTGAAGTTTTGAGCCAAGAAAGTGGGTTCACAGAGTCTAAAATTCGAGTTGAATTTAATGCTTCAGTTTTATCTCCTTCAGGAACAAATTGCGATTTCCCAGGAAACAAAATATCAGGATATTGTCTTGAGAAATTTAAAGGGAAAACATTAGACTTCTCTTTAAGAGCAAAATAAAGTGAACCACTTGATTGAGCTATTCCACCTCTGTAAGGATAAAATACTGACAAAAAGGCAATGTTTTTTTTACTTTTCTGGTTCAAAACTTTGATCTTCTAAATTAGGATTTAAAGTGTAATTAACTTTTAACTTACTAACAAACAGTGACGATTTATTTTCAATAGATGTAGGAAGTAAATAATCTCCAAAACTTTTATAATCAGAATAGATATTTTCAAGAGTAATTTTACCAATTTGAGTATCCTGAGTGGAAGTATATGAGTTTAATAAAAAGGATTTTTCATCAAACTTATAAACTCTTTCTTCATTTTCACCTGTTACTTTTACATATATTTCACTATTCCTTTTACCTAGGATTTCCATATTAGCATCTAAATCTAAAATATTAGCAAAATAAAATGGCATTATCTCTAATTTGTCAAAAAGTGAAGTTTTCTCTTGATTAACTAAATCAGCTACTTTTATCCAAGATTTATCTCCGTTTATCCATTTTTCTTGTTTATTACCAACAAAATCTTGGACAGAAAATGATTTATCAGGAGACTGTGCATTAACTAAATAAGTTCCTTTCATTTCTTGACCTTGAGTTGTAACTACAAGTTCACCTTTGCTTGATAAAGATGAAATTTCTTTAAATATCTTTTTACCACCAACAGCTTTAAGGTAATTCTTTACAAGATCTTTTGGCTTAATTTTCACAGCTTCAAAATCATCAAGTGGATTAATTGACCTATCATACTCAAAAATGTTTCCAAATTTCTCTAAATTATTTTTTGTAGATTTCGGACCAACAACAATTAGATATAAATTATCTTCGCTTAGATACTTACTAGCATTTTTTAATATATCTCCTTGATTATATTTTTCAATTCTTTGGGCATAAGATTCAAAGTTTTTAGCTCTCACACCTTTAAACTCTCCATTTTGAAGAATTGATGCGGTAAAATCACTATTCTCGAAAGACATCAAATAAGAGCCCTTTCTAAATTTTCTAACGGCATCTAACTCTTCTTCTGTTATTTGATTTTTAGATAAATCAACAATTAATTCTTTCATTACACTAATAGCAGAATCTGTTACATCTGCTTTCACATCTGCATTAGCAGAAAAGAAATTATAATATTTTCTACCAGAAAGTCCCGCAGATGGAGAGTAAGTATATGAATGCTTTTCTCTTAGAGTTTTGAAAAGTCGCCCGATAAAACCTGAACCAATAATATTGCTATTAAAACTTAAAACTTCATAATCGTTGTCTGAGTAATTAACTCCCTCTGCAACAATGCGTATTGAAGATTGAACAGCGGCATCTCTTTCAATAAAATAAACACCTTTTTCTAATTTAGCAGGTGAAGGAATTTCATCTAAAACAAACTCAGTATTTTTTTGATATTTACTAAAAACTCTAAAAATATCATTTAAATTTTTATCATTATAATTTCCAAAAATTGCTAAAGACATATTATTAGAAATAAAATACTTTTTTAGATATCTATCAATATCATTAATTGTGATTTTCTCAATACTTTCTTCTGAAGGAAAATTAGCATAAGGGTGATTCTGTCCATACATTACTCTTTTAGCTAATTTAGAAGCAAGAGCATTAGGATCTGATTTCTCAGCCACAAGACCAGCTTGAAACTGCTTTTTAAGTTTCTCTAATTCGTCTTCATTTAATTTTGTTTCAAATAAAATGTTGTCCAAAATATCGAGTATTTCATTGAGATATTTGGTTAATGTGGTTACGTTAATTGCTATATAATCGTCATTTGCATTTGCTGATATAGATGCACCATAAAAATCAATTTTTTCAGCAATCTGTTCAGCAGTTAAATTCTTTGTTCCTTTTAGGAGCATATTTGCTGAAACTTCAGCCAATCCTGCTAAGTTTTTATCTTGAGAAGCACCACCACCAATTAATAATCTAAAATTAGTTATTGCTTGTCTTTGGTCTGGTATTAAATATAACTGAATTCCATTGCTTAAAAAGTCTAATTTATATTCAGGGAATTTAAAATCAAATTTGTTTAAACTTTCTGGTTTATTATTAAAAATAGAGTCCAATTTTTCCTCTGCTTTGATGTTAAATATATTAAGGTTTAAAAGTAAAACTAATACTATGATTCTCATTTATTTTTCCTTTATTTATCTTTTGGTAAATAATTCAAAACTACTTTTTTCTTTTTAGATAAATATTTTTCAGCAACTTTTTGAATATCTTTTTTGGTAACCGCTTGAAATTTTTCTTGCTGTTGGTTTATCAATTCTGGATTTTTATAATAAGCTTCAAATCTCGCTAACTGCATAGCTTTTTGCATTACATTTTTTTTAGATTGAAGAAGTTCCATTTCATTGATATTCTTAACTTTTTGTAGTTCTTCATCAGAAATTCCATCTTTAATAATCTTTGCTATTTCGTCATAAATTGCTTCCTCCACATCTGATAAGTTTTTATTAGGATAAGCTACACCATAAAAGATAATTGCTCCGTCCTCTTGTAAGTTAAATGGGAACATTGATGTCTGCATAGCAATTTCATCATTATTTACAAGGCGTTTATATAATCTAGAACTTTCACCACTTGCTAATATACTACTTAACAAATTGAGAGCATAGTATTCTTCTGAACCAATATTAGGACCTTTGAAACCAATAAATACTGCCTTATGAGGAGCTTTATCATCAATAATATCTTCTCTGTATTCTTTATTTAAAGTATCGATTTTTACTGGGTTTCTTATAATTTTATCAGCGGAAGGTATATTCCCAAAATAATCAATTATATATTGCCTTACATCTTGAATAATAAAATTGCCGGAAACAACAAGTATTGCATTATTTGGTTGATAAAATCTATCATAGAAATCTTGAAAATCTTTTATCTTTGCATTTTCAATATCTACTTCTTTACCTATAGTTGCCCATGAATATGTTCCAGTTAAGAATAAATTCTCAAGCATTTTTTCTAACATTGTACCATAAGGCTGATTATCTACTCTTTGCTTCTTCTCCTCTAAAACAACTCCTCTTTGAGTTTCAACCCCAACTTCCTCAACATTAAGCATTCTCATTCTTTGTGCTTCAATCCAAAGAGGTAATTGAACTTCATTTGAAGAAACTTTAAATTTATAAACTGTTTCATCAAAAGAAGTATGCGCATTTAACCACCCACCAGACTCATTTATTAATTTTGGTATCTCTGCTCTTGCTATGCTACCAGCAGATTCGAACATTAAATGTTCAAAAAAGTGAGCATATCCTGTTTTACCAAAATCTTCATCTTTCGAACCTACTTCATAATGTAATATCGTAGAAACTACTGGAGCTGAGCGGTCAATATGATATATTACCCTTAACCCATTTTCTAAAGTTTCTTTTCGAAAATTTATTTTCTCTTCCAATGATAAACCTTTTTGATTTGTCATAAAATTTATAGCCATCAGTAAAATTATTATTTTTGTTAATTTCATAAAAATTTAATTTTTTGTTAAACTCTAAATGCAATTTACGAAATTTAAAGAATTAAGTTAGAATTTTGAAAAATAAGTAAAAACTATTTAGATTTTATACTATCTTGCAATATTATTATAAATATAATAGATAACTCAGAAATTATAATTATAAATTAATTTGATTTATTTGCTAACATAAAAATTTATTGCTTTTTCCTTAATTTGCTTTTTTAAAACTTTAATTTTTATAAATAAATGAAATTTGAAAAGAAAAATTTAGACAACGAAACTCTAAAATTATATTTTAAAAGTTTAATATACCCCAGATTGATAGAAGAAAAGATGCTTCTATTATTAAGACAAAACAAAATATCTAAGTGGTTCTCAGGAATAGGACAAGAAGCAATATCAGTTGGACTAACACTTGCTTTAGAAGATGATGAATTTATTTTGCCAATGCATAGAAATCTTGGTTGTTTTACAACAAGAGGAATACCTCTTACTAAATTGTTTTCTCAATGGCAAGGAAAAGCTAATGGCTTCACAAAAGGAAGAGACAGGTCTTTTCATTTTGGTACTAATGATTATCACATAGTTGGGATGATTTCTCACCTTGGACCTCAAATGGGCGTTGCAGATGGAATTGGTCTTGCTTCCAAATTAAAAAATGAAAATAAGATTACTGCTGTTATAACTGGAGATGGAGGAACTTCTGAAGGTGATTTCCACGAAGCAATAAATGTAGCTTCTGTTTGGGGATTACCAGTCTTATTTATTATTGAAAACAACGGCTACGGATTAAGTACTCCCTCAAGTGAACAATTTAACTTCGATTCATTTGTTGTAAAAGGTAACTCTTATAATATTAATGCTTATTCTATAGATGGTAATAACTTGCTTGAAGTGTATCATAAAATTAAAGAAATTAAGCAAGAAATTCTTGTAACAGGAAAACCAGTTATTTTGGAGTGTAGAACCTTTAGAATGAGAGGGCATGAGGAATCTTCTGGAACTAAATATATTCCTAAAGAGCTATTTGACCTATGGGCACAAAAAGACCCAATAAAAAACTTTCAAGACTTTTTAATAAATGAAAAAATAATTTCACAAGATGAAAGAAATAATATTGTAAATAATATTAAACAACAGATTAATAATGATATTGACCTTGTGATTGATGAAGAGGAGATTAAAGTAGATAGTAAAACGGAGTTGCAAGATGTTTATAAAAATCATGAATTTATAAAAATAACTGAAAACCAAGAAACAAAAAATATAAGATTTGTAGATGCTATAAGCCAAGCATTAGAGCAATCTATGGATAAGTTTGATAATTTGATATTAATGGGACAAGATATTGCAGAATATGGTGGTGTTTTTAAAGTTACAGATAACTTTTATTCCAAATATGGAAAAGAAAGAGTAAGAAATACACCGCTATGCGAGTCAGCAATTTTAGGAACAGGTTTGGGTTTGAGTATCAAAGGGTATAAATCTGTTGTTGAGATGCAGTTTGCCGATTTTGTTTCCTCCGGCTTTACCCAAATTGTTAATAATTTAGCTAAAATACATTATCGTTGGGGTCAAAATGCAGACGTTGTTGTCAGAATGCCAACGGGGGCTGGAGTTGGAGCTGGTCCTTTTCATTCTCAATCAAACGAGGCGTGGTTTCTAAAGACCCCAGGATTAAAAATAGTTTATCCTTCTAATCCAAAAGATGCTAAAGGGCTTTTAATTAGTTCTATTGAAGACCCCAATCCTGTTATGTTCTTTGAACATAAATATTTATATAGGAAAATACAAGAAGAAGTGCCAACAGGATATTATAATATTGAATTAGGTGTTGCTAATGTTGTGAATTACGGTTCAAAAGCAACTATTTTAACTTATGGAATTGGAGTTCATTGGGCAACTGAGTTAGTAAAGAAAAATAATTATGATGTTGAAATAATTGACCTTAGGACTCTGGAACCACTTGATTGGGATTGTTTAAAAAAATCAATTCAAAAAACCAATAAATGTTTAATACTGCATGAAGATACTGAAATTGTTGGCTTTGGAGCAGAACTCTCAGCTCAAATATCTCAAAATCTTTTTGAATATCTTGATGCTCCTATAATTAGAGTTGCAAGTTTGAATACACCAGTTCCCTTTACTAAAAATCTAGAAAACAATTTTTTAGCATTATCCCAACTTGAAAAAAAATTAAATTATTTAATAAGTTATTAGAATTTAATTAGAAATTATATAAATTTAAAATAATTTTCTTGTTAAATAGTTTTATACAAAAATATTTATTTAGGAGTTTTTATGAAAAAAATTATAATATTAATAATTGTTGGGTTCTTATTCTCGTCTTGTGCTGTTATCAAGCAAGATCAAGTTGCAATGAAAAGAACTTTAGGAAAATTATCGGGCAAAAAACTTGAAGCAGGTTTCTATGGATACAATCCATTTATAACCACTTTGCTTTATCTGCCTATTAATACCGTAAATTTAGAAGTTAGTCTTAATCTACCAAGTAAAGAGGGATTAACAATAGCTTCAGAGATTTCTATACTATACAGTATTGATAAAGATAAGATTCAAGATATACTAATTACTATCGGTCCAAATTACGAAAATGAATTAATTCTCCCAGTTTTTCGCTCTGCCTCAGCAGATGTTTGTGCGAGATTTGTTGCTAAAGACTTACACTCCGGAGAAAGATATATAATCGAAAAGCAAATTAAAGAAAGAATGATGGAGTTAATTAAGGGGAGAGGGTTCAATATCGAAGCTGTATTGATGAAGTCAATTAGACTACCCAGTAACTTGGTTAGCGCTATTGAAGCAAAACTTTCAGCTGAGCAAGATGCTATGAGAATGAAATTTGTAATAGATAAAGAAAAACTTGAAGCAGAAAGAAAACTAATTGAAGCAGAAGGTACAAGAAATGCACAAAAAGTATTAAGCGACGGACTAACAGATCAAATCATTAAAATACAATCTATCGAAGCATTTAGAGAATTATCAAAATCTCCAAATGCAAAAGTAATTATTACAGATGGAAAAACTCCATTTTTAATTCAAAATGAATAAATAATGATATAAATCGTCAATAAACATTTATAATAAGGATAATATGCCAAAGGAAAAATTAAGTTTTATTGGAACAGGTGGTTATAAATTAATTGGAGAACTTGATACTCCTGATAATGTTGAACATAGATTTTTTGCTTTGTATTCACAATGTTTCACTTGTACTAAAAACTTAAGAGCCGTCAAATATATTACTAAAGAACTTAATAAAAAAGGTATTTCAGTTTTTAAGTTTGATTTCCCTGGATTAGGAGAATCTGAAGGCGATTTTAGTAAAACCAACTTCTCAACGAATTTGGAAAATATTAGAATCGCTTTTAATTTTTTAAAGCAAAACTATGAAGCGCCAAAACTTTTAATAGGACACTCTTTAGGTGGTGCTGCAATGATGAGATTAACAATGGAATTTGATGAAGTTATTGCAACTTCGTTGATTGCTGCTCCTGATGAGCCATCTCATCTTGCCGAAAAACTCAAAAAAACAATGTATGATGCAAATGTTTATGGAAGTGCAAAGCGTACAATTGGCGGCATTGAATTTGAATTAACAAAAGAGTTTTTTGATGATTTAATAGAAAACTCAAAATTTCACGATTTATCAAAAATAACTAAACCAATTCTTGTAATGCACTCTCCAGATGACGACACCATCGACCTAAAATATTCAATTAAAAACTTTGAGGAGGTTTCCGGACATAAGTCATTTATCACATTAAATAATGTCGGACATCTTTTGATGCAACCAAAAGATGCTGAGTACGTTGGAAAATTAATTGCCTTATGGTCTAAGCAGTATATTTAAAATTCCTGAGTATATGGTTAAAAGTATATTTACAAATTGTATCTTAATTTTATTGCTTAATTCTTGCCAGTTAGATAGATTTCATCGTGATTATACGGAATATGACTACCCTCCTTTTGAAGATGAAAAAGTTAGTTTTTATAATATCAATTTTAAAATCAATATAGATGGAAAGTTTTCAAACAAAAATGAATTGTTGGAACATACTAATATTTGGCTAAAAAAATATTTTATTTCGGTTCCAAGATATTTAGAAAGGCAAAGAGAATTATATAAAAGTGATGATGATATTGATTTTATTATAGATTTTGATTCATATTATGATGTTATCAAAACTGAAGGTGTTTGTATTTATGATAAAAAGAAACAATTTTTTTGTAAAGTTACGATAGAATTTAATGATGGTTTTATTAACTTTAAATATTTTGATTTTAGTGAATTTGAGAGATATAGTAATAAAGAATCAAAAATAAAAAAGGGCATTAAATTGAATAAAATACAAGGTATATTGTGGGAGATGACAAATAAGTTTTATGAATAAGATATTAAATGTAGTTGTTACTACTTAAAAATTATGACTATTTTGTATCCCGGGTAGGACTCGAACCTACGGCCTACAGTTTAGGAAACTATTGCTCTATCCTAACTAAGCTACCGAGACATAAGTTGCTCAAAAAACAATTAATAATTTATAAAAAAAATAAAAATGGGGATTATTAATCCCCGATTATTTCAATCTATTAAGAAATATTTATAAACTTAAACAATTATAATTTTTCAATTTCTTGTTTTATATCTTCAATTCTTTTATTTGTTTTCTCTAAAACTTGAGATTTTTCCTCAACCTTAGATTGAATGTCTTTCAAAGAGCTTTCTAAATTTGCTTTATCTTCCCCAGAAGTACTTTCTAATTTTAATTTAAAGTCTTCCTCAGTGCTTTTATCCGCATCTAAAGACTCAACTAAACGGGAAATTTTTAAATTCAAATTTTCTAAAATAGAACTCAACTTACGTTTTTTCTCTTCATCTTTTTGCTTAGAATAAACTTCTCTTTTCTTATCAAATTTCTCAAATCCCATTCTAATTTTGGAGTATAGTTCATTTCTTTGAGAGCGTTTTAATTTCATTATTTTGATTTCATCTTGAACCATCAAAAGCCCTTCACGAATATCTCTAAAATCATTTGAATATTCAACATTCATAATTGCTTCATTAACTTTAACTTCTAATTTAGCATAGTTCTGATTTGATTCATTATCAAACTCTTCTCTATTTTCATCTTGTTGTTCATTTAATGATGTAAAGACTTCTCTAATTCTCCCAAAAAACTCATCTCTTTGCGATTTACTAAGAACTATTTCTTTAAGATCTTTTTGCAAGTTAATTAAAGTTTGTCTTGCAGTTGCAAAGTTCGAAGGATTACTTGCAAACTCAACTGCTTGCTCAACAAGAGGTTTCATTTTATCATAATTCTCTGTTGATTCAGAGTTAAATGTCTCTCTTGATTTATCTTGTCTTTCGTTTAATCTGTTAAAACACTCTCTTATAACTTGGAATAACTCATCTCGGTTATTTCTTTTTAATTTAGTGTTTTTTATTTCATTTTGAAGGTCAATTAGTTTTTTTCTTGAGTCATTAAACTTATCACTCTCATCAACTATTTTAGTAATTTGTTCAACTTTTGGTTTTAAAATCAAATAATTATTAGAGCATTCCATTTCGTAAGATTCTCTTTCAGCTATTTCTTTTTGATTTATTGAGTCAAAAACATCTTGAACTTTTTTAAAAAAGTTATCTTTATCGCCTTGTCTCAATTTTGCTGATTTCAACTCTTTTTGTACTGACTGTAGAATTTTTCTAGCATTTTTAAAAATATCTAATTCATTAGCTTCTTTGAGTTTTTCTTCAACAAAATTATTCATCTTATCAAGATTTTCATCAAAGATTTTATTCATTTCTTCTCTGATTTCAGATTGTTTTTCAGCTAATTTTTCATAAGTATTTTGCAAAGAATTAGTTAATCTATCTTTATCAGCTATAGGAATTAAAAATAAAGAAATGATTTGCTCTTTAAGAGTAACAATATTTTTTCTTAAAGCACGAAAATCTATGTTTTCACTTATATTATTTGCAATTTCTTCAACTTGTTTTTCTAAAGATGCAAAATCCTCTTTTTGTTTTTCTAAAGCTTCAGTATTTACTGGTGCTTCAAATCTCGGCTTATTATCCTCTTCTATATTACTTGCCACTGTTGCTACCTCATCTTTTAAAACTTCTTCAACATTTTCCTCACCAACAGATTTATGTTGATTTTCTTCAACATTCTCTATTATCTTTTCACTTTCAATTTTTTCTTGCGCTATATTATCTGTAACGCTATTTTCTTCTTGGTTTGTAATCTCTGTGCTTTGTTCCACTTGATTATTGTCTTGTTCGTTTTCGTTTATCATTTTATTCCTGTAAAATGTAGTTTAAAAAAATTGTCATTGATTATAAATCAACTAGTTAGAATCATTAGTAATTTGTTTATCTTCTTTGTTTAATTTGATAGATTTAATTGCTTCCATAGCCATTTTGCTAATCGGAGGAAGTTCTTCGCCATTTATAAGCGCTCTAAGCTCCTCACCATCTATTGTTTCTCTTTCGATTAAGATTTTCGATACTTTATGAAGAAGTTCTAAATTCTCACTTAAAAGACTTTCAGCTGTTTCATAAGCTTCAGTTATTAACTTTCTTACTTCTTCATCAATTAACTCTGAGGTTCTTTCGCTATGGTCTCTTGGCTGCGACATTTCTCTACCTAAAAAAACATCTTCAGAATTAGCATTAAGATTAACAGGTCCGAGAATATCACTCATACCCCAATCACAAACCATTTTCCTAGCCATTTTCGTTGCTTGTTGGATATCCCCTGAAGCCCCGCTCGATCTAATATTAAAAACTATTTTTTCTGCGGCTCTTCCACCCATTGTCATAGCTAATTTCGATTTCAAATAATCAAAACTCCATGAATGAATATCTTCAATAGGTAATGAAGTTGTTACTCCTAAAGCACGACCCCTTGGAATAATAGTAACTTTATGAACTGGGTCAGAATTTGGAGACAACATACCAACTAAAGCGTGTCCCATCTCATGATAAGCAGTAACTTCTTTTTCTTTTTCTGAGATAACCATACTTTTTCTTTCGATTCCCATCATCACTTTATCTTTCGCATTTTCAAAGTCATACATTGTTACTTTATCCGAATCTCTTCTTGCAGCTAAGAGTGCTGCCTCATTTACTATGTTTGCAATATCTGCTCCAGAAAACCCTGGTGTACCTTTCGCCAATGTTTTTAAATCAACATCATCTCCCATAGGGATTTTTGCAGTGTGAACTTTAAATATACCAATTCTTCCATTTACATCGGGTCTATCTACTACTATTTGTCTATCGAATCTACCAGGTCTTAAAAGAGCTGGGTCTAAAACATCAGGCCTGTTTGTAGCAGCAATTATAATTACACCACTATTCTGTTCAAAACCATCCATTTCAACAAGTAATTGATTAAGTGTTTGCTCTCTTTCGTCATGTCCACCTCCAACTCCAGCTCCACGCTGTCTTCCTACTGCATCAATTTCATCAATAAAGCAAATACAAGGAGCATTTTTCTTAGCTTGTTCAAATAAATCTCTTACTCTGGATGCACCAACACCAACAAACATTTCAACAAAGTCTGCTCCAGACATAGAGTAAAATGGAACATCGGCCTCTCCCGCTACTGCGCGAGCAAGTAATGTTTTTCCAGTACCCGGAGGTCCTAAAAGTAATACTCCTTTTGGTATTTTTCCGCCTAGTTTTTGAAATTTAGTCGGTTCTTTTAAAAACTCTATTACCTCTACTAATTCATATTTTGCCTCATCGGCACCAGCAACATCATCAAAAGTTACTTTTGATGAACCTTCTGTCATTACCCTTACACGTGCTTTCCCAAAACTGAAAAGACCTTTTTGACCTCCGCCAGCTCCACCACCTTGCATTCTGCGGAAGATAAAAATAAGAAATACAAATAATAGAATCAATGGTAAAATAGAGAGAATAGTACCCCAGAAATAGTTATCACCTTCTTCGTACTTGAAATCTATTCCTTTATCTGTCCAAGTTTTTTCAATCTCTGAATCAATAACTGCAAGTTTAACTTTGAAATTATTAATTTCTCTTGCTTGATTATTTATTGAAATATTCACTGATTTTACAAGTGTTCCTTTTAATTCATAATCGTTTATCTGCGATTTATAAATAACAGCACTTTCAATCAAATCCTTATCTAAAATCTCTTTATACTGAGAATAAGTTATAGTATTTTCAGTTTTATTTCCTTCTTGCAAGATGAAAACCAAACTAAAAACACCTAATACAATAAAACCCCATAATAGCATATTTTTCATAGTACTATTTTCATTATCACCAGAATTTTTAGGTGGAAAAGGATTCATATTTTTTTTATTTTTATCGTTGTTAGACTGACCTGACATTAATTCTCCATTAAGTAACATTCTTTTAAATGTATTAACGATTAAAGTGAAAATAAATTTTTAATTATTATTAAAAAAGAATTAAAGTAGTATAGTAAAGTCTTTAAAAATATAGAAAAAAAATAAATTTTCAAATTACCCTATTCAAAAACAAAATTTTAAGTATTTTATTATTAATTTTGCATATTAAATTTTTAAATTATGATTGATTTAGTTTTTACAAATGATTGGGAACTCTTTGGTGATGGCACTGGAGATTATTATGAAATCCAACATAACCCAACGCTCGATTTGTTAGATTATTTAGAAAACAATAATGCTGGTGTTTCCTTTTTTGTTGAAATTGGACAGTTAATTACATTTAAAAACTCAGGTGTAGAAAAATATCAAAAAATTGCTGAAGATTGTGAGAATTTAATAAAGCAAATTTATAGTAATAAACTAAATGATGTTTGCTTGCACATACACCCTCAATGGTTTTTTTCTGAATTTGATGGCAGTTATTGGAAGTTACCCGAAGATAAATGGTCTATTGGCAAATTAAACAAAGACAAACAAGAAGAATTAATAAAACTAGGAAAAGATTATCTTGAAGGAATTTTAAAGGACTATAATTTTAAATGCGAAGTTTTCAGAGCAGGAGCTTATTACATAGAGCCATCTGAGAATATTATAGATATCCTAGAGCAAAATAATTTTCTGGCAGATAGCTCTGTAACCCTCGGAAGAAAAGTAAATGGATATTATGATTGGTCAGACGCAGTTGATAATGTAGGTCCTTGGAACGTATCTGACAGATCTTTAAAGTACAATGGTAATAGAAAATTAAAAGAATATCCTATTTATTCTAAGATGATAATTTACAGTGAAGCTTTGAATAAATTTTCACCTAAATTTGCAAACAAATTACATTACGGGGTAGTTCTACCAAAAGATGAGTTGGATTGGATAAAAAAAAGAGATGAAGTAAAAGAAAAAAGATACCCAAGAGCAAACAGACCTTATAAGAAATTAGAGAATAGAGATTTATATTGGTACGTAAATAAAATTTATTCAAAACAGTACATTCAGTTAGATTATGACTACTTACCAGCAACAGCATTTATAAAAGTACTTGAAACTTGTTTGAATAAAAATCAGAACATTGATATTCCAGTAATAGCATCAGGGCATATAAAGGATGCTCACACAAATTTTAATTTAGAAAAAATAATCAATATTTTAAACAAAAATTTTAAAAATCAAATAAAAATCACTAATTTTAAAAACTTATTGAATAAATATTAGGAAAAAGATAATGGCACATAGAGTATTCACCGAAGAATTAACATTTTTAGATTTGATAAAAGATTCATTGGAAATAATCAAAAAAAACTTTTGGATATTATTTTTATTCTCTTTAGTATTTCAATTACCATCATATATTTACACAGCATTTAATCCATTTTCAGAGTTTTCAATTGCTATGAATCCAGGAAGTATTTTTGTCATATTTATTTTAGGATTAATAGGCATAATTAGCAGTATTGGAGTATTAAAAATTATAGAAGATTATTTATTTAGTGAAAAAAGAAGTTTTGGGGAGTATTTTAATTTCTCTCTTAAAAAGTTTTTACCTTACCTAATAACAACAATAGTATGGGCTTTTACTCTAATGTTAAGTTTAGGTTTATTTGTAATTCCATTCTTTTTTGTGATTACATTTACAATGTTTACTACTTTTATAGTTGTATTGAGAGGAATTTATAATCCCTTTGAAGTTATGAAATATAGTTATAAATTAGTCAAGGACAGAGGATTAAGGTCATTTGGTTATGCTTTTGCAATAATTATAACTCTTGGAGTAATTAGTGGAATTCTATATTTAATACCAATCGGTTTTAATCCAGAAATGATTACAAACCCTACAAATGTCATTAATAATCCAGCGTTAAATATTATAATTTCATTAGTTGGCATAATACCAAGTTTATTTGTATCAAGTTTTTTTATTTTAATGATGATAAACCTCGAAGCAGAAAAAGGTTATTATATAGATGATAGTACAGAGGAATAATATTTTTAAATTTTCAATAATATTAATTTTTGTATTTTGCTATAATTTAAAAGCAGAAGATTATGTAAGAAATATAATTCTTATTAAAGATAATGTTCTTGCAGATACTGTTTTTGCATCCTCTATTATAAATGGACTTCACACCATAACTAAAGATTATATAATCTTTCAAGAGCTTCGTTTCAAAAAAGACGAAGAATTAGATTATTTTACTGTTTACGAAACTGAAAGAAATCTTAGAGCAACAGGATTATTTACTTATGTAAATATAGAAGTTGATTCAGTGGGTTCTAATTTTGTTGATATTATTATCAATACAAAAGAAAAATTCTCCACCCAACCTGCCTTTCTCTATGGCGCAGAAGGCGGTGCAATGTCAATCGGTGGAAAGCTAAACGAAACCAACTTACTTGGTCATAATTGGCAATTAGATTTGGAATACCTTTATTTAACCGAAAACAATATCGGAGACCAAGCTCGTTTTATGTTAAATAAACAAAGAATTTTTGGCTTAAACGCAGATGTTTTCTCTACAATTTCTGCAAATAGATTTAAAACTAATCAAGAGTATCAAATTTCAAAGCCATTCAGAAATTATTATGATAAGCATTCTTGGAATATTAATCTCATAAACAAATTTGGTAAAGATTTTATTTATCAAAGAAGCAGTCAATTTAAAGAAACAGATAACTTTGATTTACTACAAACAAAGCAAATTGAATTAAATGCATCATATCATCAAAGTTGGTCATCAGACGACAGAGTATTTGCAGGATTTAACTTTAGTTACAACGATATCGAAAGAGGAAATCCCGAATTAAGACGCGCTTTTGATAATACTGGTTCTCTACTAGCCCACTTTTCGTCAGTCAGTCAAGAATTCGTAAAAATAAACAAATTAGATGATTATAAAGATGAAGATTTGATTATTGGCGGTTATGGTTCAGCATTATTAGGGCGAACTTTTAAAACAGACGCTACAGGTGATGAAGTATGGTATCTGGGAGGTAGGGGAGAGCGTTCATTTTTATTTGATAATTTATATTTATATTTGGGTTTAGAGGGTGGCTCCGGCTTTGTTTACTCAAGGGCAAAATATACGTATCAAGAATTTCAAGGAATTTTAAATTATTTTTTAAATAATAAATCTAACCTAATCTTAAGAGTAAAACAACAAACTTCATGGTCTTGGGACAAACATAGACAGTTAATTCTAGATCCAATGTGGGGTTTGCGGGGTTATAGTATTAATCAATTTGCAGGAGATAATAGAGTTATATCAAATTTGGAATATAGGTATTTCCCTGGATGGGAGTTTTGGATTTTTAAAATTAGCGGAGTTGCTTTTTGGGATATTGGTGGAGTTTGGGATCAAAACCAGGGCTTCAGAAACAGTAGATACTATAACGGAGCAGGATTAGGGCTTAGATTTCACAATAATATAAGCATAGGAGATGGCTCAATATTAAGAGTAGATTTTGCTTGGAACTTTGACGAAAACCGTTTTGGTGGAATAGTATTTACATCAGAGCAAATGTTTAACGCCTTCCAAAATCATAATTTCCGATTACCAAATTTATTTGGTAGAGAATTTAATGAGCAGTAAATCTGCCATAAAGATTATGTGAACAATACTAAAAAAGCTATTAGATTTTTTATTCAATAAAATACTATTTTTTTAGATTATATATTTTGTAATCTTTTTTTGTTTACAGAATGTTACCATAGTTTGTATTATAAATATTTTTAAAATTAGTTAAATTATATTATATATTTTACGTAATTTTGCCATATAATTTTATTTTATTTAAAAAAAGGTATAAAAGTGAGAGATATATACTTATTATTGCTGTTAATTATAACATTAACAGCTTCTTTAAAATCTCAAGCATTACAAGATTTTGATGCTAATGAAGGAATTACTCAAGCAACTACTGAAGCCGGAGCTTCACTTTCATCGCCATATTTAAAAGGTGTTGGAATGGTTAATTTAGACAAATTTGACTTAGAATTAACAATTGATGCATCATATAACCCCAATACTGGATTGTCAAAAATATGGATTTATTTCTTCGGAAATGCTGATGACCCAAATGATGAAGAAATGGAGTTTATCCCAATTGGTAAATTACCTTTCATAGGGCTTACAAATTTAAAGAATTTTGGTTTTCCAACTGATTTACAATTTGAAGATATATTCCCTCCTATACCATTAAAGGAAAATTGGATTGGCTCGGTTGCGTATGTTCAACTATTATCATCTAATTCTGATTATTTATCTTTAGTCGAAAAATATTCAGATTCTGAGTATGAGATTTTAGGAGTTGGATCAAATGATGATGAGGAAACTGGTATCTACGCTGACCCTTACTGGTTGATTGAATACTCAAACCAAGATAATGAATCAAGTTTTGTCTGCTACACTCACGCATTAAATAATACCACAGAATGCTTTGATTTAGCGGAAACTGGTAGCGTTAAATTTGAATTAGCAACAGATATTAAGTTGTTTCCCCAGCCAGCAACTGAAGAAATTTATGCAAATCTAAATAATGATTACAAAACTTACAAAGTGGTTGATTTATTCGGAAATGAAATAAATTCTGGTTCGCTTAATCAAGGTGATAAATTATTTAATTTGAACATTTCTAATTTTGCTTCGGGTGTTTATTACTTGATTCTTGAAAATGAAAATATAAATGATGTTGTTAGATTCGTAAAAATTTAATGAGAAAAATAGCTTTAGTTCTTGAGTATGATGGCACTAATTACTTTGGTTGGCAGAAACAAAATAACCAAGTTTCTGTTCAGGAGATTGTAGAAAAAGCTCTTAAAAAAGTATATGGAGTACCCATTCAAATTTCAGCTTCCGGCAGAACAGACAGAGGTGTCCATGCTGCCGGTCAAGTTGTAGATTATAAATTTTATAATAAGATTTTCGTCCCTATCGAGAATTTCCATACAGTCATAAATAACTATCTACCAAAAGATGTAAAATGTACATCTGCCCAATTTGTTAAACTTGGATTTAGTTCTAGATTTTATGCCATTGGTCGAGAGTATTCATACACTCTGACTAATTTAGATACTGTTTTTAGGTCAAATTTTGAAACCTATGTTTCATATAATTTAGATTTTGATTTATTAAATGCTGCTGCCGAAAAATTTATAGGAGTACATGATTTTACCTCTTTTTCTAAAAATAACAAAGATACTAAAAGTTACGTCTGTAATGTTGAAAAATCAAACTGGACTTTACGTGATGGTAAGTTTCGCTTTGAAATTAAAGCAAATAGATTTGTTTATTCTATGGTTAGGTCATTAGTTGGTTTTATGATTGATGTTGGAAGAGGTAAACGAGAGGTAAGCGAAATTGATAAATTATTTGAAACCAAACATAGAGAATTTACCTCACCTCTTGCTCCACCAGAAGGTTTAATACTTGAAAAAGTTTTTTACCCTAAAGATACTTTCGTTGATTTATCCCATACAAAATAAAACGACAAAAACTTGTATTGAATGTTAAATTATATTTCCATAATTTTGTAATAATTTAAAAATTGAAAAAACTGGAGAAAAAAATGTTTGATTCATCTGAAGTCGTAATTCTTTTAATCTCTCTAATTATCATAGTGTTAATCTATATAATCTTAAAATTAAAAAGTGTTCCAATTAATAAATATAATGAGTTAGAAGAAAATTATTCTAAATCAAAAGAAGAATACACTAAATTAATCCATCTTAAAGATGAAAATGAAAAATTGCTCCAAAGAATTTCTCAGAATGAAATTGAAAATAAAGAACTTCTAAAAGAAAACACAAAATATAAGACTAATAATGAAAATTTAATTATAAATTGTAATGAATTAATTGAAAAAATAGAAACTCTTGAAAATAAAAATAATGATTTATCAAATAAAATTCAAGAAATTAGAGATGAAAACACTAACTTGAAAGCCGAAAATAAAAGTGCTTTCGAGAAGTTAGAAACTCAAAAAAAAGGAATAGAAGAGTTAAACTCTAAATTCCAAAAAGAATTTGAAAACCTTGCAAATAAAATATTAGATGAAAAATCTGAAAGATTTAGTAAATCAAATCAAGAACAAGTTAAAAGTATTTTAGAACCTCTAAACCTTAACATATCTGATTTTAAGAAAAAAGTAGAAGATACTTTTTTAGAAGAAACTAAACAAAGAAATTCAACGGAAGAAAGAATTAAAGCACTTTTTGAAGCTACAAATCAAATAAGTGAAGATGCTAAAAATCTAACCCAAGCTCTTAAAGGTGATGTTAAAAAACAAGGGAATTGGGGCGAAACCATTCTTACTAAAATTCTTGAAAACTCTGGATTAATCAAAGATACAAACTATACTATTCAAGAGAGTTATAAAGGTGAGGACGGAAAAACTAAATACCCTGATATAATAATAAAATTCCCAGATAAAAGAAATGTTGTCATTGACTCAAAGGTATCATTAGTTTCTTACGAAAGATTTTCAAGTGCAGTTGATGAAGATGCTAGAGTTAAAGCACTTAATGAACTAATTGTATCACTAAAATCACATATAGATAATCTAAGCTCTAAAGATTATACAGAATTTGAAAATAGTATTGATTTCGTATTTCTTTTTATTCCATTAGAGCCAGCGTTTTTAACTGCAATTAATTTTGACAAAAATCTTTGGAGTTATGCTTATAATAAAAAAATTGTGATTATTAGTTCAACTACTTTAATTGCAACTTTAAAATTAATTGAAGATTTATGGAAAAAAGATTACCAAAATAAAAATGCAATGGAAATTGCTAAACTTGGCGCTTCAATTTATGATAAAGTCCATTCCTTCCTTAAAGATTTTGAAAAGCTTGAAGGACATATTAAAAAAGCATCTGAAACTTATGATACTGCTTATAATAAATTAACCACTGGAAGAGAAAACGTAATCCGTCAGACAGAAAAATTAAAAGAACTTGGAGTTAAAACAGATAAACAAATTGATGATAAACACATAAAAGATTTACCAGAATAGATTAAAAGGGACTATCTAAAAAGTGTTTAGATATGATGAATAAATTTATGTATAAATCCTTATAACTAATTGTAGAAAAACGATTTATCGTGAAAAACTCCAAAAGTCTTCTCCTTGGGGAAGATTTAGATGGGGTCTCTCTTGTAACTATCTCATTACAAGTAACATACGCATAACCACCCCCTCATTCTGAGGCGAATAGAAATATCCAGTCAAATATCCTAATTTGCAAAGCAAATGACCCACACAAAACTCCAACGGAGTTTAATATTAATAGCCCAGAGTTTTAACTCGGGGTAGGAATAAATGTCTTTCCCCGACATTCTTAGGCGGAACCGAAGAAACCAATTGTTTCATAAAACATACAATTTCGAGGGTATTGTTAAAACAAATAGTCAAAAATAGCAATTATCCAAACGAACCGTGTCGTCCTTGAATAGAAATTTTGCAAAATATTTAATATATTTTTTTTATGTTGAAAACTTTTTTTGTGTTTTTGAAAAAATAATTTGGAAATTAAATTAGCAGTGCTTAAAATAGCAGTGCTTAAAATAGCAGTGCTTAAAATAGCAGTGCTTAAATTAGCAGTGCTTAAATTAGCAAAAATTTTAAAACATTTGAAAATATTTTTGTTAATTTATTAAAGGAACAACAAATGAATAAATTTGTTATTTATGCATTACTAAGTTTTTTTATGATAAACATAAGTTTATTAGGTTCAAGTTCTGATTGTACTTTTAAAGGTCCACTCTGTACAACTAATGAAACAAATGAACTAAAACCAGGGTTATATTACATTACTTATCAAAAAAGCAATCTTTTTATCACAAAAAAGGTAAAAATAGAATGAAAAAAATTATTTTAATTTTTATATTATCAACGATATTTTGTTTTGGGCAAAATATCGTTGATGATGTTTCTGTAAAAGAGGATGGAGGCACTTTGTGGCCTGTTAATTTTTTCGATGATGGAGGTGATATTCACATATTTAATTGGTTAAAATATGGAGAACATACTCCACTATTTAAATTCTCTCAAGTAATTATTGACGATAATTTAAATTTGAAGTTAAATTTCCATCGAGATTTTGTTACAACTGATTATAGTTCCATTATGAAATATAATAATGGATTTTTGATGACAGAGATAAATCAAAATGGTGGAGTTCGTTTGATTTATTTTGAAGAAGATAGTATAGAAGTCTTACTTGATTATAACAATTCTCGTAAATTTAGAAGTTCATTTTTTTTTAATGATAAATTATTTTTAACCAAAAATGATTTGCTGCTAAGAGATTCAGATTCATTGCGTTTATGCTTTTATAAAGCAAATTTAGAGGGAGAAATTTTAGATAGTATAATATATTCGGATTTCGACCCTAAAAGAGGGCTTAATTTTAATTATCTTTATCATAAACCTTTGATTGATGGAAATGGTAATATATATATTCTTGGTATTCAATCTAACTTTCTTCAGCCACTAAATTCGTATATTATTAAATTTAATAAAAATGAAGAATTAGAGTTTGTAAAATTCATTGAACGTCAGCCAGATAATATACTTGCCCAGCCAAATAACATTATATGTTATTTAGATGATAAATTTATAGTATATGGCTCTGAAAGAGATACTAAAAACTCAATAATTTATGGATTTATCAAAGTTTTTGATAGTGATTTTAACGAGTTATCCCACAATAGATATGCAATCGATAGAAATAATCAGTTTGCAAGTATAATTGTAAATAAAGATAGTACTTTAACCGTTTATGGTAAACATGCTGATACCTTATCTTCAAATCATTTTTATGCCTCTCAACTTATTTTGGATAAAAACTTAGAGGAAATTAGTTTCAAGAAATTTGAATCTGATAGTGTTAATTATGGTTTTCATTTTGCATTTTCAAGAGATTATTTCGATATAGTAGTGGGTTATAAAGGAGAAGATTTATACATAGCAAAAATTGGAAAACACAATTTAAGTGTAAAAAGAAATCTTGAAAAACTAAATGCTTTATACATCAGGGAATCTAATGAGTTAGTATTCAGTGAAGAAATACCACAAAAAGTTGAGATTATAGACCTTTTGGGTAGAAGTATTTTTATAGTAAATGACATAAAAAGCAAAAATGTTATTTTACCAATTTTGCCTGAAAATCAAGCAATTTTTGCAAAAATAAAGTATAACTCAGCAGAGATATTACAACGAATTAAATAATCCGAAATTATTTGTTAGTAGATGATATAGAGTATCGTTCAGAGCAAAAGCGATGCCTCACCCTCAATATCCTAATTTGCAAAGTAAATGACCCACAAAAAACTCCAACGGAGTTTAATATTAATAGCCCAGAGTTTTAACTCGGGGTAGGAATAAATGTCTTTCCTCGTCATATTTCGCTGTCGCTCAATATGACGGAGGGCATTTCGCCTCCGCTCAATGACCTTTAGTTTATGAATATTAGACACGATAAACCGTGTCTATACAATTAGTAACAATGTTATTTGTATATTCGCTTGTCAAATCTAAATACTTTTTAGAAAGACCCTCTTTTTTTTAATCTTGCAACTCTCTTAATAGTGCTTGTTTTTCGATTTCTAACTGTCTGATTTTGCGTTGAATAGTATCGAGTTCTTCTGGCATTGAGTCCATTTGTAATCTTAGTTTACTTGCCGCTTCATCAATCAAATCTATTGCTTTATCAGGTAGAAACCTATCACTTATGTATCTGTCTGAAAGTTCGGCGGCTGTTACGATAGCGGAATCAAGTATTTTAACGCCGTGATGGACTTCATACCTCTCTTTTAAGCCACGCAAAATTGAAATAGTATCTTCCACACTTGGTTGACTTACATAAACTTGCTGAAAGCGACGTTCTAGGGCAGCATCTTTTTCTATATGCTTCTGATATTCATCAAGAGTAGTTGCACCTATACAATGTAGATTACCCCTTGCTAATTCTGGCTTTAAAATATTTGCGGCATCCATAGAGCCAGAAGTTGCACCTGCTCCAATAAGTTGATGAATCTCATCTATAAATAAAACTATCTGACCATCACTTTCCACAACTTCTTTTATAATCTCTTTCAATCGCTCTTCAAATTGCCCTCTGTAACTTGTTCCAGCTACAAGGGTTGCCACATCTAAACTGACAATCTGCTTATCTTTTAGCATTTCGGGGACATCACCTGATACAATTCTTTGAGCAATCCCTTCCACAATCGCAGTTTTTCCAACGCCGGGTTCACCAACAAGCATAGGGTTATTCTTAGTTCTTCGTGATAAAACTTGAAGCACTCTTCTGATTTCTTCTTCTCTACCAATTACAGGGTCAATCTTGCCTTTTTTTGCTTCGTCAGTTAAAATTCTTCCATATTTGCTAAGCACTTGGTATTTTTCTTCGGCAGTTTGCGAATCAACTTTCTTGTTGCCTCTTATAGATTTAATCACCATTTCAGTGCTTTTTGAGTTTAAGCCCAACTGTTCTAAAATTTCGCCAGCACCTTTTTTAACTTCAAGCATTGCAAGGAGTAAATGCTCAACCGATACAAACTCATCACCCATATTTTCTGAAATCTTCAAAGATTTATCATAAACAGCGGTAAGACCAGAGGATGCGTAATAATTCTCTGCACCTACTACTTTTGGTAATTTGCTAAGTCCTTCATTTACTTTAATTTTTAATTTTTTGGTATCAATGTTGTTTTTATTTAAAATATCATAGACAAGTCCATTAGAATCTTGAGTAAGTGCAGCAAGTAAATGGATTGGCTCAATAGATTGATTATTATAACTTGCTGCGATTTCTCTTGATGTTTGAAATGCCTCTTGGGCTTTTAGTGTCATTTTATTAAAATTCATAAGCACCTATTATAAAATATTTTACTTTGCTAATAACGTTATTTACCCAAAAATATTTTTATTTTCTTCTAATCATTTCAAATTTGAAACTAATTCCTTAATTTTGAGTATTAAATTTAAAAATTTTGTTATTTTAAGAGGTTTTAAAATGAATAAATTCATTACCCTAATTTTTATAGTTCTATTTTATTCAAATAGTTTTGCTCAATTTGATTTGAATAAAGAACTCCCACGAAGCAAAGATGTTATCTACGATTCACTATCTAATGGATTGAAGTATTACATCAGAAAAAATGCTAAGCCAGAAAACAGAGCAGAAATTCAATTAGTTGTTAAAGCTGGTTCGCTTCAAGAAAAAGACTCGCAGTTGGGTCTTGCTCACTTTTTGGAACACATGGCTTTTAACGGAACTAAAAACTTCCCAGGTAACGATGTAATCAAATATATGGAATCAACCGGTATGAGGTTTGGTTCAGATATTAACGCATCTACTTCTTGGGAAAGAACTTATTATACTTTGCAAGTCCCAACAGATAACGAGCAGATGTTCAAAGATGGTTTTCTTGTTCTTAAAGATTGGCTTTCTGGAATTACATTAAGCGAAGAAGAGATTGAAAAAGAAAGAAAAGTGATTATTGAGGAGTGGAGATTAAGAACTCAAAACGCACAAGGAAGAGTTCAGCAAGAACAATTTGAAGCTCTTTTTAAAGGATCTGCTTACAGCAAATTCCCAATTGGTGATACAACAATTATAATGAATGCTCCAAAAAGTGAGTTTGAAGATTATTATAATACCTACTACCAGCCCGATATATCAGCAGTTATTGCCGTGGGTGATTTTGATGTTAAAGAAGTTGAGAATTTAATTAAATCTACTTTTGGTGATATTCCAAGACCAAAGAAACCAACAGACATTGGCGAATATAAAATGTCGTTTACTGGCGAAAGTGTTGTAATGAATACCGCTGACCCAGAATTGCAAGCGAATGTAATCACAGCAATTATTAAAATGCCAGCAGAACCAAAAGGAACTTATGGAGCTTATAGAAGCACTGTAGCTACTGGAATTTTAAATTCAATGATTTCTAAAAGATATCAAGAAGTTGCTTTAAAAGGAGATGCACCTTTTCTTCAAGCAGTTTCTGCTTTAACTCCCTTCCCTGGAGAAATTCACGCATTCTATAATGTAGTTGTTTTAAAAGCAGATAAGATGCAAGAAGGATACGAAAGATTTTTAACAGAACTTTATAGAGCAAGCAAACACGGCTTTGTTGAAAGTGAACTAGTAAGAGCTAAAAAAGAAGTTTTAAAACAATATGACTCATTTGTTAAAGAAAAAGACAAAACAGAATCATCAGCTTGGGCTGGAGAATTATCTAGACATTTCTTAGAAAACGAGGGATTCCCAGGAGTAGAACACGAATACGAAATAGTAGAATCTTTTTTACCAACAATTTCATTAGAAGAAATCAATAAAAAAATGGCTTCTTTAATCACTGATAAAAATCTTTATATTTTTCAATACGGTCCTAAAGAAGATGTTTTATTACCAGAAGATAAACTAATTTCAATTTATAATGAAGTAGGAACAAGAAACATCGAACCTTATGTTGATAAATCTGCTGGCTTAAAATTAATGGAAGAAAGACCAAAAGGTGGCTCTTATGTTGACATGGACGAAAATGAAGAATACGGTTTAACTTACTATGAGTTAGATAACGGTATAAAGATAGTATTAAAACAGACTGATTTTAAAAATGATGAAGTAAGAATGAGAGCATTTTCTCCTGGTGGATTATCACTATCAAGCGATGAATCTTATCTTTCTGCTTCAAATGCTGCTAGCGTAATAAACTACGCAGGTGTATCAGATTTTGATATAACAACTGTACAAAAAATACTAGCAGGTAAGCAAGTAAGCGTATCTCCTTACATCGGGGACTTAACAGAAGGTCTATCAGGATATGCCTCTCCTGACGATTTAGAGGAAATGTTCCAATTAACATATCTTTATTTTACAGCACCAAGAAAAGATGAAGAATCTTTTACTTCTTTAAAATCAAGATTATTAGAACAAATAAAGCAATCTAAAAATAGTCCAGACCAAATATTTAGTGATTCAATCAATTATTTACTTAATGATTATCACTTCAGAAGTCAACCTATGTCAGAAGAAAAAATAAATAAAATAAACTTAGACAAAGCATTTGAATTTTATCAAGAAAGATTCTCTGATGCCTCTGATTTTACATTTATTTTTGTAGGTAACTTTGAAGAATCTACAATCAATCCACTTATAACCTCTTATCTTGGAGCATTACCAACCAAAGGAAGAAAAGAAACGTGGAAAGATACAAAATCTAGAATGACTACAAAAAAACTTGACAGAAGATTTAATATAGGCCAAGACGACAACGCCTCAGTTAGATTAATTATCAATGGTGATTATGAGTATTCTCCAGAAAATGATTTGCAACTCGACGGAATGACTCGCGTTCTTGGAATCTTGCTTTTAGAACAAATAAGAGAGAAGATGGGCGGGGTTTACAGTATTGGAGCTTACAACAGAACTAATAAACTTCCAGACGCTAACTACTCAATATTTGTTCCTTATGGATGCGATCCAGCAAGAGTTGACGAACTTAACGCTGCGATTATTAAAGTTATGGAGAAATTAAAAAATGAGAAATTAGATGATGAATACTTAACAAGAGCAACTGAAACAATGAAATCAGAATATAAAAAGCAATTACAAAGTAATTCTTTCTGGATTTCAAATATCTATTATTATGACTTTTACCAATTAGATATGAGTTTTATAAACCAATATATCGAAAAAGTAGATGCTCTAACAATGCAAGATATTCAAAATGCTGCTAAAAAGTACCTAAATCAAAACTCACTAAAAACTTTAGTGAGGTATCCAGAATCTTTTAAAAAATAACTTAGCACCGCAATAAAAATATGAGTGTTAAAATATAAGTAATAAACCAAAAGGGCTTTCAATACGAAAGCCCTTTTTTATTTTAATTTATTAGACACACTTTTTCTTATATAAATTTATAAAATAATTAAAGTTAATAATTTTTATTTTGGTTTTTAAAAAAACATTATTTAAGTTTGTAATCTTTCAAAATCACATTTTAAAAATATGTTTGAAAATTTACAAGAAAAATTAGAACTCGCCCTTAAGAAATTTAAAGGGCAAAATAAAATATCAGAAGAAAACATAACAGAAGCCCTACAAGAAATACGTAAAGCTCTTTTAGAGGCAGACGTTAACCTAAATGTAGTTAAAAGCTTTATAGAAAATGTTAAAACTAAAGCTATTGGAACTGATGTAAAAGGTAACCTTCAACCTCATCAAGTAATCGTAAAAGTAGTTAATGATGAGCTTGTTGAGTTAATGGGTAATAAAAAGAGCGATCTAGTCTTTTCTCCCAACCCACCAACTGTTATCCTTGTTGCTGGTCTGCAAGGTTCTGGTAAAACTACTTTCTGTGGTAAATTAGCTAGAAACCTCAGAAAAAAAGGTAGACAGCCAATCGTTGTAGCATGTGATGTTTATCGTCCAGCAGCAATCGAGCAGTTAAAACAAATCGCCAAAACTGTTGGAGTACCAGTTTATTCAGAAGAAGATAACAAAGACCCAGTTGAAATTTCAAAAAATGCAATATCATACGCTAAAAAGTTTGGAAGAGATATTGTAATCATCGATACAGCAGGGAGAACTACAGTTGACGAAGTAATGATGCAAGAAGCTAAAAACATCAGTGACGCAGTAAAACCAACCGAAACTCTTTTTGTATGTGATGCAATGATTGGTCAAGACGCAGTTACAACAGCCAAAGCATTCCACGAAAAATTAGAACTAACAGGTGTTGTTCTTACTAAATTAGATGGTGATACTCGTGGTGGTGCTGCCTTATCAGTACTTTCAGTAATCGGTAAGCCAATCAAATTTGTTGGTACCGGAGAAAAACCTGAAAATCTTGAACCTTTCCACCCCGAAAGAATTGCATCTAGAATCTTAGGTATGGGTGATATTCTAACTCTTGTTGAAAAAGCCGAAGCACAAATCGACAAAGAAGAAGCAACAAAATTAGAAGAAAAAATAAAGAAAAACCAATTCACTTTTGATGATTTTCTAGACCAACTTAATACCATTAAAAAAATGGGGTCGCTAAAAGAATTAATTGGAATGATTCCAGGTATGGATAAGCAACTTAAAAATGTAAATTTAGATGACAAAGCATTCTCTAAAGTTGAAGCTATTATTACATCAATGACTAAAGCCGAAAGAGAAAACCCTAAAATAATTAATGGCTCTAGAAGACGTAGAATAGCAATTGGTTCCGGTACTCAAATTCAAGATGTCAATCGATTATTAAAACAATTCGAAGATATGAAAAAAATGATGAAAGGAATGAACTCCGGTAAAAAATCAAGATTTATGAGAGGTCTTGGTCTTCCCAAAGGTATGGGATTTTAATTGAAAATAAATTTTTTAAACTTTAAAGGTATTTTAATAAAATGGTAAAATTAAGATTAAGAAGAAAGGGTAGAATCCATAACCCTGTTTATGACATCGTTGCAGTTGATGTAAGAAGAAAAAGAGATGGTGGATATATCGAGAAAGTTGGTTTCTACGACCCCAACCACAAACCAAGTCAAGTTTCTTTCTTGGACGATAGAGCTATCTATTGGTTAAATAACGGTGCTCAACCAACTGACAGAGTTCAACACTTACTTTCTTACGAAGGCATCCTTCTAAAAAGAGCTTTACAATTCAAAGGCAAAACTGAAGAAGAAATCCAAGAATCAGTTGATAAGCATAAACAAATTGCAAAAGCTAGATACGACAGAAGAGCTGCACTTAGAAAAAAACGTAAAGAAGATAAAATTAAAGCTGAACAAGCGGCTAAAGATGCTCCTGCTGAAGAAGCAGCTCCTGCTGAATCTGCAGAATAATATCAAATCCTCCAAGTCTTTAAAAAAAATTAAATATTAGATATTATTGAATTTAAGTCCTCCACTATGGAGGACTTTTTTTATAATAAAATTTTACATGGTGGCTTAACAAAAAATATTATTAAAATAGAAAATTCGACTAATTTATAAATTAATTTTACTCACACAGCAACGGCTCTGATTTCGTCATTCCTTAAGACAAGTTCCTCTCCAATAAGCCATTCTTGTTCGTTGCTTACGATGACGGGCATTCTCTTTTTTGAGTTGTGTATTTTAGCCATAAATCGGTTTGCTTCAGTTGTTAGGATTGTGTAAGTATTGAAGATTTCACCTGTTTCTGGATTTGTCCAACTGCTCCAAAGTCCACCAAAAGCGAAGGGTTCTCTTTCGCCGATTAGTAATTCATATTTTTGTTTTTGCTTGCCTTTGGGGTCGAGCCACTGCCACTCAAAGAAGCAATCGGCAATAATTAAGCATCTGTTTTTTGTGTAAGTGCGGAACGATGGCTTTTGCGAGATTGTTTCTATTCTAGCATTTAGAGTAAATTTACGTATTTCCTTGTCATTTGCCCAGTGAGGAATAAGTCCCCAGTTGAAAAAGTCGATTTCTTCGGGATTTTTGTTAGCGATGACCGGAGTTTTGGGGAAAGTAAAACCATTGAAACTGCCAACCGGAGCAATATTGTCTTTGCTATATTTTGCTTTAAACCTCTTTTGAAGAGTTGTCGCATCTTTAGATTGTTGGAAGAAGAAGCACATATCTATACCTAAACATTTATAACAATTATATCATTCAAATCAGTTGTATAGCGAGGAGAAAGCTTCTCTTGTCGCATTTTCCAAAGACGTTTGGGGTCTTGGGAAGCGAGTTTAATGCTGTGTTTTCCATATTTAGCATTCAAGTCGTCCATTGCTTTCATTAGCGGGACGTGCTTGGGGTTGCTGTTATCAAAAAGTGCAATTTGTCTTGGGTTATTAGGGACTAAATCTAAAACAATAACGCCGGCTTTCTTATATTTGTAGCCGTATTTAAAGATTTTGTCAAGTGCTTGATTTGCAAACTTACTTATTTCAATACTTGAATTTGTAGGAAAAGGTAAATGGATTACGATGTTTTTTGCATATTGTGGGTCGTCGGTTTTGAAGCGGTTCGAGTGAATAAACACCATAATTGCTTTGCAACAGGAGTTCTGTCTGCGGAGTTTTTCGGCACACACAATAGCAAACGATGAAACTCTTTCTTTGAGGTCCTCGAGTTCTGTGTAATCTTTTTCAAAAGAGCGAGTAGTTGCTATGTTTTGTTTAATTTTTTCTTCTTCCATTTGGATAGTAGGGAAACCGAGTAAGTCTCTTTTCAATCGCAAGCCAACAACCGTCATATATTTTTTGACATAAGTATCGGACAGTTGAGTGAAATCGAAAGCAGTCTTGATATTTATTGCTTTAAGTCGCTTTGCGTGTCTTCTTCCAACTCCCCAAACATCTTCAATTGAAAGCCACTTGAGAGCTTTTTCTCTTTTTACCTCATCATCTATAATGTAAACGCCTTTAGTTCTATCGGGGAATTTCTTTGCGATTCGATTAGCAACCTTTGAAAGAGCTTTAGTATTTGCTATACCAATACTTATAGGAATACCAGTCCATTTAAGAACTCTTTTTCTTACTTCTTGGAAATATTTATTGAAGTCTAACCTTTCTAACCCTTTCAAAAATAAGAATGCTTCATCAATTGAGTAAATTTCAATCTCTGGAGTGTATTCCGAGAGAATAGTCATCACTCTATGGCTCATATCCCCGTAAAGTGGGAAGTTTGCCGAGAATACTTGCACATTATTTTTCTTGAACAACTCTTCATTCTTAAAAGCGGGCGCCCCCATTGGTATTCCTAAATCTTTTGCTTCATTGCTCCTTGCAATAACACAGCCATCATTATTAGAAAGCACAACGATTGGCTTTCCGTTCAAGTCTGGACGGAAGGCACGCTCACAAGAAGCATAAAAATTATTACAATCAACAAGTGCGTACATTTAAAATGATTTAATTACGTGTTTTACGATTCCCCAAATTAAGAAATCATTTTCGGGAGTAATCTTAATTGGTTTATATTTTTCGTTTGCAGGCATTAACCAACATTCATTATTAGTAAGTTTTATCTGTTTAAGTGTATATTCTCCATCGATATAGCAGACTGCAATTTTGCCGTCAGTAGCTTCAATGCTTTTATCAATAACTATTAAATCGCCGTCGTCAATTCCCACGCCCTGCATCGAATCACCCTTAACTCTACCAAAGTAAGTAGCCATAGGGTGTTGAATTAAATGTTTATTTAAATCGATTTTCAGGTCGTCGAAGTCCAGCGCAGGAGACGGAAATCCCGCACTAATCCCCTGCGGAATAACGGGTAGTTCTAACTCAACATCAGTCAGAGCCGAGTAAATATCAATATGCGTAGAAGTATGCAATTTTAAATGTGTCATAGTGTATATTAACGAAATTAAGGTGATTTTCATTTATAATATTTTAATATCAGATTGTCAAAATAGGAATAATTTTTAAAAAATTGTTATAATTATTTAAAAATACAATTCAAAATATTAACATTAAGAAACTTCGTAGAAACTCAATATCAGTAGAAATCTTTTCTGTGTTATATTATTGAATAAGAAAATTAATACTTTATAATCTTATGAAATTCATCATTTATTTTTATTACATAAACACCATTCGATAATTTTGATAAATCTATATTTTCTTCAAAATTATATGGCTCAATATTTAAAACTTGATTTCCAAGTAAGTCATAGATTTCTATTCTATTTATAAGATGCTCAGAAATAACAGTAATTAAATCGTTAAAAGGATTCGGATATACCGAAAATATCCTATCTTTATCAACAGACGATGATACCGTAACACACGAAACTTCACTAAAATTAGTACATCCGTTTGAACTAGTGATTTCAACTCTATAGCAGCCATCTCTTGTTGGGATAAATCTTCTGTTTCTAGCACCTTCTATTTTTTCATTATAATAATACCATTGGTATCCAGAACCAGCGCTCAAGCATAAAAACTCTTTACTAGCAGAGTAATAAATTATATTTGGTACATTAGGTTTAGGTTTGGTAGTTACAGTTGCCTGAGAAGAAGAGAAAGGATCACCATTTTCATCAGTTGCAGTAAAAAAATGAACTCCAGCACTATAAACCGTATCATACCTTGTTCGGCTTCCGCTATTCCATTGATAATCAGAATACTGAGCCCCCCCATCAAAAACTACAGTATCTCCCTCACACAAAATATAATTCCCAAAAGGAACAATATCCAATTGATATGAGGAGCGATAGTCAATCTCCCTCCAAACAGTATCTCCGCAGCCATACTGACTATTTTCGATTATTCTTAAAACTCCGTTAGCAGCATCATTCCATATAACCTTTACCGAACTAAGAGTATCATCTGAAATTATATTACCATTTATTGCAAGCCATTTAAAAGTTGAACCAGGATTATTTGGAGTACTATAAATATACTCAACTCCATTATCACAGAATTGTTCTCCATTTATTTCCGAAGTTATTCCAGGAATTACACTAACTAAAATCAAAGCAACATATTTTTCATTCTGCTCATCAGTAACTACACATTGATATTGAGTAGTTCTTTGCGGTGAGGCAATCGGAAACTCCTTTGTTGGGTCGTCCAAACTTTCTGCTGGAGACCATCTAAATTGTAATTGAGTAGTTGTTGATGAAATATCAGAATCAATTTCTATTGAATAACCTCTACAAATAATATAATCGGAATTAGTAAAATCTTCAAAAAACATTTCAATTGCAAACGCATCAGATTTAAGCGAATCTTGATATTGGTATTGCACTCCATCTTCTGTTGTTGGTATAAATGTTGAAGAAGTATTACCAGTAATTACTACAGTATTCTCATATTTGACTTTTATTGCTTTTCCTAAATCAGACCTTTCTCCTCCAAAATAACTCGAATATGACAAACTATCACCATTTTGAGAGACTTTGAACATCATCATATCAGAAAAAACAAGCGAATCATTGAACTCATCATCATAAGTTAAAAAACTTGTAGGTAAATCAACTGAATTAGTTAAACCCGTTCCATATAAAGCCCCAAACCTATCTATATCAACCCCATAACAACGGTCATTAGATTCACCGCCTAAATAACTTGAGTAAATAATATTTTCAGCAAGAGAATCAATTTTCATAACAAAAGCATCTACAACATTAGAGCCATTTTTGCCCCTATTTAAAACTTTAGAAAAAGCATTATCACTCAAATGAAAATCTTCTGAACCAGTTGAGCCACCTACATAAACATTTTTTCTAGAATCTACAGCTAATGAATAAGCAATATCAGCGTCATTTCCGCCTATTAAAGTTGAAAACAAAACATATTGTCCATCAGCTGATATTTTGGAAACAAATCCGTCACTATTAGTCTTACTATTTTCATTATCAGTGTATGTTCTTTTTATTGTGTTTGGACTTGTTGGATAATTTGGTGACCTAGTCAGACCACATATATATATATTTTCTTCACTATCGACTTTTACTTCTTGAGGGAAATCATCTTTTAATCCACCTATAATTCCAGACCAAACTAATGTCTCAAAATTATTATTAAAAATAGTAACAAAACCATCAATATTACCATGATAAACCCCATTGAAAACACCAGAAGTAACTGGAAATCTTGCAGAGTCTGGAGACTCAGTTGTATAGCCAGTTATAACGCATCTTCCATTTTCAAACGTCTCAATACTTAAAGGAAAATCATCTCTAATACTTCCAATAAAAGATGACAATAATATCTCGTCTCCTGTCTGCTTAAGCTTTATCACAAACCCATCAAAAGCGCCATTATGTGTTTGATTATAAGTATCTCCAACAATAGGAAAATCTTGAGTAAACTGAGAATAACCAGTAATATAAATATGATTTAATGAATCATAAGAAACACCTCTTCCATAATCAGATACTGAACTACCAATATAAGTAGTGAAAATATGGTTATTATTTTGATCTAATTTAGTTACAAATACATCAGGTCGTAAAATAGTATCATTGGAATTTAGCAACCTACTAAAAGACCCAACTGTTGCAGGAAAATTAAGAGAAGTTGTCTCGCCAGCAATTAGTATATTACCATCATTATCAATTTTAACATCCTCGCCAGAGTCATAACCTAATCCACCAAGATACGTTCCATAAATCAAAGGGTCAATAATTAAACCAGAAAAATAGTCTGCAGGACTTGAAAAACTAATTATGTTATCATTAATATTTAATGAAACATCTATAATTTCATTTTCATAAATACCTTTCAAATCCTTTTGATATATTACTTTTTCACCTGATGAGATAACTAATTCATTATTCAAACTTTCTAATTTATCAGCACCGTTTATAGCAATTTCGATATTATTATCTTCAATAATATCATATCTAAATCTGCCATTTTCAAAATAATAACGAACCTTACTATTATCTTTTACATAATTAAACATTAACTCACTTGTTGGATTACAATTAGTTAGCCACTTACTTTCATCATTTGTTTTTATGAAATTAAATTTGGAGTCTTCAAATCCAATATGCTTCACATCATTAAATTTACAATCTAAAAAATGGTATTCAATTACATAATCATCAATTTGAACTTTATAATTATTTTTTAAAACTGATTCATTTATAATATTTTTATTACTATTCTGAACAATAAATCCATTTTTAGTAATCCAAATAGTTTCATTTACATCAAAAGATACATAAAGCACCCTACTATCCCAAAGTCCTGTATTATCAATAAATCCAGAATGTTTTGAGAAAGTAATACCATAGAAAATCAATAAAATTAAAATTATTTTTTGCATTTTAAAATAAAAAATACCCTCAGCATAAACTTATTCACTGAAGGTATCGGTAATATTTGAAAAATAATTAATTTAGAAAGTATAAATTAAACTTTTTTTATACAATCTCATCTCTGTAATTTTGCACGCTACCTTCAAGAATCTCATTAACCGTTAACTCAAAGTCTTTATTCTTAGTAATAATAGCTTTCAATTTCATCTGATCTACACTATCTAAAGCATTGGCACACATACGTCTTGCAACTACATACTCACAATCTGAAACAGAACTTGCTATTTTCCTATGTTTTTCTTTCGACTTATCAACCACATTAATCGAAATCTTTCCTACGCCCATACCATTATTTTTAGAAACTAAAGAAGGCATTTCCTGTTCTAAAATATCCTTATAAACCTCCCTAATTTCAGAGTTCACAATTTCTCCATTTTCAATCGTGTAAACCGAAAAATATTTGGATGAACCAAAACTACCTAATATGTGCTTTGCATCGTCAGAAACAAAAGCTATTTTAGTACTTTTTGACATCGATTTCCTTTCTAATTTTTTTAAACAAATAAAATTCTATAATTTTACAAAATGATAGACGAAAAACAAATAAAAATAATGGAAATTGCTTTAAAAGAAGCAAAAAAATCTTTTAACAAAAACGAAGTTCCCGTTGGATGCGTTATAGTTTTAGACGGTATTGTAATTGCTAAAGCACATAACCAAATTCAAAAAAAAAACATCGTAACAAAGCACGCAGAAATGATTTGTTTAGAAAAATCTATGAAAAAACTAAACGCTAAATATCTCCCAGAATGCGAGTTATATGTAACATTAGAGCCATGTCCAATGTGTGCAGGAGCTATAATTTTATCTAAAATAAAAACAGTTTACATCGCCACTAAAGATCCAAAAAGTGGAGCAGCTGAAAGCATTTTTAATGTTTTAAACAATCCAAAACTTAATCACCAATGTAAAATAAATTGGGGCTTAAAACAAAACGAGTCTGCTACTTTGCTAAAAGAATTTTTTAAAAATATAAGAGAACAAAAGAAAAAATTAAATAAAAATGAAATATTATAAAATCATTATTACTTAAAATTATTACTTCACATTAAATAATATCCCACACCATTCATCTTCATAAATAGTTTCTATATGTTCAAATCCAATACCTTTAGCAGCATCTAAAACATCATGCTCCTGCTCAGATAATATACCAGACGCTATAAAATATCCTTTACTATCTTTCAATGAAATATAAAACTTACCAATATTAGCAATTATAACGTGAGCAAGTATATTTGCAGTTATTCCCTCTGATTTTGGCAATTCATTCTCATCCAAATCATAAAGCTCTAATTCAATCTGGTTTGAAACCAAATTAACTTCTATATTTTCTTTAGCATTATGAAAAGACCATTCATTATTATCAAAAGCAAAAACTTTTTCCGCACCCAATTTTATAGCAAGAATAGCTAAAATTCCAGTTCCAGTTCCAGCATCAATCCAAAATTGATTTTTAACATCCATCTTGTCAAGAAGTCTGCAACAAAGACGAGTTGTTGCGTGATTTCCAGTTCCAAAAGACATCTTAGGATTTATTTCAATTTTAATATCTTCCGTCAATTCAGACATTTTCCATGAAGGAGCTATTCCAATTCTATCTCCAATGTGTATTGCTGGCACTTCCTTTTCCCACTCTTCATTCCAATTTTTTTCGTCAATTTCTTCAATTACACTAAAAGTTAGCTCCTGATTAATATCTTTTAAAGTATTTTGCAATGTTTTTTGGATTTCTTCGTCCCAATCATTAATATTAAAAGAAATAATAAAACTATCTTCATTATCAATCAATCCTAAAAAAGGAAGATAAGACAGATTTGCGAGTAAAATTTCATTCAACTCACTTGGAAATTCAATCTTTATATTTAGGTACTTATTATGCATTGTCATTTATATGTTGTTAATTAATGTTTGTTAATTAAAGTTATTTCATTAATTTTATATTTTTAAAAAACAAAATTACAAAATAAATCACATGAATTTAGAATTAAAAGCAAAATTATCTAAAATTAAAGCATTGATCTTAGATATTGATGGTACAATGACAGATGGAAGTATGTATTATGATATGAGGGGAGAGGTCTTTAAAAGATTTAATGTAAAAGACGGTATGGGCATTACTCTTCTAAAAAAGGCAGGGTTTTTGATTGCATTTCTTACTTCAGAGACTACTCCAATAAATGATAAAAGAGCCGAGAAATTGAAAATTGATATAGTCATTCAAGGTTCTAGAAACAAAACTGAAGATCTCGGCCTCATAGCAACCAGATTAGAATTAGACTTATCCGAAATTGCTTATATAGGTGATGATGTCAATGACTTACATGCTATGAAACTATGTGGATTTTCAGCTTGTCCTGCTGATTCGTATCATTTAATCAAAAATAACGTAGATTATATATGCGAAAGTATAGGAGGTCATGGGGCGGTAAGAGAAATATGCGAAATGATTTTATTAGCTAATAATAAAAAAATATATTTAGATGAAAATTGGTAAATAATAATTTAAGAGGAAAAAATATGAGTGATAAATATACAAAAGGCTTTGTTTTTGGTGCATTAATCGGAGGAACTGTTGGAGCAATTACTGCTTTACTCTTAGCGCCAAAATCAGGTGACGAACTTCGTAAAGACATCGCAATAAAAAGTAACGATGCTTACGGAAAAGCACAAAAATATTTTGTTGAAAAAGAAGTTGAAATCTCAGATTCTGTGCGTTCAACTGTAAATGAAGGAAGAATTAGAGCCGAAAAAATTGTTTCATCAGCTAAATCTCAAGCAGATGAAATTTTAGAAAGCGCTGAAAGGGTTTTCAATGAAGCAAAATCTAAAGCTGGAGTCAGCAAAGATTACATGAACGACAAAATTAACAAAGTTAAAAATGCCGTATCAGAAAGTGCTGAAGTTTTTAAACAAGAATTAAATTCATAAGGTTGTAAATAAAATGCAAGGTTTAATTTATATCACTAGTTTTGTTGCTTTAGCATCATTTGTCTCACTTTCCTTTATGGCTATAAAGTCTCTTTCAAAACTAAACGCATTTTTAGATGATTTTAAAAACACATCTAATAACGCACAAAAAGAATTGAAAGAACTAAAAGACGCTAGTCTTTTAACTTTAAATAACTTCAATGAACTAAAGCCAAAAATTGAAGAAGCTCTTGATGACTTAAAAGATTTAAAAAGCAAATCCATTGAATCTCTACAACATTCAGATGACACAATGGACAGTGCAAAAATTACATTAGATAATATTAACAATAAAATTGATAAAATTGATTCTGTTATTATACCTTTTGAAATGCTTGCAAGAAATTTTTACAATAAAGTAGCAGAACCAGTTAACACTACCAGTAAAGTTGTATCAGCTGCATTTAAAGCTGCTAATATATTTGCTAATAGATTTAAAAAATAGTTGAATTTATATAAAATTCAAAATTATAAAATAATAGGGGAAAAGTAACACTTTTCCCCTTTATAATTTCATATATTTTTAAATTAATTAATTCATAGTAATAAAAACATAAACACTATTCAAACCTCTCAATAAACTCTTTAACCACAGGATTATCTGAATTTCTAAGTTCATCAGCCGTACCTTCAAATTCAATAATACCGTCATTAATCATCGCTACATTATCTGCAATTCTATATACACTAAACATATCGTGTGTTATTACAATTGATGTAATTTTTAATTTCTTTGATATTTCAGCAATCAAATCATCTATTTGCTCTGATGTAATAGGGTCTAAACCAGTTGTAGGTTCATCATAAAAAATATACGAAGGATTACCAACTAAAGCCCTTGCAACACCAACTCTTTTTCTCATACCACCAGATAAATTTGCAGGTTTCTTATATTTTAAAATTTCCCACTCTTTTTGGAACTTTTCGCTCTCTACTGGTAAATTAGGAAGAAGTCCAACTGCAGACAAAACTCGTATTGCCTCATTTTCTAATTTCTGTTTGTCTCTTTCTCCATGTTCGTAAAGACCAACAACTATATTCTCATAAATATTATATGAATCAAATAGTGCGGCAGACTGAAAAACATAACCAAATGATTTTCTCAAATTAAAAACCTCATCCTTAGATAAAGAATTAAGTAATTTATCATCAATATAAATATCGCCCATATCAGAGTATAAAAGCCCTACAATATGCTTCAATAAAACAGATTTACCACTGCCACTTTTGCCAATAATACAAGTAATTTTATTATCATTTATCTTTAAATTAATTCCATTTAATATTTTTAAATTACCAAATGATTTATATAAATTTTTAATTTCTATCACGCACAGTCCCCCAAAACAAATATAAATTAATTACCGAATTAATTAATAACAAATCTATAAAAATATTAAAACTATATTCATCAAATATTATTTTTATAAATAAAATAAAAATCACTAAGATAGAACCAATAAGTTCTTTATATAAAGCAACTATAGAGAAAATAATTATCAATAAATCAGGAATTAAAACAGTATAAAACGTTTTTAATTCAGGATTAAATGTTTTAAAATGTAATAATAATGAAAATATTAAATACATAAAAAACACAATTCCAGTAATAAAAATAGAAAATATCTTTAATGAGTAAAACAATTTACTAAATTGATACTTTTCAATATTAGGAAAAAAATTAATTTTCTTTTTCAATAAATTCCTTTAATTTTGATCTACAATCTTCATAATTTGAATTTATTAATTCATTCTTTATAAGTGGAATATTAGAATAGCTCAACGAAAGTTCATCAACCCCAGTACCTATTAATAATTGAGTATATTTTAAATCATAAGCTATCTCCCCACATATACTTACTTCCTTGTTATTCATCTTGCATTTACTTACAATATCATTAATAACCCCAAATAAAATAGGTGAGTTATTATCCAAATACTCAATGCAATCATTATTTGTTCTATCCGCTGCAAAAAGATACTGACTTAAATCATTAGTTCCTATACTTATAAAGTCTGCATATTTTGAAATCTTACTTGCCAAAAAAGCAGCCGATAAAGTTTCTATCATAAACCCAATCTTTATATCCTTATCAAAACTTATTTTATTTTCTATAAGATTATCTTTAACCTCTTCAATTGCTTGCAAAGTTAAAAGAACATCATTAATATTTGTAATCATAGGAATTAAAATCTTAATATTTTTTAGCTCAGAAGATTTTAACAAAGCTGAAATTTGGGTTTTAAATATTGTAATATTTTTCAGCAAAAACCTTATTCCTCTAACTCCCAAAGCGGGATTTTCTTCCTTAAAGCTAAAACCATCTGGATATTTATCGCTACCAATATCAAATATTCTAAATGTAATCTCCTTAGGATAAACCTTCTTGGCAATTTCTAAATATTTTTCAATTTGAATCTTTTCGCTAAATATTTCTTTCGTATTCAATAAAATTTCAGTTCTAACAAGACCAATACCATCTGAATTAATCAAATTATATTCATTTAATTCAATTAAATTATCTAAATTAGATTTAATTTTAACACTTTTATTGTCAATAGTTTTCGACTCATTACCTAATATTTTAGAAAGTTTAATATTATTCTTTTCTATTTCTTCAATTTTAACTTCATAAAAATTAATTAAATCATTGCTCGGATTAATTATAAACTTATTATCAATAGAATCTATTATTGCAAACTCACCTTTTTTACAACATCTAATAAGATTTTTAACATTAATAATTGAAGTAATATTAAAAGCCCGAGCTACAATTGCAGCGTGGCTTGTAAGCCCACCATCTTCACAAACAAATCCTGCTGCCTTAGATTCTTTTAAATAATAAATGCTTCTTGTGTCAATATTCTTAGTAACAACCAAATCATTTTCTTTAATATCAACCTTCTTTGATTCAGTCAACTTGTTTATAAGCAAATTTTTAATTTCATCAATAGACTCAGCCCTTTCTTTTAAAAGCAAATCATTACTTGATTTTAACTGCTTTATAAATTTATTAAATACAAACTCAACCGAGTAATCTGAAGAATAAAGTGATTTAATCTTTTCAGTAATTTCATCAATAATAACAGGATCATTTAAAAGCATTAAATTAACCTGATATATTTCAGCTATCTTATCGTAATCATAATTAAGAGTCTTACTAATCTGTTGGAACTCATCTTCAAGTTGAATTTTTACATCATTAAATTTAATAATTTCTTCATCAACTTTTTCTTGACTTATCCTTCTCTTATTTACTTTTTTAGTTTCAAATAAAAAATTAATGTAACCCATAGCAATAGTTCCAGAAGAGCCATTACCTTTAAGCTCTAAATTTACAAAGCTATCATTAATCAATTTTTCATTCAAATTATAATTCGCCAAATCCATTACTAAAAAGTTCCTCTAATTTATTCATTGCATCCAATTCGTCATCTCCATCAATTATCACCTTTATAAAACTTCCAAACTCTGCGGCTAAAGTCATAACTCCAATAATACTCTTACCGTTAACTTTCATTCCATCTTTAACAAGATACACTTCAGATTTAAACTTTGAGGTCAGTTTAACTACATTTGCCGCTGGTCTAGTATGAAGACCATTTTTATTTACTACTTCTAAATTTTTACTTATCATAATTATACAATAATTAATCCTTCTTCTTCATTACCATAAACTTCTTGTTCTCCCTCAATAAACCTGAGCCCAGAACAAAAAGCCAAAACCGAATCAATTTGATGCCAATTCTCTAATTCTCCAACTTTGATATCAAATTTTGTTTCAATCTTATTTACAAAAATAACTCTATTTTTCTTATATTCACAAATATCCACAAAATTAGCAAGTATTTTTGGATAAGTTTCTATAAACATTATATCTTTAAATTGATTTTTTAATGAAATAGCTCTTGCAGTAAGTCCCCCTAAAAACATAGGAGACATTGCTTTTGTAATAACATCACATTCTCTATAAAAAAAATTATCTCCTCTACCATAAAATGCTGCTGGCAGTGAAAGGGGAGCATCAATAAAAACGTGACTAGGGTTATATGAATCTATAAAACTCGAGATAAACTTATCAGCATCTTGATTCTTTTCGGAAATTATAACTTCTAATTTATTATTATCATTAAAACAAATAGCTGTAGTTCCAGCTTTTTTAGCTCCAAAGTCAATACCAATATGTTTCATTTACATAATGACGGATTTATAAAACAGAAATTGGAATAGTAAAATAATAAAAACCTATAATAAAAACATAATCTATTGGTTAAAAAAAACGAAGTGTATAATATTGACCACAAAAAATATTATTGATTAAGGTAAAAAAAGTTTACTAAACTTGATTGGATTTATAAATCAATAAAATATTCTAACTATTAATCTAATTATTGTATTAGCTTTTGCTATATAAAATATCGACACCTTTATAATAAACTTTAATTTTAACATATACTGCCTTTTTAAAGAAATAATTTTCATTTGGCACAAAAATTTCATAATTTTAAAAGATTTCAAAAATTATTTGTCAAAAATGAAAATTAAAAAATATACAGAAAAAAGTTTTAATGACGGAAAAAAGAAAATCCTGCAAGAATTGGGAGAAGATGCAATAATCTTGTCTACAAGAACTGTGCAAGATAAAGACGGTAATCCTGTTGTTGAAATTGTAGCAGCAATTGACGAAAAAGAAATCCAAAAACAGCAGGCAAAAAGACCTGTAAAAGAAAAACTCTCTGGACTTGACAATTTATTGAAAATGACTGGACAACCAAAACCAGAAGAAAATAGAGTCAAAAATTATCAAGACCAAGATATATACGGTGAAGTCTTAAAAATTAAATCTGAAATTAATGATTTAAAAGAAATTTTAAAATATAAATTTTCAAGTTCTTTAAATGAAAACTTTTCTAAAGTTTACAAAGTATTAATAGATTCAGGACTAAGCGAAAAGCAATCCTTAAAACTAATATCAGATGTAAGTTCATCAGACCCTAATATGAGTATTGATGACGCTTTAAATGCAATCAGAAACATATTCTTAAGTGAAATTAAGATAAACTCTACTATTAGAAACAAAGAAAAACAAGTAATCTCTTTTGTAGGTGTTACCGGTTCAGGAAAAACTCTCACTCTAATAAAACTAGCAATAATTAGTAAATTGATTTGGTCAAAGAAAGTAATGATAATTTCTTCTGATACCAAAAAAATTGGAGGTGCAGACCAACTTGAAACCTATGCAGCTATTTCTTCAATACCTTTTAAAAAAGTAGATTCACCAAAAGAAATTAAAAAAATTGTAACAGACAATGAAGAATTCGATATTATATTTTTAGACACAAGCGGACTTAATCAAAAAAATCAAAAAGATTTATTTGAAGTAATGGATTTTGTTAAAGCCGCAAAATCAAACAGAGTAATTCTAGTACAAAATTCCGCTACGAATCAAAAAACTATGAGGGATATAATTGAAAAATTTATACCTCTCGGAATTACTGATTTGATATTATCTAAAGTTGATGAAGCAGAATCAATAGGTGAAGTATTATCAATCATCATGGAATATAAAATACCACTATCATTTCTGACTTATGGTCAGAGTGTTCCTGATGATATTGCCCCAATCTCAAAAAATAAACTTGGGCAATTTGCGATACAAAACCCTAAAAATAAAATTTCTTATAACTTATTGTTTAAAGAGGACTTTTAGAAATAAAATAAAAGTTCGTAAAAGAAAAACATAAAAGAAAAACATTATGGAGAAGGAGTACATAGAAAATCCTTACATTATCACTATATGTAGTGGTAAAGGAGGGGTTGGGAAAAGTTTTATAACAGCAAATCTAGCTAATATACTTTCAAAAAAAGGTTTGAAAGTACTTATCTGGGATGCTGATACTAATTTCCCAAATCAACATATCCTTCAAGGTGTAGAACCACCAATTCGAATCACTGATGTTTATCAAGGAAAATTTAATTTACTTTCTGCCATTTATCAAATAAATGAAAATCTTGATTTATTAGCAGACAAACAAAGTTTTGAAGAATTACCAAGTTCTAATTCAGATTTAATTTTAAATGTTTTCAAAAAACTACTTTTGAACACAAGTTATGATATTATAATAATTGACACACCCGCTTTCAACAGTGAGGATGTCTTACAATGTTGTAACATAGCAGACTTAATTGTTCTTGTAGTAACAGACGAACCAACCTCTTTACTAGACGGATATGGACTTTTAAAAATTCTGTTACCTTACATAAGCAGTGAATACATGTCCATCTTAATAAATAACGTTATAGATATTGATGATGCAGAAGATATCTCTAAAAAATTAAACATGGTAACAGATAAATTTTTAAATTTAGAACTAGAGCAATTAGGGTTTATACCCTACGACAGAGAAGTTAGACAATCAATTTTAAAGCAAGAGTTATATTCAAATATAATTACTGACAGCGATTTAATAGCTTCATTTGACAAAATATCAGACAAAATTCTAAGAAAAATCGGACAAGCAATAAAGTAATATTATGGCAAAAAATAAAGAAAAAAAAACAAAACTCTCTCCAGAAGAAGAAAAAATTGAGAAAGAAGAAGAAAAAATTGAGAAAAAACGTTTAGAACGTCTTAAAAAAGAAGAAAAAGAAATTAAAATTCGTGCAAAAGAAAAAGAAAAAAGACGGAAAAAGCGTGAAAATAAAATTAAGTCATTAGAAAGAAAAGAAAAAATACGTATCAGAAATCTTATATCTTTTCCTTTTAAGACTCTTTTTCAATTAAGTTTATTCTTCACTTTGGTAGCATTTTTAATCATTTACTTCGGAAATGGTTTTGATATGGTATCTGCGATTTATATTTGCTCTTTGATTTTTATTGTGCTTTATTTTGTTGTCGGTATCGTAATGGTAATTAGATATTGGAAAATCTCGGAAGAGAGGATCCAGGAAATGAAAGCTGAAAAGAAACGCGAAAAAGAAGAAGAAGAAGAAAGATTAAAACGCGAAGAGGAAGAGTTAGAAAAACTCTTAGAAGGAAAAATCGATGACATAGAAAGTGAGTCGGGAGACGATTCTGATAGAGAACCTATCTTACTTGATGGACGAGATTTGGAAAATAGCTTTGATATTCCAGAAAAAAATCTTGATGCATTAAATGATGATAGTGGCAGTTCTTACAATGAAGACGAAGAGATAGAACTTCATCAATCCACTATAAAAGAAGAAGTTAAAGAAGAACCAGATTCATTCTTCTCAGAAGATGACTTTATGAACGAAGTAATATTTGGTTCAGAAAAAGAAGAAGAAAACTAACACTTTTCAACAGATTTGAAAAATAAGGATTTTTTACTTAATACAAGATGTATAACTATTGGTAAGTTGCAATTATGGAAGCAGTAATCGAAAATAAAGTTGATGAACTTTGGGATTCATATTGGAATGTCAGAAGTTCGCAGGCAAAAAATGAGTTAATTATAAACTACATTTGGCTAGTTAGGTATGTGTTACATAAAATGACATTACCCAATCACACAATACTAGAAAACAGTGATTTTCTTGCAATTGGTGTGCTCGGACTATATGAAACTATAGACAGGTTTGACCCTAACAAAGGAGTTAAATTTGAAACTTATGCAATTCCCCGAATAAGAGGAATAGTCCAAGATGAATTAAGAAAACTTGATTGGCTATCAAGAAGCACAAGAAAAAGAGCGCATGATTATTCAAACATCTCTGAAGAAATCAAATCTCAAAATGGAGAAGTTAGTCCACAAGATATGATGAGAAGACTCGATGTTGATCCTGCTACTTATAAAAAATATCTTGCTGCAGCAGCTGCTGCTAAAGCTAGTCTTAGTTTTAATGAAAACAAAAATGTTACAATCGAAGGAGAAGAGTATGACATCATGGATACTATTCCCGACAATGAAGCAAAAAACATTCTCGATGACATTGCTCAGCAAGAAAGAGTTGATATTCTTCTAGAAAAGCTTAGCCATCTTAAAGATAAGCATCGTCTTGTTATATCATTATATTACTACGAAGAGCTGACCTTTAAAGAAATTGGTAAAACACTAAATCTTACAGAAAGTCGTGTTTGTCAGATACACTCTCAAGTTTTGAGAGAACTTAAATCAAAGTTATACAAATACGAGAATGCTTGACCAAAAAATTCAAAGAAAATTAGAATCTCTTACAGACCTGCCCGTAGTCCCTGCCTATCTCGGCAAAATTCTTAGGGCATTAGACAATACTGAAATCAGAGCAAAAAAACTCGCTGAGTTTATTGAAAAAGACCAAGCTCTGACAACCAAAATTCTCAGAGCTGCCAACTCTCCTTGGTACGGGCAAATAGGTAAAATTGCGACAGTTGACCTTGCCATAATTATTATGGGACTCAACACTATAAAAGAAATTGTAATAGGAATGCTCGTAGATAAATTTTTCTCCCGCACGCCTGCCTATCTCTTTGATGTCAATAGTTTCTGGAATTATTCATTATTTTGTGGCTCAACTTCAAGACTACTTGCAAGAAAAACAAACTATAAAAAAGCTGGTGAAGCATTTGTTGCTGGTCTTATGCACGATATAGGAATACTAGTAATAATTCAATACTTCTCCCATGAGTTTAAAGAAATCAAACTTTTAGTTGAATCAGACAAATTCGATATGGTCAAAGCTGAAGAACTTGTCATAGGTTGTAATCACTCTGAAATAGGAGCTTGGATTGCAAAAAAATGGAACCTTCCTGAACAACTAATAAATTGTATCGAACTACATCACATACCTCTAAAAGAATTAGCTGAGCAAGTTGATAAAGAAACCATAACCCTTACACGTATCGTTTCTGCTGCAGAATGGTTTGCTAATTTCATGGGCTTCCGTAGTTGGACCACTCCAAACGACAGACCCAAACTATTTGCAACAGGTGATGACATTATTGATTTCATTGACGATGACATCCTAGATCTAAATTCTCAAATCGCAATAATGAAACATGAAATGATGAGAGAATTCGAACGAGCATCCGAATTTAATCCTAACCCCTCATAATTATAATTTATAATAAAATAAACTTTCAAAAAAAATCCTCCAGAATCGGAGGATTTACTATCAATATCAATCAAAAAAAATTATCTCAAAAAATTATTTTGGATTTGCCACATGTCTTTCAGCATGATAAGAAGAACGAACCAACGGTCCCGATTCTATATAAGGAATACCCATTTTTTCTCCAATTTCCTTATACTTAGCAAAAGTATCAGGATGCACAAATCTATCTACAGGAGCGTGTTGCACAGTTGGTTGCAAATACTGTCCAATTGTAAATACATCTAATTTAATTGTAACCAAATCTTCCATTAAAGTATAAATTTCATCATCAGTTTCACCAATCCCAACCATTATACCTGCCTTCGTTCTCATTCCTTTTTCTTTAGAATACTCTAATAAATCAAGCGAACGTTGATACTTAGCTTGAGGTCTTATCCTCTTATATAATCTTGGAACAGTTTCAATATTATGATTCAAAATATCAGGATGCGCTTTAATCACCCTATCAAGACATTCCCTATCACCTTTAAAATCTGGAATCAACACCTCAACAGTTGTATCAGGGTTTAACTCCTTAATTTTATAAATAGTTTGCGCCCATAACTCCGAACCTTGGTCCTCTAATTCATCGCGATTAACTGAAGTTACAACCGCATGTTTCAAATCCATTTTCTGAACCGAACGAGCTACATCAAGTGGCTCATGAATATTTACAGTTCCAGGTCTACCAGTTTTAATTGCGCAGAAAGAACACGAGCGAGTGCAAGTATCACCAAGAATCATAAACGTTGCAGTTCCAGACCCCCAACATTCTCCAATATTAGGACATCTTGCTTCTTCACAAACAGTATGAAGCGATTTTGAACGCATCATTTTTTTAATATCAGCAAACTTATCACCACCTGGAGCTTTAACTTTAAGCCATTCCGGTCTTCTACCAACAGTAGTTGAGCCATTAGGGTTATTTCTGTTAATTACAGGCATAGAGAACTTACCATTACTATTTTCAATAGTAAGTTTTGATTTTTCAATATTTTTAACTTGAGTATTATCCATTTAAAACTACTTTCTTTATTTTTATCCTAAGAATGTTCTGAGAGATTTCGACCTTGACGCATGTCTAAGTCTTCTAATTGCTTTTTCTTTAATTTGTCTTACTCTTTCACGAGTCAGACTAAACTTCTCGCCGATTTCCTCTAAAGTAAGGGCGTTACCATCTAATCCAAAATATAAACTAATAACATCCGCTTCTCTTTGAGATAATGAAGTCAACACTTGTTTAACCTCTAATCTTAAAGATTCCTGAATAAGCTCAGTATCCGGTGGTGGTTGTTGTTCATTTGGCAGAACATCCAATAATCTATTGTCCTCACCTTGAACAAATGGAGCATCAACCGAAAGGTGACGTCCCGAAATTTTAATAGTTTCAGCAATTTCAGCAACAGTCATACCTAGTTCATCTGCAAGTTCTGCAGCCGTTGGTTCTCTTTCAAACTCTTGCTCTAATTGACTAAATTTTTTACCAATTTTATTTAATGCACCAACTCTATTAAGAGGTAATCTAACAATACGTGATTGCTCTGCTAAAGCTTGAAGAATAGATTGTCTAATCCACCAAACCGCATAGGAAATAAACTTAAAACCACGAGTTTCATCAAACCTTTTAGCAGCTTTAATAAGCCCAAGATTACCCTCGTTAATTAAGTCACCTAGAGACAAACCTTGATTTTGATATTGCTTAGCAACTGAAACCACGAATCTTAAATTAGCTTTTACTAGTCTTTCTAATGCTCTTACACCTCTTCTTCCACCCTGTTTGATTAAAATCGCCAATTCAATTTCATCATCTGCAGTCAGAAGTTCAACTTTTCCAATCTCTTGTAGATATTTATCAAGAGATTGACTCTCTCTGTTGGTGTATTGTTTTGTAATTCTCATTAAAAACCTTTTATAAGGATGTTCCCACAAAAATGTACAGACGTAACTAATATATTATTATTGAAAAATTATTGCTTAGAATCAATTTTTTCTTCAATTTTTAAAATTTTCTTGTATTTTTCTTCTTTCAATAAATTCGCACTTTTAATCAAAACTGAATCTCTTCCTTTAAACATATCAATCATTTGTGAAGAATTAAAATACCTACGTTTAAATTCATATTCTAAAAGCATCGAAAGCTGACTCAAATTTTTATTAAATAATCCTCTGTTCGCAAAATGTATCTTATCAGAAAGCCCATCAATTTCTTTTTCAATGACTTCCAATATTTCCTCATTTGCTGCTATCTCATAAATATCATCAATAAACTCAGCCGCTCTACTTTGATTAAGCAATGATTTATCAATTAAATAATCTTTAAACTGATATAGCAAAACTGAATCTACAATAAAACTCTCATCTAATTCTTTATTATAAAGATACTCTGTCGCAAAATCAAAAATAGCATTAGAATTATAAATTTTTCTTGTGTAAGTAGTATATTTAGGTTCATTAATCAAACTATCAGGTGCAATACCCTTATTTTCAAATACTTCTCTTCCTGCTTTAGTAAAAAAAACAGCAGTATCAAGCAAATCTTTCTCTATATTATTATATTCAATTTTTTGAATACATCTACCAGAGGGAGTATAATACTTAGCAGTAGTAATTTTTAAATTAGAATTATAAGGTAACTCCATTACAGTCTGCACAAGCCCTTTACCAAAACTCTGCTCCCCTGTAATAATTGCTCTATCATAATCTTGCAAACAACCCGCTACAATCTCAGATGCAGAAGCACTATTTTCATTTATAATAACACAAAGAGGGGTCTCCAAATCAATCGGTTCAGAATAAGACTTATAAGTATAATTCCTAATATTTGTTCTACCTTTAGTACTCAACATAATAGAACCCTTTGGAACAAACATCTCACAAATATCAAGAGCTGCCTCCAAAAGACCACCAGGATTATCCCTCAAATCTATAACCAAACCCTTTAAATCATTACTATGAAACAAATCAAAATATGCCTTTCTAAACTGATTAGCCGAATTTCTTGAAAACCTTTCTAATTTAATATAACCAATGCCATCATTTAATAAACCATAATATGATATATTACTTACCTCTACATTATGTCTAGTTAACTTTATATCAACTGTATCTTGCAATCTAATCACTTTAACATTAGCAATAGAATTTGATGTACCTTGAGTAAACTTTTTCAACTCTTCGCTTGACAAATACTCCACCTGACTATCTTCAATCATATAAAGAATATCACCAACCCTCAGTCCACTCTCATAAGCCATAAAGTCATCGCTTATTCCAGTAACCGTAACTCTTTCATTAATATGCCTAATATTAATTCCAAACCCAACATACTGACCAAAAGTAATTAACTCAATATCTTCCTTATCTTTTTCAGGATAGTAGGAAGTATAAGGGTCTAATTCATCAAGCATACCATTAATAGCTGCCTCAAAAAGTTCTTCACTATCAATTTCGGAAACATAATTCTTATTAACCTCTTTCAAGATAGCGCTAAAAACCTCGAATCCCTTATTAACTTTAAAATAATCGAGGTCATTAAATCCAAAAAGTATGAAAGATGCAGCTAAAATCGAGATAATTATAGTATATTTCTTTTTCATAACAACAGAAACGAATTAAATAACTTTTTATGATATTTTTGTTTACATAATAACTGCTCACAATATTAGCCATTCCGCTTATAATTTCTATAACGATATTATATATAAGTAATTAACAAAATCATGGATCTTTTTTTTTACACCACATTTTGAATAAAACCATATTAAAACAAAATATAGTTATTTTTTAAAATAAATTCTTGATATAAGCATATAATTATATAGTTTCGCAATTATTTCAAATTATTTTGTTAATTTTGTGTATTAACAATTAAAAAATACAATATGGATTTTTTCGTACATAACTCATCTTACATAGATGATAATTGCAAAATAGGCAAAAATACAAAAATATGGCATTTTAGCCATATTCAATCTGGCACCCAAATCGGAGAAAACTGCTCATTCGGACAAAATGTAAATGTAGGCAATAACGTAAAAATTGGAAACAATTGTAAAATACAAAACAATGTCTCGATTTATGAAGGGGTAGAGCTGGAGGACTATGTATTCTGCGGACCTTCAATGGTATTTACAAACGTATTAAATCCAAGATGCAAATATCCTCAAAGAGGTAGCACATTTTACCATAAAACATTAGTAAAAGAAGGTGCCTCAATCGGAGCAAACGTAACAATAGTATGCGGAAACACCATCGGTAAACATTGCTTTATAGGTGCTGGAAGCGTTGTAACAAAAGATATTCCAGATTTTGCAATGGTAGTTGGTGTCCCAGCAAAAATAGTTGGTTGGGTTAGCCAAGCAGGGGAGAAGTTAGATTTTTCTAAAGATAACAAAGTATTCTGCGAAAAATCAAACAAATGGTACAAATTTGAATACAATAAAGTAATTGAAAATTGATGGAAAACAAAATAAAAGAGTTTAAACCATATTTAGAATTTTATTGGAAATTTATGGCAGTCTGTGCAGTAATCTTAGTAATATGGGCTGGAATGAGAGCAACTTTCGATGGAGATGTAATAAAATCATTCCTTGAAGATTCCGTTGTTTTATTACTTTTATTCTTTATCCTATTCAGTGGCTTATCATTTCTTTATAATATATTTAAAAATAAAACCATCATAATCGAAAATGATAAATTAATATTTAAAAATAGATTCGGAGAAATGGCATTCAAAAAAGATGAAATAGAACTAGTTACATTTGGTAGAGAACGCCTTTTTCAATTCAAAGAAAAACTTAGAGTCATAAAAATCAGAGTAAAAAATAGAAAACGATTAATTACAGTAAAGCCCGAAAGATATCTTGAAGATTTAGAATTATACGAATCTTTAATAAACTTTAAAAAATGAAATTTGCGATAATTTTATTTCTATTAACTATAAACCTTAATGCTCAATTAAGAGATAACTTTAGTATCATAGATTCACTTACCAAAGTTCAATCAGTTAAAATATCTCAAATTCTATTAGAAAAAAATCTCAAAATGTTTGAATTAAATTTGATATCACCTTACAACACTGTAATATTTGAAGCAAATCTAAACACAGAATTTGAAAAAAATAAATTACTAAACATTGCAGATGAAGATTCACTAATTTTAAAAATCATCAAGTTTGGAGTAAATTATTCAGTAATTCAAAACGATTCATTAGAAAGAAAAATAGAATTGCGTACATTTGTGCTTAATAAAACCCTAAATAACATATACTTAGACACTATCTTTAGAGACAATATAAAATTTATTGAAAATACCAACTTTAAAGAATTAAAAGCAGAAATACCAGAAAGAAAATTAACCTTATGGGAAAAAATATTAGAACCATTTATCGTAATAGGATCAATGTTAGTTTTTATATTATTATTGTTTAACGTGCGCTCATGAAAGAACTTATAACTTGTTGTATGATAGTAAAAGATGAAGAAAAAAATATTGAAAGGTCCTTAAATTCAATAAAAAAATTATGTTCACAAATTGTAATAGTGGATACTGGTTCAACAGATAAAACAATTAATTTAGCCAGTAAATTCAACCCAGATATATATTTCCATAAATGGAACAACAATTTTGCAGAAGCACGAAACTATTCTTTAAATTATGCAATAAACGACTGGATTTTAGTAATTGATGCAGATGAGGAAATAGAAAACTTTGATTTTGATCGAAACATACTAAATAATCAAAACATAGGTGGACTAACCTGTACAATCAAAAATAATATTGATAAAGACGGTAAAACAGAATCAAAACATACATATACCAGATTATTTAGAAATCATAAAAATATAAAATATGTAGGTGAAATTCACGAGCAAATCAGAGAATCAATAGAAAATCAAAATCTTGAAATAGTCGATAGTAATATAGTTATCCGACATTATGGTTATATCGAAACAACTATAAATAAAAAATTAAGAAATAAAGAACTATTAGAAAAAACAGATTTAAATGATGATTTCAATAAACTAAATTTAGCAGACACAGAGTTCTCACTTGACAATCTTCAAAACGCAAAAAAATTATATTTAGAAATAGAAAACTCTGATAATCTAACAACTGAGCAATTAGAAAAAATTAAAATCAGATTAGGACAAATATCTTTAAAACAAAATGACTACAAAGACGTTTTATACTATACTAATTTTAAATCAGAAGATATAGACACAGAGGGCTTAAAAAACTTTGTAAGAGCAGCTGCCTTATTATCAATCGGAGAGTTCAAAAAAGCAGAGCTTCTTTACAAATCAAAAGAAATAAATAATTCTAAATTAGTAGATAAAAATATAATCTTAAATGGGTTAGCACTTATTAAAAAAGTAAAAAAAATCAATTAACTTGTTTTAAAAAGTTTAATTTAATAAATTTGAATAATTATGAAAGTATTGTTATATATTTTATTTTTAAATTCTTTAGTACTTCTTAGTCAAAACCTAAATAGTAGTAAAGACAGAAGCAACGAACTTCCTTCAAGCCAGGACGATTCTGAGAGATTCTCCCCTGAGCAGGATAGCGCTTTTAAAAAAGCAATGAGCAGTCGCTTGCCAAAGGAATTCTTACTCAAGGAAACATTAGATTTCATAGAAGTAAATATGGAAGTTAACAGATTACTAAGAGATTCTCCTTGGATGATAGCTCGTAGAAACTTAGCTAGTATTCCAAGAGAATACTTCAAAGCTGACCCTGTAGAAATTGTTCAAAGACAGCAAATGATTCAAGATGCCCAATATGTGCCATTTGTACAAACCCTTCCAAGAAGAGGTTTTCAAGTTACACCTCAAGAAGTTGGTAAACTATTGGGAATTATAGAAGATACCTCGCCAACAATAAAATATTTATTAGACAACACAACTGAAGTAGAAATAGTAATTTACTCCATAAATGCAAAAGTTATTGCAACACTTTTTAAAGGTGTACAAAGCCCAGGAAGCTACAAAAGAACTTGGAACGGTAGGGATAATGAAGGTAAACTACTACCACCAGGCGATTACATTGGAGAAGTAAGAATTGGAAATTATAAATACATAAGAAAAAAAATAGAATGGGGAAAATAACCAATATTGTAATTAATAAAGTAAATAATTATTTCTCAATAAAATAAAATCATATCGTTCTTTTTCAATCTTTTCAAATATTTTCGAGTAACTATCGGATTTCAAGTAATTCCATATTTCATCAGTTCCAGTAACCTTTTTAAACATTTGGACTGACTTAGACGAGTTGTCGAAATTACTAAATTCCTTCGGATAAAGTTCTTTTAAAGCAATTAAAATTTTAATACCTGCTGAGTATGGTTTCATATCATTTTTGCCGGAATACTTAATTAAATATCCATTACAATATTTATTTGCATACATCCCATAATACGGATAAAATCTTGATTCAATAAGTTCTAAACCATCGATATTGATATAAGAATCTTCAATAATTACATCATTAAACTTGCTTTTTAATACTTGAATAAACTTATTTATATCAAAATTTGGAGAACCAAGATATTGAAAAGGAAGAGTAGTACCAATACCTATTGAAATAAATCCTAATTCACCAATTACACCCAGTGCAGTATTGCCCCTAATAGACTCAACCGTAGGAATATGTGGTGAAGTCGGAAACCATTTCAGACCAGTATCTTCCCAATTCATCCATCGCTCCCAATTCTTCATTTTCATTATTTCAATATCACAACTCAGCTTTCCTGAAAGTAGTTTTTCACCATTAATAAACAAACATAATTCTCCAATAGTCATACCATGTAAGTATGATACTGGTATAAGTGATACAAAGTTTTCTTTACCTTTATCCACTACATTTCCATCAACTATATATCCACCAATTGGATTCGGTCTATCAAGCACAATAACTTTCTTTTTAAACTCCGCACAAGCATCTAAAACATTGTAAACTGTTGATATATATGTGTAACTTCTAACACCAATATCTTGTATATCAACTACAATTATATCAATATCTTTTAAAGTCGAATAAGAAGGTTTACGTTCCTTACCGTAAAGCGAGATAACATCTATCTCATTAATTTTTTCATTTTCTACATGTTCTCCAGCTGGAATCGAAGAAAAGTAACCATGTTCAGGAACCAAAATCTTAACAAATGTAAATATATTTTGATTTTTAAAATAACTTATATTTGATTTCCCTTCAATATCTCTACCCGAATGATTTGTCAAAAGGGCAACCTTTTTTCCCTTTAATTTTGAGAAATTAGATTCTAACAACTGCTCTAATCCAAGAGAAGTTTTACTACTCAAGTTGATTGTTAATATTAAAAAAAGAATAAATATTTTCATAGATTTTATTAAAATTTTAAAAATTAATATACAATAATTGTGCCTTAAATTAATACAAATTTTATTTGCTAATAGTTACATAAAAGGTAATATCAAAAAAAAATCTGAGAGGTTTTTAGCTCTCAGATTTTTAGATTTTAAAAAATAAATTAAAATTAAAGAGGATTTACATCTTCTTTAGTTTCATCATCTTCATTTTTTTCTTCCGTTGCAGATTCAACAACTTCTTCAGTTTTAGATTCTTCCTCTGCAGAAGGTGCATCTACAGCTTCTTCATCTACTGGCTCAACTTCAGCTTTAGTTTCTTTAACTTCTTCTGATTTAGTATCTTCTTCTTTATCTTTTTTACCAAAATCTGGCATATCTGATTCAACGAAGAAATCGGCAGAACCTTCATAAGCTGGAGGAGTATTGATAAATTTATCAGCATTTGGAACAGGGTGAGTAGCATTATAAACATTTATAACCGCTTCATCTTGTCCGCGTAGTCTTTCAACTACTGATAATACTATTTTCTTAGATTCTTTATCAAATTCTACAACTTTTAAAGGCAACTCGTCACCAAGTTTAAAGTATAAGCTAATATCATCAACTGGAGCAAAAGATAATTGAGAAACCGGAACGAAACCATCTACACCATCAGGTAACTCAACAATTACGCCTTTATCAATTATTCTTTCTATTTTAGCTTCAGTTTCAAATCCTACTTGATATTTCTCCTCAAAGAAGTCCCAAGGATTATCAGTGTTTTGTTTATGACCTAGTGCAATTCTACGTTGGTCAGATTCAATTGCCAATACAACTACTTCTAATTCATCACCTTTTTTAACAAATTCGCCTGGGTGGCGGATTTTTTTAGTCCAAGATAAATCAGAAATATGCACTAATCCATCAACACCTGGTTCTAATTCAACAAAAACACCAAAATTAGTAAGATTTCTTACAAATCCTTTATGTTTAGATTCAACTGGGTATTTTTTCATTAAGTCATCCCAAGGGTCTGGCTCTAATTGTTTCATACCAAGTGCAAGTTTTTTATTATCTTTATCAATATTTAAAACTACAGCTTCTAAATCTTGGCCCATAGATACCATTTGAGATGGGTGTTTCACGTGTTGTGTCCAACTCATTTCAGAAATATGTATCAGACCTTCAATTCCTTTTTCAATTTCAATAAATGCACCATAATCAGTTAAGCTTACAACTTTACCAGCTACTTTAGTGCCTTCTTTGTAAGTATCACCAATACTTTCCCAAGGATGAGAAGTTAATTGCTTCATACCTAGAGAAATTCTTCTTTTATCTTTGTCAAAGTCTAAAATTACAACTTTAACAACTTGGTCAAGTTCGATAATTTCTGAAGGATGAGTAACTCTACCCCAAGATAAATCTGTAATGTGAACTAAACCATCTACACCACCTAAGTCAACAAATATACCGAAATCAGCAATTGCTTTAACAACTCCTTCTAACACTAAACCTTTTTCAAGTTTAGACATTATTTCTTTTCTTTGTTCTTGTAGCGCTTCTTCTAATAATACTTTATGTGATACTACTACGTTTTCGCTTGGGTGATTTACTTTGACAACTTTAACGTCAATATCTTTACCAACCCATGCATCAAAATCTCTAACTGGTCTAACATCGATTTGAGAACCTGGTAAAAATGCTTCGATTCCTAATAAATCTACAACCATTCCACCTTTAATTCTTCTTAAAATTCTAACGGCAGTAACATTTTGTTTGTCATATAAGTCCATAATATCTTGCCATATTCTCATAAAATCAGCTCTTCTACGAGATAAGACAAGACGACCATTTGCATCTTCAATTTTTTCTACATAAACATCAACGTCATCGCCAACTTTATAGTTTTCTGCATTTAAAAGCTCCGAACGAGGTACAACACCAAGAGATTTAAATCCTATATCAATTTGGATTTCATCTTTGGTTATGTTTAAGATTTTACCTTGAACTAATTCATCTTCTTTAATCTCTTTGATTTCTTTATCAAAAAGTTTTGAAAATGTATCATCATCCATTTCTAATTCTTTGAAACCGTATTCCATCAACTCTGAAACTGACATTTCATTGTTTGACTTATCTTCTAGTTCAATAAGATTATTTTGAGGATGATTTTCAGCTGTTGATTCAGCTACTTGTTGAACAACTTCAGCGCTATCGACTGGTTGTTGTTCTTGGATGTCTTTATTTTCTTCAGACATTAATACTCCGGGAAACATCAAAGTTGTCTAACAATCTGCGAACCACTGACTGTTAACACTTTGAAGATTATTAAACATAATTGATATTTAAATTTCTTTGGTTCGCAAAAAACAAGTTACAAATTTACGAATATTTATTCAAATAAAAAAAATTATATCTTAATATCTATTAAATTTATTTGACTTATTTTTTATTTGTCAATTAAATTGTTTAATTTGGTTTTTTTTTTAGAGTTACTAATATGAATTTGTGGGCTATAATCTATAATTTAATAATTATACCATTAATGTATATTTTATACAGAGTGTTATATATATTTAATAAAAAGATAAAGTTACGAGAACAAAACTATCAAAAATATATTGATATCATACCTCCTAAAAGTAAAAATAAATTAAGAATTTTGCTCCACTCCTCCTCAATGGGAGAGTTTGAGCAATCCAAACCTTTAATTGAAAGACTTAAAAGAAAAAGTAAAAATATTGAAATTATAGCGTCATTTTACTCACCCTCGGGCTTAGAAAACCAAAAAAATTACGATTATGTTGATTACTTTCTTTATATGCCTTTTGATTCTTTAAAAAATGCTAAAAGTTTTACCTCAAAAACTAACCCTGATATTGTAGTTTTTGTAAGATATGACATCTGGCGTAATCATATTGCTATGTTCAAACTAAACCATAAACCACTTTTACTTATAAATGCTACAAAACCAAGTACTTTATTCTCCAAAATTTTTATCACTAAATTATTTTTCAAAGATATTTATTCATTTTTTGACGAGATATATACTCTTGGAAATAAGCATACCCAATATTTTGAATCATTGAATATCAAAAGTAAAATTGTAAATTCTGCTGACACAAGATATGATAGAATCATGGAAAAAGTTACAGATAGTGTAAACTCCGATTTGCTTAACAAAGAAATTTTCAAAGGTAAAAAAGTTTTAGTTTTAGGAAGTTCTTGGGAAAAAGAAGAAGACTTATTATCCGAGATTTATAAACGCTTTAAAGAAAAAATATTTTTTATTATTGTTCCCCACGAGCCTAATTCTCAACACTTAGTTAAGTCAATATCACTATTTGCAAATAACCTATTACTAAGTGAGTATGATAAAACAAGAGAATATAACATAGATTCCTTAATTATTGATAGTGTTGGTAGTTTGTTAGCCATTTATTCTTATGCTGATGCAGCTTTTGTTGGTGGTGGTTTCGGAAAAAACGTACATTCCTTATCTGAGCCTGCCGGCTATTCACTTCCTATTTGTTGCGGACCTAATTATGACCGTTCTCCAGATGCCGAAGAACTAAAAACATTAGGAAGTTTAAAAATAATTCATAACTTGAATGATTTAATAATATTTATAAATGATATACTTAACAAAGATAAAGCTGACTTAATGGGTTATAACTCAGGCAAATACATTAAAGATAAAATTGGTTCCAGTAATATTATCACATCTAAAATTTTAGAATTAGCTGAAAAAAAAGAAATTAATACCTCAGAAATTTTAACTTAAATAAATATATTTAAGTTTTTTGCTCTTTTTTCTTAGCTGCTGGAAACAATATATTATTCAAAATTAATCTATAACCTGGCGAACTCTTATGAAGTTCTAATTGAGTATGTGGGTCGAAAAGACCATGACGATAATCTTCTGGGTCATGACCACCATAAAAAGTAAACGTACCTCGACCAAAATTACCATGTATATATTTAACCTCATCAGTTCCTTCTCTCTCTGCAAGAATAATTACAGAATTTTTAATTTGGTCTTTTTTAAATGAAGTTGTTTGTCCTAAAAAGCCTTTCACTCTTGCAACATGATTCTGAGTAAGCATTGTAGCTACAGGGTCGTATTTTGCTGAGAATTCAAAAAGTGTGAAAAAATCAATTTCTGGATTATTTAAAGTAGTTGGTCCAACATCAATCGAAGATATCTCATATTCTGCTGGATTGGTTACTATAGTAAAATTATGAAAAGCAAATGTTTGCGAAAAATCTAACTTAGATTGTGCGTTATTGTCTAATGGGTCTCCATCAAACATATATTCGCATATATCAACCCCATCAGCTGCTAAAGCAACATCATAAGAGTCTGGAGCAGAGCACATAGCAAACATAAAACCACCCTCAGCAACATATTCTCTAATTTTTTTTGATACATCTAATTTTAGATGAGACACTTTACTGTAACCTAATTTATTAGCGAGCGCTTCCTGAATTGCTACCTGTTGAATATACCAAGGAGCTGACCTCTGGCTAAACCAAAATTTACCATATTGCCCAGTAAAATCTTCGTGATGAAGATGAAGCCAATCATAATCCTTTAATTTTCCATCTATTACCTCCTCATCATATATTATATCATGTTCTACCTCAGCATAATCTAATGCAATTCTAACAGCATCATCCCATGGTTGTGAGCCAGTAGGAGCATAAACCGCAATTTTTGGGCTTTTTTCAAGTCGAACTACATCCATATTTTCATCTTCTGATTGCACAATTGCATAAATTTGTTCAGCATCTCCATTAGATATTGTTTCAAATTTAACTCCTCTTATCCTACACTCAGTTGCTATTTTTTCTGTATAATCTGCCATAAACGAGCCACTTCTGTAGTTAAGTAGCCAATCTACTTCTAATCCATTTTTTATTATCCACCAAGTTAAACCATAAGCTTTTAAGTGGTCAGTTTGCGTTCCATCCATAGGTATTAAAAGTTTCTGTGAAAAAAGATTTGTTGTTATTAAAAAGATTATTGTATAAATTAGTGTTTTCATTTTTACCAAATTTAATTATGAAATTTATTCAAAAAAACAGAAAAATTATTCTTGCTTCACAATCGCCAAGAAGAAGTCAGTTATTAAGACAGATTTCTATTGATTTTATTGTTAAAGCATCAAATTTTGATGAATCTAGAATATATTACGATAATCCTATTGATTATGTTATTGCCCTTGCTTCAGGAAAAGCCCAAGATATTGCAAATCAACCTTATGTTCAAGGGGAAATTATAATCGGTGCTGATACAACAGTATATCATAATAATCTCTATCTTAACAAACCAAAAGATTATAATGATGCTTTTGAAATGTTAAACAAATTAAGTGGAAACTGGCATTCTGTATTTACAGGAATATGTGTTATTGACTGTTTAAACTTAATAACTAAAACCACGCATTCCGAAACGAAAGTAAAGTTTAGAGAATTATCCAATGAAGAAATTAATTATTACATCAACAACTTTAAACCCTTCGATAAAGCAGGTTCCTATGGAATACAAGATGATTTTGGTGCAGTATTTGTAGAAGAAATCAAAGGCGACTATTATAATGTTGTTGGATTGCCAATTGTTAAACTTTATCAAATCTTAAAGGACTTAACTTAAATTGGTTAAGATTAATATATCAATATATTATTTAAGATTATTACTAATAAAAAAGGTCTGCATTATTTTATGCAGACCTTTTAGTATTAAAACAATATATATTTAAAAACTCTTATACCTTAGCATACAACTCATATTCACCAGCATCAATAATCTCTGCATTTACAAATTCTCCAACATTTAGATTATTAACTCCTTCAAAAATAACAATATTATCCACATCAGGAGAATCATGCTCAGTTCTACCAATTGCTTTGTCTTCCAATTGTTCATCAATCAAAACTTTAAGAGTTGACCCAATCTTTTCTGTATTTTTACGAAGTGAGATTTCTTGTTGAAGCAACATAACCTCGCCCCTTCTTTCGTCTTTAACCTCTTGAGGTATTGAATCTCCTAATATAAAAGCGCCAGTATTTTCTTCTTGAGAATAAGTAAACACCCCAACTCTATCTAACTGAACAGTATCAATAAAATCAAGTAGAGATTCCAAATCTTCATCAGTTTCACCAGGATAACCAACAATAAAAGTTGAACGTATTGCAAGATTATCAACTTTCTCCCTAAAAGAAAGTAACAAGTCCTCCATCTCTTGACGTTTAACACCTCTTCTCATAGAACGAAGAATTTTATCTGAAGCATGTTGAAGAGGAATATCTATATAATTACAAACTTTTGGATTTTGAGCTATAACATCAATTATCTCCATTGGGAACTGTCTTGGATAAGCATATTGAAGGCGTATCCACTCAATTCCTTCAACTTCAGAAAGTTTCTCCAATAAATCAGGCAAAGCACGTCGATTATAAATATCAAGACCATACCAAGTTGAATCCTGAGCAATGATTACTAATTCTTTTACTCCTTGTGCGGCTAATTTTTTTGTTTCATCAACGAGTTTCTCTATTGGCTCTGAAACATGCTTTCCTCTCATAAGAGGTATAGCACAAAAAGAACATTTTTGGTTACAACCTTCGGATATTTTTAGATATGCAAAATGCTTAGGAGTATAAAGCATCCTCTCGCCGTTGAGTTCGTATTTTCTATCACCCATCAAAATTTTCAAAATTCTTTCATCAGAATTAACACCAAGAAAATAATCCACATGTTTTATTTGTTGCTTAAGTTCGGCATTATATCTTTCAGCTAAACAGCCAGTAACAATTAACTTTTTATATTTATTTTGTTTACGTAGTTCTGCAGCTTGAAGAATCACATTAATATTCTCTTCCTTTGCAGCTTTAATAAAACCACAAGTATTTATAATTAATGATTCTGCCTCATCAGGGTTAGGAATTATTTCAATCCCATTAGCTCGCAACAAACCAGAAAATCTTTCACTATCTACTATATTCTTTGCGCAACCAAGTGTAATAACAGATGTGTTATTAATTTCCTTATTAAAATCTCTTTTATTCAATGTCTTTTCTTTCAGCATAAATTACTTTCTTAATTAAAATAATTTACAAAATTAATGAAAATAAAACTAAAACCGAACTTTGATTTATTAAAGTAAATTTTATTTTTTGATTACCTCGAAATCATAATTTTATCAAATCTAGTTTCTGTTCCGTGTTTTGTTTTTACGATATATATTCCGGTTTGCTCAGACCCATTTTCCCATACAATAAATCCTGTATTTTTTGTTTCCATTTCAATTCTTAATTTGCCTTGAGTGTTTATTTTTACTCCATTCAAATTAAATATCTCAACATCTTCCTCTGTAAATGGTATTACACTATCCCAAATAGTTCTAATTTTTACTAAATTATTTGATGGTTGAGGAAACGGTGGGTAATGCCACAAATAATTTTTCCGTTCTACTGATAATGTTATTCCTAAATCCTTTTCCAAATCAAGTTCATATAAATCTCCTCCAGAAGTAGTCATATAAAGCAAATTATTGGAATGATTGTAATGAAGTTGCCCGCTAACATTATTCTGATAAAATACATCTAAATCACCAATCTCGTGTTTCCAAGTTTTTCCATAATCATTCGAATAATAAAAACCATTCAGCGCATAAACAAATACATTGTTTTCTACTATCTCAACACTAACGATTAAAGGTTGGTTTGAATTTCTTAAGCCACCAAAACTAAAGTTAATTACTTCCCAAGTTTTTCCATAATCGTAAGAACATAAAACAGTATTTATACTTAGTGCAACTAAAATAAAATTATCATTTTTAACTAAATGCCTAATATTACTTCTTCTAAAATGAAAAGTGTAAATTGTAGAACTCGAATCCAGATATAAAATTTCCTCAAAATCAGTAAATTTCTTGTCCGTTTTTATAATAGAGTTATTAGAACAAATATAAATTGAATCTTGCTGAATAAACATTCTTGATGTGCCATTTGAACTTAAATTATTAATCAATCCTGAGTACTTTTGATTAGTAATTTCTAATTTTTCAAATGTATTACCATAGTTTTTTGATATAAATATCCCATTATTTGAAGTTAAGATATTAATATTTTTATCATCATCGATAATAACACCTATGATTCTATTAATGTCAATTTCTTCTAATTCCAAAAATTTCCAAGTTAATCCATTATCCTCCGAAAATATTAAATCATTATAGTTATAATATGCACTTAACTGGCCACCGAATTTTCCAATTATTAAATTATCTTTCTTAAACAAGTTCCAAATTCTATCTTTGTGTTCATCAAAAAAAGAACTTACTAATTCATATTCTGTTCCCATTTTTTCAGTTTTATAAATTCCATTATTATTTGTTCCTAAATAAACATAGTCTTCAAAAATCATATCAAATATAGATATTGGTCTTTTAAATCCTAGAGTATCATATGTTTCAAATTTATCTCCTGACATAATTGATAATCTTTCTTTCCATTTATTTTTTGTAAATGAAGTAAAAAAAGTATTATTTGTATATTCCAAATAACTACAATTTGCTCCATCAAATATCTCATCAACCAACTGCCATGTTTTTGCTGTATCAATTGATTTATAAACTCCATTTTGTGTATTAACGTAAGCAATATCATCAACTACAATTAAATTATATATCCACGAATTTTTTAACCCAGAAATAGCACCATACCAAAGACTTCCGAAGTTTGTTGACTTAAAAACACCTTGCCTTGTTGCCACCAATAAAACATCTCCTATTTTTCCAATATTTCTAATTCCAGTATTTGGCAAACCATTTCCTCGTTCTTCCCAAGTATTACCGTTATCTGAACTAAACATTGGTGGTTTCACTGTAAAATTTCCACCGTCAGCTGAATTTTGAACTAACATAATAGTATCACTAAAAGAAAACCTTCTATGATAATTTAATGTTTTATCTCCATCTTTTATAAAATCCCAATTTTTACCATAATCATCAGATTTTAGTAAACCAGATGGTTTTGATGAACTTATAAACAAAGAATTATTTTCTTTCGTTAAATAACTATAAAGTGTATTAAAAGGTGGTGTAATATCCTCCCAAGTATTACCTTCATCATTACTTATAATTATTTGTATTTTTGGAGTATGACTTAATTCACTAAAATGTATTATAATCTTATTTTGTACTGTAATTAAATCACGTATTCCGAACCTAATAGTATCAGAATTTAGTACTATAGGATAACTTTGAAAACTTTTTCCATTGTCCCAACTTTTAAATATTAAATGATTTTGATATCCAACTATCAATCCATTATCCAAGTTTACACAATTCAATGTACCATTTTCTTCTGGTGTATTTACTTTTTTCCAACTTGAATATATTGGGGATAAATTCAAAATTAGAATCAATAATATTAAAGACTTTTTCATAAAAACTCCAATAAATAGTTAAACCCGAGAAATCAATATTTCTCGGGTATATAAAAAATTATTCCGTGGGCCAAGGGCACGGATTACTTATGATTTTAAAACATTCTGAAGGTGTATAAGGTGGTTGAGGAGTAACTTCGTGATGCATTTTAGTACAGCTCGGTGTTCCAGAACCTTCTATTGTTGGTGAACTTCTAGTAATTTGATAATCTCCTGGAGGAGGGTTTTCCTCAAAACAAACAGATATTTTTTCTGTGCAATAAACATCATCTTCACATGGATATCCAAAACGATGAAGTTTAGGTCCGCTATACGTCTCAACAATCGCGTCGATATAATAATAACAATACGCCCAATTTAATTCAAATTCATAAGGATTGTTATCATCACATGGTGGCGCCCCACCTTGTGTAATACAGGGTTCCATTAAAAAGAAAACAAAATTTGGATTATTTAGTTCGCCAGATATAATTTGTTGAATTTGGGCATCATTATCCATACAATCTGTTTGTTCAAGATCATAATGTAGTCCTGCGAACCTAACATTTCCAGGTGCAGTAACAGAGCAACTTACACACAAATCAATTGTGTAAGAACAACTTTCATAAGTGAAAGTGTAACTTGTGAAAACTTCGTCACCAGTACACTGTTCTTGTGATTTTGAATTATATTGATTTGCAAAAAACATAGCTATAATTATTATAGTTGTTAATGCAATCTGCCGTAAGCCCCCCCCCCGTAACGAGTTAGGAAGATTTAGAATTGAAATTGTTTTTTTTGATGTTTGCATAATTCCTCCGAATTAAATAGTGTTTTAAATTGGAGGACATCACCCAACCATTTTAAATTAAAAAATATTATATTTCATTAATTTTTTTTATTTTTAAAAACAATATTGCGATATTAATAAATATTTTTTAAATAAAAAAATTTTTTTTAAAAATAATTTTATTTCCCTACAACATCATAACACAATTTCTACGTTTTTTTGAATCTATATCGGCAAGTCAAAACCAAATTTTTACAAATTAAAAGATAATTTTTACCAAATAAATAATTAATTCTTAATTTTGTAAATATTAAGAACTTAGTTTTAAAAAGTAAATTTTTAACTTTAATTTAAGTAGTAGTGAAAAAAATATTTATTTCAGTTGGTGACCCCTCGGGCGATATTCACGCTTCAAGACTTATGTCCGAAATTTTAAAACTTGCACCCGATACTCAATTCATTGGTATTGGTGGCAAAGAGATGGAAAAAATTAATCTTAAATCTCATAAATTTAAGTCAATTGTCCCAATGGAAAAAATATCCGTAGTTGGTTTCTGGGAAGTTGCAAAAAGATATAGTTTTTTTAAAAACTTACTAGAAGACTCTAAAAATATTATAAAAAATGAAAACATAGATTTATTCTTGCCTATAGATTATCCTGGATTTAATCTAAGATTGGCAGCTTTTGTAAAATCTATAAATAAACCTATTATTTACTATATAGCTCCTCAACTTTGGGCTTGGGGAAGAAGCAGAACCGAAAAAGTCAAATCTAATGTAGACAAACTTTTAGTGTGTTTTCCATTTGAAGAAGATTTTTTTAAAAATGACGGAATAGACGCTACTTTTGTTGGACATCCATTGCTTGATGACCCAATTCTAAAAAACGAAGTAGATTATAAAAACAGAGAAAAAAACTTAGTAGCATTGCTACCAGGTTCTAGAGTACAAGAAGTTAAAAACCACTTATCTATATTTGAAAAAGTAATAAAAGAAACAGAAAAAGTAAAAAAATTAAACTACGGAATCGCACAAAGCTCTAATATTCCAAGTAATTTATTTGATAACATATTAAAACTACCAAACGTAAAATTATGGCAAAATTCAAAAGAATTAATGCAAAAAGCTGAAGTTGGTATAGTAAAAACAGGAACATCTAATTTAGAAGCAGCTCTATGTAATTTACCAATTATAATGATGTACTTAACTTCAACTTTAACTTATAATATTGGCAAGTACTTAATAAACCTAGATTATTTATCTTTAATAAACATACTTCAAAATAAACCAATAATTCCAGAACTAATTCAACAAGATGCAAAATATACGAACATATCTAATGAGTTAATTTCTTTAATCGATGATAATGAAAGAAAAGAGTACATATTATCAGAATATACTAAAATTAGAGAAAAACTTGGAAGATTTTCAGCTTCAAAAAAATCAGCTAAAATAATCATTAAATATTTAAAAAATGAAAAGTAAATTATTTAGATTTTTAATAAACTTAATAGCAAAAACTTGGAGAATTAATCATAAAGGCATCCTACCAAATGATAGGTGTTTAGTTGCTTTCTGGCATGGAAAAATGCTACCAGTTTGGTACTTCTTTAAAAATAATTATCCATATGCTGTGGTGAGTAAATCAAAAGATGGACAAATATTATCAGACTTACTTGAAAAATGGAATTATAAATTAATCAGGGGTTCCTCCTCTAAAGAAGGCAAGCAAGTATTAGAAAACATTCTCAATGCTGTGGAAGAAAACATAGTATTAATAACACCAGACGGACCAAGGGGACCAAAACAAGTCTTTAAAGCTGGAGTATTTGTAGCATCTCAAAAAAAACAAAAACCTTTCTATTTCATAGAAGTTAATATTAAAAATTCTTATGTTTTTAAAAAAGCGTGGGATAAATTTGAATTTCCATTACCTTTCTCAAAAATTGATTTAATTTCTTACGGTCCTTTTTTAATTGGTAAAAAATTAGATAAAAAAGAATTAAATCAATACATTAACGAATTTAAATATAAATAATTTCTAAACAAATGCATAATTAAAAATTATATGATAAATTAAAGCTATCAAAGAATTTTATATTAAAATTATTATCAAACTTTCATAACATAAATCTAATGTTCATCAAAACTTTTTCCACAGTGTGGGCAAATTTTTAATTCTTTTTCATCTCTTATTTTACTTAAAAAACCAGCTGATAAAAGCCCAGTTGGAATAGCCACTAAGCCAATACCAAATATAGCAGTTATTGCTGCTAAAAACTTACCCATTGCTGTGATTGGATAAACATCGCCATAACCTATTGTTGTTAGAGTTGCCACTGCCCACCAAAAAGTTGCAAAAATATTAGGAAACTGATCTGGTTGAACATCGCTTTCTAATTCATACATTAAGGCAGATGAAAATAATAACAATATAAAAATTGTAAATACTGTTACTATAAGCTCTTGTTTTTTCTCAAATATAACACTAGCAAGTAACTGTAGAGCAGTTGTGTATGATGATAACTTTAAGATTCTTATTAATCTAAATAATCTCAATATTCTTAAAAACCTACCATCGAAAGTAAAAAATAGTGGAATATAAAAAGGTAAGATTGCAAATAAATCTACTAATCCCATAAATGAAAAAATGTATTTCAATCTGGCTTTAGTTTTAGAAAGTTCTGGATACTTTAAGTCAGAAACCCAAATTCTGAGAGCATATTCAACTGTAAAAATAAAAACTGAAAAAATCTCAAAGTACAAAAATAGATTATAATACTCCTCCAATAAACCCTTAAATGTTTCAAGCATAACAGCAAGTATATTTAAAACAATAAGAGAAGTTATAAGATAGTCATCAATTCGATAAACAAATCCTTTTTCAGTTTTGCTGTAAAATACATCAAATATAAATTTCTTCATTATTATTATTTAATAAATTGAGTATTAAAGTAAATTTAGTTTTAAACTTTACAAAAATAAAAAAGAGTTGCCTAAAAACAACTCTTTTAAATAAAAAAATTTAATAAATATTACCCTAAAAATGCTGAATACATCCAAACTAATTTTTCTTGCTCTCTTATATAATCAGACATCAAAGCATTAGTTCCTTCATCATTCAACTCATCAGATAGTTCAAGTATTGTTCTTTGCATTTTAATAAGGTTCTGTAATGAACTCAAAACGCCATTTACAGTTTCATCTGCTGAAGTAACATTTTTCTCAGCTTTTATTTCAGATTTATCTTGATAGTCTTGATAAGTATGTAACGGAGTAAGTCCCAAAGTAACGATTCTTTCGGCAACTTCATCAATCTTAGTAAAAATATCAGTATAAAGCTCTTCAAATTTAACATGAAGTTCAAAAAACTTCTGACCTTTAATATTCCAATGGTACCCTCTTACGTTGATATAAAACATTGAGTATGTTGCAAGTAACATGTTTAGCTCTTCAGCTAATCTATTCGATTTTTCTAGATCTAATCCAATATTATTTAAACTCATTTGGTTTTCCTTTTTATTGTTAAAAAATATTATATATGACAAGACGTTAATATATTTCATTTATTGCATTTGATTGAATTTATTTATTTTTAATTAAATTTGTAAAAATATTAAAAACAAAACCAAACAATGATATTTTTAATTATAATCTTATTATCCCAAAATCAACTTTTCCCACAAAAAGCAAAGGAAAGAGCCAAGTATTTCAATGATTTAAGATTCTTGAATGATAAAAATTATTATGACTTAAAAAATTTTGATTATAAAGATTCTAACGTAGTTTTTGAGCAATTAGGACCTTTTTCAACAAATATTATCAATTATCAAAGTCAAGGTATTGGAAGAATAAATGATATATTGCTCGATGAAGTTAATACATCAAACATAATTATTGGAGCAGCCAGCGGCGGTTTATGGAAAACAAGCGATGCCGGAAAAAATTGGGAGTATATCAAAAGTGAGTTTGGTATCTTTGGGGTCTCTAAAATATATAAATTTAAAAATAGAATATATATATTAACTGGTGATTCTGAACTATCTAACTTAAGTTCTGCTTACTCAATAGGTTTACTTTATACAGATGATGATTTTCAAAATATTAAAAAATTACACATTTCTAATAATCAAAAACTTCTATTAACATCACTTATAGAAGTAAAAAACAAACTTTATCTCACTTCAAATGAAGGTTTACATCTTATCAACAATAATGAAATTAATAATATTTATCAAATTGAAAATGGAATATTAAGAAGTATTATAGAATATAAAAATAAGTTATACTTTTCATATTTAAATGATAGTATGTCTGAAATAATTGAATATGATTATAACCTATCAACTTTCAAAAAAATATACTCGGATTCAACATCAAGAATAGAAATTATAAATCCAATTTCAGATAAAGATTTTCTATATGCTCTTATTGCAGAAAAAAACCTCACTCAGTTCAAAATAATAAAAACAAACAACCTTACAAATTGGACTAACATACTAATTAATAACAATATTTTAGTTAATCAATTAGACTATAACCTAGCAATTGAAATTGCACCGTATTCTAAAAACACAATTCTATTAGGAGGAGTTCCATTTTTAGCATCAATTGATAATTTCAATTCATTCACACAAAATAAAGACATACATTTTGATATTCATGCTATTAAATTCCACCCATTAACCAACGATATTTATGTTGCCAGCGATGGAGGTTTGCATAAAATATCTAGTAATTTCGCTGAAACAGAATTTTTATCAAAAGGTAAAAGCATTACCCAATTTTTTGATTTCGACGTTTCACCAAATAACAAAGATATAATTTCAGCTGGTGCAATGGATAATGGAACTATCCTTTATAAAAATAAAAACTGGGATTATATTGGAGCAGGTGATGGAATGACTACCAAATTCATTGACGACCAAACAATTATTACTTCTACTCAAAGAGGAAGAATATTCAAAAACAATCTTAATCAAGCAATATCTTTTTTAATTTCACAGCCCATCACTAATAATTTATCTAATCCATTTTATACACTTTTTCTCTACCAAAACGACTCTCTTTTTTACTTTTCTAATCAATTCGCCATTTATGACATAAAAAATAATAACTTATCGCAATTTTCACCAAACCCCGATTTAATTACTGCAGCAATCAAAGAAAATAATAAAATATACTATGCTTTCAAAGGTACAATTGTTGAATATAATTTAGACAAAAACGAAACAAAGTATCTCACCGACGAAGATTACATAATCTCCCATTTAAAATTAATTGATAATAAACTTTACTTTTCAAGTTCATCTTATGATAATCCAGGTTTATTTTACTTAGATTTAAATACAAATCTAATAAATCAAATAAATGAAAATCTTTCAAAAATACCTGTAAATAATTTTGATATATTAGATAATAAAATCTATTTCGGAACAGATAAAGGGCTTTATTTATTTAATAACAATGAAATAACTAAATTTCAGAATGATAAAATAGATATAGGAGTAGTTAGTAAAATTAAAATCAGAAATGAATTTGATTATTTATATCTCTCTACTTTTTCAAATGGTATGTTTAGATTAAAACTAAATAATTGCAATTTAGATAATGTAAATATTAACTTACAAGATACTTTAACAATTTGCAAAGGAGATTCTGTCAAATTAGACATTTTAAATTACAATAGTGAAAACATCTACACCCTTAATAATGGAGAAGTAATTGACAATAATAAATATATTAAAAACGAAGGCGAATATTTTGTAATCGCTGATTCCAAGCAATGCAAAAATAATTCTCAAATATTTTATATTAAGTTTAAAGATTCAGATGAAATTAAAATCTTAGCTCCAAACGGATTAGAAGTATGCCACAAAGATTCAGTTCAATTAATAATCAACAACCCCAATATTGAAAATCAAAACGTAATTTGGAATAATGGAAAAATAGGAAAGAATATTTTTGTAAATGGGGGAGAGTATTATGCAAAGATTCTAACTCAGGGAGAATGTGATTTATATTCTGACACAATTACAGTTATTAAAAATCCACTTCCCTTAAAACCAATCATTGCAAAAGAATTTAATGTCATTAGTTCAAATTTTAAAGTTAATTGGTATTTCAATGATTCCCTTATAGCTTCCAATTCAGACTTTATTTACATTAATGGCTTTGGAAAATATCATGCAACTTCTGAAAATGAAAACTGCACTAACTCCTCTGATACTATCCTGATAATGCCTCGCCAAAAATTTAAAATATACCCTAATCCTACTGATAATGAATTAAATTTTGAATTATTTATAGAAAAAGATATTAAAATTTCATTAGAAATAAGTGATTTAAACGGCAGAATCGTCTATAAAAATAAATATGACCTAAAAAGCAAACCAATTTTTGACACAATTGATGTATCATATTTAATTAAAGGTGTTTATATAATTTCTGTTGAAGTTGATAACACTATAATCTCAGATAAATTTTTAAAACAATAGGGTCTCTAAATGTTAAAATATTTCATTCACATAATAACATTTTCACTATTTTCTACAATTGCTTTTTCGCAAGTAAAATTAACCGAAAATGAAAAACTACTTCTTAATGTTCAGACTTCTGAATACGAAAAAGGTGTAGAATTTTACAAAAACATGTACAATCTTGATTCAGAAGACTTTACTACAAATAAACACTTTCAACGCTGGAATTATTTCTGGGGTAAAAGACTAAACTCTCAAACACAACCGGATATAAATGAAGTATTAAAGGAAATTAACTCCGAACAAATTAAAGCAAAACAGAACCAATTACTAACCTCAGGAATTAATTGGGAAGCTTTCGGACCGTTTATAACTCCCGAAAATAATGATGGACTTGGAAGAATAAATGTAATAAGATTCCACCCTCAAAACTCAAGAATAATTTATGTTGGAGCTGCTACAGGAGGAGCTTGGGTATCTTATGATAATGCTCAAACATGGAATCTACTTCCTACAACTGATTTCTTAAGTTTATCAGTATCAGACATAAGAATTTCAAAAAACAACCCAAACATAATCTACATAGCAACCTCCGATGCAAATGCTGCTAGTGCCATTATTGGTCCAGTTTATGGCGTTGGATTATTGAAATCAACTAACGGCGGACAATCTTTTAATGCCACTGGTAAATTTCACGACCTAAGCGATAGAGTATTTACTTCAAAAGTTATGTTACATCCTGAAAATGATGATATACTATGGGTAGCAACCAACAGTGGCGTTTACAAATCAACTGACGGAGGAGATAATTTTGATAATATTGGACCCCAAGTTTTTGTAAAAGATATTGAACTTCACCCCACAAATCCTGATATAATTTATATAAGCACTCTTAATATGGGTGGTTCTGTTGCAACAGTTTATAAAAGTGAAGAAGGTGGAAATAACTGGAAAGTAGTTCAATCTTACTCAGATGCAGTTAGAGCGGAACTTGCAGTAACTCCTGCAATGCCAAATAGATTAGTATCAATAGTCTCTCAAACCCGACCATTTAGTTTCCATTCATATAATTATTCAGAAGATTCGGGTGAAAACTGGACAGTTCAATCTCATAAAGATAATCACGTTAATGTGTTAGGTAGAAACAGAGGAGTATATCCACCACCTGATACAAGAGTTACAGATCAAGGATGGTTTGACCTTTGTGTTGCTCTTAGCCCTAAAAACCCAAATTACACAATGGTTGGAGGTATTACTTTATGGCAATCTGGAAACACCGGTAGAAATTTTCAAGAGTTAATCGGTGATTATCACGTGGACCAACACTACATAGAATTTACTCCAACCGGAGATACAATGTATATAGGTAATGATGGAGGTATTTATAGATTTATTCCTTCAACCGGAAACCTCCAATTTGTTACAAATGGTATGAACATTACACAATTTTACAAACACAGTGTAAATCCTAATAATAATAATATGGTTATAGGAGGTTCTCAAGATAATAGCAGCATATTAAAGAGAACAGATGGTAAATGGTACTTAGTAAGAGGGGGAGATGGTATGGATTGCCATTTCGACCCCAAAGACCCTAGATATGTTTATGCATCCTCTCAAAACGGTAACTTTTCTTACTCTACAAATACTGGAACAAGTTTTAGATCTAGTATTTCAAGAAACTTTACTGATGAAGAAGCTGCTTGGGTAACTCCAATGGCTATCGACCCCATAAAAACTGGTTACGTTTACGCTGGCTATGAAAATGTTTGGAGAAGCACAACTCACGGAAACGCAAACTCTTGGGAAAGAATTTCTAATTTTGGTTCAACAAGCACACTTGAAATAATTGCAATTTCTAAAAGTAATTCAGATTATATTTATGTAAGTGATGGTGGAAGTATAAGATATACTACCAACGCTGGTAGCTCATGGCAAATATTACCTTCACCAACAAGTTCTTTAACAGGTATTGAAGTTCACCCCGAAAACCCAGAGAAGATATACGTAACAGCTTCTAATTACACAAGAGCAAATAAAGTATTTGAATATAACTCAATTGAAAAAAAATGGGATAATATTTCTGGTAATCTACCAAATGTTCCAGTTAATGTAATTAAATTTCAAGAAGACTCTCCTAACAGACTTTTTATCGGTACTGACATTGGCGTTTATTATACAGACTATGATTCAAGATATTGGGAGAGGTACGGAAAGGGCTTACCTTTCACTTTGGTAAATGATATAGATATTCAAGTAAACACAAACAAGATCTTCATAGCAAGCTACGGTAGAGGTATATGGTCAGCTGATTTAATTAATTGTAATCTAGAAAAATTAGAAATAGAATTACTTGGAGATCAAGAATTTTGTTTTGGAGATTCTGTTGAAGTAAGATTAGTATCTCAAGTTGATAACCCTGAAGAAATTTTATGGTCAACCGGTGAAAAAGGTCCTTCTATTTGGGTAAAAGACAAAGGGTCTTACGCAGTTGTTGGTTCTTCATTTGGAAATTGCAATCAAAAATCTAATTTTATTGAAATAAATACAATTAGTGTAGTTGAAGTTAACTTACGTTCTACAAAAGGTGAATTTTTATGTTTAGGTGATTCAACACGTCTTTCAGCAAATTTTGGCCAACCAGAATATATTTGGGAAAATGGTCAAACTGGATTAGGTAGATGGGTTTACGAACCAGGAACCTATTCCATTAAAGTAAGAAACAATAACGGATGTTTTAGTTACGATACTATAACAATCCGTGAAAAAAATATCGAGGTACCAACTATTGAACTAATCGATGAAGTTTTATCAACTTCAGTACCAGGTAACATTCAATGGTATTTTAACGGAATAGCTGTAGAAGGTGCTAATTCTTCTACTTTTATTCCAGAAGAAAATGGTGATGTAACTGTAGAACACATTGATGGAGCATGTTCTGAACTCTCAGATGCCTATTTTTATAACATGGCATCCGTAAAAGCATCAGAATTATTTAAAGTATATCCAAATCCATCTAAAGGTATTGTAAATATTCAATTAACAGAGAAAGTTACAACTAATGTAAAAGTAGAATTAGTAGATTTAAACGGTAATAAAGTTGATTTTTCAAATGTTAATTTATTTAAAAGCAATGGATTAATAGAGCTAAATCTAACTGAGTTCATTGATGGGGCTTATCTTATTAACATCAAAGTAAATAACCAAATTTTCACAAGTAAAATACTCTTAAATAAATGATAGCATTTTTATCTGGAATAATTCTTGAAAAAGAAGCAACTAAATTAATTTTAAATGTTCAAGGTGTTGGTTACGAAGTTTTTACTTCCACCAACACCTCTGCATTACTTGGTGATATTAACCAACCGGCAACACTATTCATCAACACAGTCGTTCGTGAAGATGCCTTTTTGCTTTACGGATTCCACTCCAAAGAAGAAAAGCAACTTTTTACTATGCTAACCTCAATCAATAAAATAGGACCAAAAATAGCAATTGGAATATTATCATCAATTACTCCTTCGGAACTTCAAAACATAGTTTTATCTAATAATCCTGTTGCATTAGCAAAACTTCCAGGAATTGGAATTAAAACTGCACCTAAAATAATATTAGAACTAAAAGATAAAATAGGAACACTAAATATTGATAGTAACATTAGTGCATCAAATATTAAAGTTCAAGAAGCAATTTCAGGTCTTACAACTCTCGGCTTTTCAAACTCTCAAGCACAGAAAGCAGTTCAAAATGCAGTAGAAGAACTATCCGACACAGATTACAGCATAGAACTATTAATCAGAAAATCTCTCAAATTTGCGAATAAGTAAATCAAATTAATTTAAGTTCATCAAGCGTAGCCATATAAACAAAATAAATAGCCACCTGCTTCAGCTGGTGGTTAACATGTATAAAAAAAAATACCACTAACACGTCATTCTGAGGCAAACCCACCACCGTCATTCTGAGGCGCAGCCGAAGAATCCAGTAGAAAAAGAAAAAAATATTCAAAGAATTTGTCTAATTCACATTATTTTCTTAATTTTAAATATCAATTTCATTTATTTTTGAAAAAGGTTCCAAAATGAAAACCATATTATTATTGCTATTTTTCATAACAATCCCCGTTTTTTCCCAAAAACTTTGGGAAATAGAACATAATCCTAACGATGTTGTTAGAGATGTTTCTGAAATTCCTAATTCAGATTTGCTCTTATTTACTTATAATTCTGGCAAATTGGAAATAAGAAATTCTAATGATGGAAGTTTAGTTAGAAATGTTATTAGACCGCAAGGAGAAAAAGGTGGTTATAATATTTCAGGACTTGGAAATAGTTATTATTTCTCTGCAAGAGGTGATTATGAACCTGATAAAGAAGAAACTTACGTTAATGACACAATTTTTGTTTTTGACTTATTTACTGATGAAATAATAAACAGGATTACTTTTGATGTTGGTCAATACAAATCACAAAGCAATTTTATAAATAAATCATTAAAATATAATTTCACACCAGATATGACTAAAGTATTTGGCAAAATTGGATACAACTTTATTGATGGACCTGGTTTTCATTTCTTTTATGTATATGACATAAACCATAGAAAAATTATATACACAGAAGAAGTAAATAGATTAAGAGTATCTGAATTTGGTGAGTTTACTGGTCCTGGTTTTTATTTAAAATCTTACCGTTCGTCGCCAGATTCCAAATTTTTAATATTAAATGGAATGGATAATGGAGATGGAAAGTGGGATGACCCAGTAGGAGCTGCTAAAATGTTTAATGTTGAATTGAATGAGATGAGTATTTTAATGACGAATAAAAATACAAGTAGTGAAAAATTGGGAGCATTAACTTCTAGTAATACTAGATTTTTAAGTAATTCAAAATTAATAAGTAGTGGATACAATATTTATAACTTTCCTAATTTTAATTTAGTTAGAAGTATAAATTTGTTTGCAGATTACGGGCTTCATAGTGTTTTAGATAATGAAAGTAGTATATGTAATAATAATCTTTTTTGTAGAGTTGGAGAAAGGATTGAAAATACTCAAAACAAGTTTTATTATTATCATATATTTTTGAATTATGATGATAAAAATATAATACTAAATACAAAAAATTTACAAACTAGTTTAGAATTTTCTAGAAAGTTTTTAATTAAAAATTGTCTAAATCTGATAGTTGTAAAGGACTTTGACAACAGAGAAGGAATTGTTACTTGCTATGAATTTAATACTTTAGATGTAGAATTCATAAATTCAAATAATGTTTATTTCAATAAAGTGGATAATGCTATCAATTTCAATTCACAAGAATTTATTGGACAAACAGCTAGTATTGAAATTTATAACAGTGTTGGAGCTAGAGTTGGAACACTTTATAATGGTTTTATAAATCAACCAAATTACAATTTCCAAATACCAGAACTGCCAAGTGGAGCATATTACTTACAATGTCAATTACCAATCCAGAATTTAAACTTTAATTTTGTGGTGGTAAGATGATTAAACTTTTACTTAATTATTCATATTAAGGCTTTACCCTTCTTTTTTTATTTTTAAAAAATACCCAAAATACCAACCTCAAAAAAAGAAATATTAAACATTTTTCTATTTTTTCTTTATTATTCAAGGAATTTTTTTTAATTTTACAAAATTATAAATGAAAAAATGAAAATTATTCCGAAAGGAGTTTGTTTATGCCTAAAATAATTCTCGATGGCAGAGAAATTGAAGCCGAACAAGGCAAGACAATTATTGAAGCTGCATACAAAAATGGTATAGAGATACCTCACTTTTGCTGGCACCCAGAACTATCTGTTGCTGGGAATTGTCGTATGTGTCTTGTAGAAGTTGGTAATCCTCGCCGTGATAGAGAAGGTAATATCGAAAAAGATGAAAACGGTAACCCTGTAATTGCTTTTATTCCTAAACTTCAAATCGCTTGTGCGACACCTGTTTCTGAGGGTATGGTAGTTAAATCTATATCCGAAAAAGCAGTTGAAGCCCAAGAAGCAGTTATGGAGTTTTTGCTTATTAATCACCCGCTTGACTGCCCAATTTGCGACGAAGCTGGGGAGTGCAAACTCCAAGAATATGCTTTCGAACATTCTAAAGGTCAAAGTAGATTTGATGAAGAGAAAAACCACAAACCGAAACGTCAAGTTTGGGGACCAAATGTAATGTTTGATGCAGAGAGATGTATCTCTTGCTCAAGATGTATTCGTTTTGCTCAAGAGGTAGCAAAGCAAGACGTCCTTACATTTGTTCAGCGTGGCGACCATGTTACAATTGAACTTTTCGACGGAACTGTGTGGGATAATCCTTACTCAATGAATGTGATTGAGATTTGCCCAGTTGGTGCATTAACAAGTCCAGACTTCAGATTCAAATCTCGCGTTTGGGAGATGAGTTTTAATCCGTCAATTTCTTTTGCAGATGGTTCGGGTTCTAATACATTCTTGGGAGTTAGAAATAACAAAATCCTAAGAGTGCAGCCAAGAACTAATATGCACGTGAATAAATATTGGCTAACTGATGATGCTCGATTGAACTATTACAACTTTGTAAATGAAAACAGAATCACAGAACCAATGATTAAAGTAAATGGCAAATTAAGAAAAACCACTTGGGAAGAAGCAAATAAAAACTTCAAAGATAGTTTAAAAACAATTCTACCTGAAAGCACAATGATTCTTGGTTCCGGCAAGGCAACTAATGAATCAAATTATGCTTTACTTAAATTTGCAAAAGAAGTAATCAAAACTAAGAATATTGACTTTTTAGAGCATATTGATAATGGTATGCAAGATGAATTCTTAGGAACTGCTGACCGTACTCCAAACTCAACTGGTGCTAAAGCACTTGGATTGAATGGAAATGGTCCTGTAAACAAAGATAACTTATTAGAAAGAATTAACAACGGTCAAATTAAGTGTCTAATTCTTATGGAAGAAGATTTAGACGGCTATCAAGACATTTATAATGCTCTTGAAAAACTTGATTTACTAATAGTCTTCAATTATAATGAAACTGAACTTACTAAAAAAGCAAACATAGTTTTCCCTGCTTCTACTTATGCTGAATCTGAAGGAACATATACAAATGTAAATGGTAGAGTTCAACACTTCGAGCCAGCACTTGTAACAAAAGAAAACCTACGTACAATGGGTATGAAGCTAAGTAGATGGGACGCTTTTGGTGAATCAAATGACAGATGGACTAAACACGAATACCGCTCTTGTCGCCAATCTTGGAGAATCCTTATGGGACTTGCAAAAGAATATGGTTATGAATGGTCTTACTCAAAATCAAGAGACGTATTTAAAGAAATAGCAGATAATTACGAGCAATTCAGTGGAATGGATTATGCACTTCTTGATACTCATCAAGGAGTAGAACTAGGAAAAGCATCAAGTCCAGACCCAGTAATTGTTAATTATACATCGCATAAATTGAAACCACAAAATGATGAAAATCAATTTATTTATGCAACACATAATTCACATTAATACGGAGAAATTATTTAAATGAGTGAATTACAATTCGTTCTTTTAGAAGGTGCTATAAAAGCATTTTTAATAGTAAATATAATATTAGTGCTTGCGTCTGTTGAGGTTTACTTGGAAAGAAAAATATCTGCATGGATACAAAATCGCGTTGGTCCTAATAGAGTAGGTCCTTTTGGACTTTTGCAACCAATTGCAGACGTAGTAAAACTATTTATGAAAGAAGACCTTGTGCCAGATGCTGCTCACAAAGGTTTTCATAGATTAGCACCATTACTTTCTCTTGCAATAGCTATTGCAGTTTACGCTGTAATTCCATATTCAAGTTATACTAACGTAGAAATTGGAGATACAGTTCGTCAAATTCATTGGGGTTTAGCGCCTGATATTAACATTGGCGTGTTATTTATCCTTGCTATGACTTCAATTGGTGTTTATGGTATTACTCTTGCCGGTTGGTCGTCTAACTCAAAGTATTCACTATTAGGTGGCTTGCGTTCTGCAGCTCAAATGATTTCTTATGAACTTGCAATGGGATTATCTCTTATGGGTGTTATCTTAGTAGCCGGTTCATTATCAATAAACGAAATTATTATAAGTCAGGGTGGTGGTTTTTGGAATTGGAATATAATTTATCAACCAGTTGGTTTCTTCATATTCCTAACTTCAGCATTTGCAGAAACAAACAGAGCACCCTTTGACTTACCAGAGGCAGAACCAGAACTTGTAGGTGGATTTAACACAGAGTATTCAGGAATGAAGTTTGGAACATTTTTCCTTGCTGAATACGCAAACATGGCAACAGCATCAGCTTTTATTTCAATAATGTATTTTGGTGGTTGGCAATTACCATTCGACCACGCATTAATCGGCTTGGAAGATGGAAGTTTATTATTATCATTACTTCAATTTGGAGCTTTTGCAACAAAAGTTGGTTTCTGGATTGTATTCTTTATATGGGTTCGTTGGTCAATTCCAAGATTTAGATATGACCAATTAATGAACCTTGGTTGGAAAATAATGTTACCAATTGCAATTTTAAACGTACTTGTTACTGCTATTTTAATAGCAATTTTTGATATGTAAAAACAATTTTATAGAAAGGCAAAAATGAATAATACTCAAAACACAGAAGCAGAAAGAATGACATTTTGGGAGAGAATGTATCTTCCAGAAATTGCTAAAGGTTTAGGGATTACATTAAAACAATTATTTAAACCAAAATTCACTCGCCAATATCCGGAAGAACGCTGGGAGCCAACTGGTTCTTATCGTGGTCGTCCAGTTTTGGTAGAAGAAGCAGGACAAGAGCGTTGCGTAGCTTGTGGGCTTTGTTCTAGAGTTTGTCCTGCATTAGCAATCGAAGTGCAAGCAGGGGAGACCGACAGAGACAAAGAACGCTACCCAGAACTATTCGAGATAAATATGCTAAGATGTATTTATTGTGGCTTCTGCGAGGAAGTATGCCCCGAAGAAGCAATAGTTATGAGTAAAGACTACGATATAGTCTTCACAAACCAAGAAGACGCAATACTCGGCAAAGAAGAACTCTTAATCCCAATTCATAAACTCCAAGACAGATTAGAATTCTTGAGACAATATAAATAAGTTAATAAAAAATAAATAAGTTAATAAAAAAGGGAAACAAAACTGTTTCCCTTTACTTTAAAAATATTTCATGTATTAAATCTAAACTTTTTAAATAAATATTATAAATTTATTTTTAATAGACCTATTATTTTTTGAAATTATAATATCAAACTATTCTGATAGTATATCCTTCAATCTTTTTAATAATTGTTCTTCACTAAAATCCTTATATTCAGAAAAAGGTAACTCAGGTTTTATTTCTAATCTTACTTTGCCTTTATTAACTATATAAGTATTTTTAGGCATAAGCTTATGTGTATCAATAATTTTTACCGGCAGTATATTTGTATTACTTTTAAATGCAATTCTTGTAGCTCCTTTTTTAAATTCTCCCAGTTCCCCGTTTACAGAACGAGTACCCTCTGGGAATATCAATACAGAAGTGCCAGAGTTTAGTATTTCTATAGCTTTATCCAAACTTTTTACAGCTTCTCTTGGACTTGTTCTAATAACTGAAATATATGGAGATAACTCAAGCCCTTTACCAAATATAGGTATTTTCTCAAGTTCTTTTTTATACATTATAACGAAGTTAAACTCCAAAGAAGCTAGCAAAATCGGAATATCAAGAAAGCTAGAATGGTTTGATATGATAATATAAGACTTACTTCTATCATAATTGTTAGATTGTATATCAACAATAATTTTAGATTTTATTAATATGTTTTTTGACCAATTTCTTGCGGCATAAAAAAAGTGTTTAGGACCATCTTTTTTCATTTTTTGAATGATTTTCAAAGATTCTGATAAAGTATAAATTAAATCAATTATTGTGTTAAATTTACCCATTAATTTTTTGTATTGCAAGATGATAAATTTTATTCACTTGGTCGCCTATTGTAAGTCCAGTAGTATCTATTTCAATTGCATCTTTAGCTTTTTTTAATGGACTAATTTCTCTTTGTGAGTCATAATTATCTCGATTTTGGATTTCTAATTTTATTTGTTCAAAATTAACATTATGACCCATTTTTTGGAGTTCCACCACTCTTCGATTTGCTCTTTCTTCAATAGAGGCAATTAGAAATATTTTAAGTTCAGCATCAGGAAGAACAACCGTTCCAATATCTCTTCCATCAACTATAACTTCTTTTGAACTTGCAAATTCACGTTGAACAAAAACTAATTTATCACGAACGTAAGAAATAGCACTAATAAAACTAACATTTTTAGTAACTTCTTGATTTCTTATTTCATTAGATATGTTTATATCATCTAGAAATATTAGCTGCTTTTGGTCATCAAACTTTATTCCTAATTTTGCTCTTTTAAAAATTGGTTCAAACTCTTCGATGGTCGGAGAATTATTATTTAGCCATAAAAAAGTTGCAGCCCTATAAGTAGCTCCAGTGTCTAAGTATTTATAACCAAGTTTATTAGCAAGTAATTTAGAAGTAGTTGATTTTCCAGACCCTGCAGGTCCATCTATAGCGATATTTATTTTATTTACCATTAGTAAAATTACTTATGTTTTTCATTTAAGATTAATTATTCAATTTTAAATTAAATGAATTAAAATGGAATATCATCATCATCTTCTTCTGTTATAAAATCACTTTCATTTGCTTTTTTTTCAGGTTTTGATTGATTTTGATTACTGTTATCGTAATTTCCTCCACCACCACCAGAATTTGGACTTGGGTCAAGCATTACTAATTGAACCGCTCTAATTTCTGTTACATAACGAGTAATACCATCTTTTTCATAAGACTTTGTTTGCAATTTACCTTCAATATATACTTTACTTCCTTTATGTAGATACTTTCCAGCTGTATCTGCCATATAATCCCAAAGAGTAATTCTATGCCATTCGGTATTTTCTTGCCACTCGCCATTTTTATCTTTGTAGCTATCTGATGTCGCAACATTAATAGTTCCAACTGGCGTTCCTTGAGGTGTAGTTCTAATTTCTGGGTCTTGCCCTAAATTACCAACAATAATTACTTTATTAACTGATCTTGCCATAGTAATACCTTAAATTAATAATACAATTGAATTCCAATACCATGATACCTATCATATTCTTTCAAAAACATTCCATGCATACTTTGTCCTGAATAATAATAATATCCAAAAAAGATACTTTTAGTTTCCGAAGTTAAGTAATTTATTCCAGTTTGCAAAGAATTTGAGCCAATATAATTATTGTCTTGACCTAATAACCTAATATCATAAGCAACTACGAATTCTAAGTTTTGACTTAATAACTTATGTTTTAAATCAAATCCAAGTTGTGGTTCAATCAAATTTATATTTTTAGGTAAATAAGAAAATATAAAATTAGACCCACCATAAATTTTTAATTTCACTTTGTCTTTTTTATGTAAATTAAAAGCAAAAATCAAATCGATAAATTCTCTAGAATACACAAATGGCATCTGCTCAAATATTCCATTCTTTGCTAATCCGTCAATTAAATGAGATGATATATGAGCTACTCTAACCCTTGATGTCCAATAACTATCATTTTCAGATTTCAAAATAAAAGTTGAGTTAATCCCAAAATAATAATCTGTTGTTTCAACCGGAAACTTAAATTGACCAACTGATCGCAAACGCGTAAAAGTCATTAAATCAGCGCCAATATTTACTTTCAATTTATTAGAATGAAAAGCAGTAGTCAAATCAAAACTATTTCCAATGTCTAATCTCAGTTTATTAACATTGGTTTGATAAAGAGTTCCTATTCTACCTTCAATTTGGGCAGCAACAGGTGGTTCAAATATTTGCTTTTCATTCGAATATAAATTCATTGCGAAAAGTAATATATAAAATTTAACGATGTATTCCACGTATTGAGTTATTTATAAAATTTATACAATCACCAATTTCAGAAACAAATTCTTCATTTGTCTTGCTATTACTATAATAATCAAGAACTTCTTTGTTAGTTTTACCCTTAAATATTAGATCACTATAAAACTTATCTATTTGTTTGATTGTTTCGTCATCAAAGCCTCTTCGTTTCAAACCAATTTTATTTATTCCTTCTACCTGAGCAGGATTTCTCCCAATTAATGTAAAAGGAGGAACATCCTTAACAACTTTAACATCTGCACCTACCATTGAGTGCTTTCCAACTTTACAAAACTGATGGACTTTGACAACTCCACCAAGAATAACCCAATCCTCTACAGTTACGTGTCCACCAAGTTGAGTGGCATTAGATATTATAACATTGTCACCTACAATACAATCGTGAGCAATATGACAATATGTCATAATCAGACAATTGCTTCCAACGATAGTTTTCCACGAATGAGTAGTCGCTCTATTGATTGTTGCAAATTCCCTAATAACAGTATTGTCACCGATATGGACAGTAGTTTTTTCGTTATTATATTTTAAATCTTGTGGTTCAGTTGAGATAGAAGCATAAGAAAATATTTTAACACCATTTCCTATTCTTGCACCATTGTCGATTATAACTCCATTAGCTAACCTACAATTATTACCAATTTCTACATCACCACTTATAATACAATTTGGACCAATTTCTACATTATTACCAATTTTTGCATCTTTTGAAACAATAGCAGTTTCATGAATCATAATAAATTAACCTTCTACTAATGCGGCTTGCAATTCAGCTTGAGCAACTACTCCACCATCAACGAAGGCAGTTGCGTCAAACTTAAAAGCGCCTAATTTTTTTTGAACTAATTTCAATTTCATTATTAATTGATCGCCAGGAACAACTGGCTTCCTAAATTTTGCATTGTTTATAGACATAAAAAATGCTTTCTTCCCATCTGTTACACCTTTTTCTTGCGATGAGTAAATTAAAATACCACCCACCTGTGCCATAGCTTCTAAAATTATAACGCCAGGCATTATAGGTTTTCCAGGGAAATGCCCCGGAAAATATGGTTCATTAAAACTTACGTTCTTCAAAGCCGTCATTAACTGTTCTTCTTCATTGTATTCAATTACTCGATCAACAAGTAAAAATGGATATCTATGGGGTAAAATATCTAAAATCTGTTGAATATTATAATAATTTTCAGCATTTGGCTTTATTTTATCTGAACTTTTTTGTTTAAGATATTGTTCTCTAATTTTTTTTGCAACTTCAATATTACTAGCATGTCCAGGTCTTGCAGCAAGTATTTGTGCGTTTATTCTTACACCTATAAGAGTCAAATCACCAATCATATCAAGTAATTTATGCCTTGCAGGTTCGTTTTTGTATCGAAGCTCAGTGTTATTTAGAATTCCATTACTTCCTTTAACCGGAGCATTTGATAAATCAAATATATTTTTGATATCGTTCAGCTCAGCATCTGTTACTTTTTTATCCTCTATAACTACACCTGACTCTAAAGATCCACCTTTTATTAATCCCATTTTATGAAGGGATTGTAATTCTGTTAAAAAGCAAAAAGTTCTAGCAGAAGCAAACTCTGGAACAAACTCATTCTTAAAATCAAACAAACCAGTATGTTGGCTTCCTAAGGCAGGGTTAGCATAGTCAACCATTACCGTTAATCTGTAATCTTCATTAGGAAGCGCTACAATTTCGATTTCCTTTTCGTCATTTTTAAATCTTATCATTTCTTTAAGATTGAAAACTTCAATATCTTTATCCAAAACCTGAACACCAGCTTCTAATATGGTATTTACATAAGGCATAGCACTACCATCTCCAACAGGCGGCTCATTTGCTGATAACTCAATTCTGCAATTGTCTATACCTAATCCAGTTAATGCAGCTAATACATGCTCTACCGTATGGACTTCAACTCCATCTTTTCCAAGAGTAGTACCACGTGATAAATCTATTACATAATCAACTAAAGCAGGAATCTCAAAACCACTATCTACATCAGTCCTTACAAATCTTAACCCATAATTTGCAGGAGCGGGATTAAATGTGATTTTTGATTTATTTCCCGTATGTAAGCCTACTCCAACAAAGGAGGCAGAACTTTTTACGGTCTTTTGTTTTTCCATTAAATTCTCAAAGAAAATAAAAATATTTCAAAATTAAAAAAAAAAATCCATTTTTGATATATTATCATTAATATTTTAATTAAATGTGAATAAATAATTGATTATCATTCATAAACAGTTATTTTTTTAAACATATTGAAATATTTTCGTTAATTTGTATTAAAACTTTTGTTCCCAAATTTTTCTAAAATGAATAAATAGCGAAATAACTAAAATAACAAAACAAAAATTGTATGCTAAACATTTTTAGTGTTTGTTTCGTATTATTTTATTATTAATTTTTTACAAAATTTTATTATTTTAATATGGAAGTTTTAAGATTTGAAAACGAAATATATTTTTGGCTATTTAGTATTATAATTATTATAATATTAGCTTATTTTATATCTAGTTTGCTTAATAAAAAAAGATTTAAAGATTTAAGCAATAATGATATTTTAAATCAAATTATTCAAAATAAATCAAAATATAAGAATATCTTAAAATTAGTAATTACTTTATTAGCTTCTGTTTCACTAATCATTGCAATTATGAATCCACAAATTGGTTCAAAGCTTGAAGAAGTTAAAAGAGAAGGTATTGAGATTATGATTGCAATTGATGTTTCAAACTCCATGCTCGCAGAAGATATAAAGCCAAACAGATTAGAAAGTGCTAAGCAATCAATAAATAATTTAATCAATAAACTTTATAACGATAAAATAGGCATAATCTTGTTTGCGGGTGATTCTTTTCTTCAATTACCTTTAACATCAGACTACTCTGCAGCCAAATTATTATTATCAACTGTTTCTACAGACTTAATCCCAACTCAAGGAACCGCAATCGGAGCGGCAATTGAACTTTCTATGGAATCTTTCTCAGAAGATTCAAAAGCAGGTAAAGCTTTAATAATTATAACAGACGGTGAAAATCATGAAGACGACGCTATCACAAAATCAAAAGATGCTCAAAATAATGGAATTACTATTAGTACTATAGGAATGGGAACAGAAGAAGGGGGGCCTATCCCTATTTACAGAAACGGACAAAGAATAGATTTTATAAAAGATAGGTCTGGAAATACTGTTGTTACTAAATTAGATGCTGCTATGCTTTCACAAATAGCTGCAACAGGCGAAGGAAGTTTTATCAGAGCATCAAATGCTGGATTAGATTTAAAGAAAATTATAGATGATATGCAATCTTTAGAAAAAGAGGAATTTGAATCAAAAATATTTTCAGATTATGAAGATAGATTTCAAATATTTTTAGGTATTTCAATTTTACTTTTTATGATGGAGTTTTTAATCTCCAATAGAGAAAATAAATTTTTAAAAAAATTATTCAATTTCAATAGGAGCTAATCATGTTTATAATTATAATTACAATTTTAATAAATATATCATTTTCGCAAGAAGAGAATAAACATATAAGAAAAGCAAACGAACTTTATAAATCACAAAAGTATCAGGATGCTGAGGATCTTTATAAAAAGTCAATAGAAATTAATGGGAAATCTATCCCCGCAAAGTATAACTTAGGCAACACAAATTATAGAAAAGAAGACTATGAGCAAGCAATATCTACTTTCGAAGAGATAGCTAATAATCAAACCTCAGATAAAAATACCATCTCAAAAGCTTTTCATAATCTCGGAAACGCTTACCTAAATAGCTCCAAGTTAGAAGAAGCTGTAGATTCATACAAAAAAGCATTAAGAAATAATCCGGGTGACAAAGAAACTGCTTATAATCTTGAATATGCAAAAAGACTACTACAACAACAACAGCAAAATCAAGATAATAAAGATAATCAGGAAAATAAAGACAAACAAGATAATAAAGACCAACAAAATAAGGATAATAAAGATAACCAAGATAGTAAAGATAAAAAACAAGACCAAGATAAAAAAGATAGTCAGGAAAATAAACAAGATAAAGCAGATAACTCTCAAGACAAAAATCAAGAACAACAAGGTAAGCAACAACAAGATCAGCAAGATGAAAAGCAAGGAAAAGGAGCTGATCAAAAAGAATTGAAAATCTCAAAAGAGGATGCTGAAAGGATGCTCCAAGCTTTATCTAAGCAAGAAAAAGAAACTCAAATGAAAATTAGAAAAATGGAGAAAAGTAACACTAAAATAGAAAAAAATTGGTAAATCAATCTATTTTCTTTAATTTGTTTTCTTTGAAGTTGATTTTATCAAAATAATCTATTCATGGTGCAACAAGATAAGCGATATAGAGGGTTTAATGAGATATATTTTGTTTTATATCTCACCGCAATTTTGTTGCTGTTGCCTGAAGGAAAAAAAGTATATGATGAGTTTGTAGTTTCTGATAACAATAGAGTTTATATTAAAGCAGAAAAAAGTATGCTTAATGTAAGGTTAAAAGTTGAACAAGGCAAATCAGTAGTAGTTGCTGCAGATACAGTTAATATAATTTATCCTGTTGGAAAAATTGACTCAATCAACTATAACTTCAAATTAAATTCTAATAATATTTCCAACACTATTTATAACTCCAATCAACAAATAAGCACAAATGCCTTTCAAGTACTAGAAAATGAAGATGGACTTGCTTTTTTCTCTTGGACTCCAAAAAACATAAATACCATAAATAAAAACTTTGAGGTAATGGTAGAAGCAGAGATATATTCATTTGGTAAAAATATACCTCAGATAAGTTCTTTACGTTTTGCAATAAACACATTTTTTATTGATGAGTTTGAAATTGCATCTAATAAAACCGAAACAGTAATTGATAACAAAGAAGACAGCGAGACAAATAGGAAAAACCAGCAAAATATTAATAATGATAACCCAACTCAGATTAATTATACCCCAGTGTTATCTCCTATTAACTTCTTTCCAGAAAACCCTGTTACTGCAGTTGCCCTATCAAGATGGAGAAGTGTAGTTAGAGTTTATGGCATAGATTTATCAAAAGATTTAAAAAATCACCCAAAAATAATTGCAAAACCTGAATACAATGTTAAAATTGATGATATTGAAAATAATGCTATATATTTGAGTGGTGAAACCTCATCTTCCGAAGATTATAAAGTATCAATTGAAATAGAAAGAAATCAAGATAGTAGAGTTGGAAGCACAGAGTTTATTGTAAAACCATTGATGATTAAATTTCCTAGTTACCCTAATATTATGTATCCTTATATTGAATATACTTTTAAACCTAATCTGCCTATTAATACTAATAACTCGTTTTCATCTAAATTAGAACATAATAATAAAGAGTTAGCCAGTTCAATTGATGGCAAGAGTTTTGTTTTTATACCACAATTAGCTGATACCAACAAAGTATTAAAACTAAATAGATACATTGATGATAAACTTTATGATTCCAAAGAGGATATTAGAATAATATCTCCTCCTAAACCAGAGATAACTAAAAAATCTTATGACAATGGTATTTTAACTATTACTACAAAATCTTATGGTAAATTAAGCAGTGATGCTTTTAATGTAGTTTCAAAACTAATTTTTGACAAAGAGAAAATAAAATACCAAGATTTAACAGGAAAGACTCAGTATCAAGATAACTTCATCATCCAAATTTTCAGGATAACTCTTCAGGATAATATTACTTCTATAAAGGTATCAGCAGTAGATGAAAGAGGTATATATTCAGATTCTGAGGTAATTACTTTTTAAAATTACTTTTTGAAACATGAAACTAAAATATAAAATTACTTTTTTCTTTTCTTCAATCACAGCAGCTATTGCAATTTTGATTAGTCTATTTATTTATTATTATACTTTAAAAAATAACCAAGAAGATTTTAAAGAAAATATTTTAAAAAAAAGTAAAATAATAACAGATTATCTATTCGAAAAAGACGAACTAACTAAAACTCAATATATAGAAGTCGCTAATATACTTCAGGTTAATTTAACAAATGATTTTTATGAATTTTATACTTTTAATGATAAAAATTTAGATATTCTAACCAAGAACATAGATTTGAACTCCAATCAATTAAAAGAGCAATTATCAAATAATGAAGTTTATATCTACAATATTGATTTTAATTATCACTTGATAAATAAATATATAGATAATTCGGGAACATACATTGTTTATCTTAATTCTTACGATATAGAAGGTGAAAACAGAATAAACGATATGATTTCATTAATGTTTTATGAAAATTTTATCACAATATTTTTGATTCTAATAGTTGGATTTATCTTTTCAAATATAATTTTAAAACCCTTTAATAGATTAATTAAAACTATTGATTCTATTAAAGCTAATGAACTTAAAAGAATAAAACTTACATCAAGCAAAGATGAAATTTATCAATTATCCGTTGCTTTTAATCAGCTATTGGATAGGATCAGAACAGCTATTGACTTGCAACATAATTTTATTTCTCATGCTTCCCATGAGTTCAAAAATCCATTAACAACTATCTTGGGTGAATCCGAATGGGTGCTTCAAAAGGATAGGTCTCTTGTTGATTATAAAGCTTCTTTAAAAACAATATTGAACGAGTCATCAAAGTTAGAGCAAATAACCAATGAATTATTTAAAATGGCAGATGCGAGTTTTAAAGAAGAGATTAATCTTGAAGATCAAATTGAATTAAATGAATTGATATTTGATGTTATTTCAGAAATTAAGCAAGAAAATAAAAATGTAAAATATAATTTTAATGAAGATACGGATATAAATTCCATAGTGTGTGGTAACAAAGATTTGTTAAAAATTGCATTAAGTAATATTATAGATAATTGTATTAAATTCTCTGATAATCCGTTAATTAATATAAATATTAAAAATAAAAAGAGACTAGTACTTACTATTACAGATAATGGAGTTGGTATTCCAGAAGACCAATTAAAATTTATATTTAATCCATTTTTTAGGGCATCAAACGTTGTTAATGTTAAGGGTTTTGGAATTGGAATGCCTCTAACTAAAAGAATTTTAGATCTACATAGTTTTAGTATTAATGTTACTTCTAACCAAAATAAAGGAACAAAATTTGAAATTTTGTTCTAAAATTGTGATTTTTAACCTTTTCTTTTTTAATATAAAACATTAAGGTGAATGTTGATAACTATTTATATAGCTGATTTTAGTTCAATGATAATTAATTATTTTTAATTATATACCGCATTACATACAAATTCAGTAATATTACTTAAATTTTACTTGCTTTTATTTTTTAATTTTGGAATTATAAAATAGTGCCTAAACTTTTCGAACAATATAACCCACCTAAAAAAAGCATAAAGAATTATTTAGCACAAATTTTGTTGATACATTAAAAAAGAATTTATTTATTTTATTTAATTAAATAAAATTCATATTCTAAATTTAGGTATTAATACCTATTTGAATTTAGATGTTAATTTCTAAATTTTGTATCGGAAATAAAAACAAAAACTTTAATAAGTATGAAAAAAAATATTAAAAATTTAATTTTGGAGGTTGTTTCGATGAAACACATAATATCTATAATTGCTATAATATTGATAGCTGGAGCCTTGAAAGCTTAAACGTTTACCATGACTGGTTCGTCATCAACTTTTACTAATACTGGTAAAATTACTTTTACTCAAGACAACGGGCAGTTTCAAACTGATACCGATTCTGATGGTAATATTGCTAACTCTGGTACTATTTCTTTTGAAGGAAATAGAGGAGATGGTATATATTTCTCTAACACTTTAGGCGGAGACATTGCTGGTTCCGCTGGTTTCACAAACGATAAGAGAATCAACGGTTGGGTTTACTTCTCTAGCGGTGCAGGAAACCAAATTGTTCAAAATAGATATTTCACAAACTTAGGTTTGGAAAATGCTGCTGCTAAAGATTACGTTTCCAATGGTTCACTTGCTCCTACTTATGTTTCAGGAACTTATAATGTAGTTTCTGGAAGTGGAACAAGAGACTATTCTACAAACTCCACTACTTTTGTTTATGATGGAGATAGCGAGCAAATAGTTTTCGCTGAAAACGTTGCTGGTACTTCTGGAAGATATTTTAACCTTGCTTTCAAAGGCGATGGTCTTAAAAGAATAACAGCTGATGAATTAGTTCAAATTCAAAATGAAGTTAGAACTGAAGCATCTGCAACAGGTGATGTAACTTTAAATGGTAACATGTGGTCTGAAAATGATTTTATCATTGAAACTAATGCAGGTGAGTTTTTGGTTGATGGTGCCGCTGATAATGCATCTTTAACTTTTGGTGGTGGAACTAGTACAATCGATGGTGTTTTAATTGTTGAATCTTCTAATGTTGGTGGTTCGGCAGTTGCTTATACTTCAGCAGGTGGTGAAGTTGATGTCAACGGAACTTTGGGTCTAAACTATGGTACTTTCTTTGTTGCTAACGGTCCTTTAAACTTAAACACTTCATCAAGTGTAACTTTTCAATCTAATGGTTTCTTAGACGTAGCATCTTCACAAACTTTCTATGTTGCAACTAATATTGATAACCAAGTTGTAGCAGACGGAACAAGCGCAAGAAATAATACTGTGTTTGCAGATGATTCATGGGCAATCTTTGAAGATGTAAATATCGAAGAAACTGATGAAAATTACCCTTACGGAAATTTAGAATCAAGAGGTACTTCAGCATCAATTTCTATTGAAGATGGTGCTACTGATAAAGTGTTTTTATCTAATAACCTTGCTGTAGTTGGTAATTCTCTAAACTTATTACCTAACTCTTCTACTTTAACAATGCTTGATGTAGATGCTACTCCAAGTTATGACGCTCCAGCTAACGAGGTTGTGGGGATGATGGCTCGTAGAACTAATGGCTCATCTAATACTCTAACTTTCAATAACTCTCAAATGTTATTTGCTGTTAGTGGTGGTTCTGGTTCAGTTTCTGAAATCGCTTTAGACTCAAGACCTGGAAACATAAACTCTGATTTTGAACAAGAAAAAGATATTAGAAGAACTGTTGATTTAAACTATGTTGCAACTGGCAACTTCGTTGGACAAATGAGATATTCTTACTTGCCTTCAGAATCAACTGACTTAGCTGGAACTAACGAGGAAGACCTAAGATTTAGAGAAGACCTTGGTGGTGGAAATACTGAAAAAGTTTCAACTGGTAATGCTTTAACTAGAGACTTTGCAGATGTAAATCTTAGATATGTTGAAATTGATGGTATTAGAAGATCTGGAGACGGAACTGGTCTAACTATTTTAGCAGAAGTAGGAAACCCAGGAACTTTATTCTTAAGAGGTGGACCTACAACATTTATCTCAATTAATTCTGGTAGATGGTCTAACCCTAATACTTGGGATGAAGGCGAGCAACCTGGTTACAGAGATGAAGCAGTTGTAAGACACACAGTTCACATAGGTTACCAAAGAACAATAGATAATAATGGAAATGATGAAAATACTAAACTTAACGAGCAAAGAGCTGGAGAAACAATGGCTACAGGTATAGCTTCAAGAATAATAATAGATGGTGCTTATGGAGATTACAGCACAACTCCTTCTGAAGAAGCAACTTTATTAGTTGGTAACGATGTTGATGTTCTTGTTGCTCAAGATGCTACACCTGGTGCTATTGAAGACTCTGGTAAGTTAGAAATCAGAGCTAAACAAGGAACTGACACTGATGGTACAATAACTGATGGTACAAATGTAGGTGTAACAGTAACAAATGGTGACGAACAATACAACAAAGGTTTAGTTGTATTTGCCGGTTCATTATTTAGAATTCTAAACGGTACTGTTGTAGAAAACACAGTAGAGAACGAAGGTGAAATCGAAATTGGTGAATAATTAATTTAATCAGATGGAGGGATTTTCCCTCCATCTATTATTTAAGAAAAAAAATGAAAACATTAATAATCATATTATTTTTTACAGTACAATTTACCTTTTCTCAAAATTTTGAGATTAAAGGTAATTCTGTAGTTAATAATAAAGGTAAAATTAATGTTAAAAGAAGAAATGTAAACATTGAAGAAAATGCAAATGTTAATAACTCTGGAACAATCAATATTGAAGATAGAACTCTAAATAGTGAAGGAAATATTAACAATACTAATGGAAAATTGATATTAAACTATCAAGGTGGAACAGTGCTAGGTCAATAAGAAATTAAAGGTTACGTAGAATTTGTTCATCAAAATAATCAATTTATTCCTGCAGTACTTTTCGATTCTGTTGTTTTCAACGGCGGTACAAAATTTTTAAGACCTAATATAAGAACAAATAGAATCGACTTTGGTGTATCATCATTTTTCCAATCTCAAAAATCTACTGATATTAGAGTGGAAAACCCAGATGATTTAGGTATTCCAAAATTATACTCTCACAAAAACACTGACCACAATGGTACTGTAAATAGAAATGGAAGCACTGGAATAGAATTCATTTTGTTTACTGATTCTACTTTTTCACAAATTAATGGTACTGGCTCTTTCAAAAATTTAGAACTTGATAAAGAAAATGGTTCTACTATTACAAGAGGTGGTTGGAAAGTAGAGAAAAAATTAACTCTAAGAAATGGAGTTTTATACAATTCAAATGACCAAAACTTTACTTTAGAAGATGGCTCTGTAATAGATATTGTAGATGGTAACTTTGCAATTGTTGATGAAGCTGGAATTACTCGTTACCCTCAATCAAGATTAAACATGGCTCCAAATTTTGAAGGTAAAATTAATGTACATTACACAGGTGAAGGTGAAATAGAAATTGGACCTGAAATGCCAAGAGAGAATGATATTCTTAATATTCTAATTGTTGAAAATACGGAAGGAACTACTTTTACTCGTGCTGCTTATGTTAATGATAGATTAACTGTTGGTTCAAACATATACATGGATAGTGATTCCGACGGCGATGGAATAAATGATAAACAAAACACACTTTATTACACTGCTGAAAATTTAGGAATTGACTTTGAAAATCAAGGCGCTGAAATTATTGGTAATTTTGCAAGAACTAATCTAAGTTCAGACGCAAACCAAACATTTAATAATGCTTTTACTTGGGTTGAATTCAGAAATGAAGGAAATGATTTGTCTAACAACGGTGGGCAAATAGATACTTTTCAAGTCCGAATTGAACCCAATACATTTTATGATGAAAATAATTATGGTGGTGAAGAAGTTTTCGAAAAAGTAAAAAGAAAAATATTACTTACAGCAAAAGATGAAAACGGTAACGATATTACAGATGTAAATGATGTAAGATTTGGATACGCATGGAGACATGATGATAATCTTTCAGAACCTATCAATGAAACTCCAGATAATATTGATGTTCCGTTCAATGAATTGATATTGAAAAGATGGTCAACTGATACAGAATTTTGGGAAGAGCAGTTAAATTCTTCAACTCCAATAAAAGTCCCTGTAGCTCAATTTGCCTATGCAAATGCTAACTTAGACGGTAAACTTGGTGAATTCTCAATAGGTCTTACAATAGCAAGATTTTTAAATCTAATGGCAAAAGCTGTTATGGAAGGTGCTTACAGTGGAGGTGATACAATGAGAACAACATTACAAGACTCATTAATTTTGCCAAATACTCCTCCAGCAGAATATCCTTATAATCTAGACCCTTTTAGAGATGAAATCATTGTAGAAAACTTCCCTGAAGGTGTAGTAGATTGGATAGTTTTAGAATTTAGAGATGGCGGTGAACTTGCTTCAGAAACTAAATATTATAAAACTTGCTTTTTAACAAAAAATGGAACTATAGTAGATACTAACGGTAGTTCGCAAATTCAAATGTCGAGTGAAAAAACAGGAATTAATGCAAAAGGTGGGGGTAATTACTATCTTGCAATTAGACATAGAAACCATTTAACGGTTGTTACTAAAAACCCAATACCTTCTTCTTCAAGAGAGGCAACCGAGATTGTTAATTTTTCTGACCCAGAATTTGTTTACAGTGGGGCTAGTCAATTAAAAGTTTTAGGTATTGATAGCCAAGGAAATAGAATAAATGGTCTTGTGGCTGGTAATGTTGAAAGAATATCCACTTTTACAGACCCACTAACAAGCATTAACACCGGAGAACAATATATCGGAGTTGAGGACGTAGATTTTATAGCACCATTCTTGGGCTATTGGGATTTGAATCCTAAAAATCGTTATTTAAGAAGTGATGTTAATTTAGATGGAATAATTACTGTAAGAGATTATAATATTTCTTGGAATAATAGAGGAAGAATATCATTAATAGAATAATTATGTTTAAATCAATTATAATTTTATTAATAATATGTAGTTTTCAACTTCAATCTCAGTTTGTAAAAGAAGTTGAGGATGCTCTTATTCAAATTAGAAACACTATACCCCAAAGTCCACAAGAGTTAGATTTCGAAATACATTTACTTAGATTCTCTGATGAATGGGAGAGATATGCAAATGGAACCTACCAATTAAAACTGTATGCTGACCCAAAAGGACCAGCAATTAATGTAGACTATAGTCAAATAGAGTTTACTTTTTTAAACGACTCAGAACTTAATTTAGATTTAACAATTGAAACTCCCACTGTTCAATCAATAAATAATAAATATTATATCGAACATAAAATAATGGATAACAGGTTAGTTATAAATGTTTTAGGTCCTGATAAATATGATGATGCTATGCCAATTCCAGAAACAGATGAACAGCTAAATTATGACGAACAAGAAACAGTGAGATTAGGTAGATTTAAAATAAAACACAAAAATCCAAGGCAAAGAATCCCGCCAGTAGTTAGGTGGATAGAACCCATACCTTATTTTCAATCTACAGCATTTAAAAATAATTTAGGTATAGAAGTATACGGTATCTTTGATTACTTTAACGCTGATGATAAAATTGAATTAGTAAATCCTGATTTAAATATTGCTTCAAGATTTAGAAACGACCCTACAGAACCACTTCCATTTAGAATGTCTTATTTTAGTGCAAGATATATTGGAGGCGAGAAAATTCAACTTGGCTGGAAAGTTAACACTGAGATATTCTTACAAGGGTTTGTAATAAAAAGAAAAATTTTAGACTTTTTTGCAACTGAAGATGAACTTGCTGATTTATCAAAATATGATGATGCACCAATTGTATTCACTTACGATCCAGCTAATCCTGAGAGATTTAGGGAAGAACTAGTAGGTGAAAAAAAATATATACCCACTCCAAAAGAATATGGTCCAGTATTTGATGTTTTAACACCAGATGAGTTAATCGCTAACAGAGGAAAATGGTATTGTTATATGTTGTACAGGGTTGATTTTATTAGCACTGGAGTATTTGAATCTGAGTTCCCTATTGAACAAGCATTTGTGCAAATACCAAACTCTGTTATAGCTTATGCTCAAGCAAGCCCTAATCCTTTTTCTAAGACAACAAGAATAGATTATGAATTAGACGATGATGTAACATTGCACGCAGCAGTATATGATTTACAAGGAAAAGTAGTTAAGGAATTAGTTCCACAGGGTTCAAGGGTTCAAAAAGGCACCTATACAGTTGATTTAACAATGCCAGAAAACGCTACCCAAGGATTATATAACTTGATTTTTAGCGCTGCTCCGATTAGTGACGAACAAGTAAGAAATTCAACGGCAATTGTTAAATTACAAATGATTAAATAATATTTTTGTAATTTGCATATAAAACCACTACAAATTTGAAAAATAACATTTTATATATAGTACTTTTTTTTCTACTTACTCTACATATTTTTTCTCAGGAGGAGAACTCATAAATTCAAGAAGATGAAAATGTAGAGATAATAGAAGAAACCCCAAAAGAAGACGACAAGAAAAAAGTTGTCTTCCGAGACCGCTTGTTTGGTATTGATTACACTGATGCAGACTTGGGAGCAATGACTGATATTGAAATTATTAATGAAAAAGACACTCTAGTACTTACCAGAACTCTTGGTAGTTGGTGGTTTGGTCCTTATTATAATCCAGGTGGAACCTTTTACCTTGGAAACTACGATTTCAATAAAATCTCATATTTACCAACAAGTATTCATAATCCCAAAGTAGAGTATGAAAGTCAAAATACTTTAGCAATGCTTAGCACAGGTTTTTTAGTAGAATACGCTCCGGTTAGGCAAGTATGGGGTTTAGGAATTAGACTGCACTATGAAACATTAAATGTTGATTCTGAACACTTACCTCAAGAAGTTCAATATAAAGATAGAATTTTTAATACTAATGTTACCTTTAATTATATCGGCTTTTCACCATACTTTAAATATAAAACACCACTCGAAGGTTTAAATTTATTTGCTGGATTAGATTTTCTCTACCCAGGAAAATATGAAGCATCTTTTTTTGATAGATTAAGCACAACAGCAGAAATCAGAGATGAAAAAGTTATTAACTATGATGATGAAATTGGTTTGAGATATGGTATTTCGGCTGGTGCTGAATACGAATTTATGGCAATGGACATTCAAAAAGCAGGTCCATTTAAAAATACCAGATTTAAAATTTCAACTTTCTCATTAGTAGGAATAACATCTTCTCCCATCTCTAATAGTGGTGGATCTTATCCAGTATCGTGGAGAGTAGGATTGGCATTCAAGTTAGGTCCTGATGATATCAAAGGAGATACAGTAAAATACAACCCAACTCCAAGATTAGATTACCTAGCCAAATTTGAAACAAAAGTTGAAGGTCAATTTGCCGGCTTTTTAGAACGTAAACCATTCGACCCTGTTGATATAGAGCTTGTTGCTATTAACCAAGTGAGTAACCAAGTTAAAGAAGAACCTCAGCTAGATCCAAGTTCTTTAAGAAACAGAGGTGATTCTCAAATTGCAACCTCTCTTGTTGAAGAAGATAAGCCAAAATTAGAATTTAAAAGAGGTGATAAAAGAACTTTTACTTTTAGAACCTCAACCGATGTAAAAGCAACTAAAGAAATGAGAGAGTTTCTTGATGAAATTGCTCAGTGGATGAAAGATAATCCTAAAGCTGAAATTAGAGTAATTGGCCACTCCGACCAAGTTGGTACACCACAGGAAATTCAAACACGTTCCGAAAGAAGAGCCAAAGAAGTTCAAACATACATTGTTGGAAAAACTGGTATTTCATCAAGAAGAATATTAACTAATGGTCAAGGTGCAAGGGTTCCTGTTGCGGATATTTATACTGAAGCTGGAAAAGCAAAAAATAGAAGAGTAGAAATTGAAGTAGTGGGTGGATAATTTAAATATTTATACTATAATTATTTTTTCAAAATACTTTTTAATATATTTTTCAATTGCAAACTTAACTTCTGATTTTTATATAACTCTGTTAAATCAATTTCATTATTCGTACTTGATTTCTTCCTAAACCAAGCCCAGCGGTTTTTTATTTCTATTAATTCATAGTTATTATTAGGATATACAAGTAATTCAATTACATCTCTGATTTGTTCCGCTTCTCTTTCATCAACTGCCATTTGCTTCACAAAATCTGTATCTTTCAGGGTAGGACTGTTGTGATAAGACCAGTTTATATCATCAAATAAAATTACTCCGCCTTCATCTAAAAGCAAATCAACTAAGTAAAAGGCAAAGCCATCAGTTTCAAAATTATGAGCACCATCTATAAAACAAAAATCAAAAGTTCGCTTTTTTAACGGATTTTCATAATTATATTTAATTAATTGTCTTAATTCCCAAATATAAGTACTTCTCGCGAAAACAACTTCTATATATCTTTCTAAGCCAGTTTGTTTTGATAGGTCGTAAATGCTTGGAGATTCAGAGCGAGTAATTTCGCGGTCTATTGTTAGGATTTTTCCTTTGCCAAGTTCATCTAAAGCAGCTGCGAGGTAATTAGAAGAAACACCATGTTGAAAGCCAAGTTCAAGTACATTAGTTACTTTATTTTGCATCACAAATTCATACAAGATTCTTCCATCATCTGAAGGGGTATGCGGAATACCCCTTAGATATTTTTCTACTTCTTCAAATTTCATATTTATTTCATCAAATTAGGAATTGCATTATCGTATAAATCTTTAATTTCATTTATAGATAAGTTCAAATTATCATTTAATTTAAAAGTATCTTTCTTAGTTTTTCCTAATTCAAAAGATTTTACTTTATGATTATTTAAAGTATTCATTACATCATTTAATTTATCAGGACTAAATGATATAACAATTCTTGATTGACTTTCGCCAAATAATTTTTGTGCGGTGTTTTGTAAGTTAGCTATAACCCCAATATTATTCTTATTCATAGAAGATTCTGCCAAACAAACCGCTAAACCACCTTCTGCTGTGTCGTGAGCCGAATTAATTAATCCACTTCTAATAAGTTCTAATGTTACTTTTTGCAAGTTAACTTCGTCTTCTAAATTTAACTCAGGTGCCATTCCAACTACTTTATCGTGAATTACTTTTAAATATTCCGAACCACCTAATTCATCTCTATCATTTCCAATTAAGTAAACTAAATCACCTTCATTCTTAAAATCTGCCGACATAGTTTTAGTTAAATCATCAATTAGTCCAAGCATACCAATCGTTGGAGTTGGATAAACCGCATTTTTCTTACTCTCATTATGGAAAGAAACATTACCACCAGTAACCGGGGTATTAAACGACTTACAAGCATCGCCCATTCCACGAATTGCTTCTTTGAATTGGAAATATACTTCTGGGTCATAAGGATTCCCAAAGTTTAAGCAATTAGTAATCGCAACTGGTTCTGCACCAACACAAACAACATTTCTTGCGGCTTCTGCTACAGCTGCTTTACCACCAGTATAAGGGTCTAGATAAACATATCTTGAATTACAATCAGTAGTAACTGCAATTGCTTTCCCAGGTAATTCTTTAATTCTAATTATCGCAGCATCGCCTTTTATACTAACAGTATTAGTCCCTACTTGCGAATCATACTGTTCAAAAACCCATCTTTTTGAAGCAATAGTTGGAGCAGAAATCAACTTTTTAAAAGCTCCTAATGTGTCATTTTCATTTATTTCATTTTGATTAAAACTACGAGTTTTAATAAAATAAGTCGGTTCTGTGCTTTCTCTGTCATAAACAGGCGCTCCACCACCCAAAACTAAAGTATCTGCATTTAACTCAGCAACTAACTCACCTTTTCTCTTAAGGTTAATAGTCCCATCAGAAGTAACTACCCCAATTTGAGTAAAAGGAACATCCCATTTTTGGGCAATTTTAAGTGCTTCCGCTTCTTTTCCTTTATGAATAACCGCTAACATTCTCTCTTGCGATTCTGAAAGCATAATCTCATAAGCCGACATATTGTCTTCTCTCAAAGGAACTTTGTCCAAGTCTATATCCATTCCGTTGCCAGTTTTTGCAGACATTTCGGACGTAGAGCAAGAAATTCCTGCAGCACCCATATCTTGAATACCAGCAATAACCCCTGCTTCAATTAATTCAATCGTTGCTTCTAATAATTTTTTCTCTTCAAAAGGGTCTCCCACTTGAACAGAAGGACGCATATCTTCAGTTTTTTCATCAAATTCACGTGAAGCAAGTAAAGATGCACCGTGAATACCATCTTTTCCTGTGCTTGCACCAATTATAAATACTGGATTACCTACACCAATAGCCGCTGCAGTTGCTGTTTTATCAGCTTTTACAATCCCAACAGCCATGGCATTCACTAAAGGATTATCTTGATAGCATTTTTCAAAATAAACTTCACCACCTACAGTAGGAACACCAAAACAATTTCCATAATGACTTATTCCATTAACAACACCTCTAAAGAGGAATTGAGTTCTTTTATCTTCTAAAGAGCCAAACCTTAATGAATTTAGAGCTGCAATTGGTCTTGCACCCATTGTAAAAATATCACGCAATATACCACCAACACCAGTCGCTGCACCTTGAAATGGCTCAATAGCTGAAGGGTGATTATGTGATTCAATCTTAAAAGCAATTGCATAACCGTCGCCAATATCAACCAATCCAGCGTTTTCCTCACCTGCTTCAACAAGCAAACGAGAGCCACTTCTTGGCAAAGTTTTAAGTTGTTTAATCGAATTTTTATAAGAGCAATGTTCTGACCACATAACCGAGTAAACACCTAATTCAGTATAAGTTGGCACCCTACCCAAATAATCCAAAATCATTTTATATTCATTTTCCGTAAGTCCAAGTTCTTTAGCCAGATTAACATCAACTTTTATATCATTTGCATTTATCATTTCATTTAATTTTAATTTTTGAGAAAAATTATTCTCAAAATTACTGCTATTTTTCTATTTAAAAAAATTATGAAAAAACAAAATATAAACAAAATCCAAACCCTTCCCTTGATAAATCCAAAAAAATCCTTAAATTAAATTCTTTTTTATGCAAATTATTAAAATATTAATTTTATGGACGGAAAAACGCTCGACATCAGACAACAAAACATTGAAAAACTTAAATCTATTTTCCCAGAAATTTTTTCTGAAGATAAAGTTGATTTAAAAAGACTTGAAAAACTTATAGGCGAAGATTATCTTGCTGAAAAAAACCACTATGAACTTTCTTGGATGGGTAAAGCTGATGCACGTTATGAAATTAAACAACAATCTCAAGCAACTTTAAATCTTGAAGATATTTATATTCATGATTCACTAAAAGAAGAATACAAAAATAAAAATATTGAAAATGTTTTTATTGAAGGTGAAAATCTTGAAGTATTAAAAGTTCTTCAACGTTCTTATTTCAATAAAGTTAAAATGATATACATCGACCCACCATATAATACAGGAAATGATAGTTTTGTTTACCCTGATAACTATGCCGATAGAAAAGATGAATATGAAATAGATAGCGGTAAAAGAGACGAAAACGGAAACCTTAATAAACTCGACGCATTCAAAGCACACACTAAAGAAAACGGACAATACCACTCCAAATGGCTTTCTATGATGTACCCACGTCTCTATCTTGCAAGAAATTTACTTAAAGAAGACGGAGTAATATTTATTTCTATTGATGATAACGAGGTCGCAAATTTAAGAATTCTTTGTGATGAGATTTTTGGGGAAGAGAATTTTGAATCATATATTATCCCTATTGTAAATCCTGGTGGTCGAGATTATAATCAAATTGCTGTTACAAATGAATATATTTTAGCATACAAAAAGACAGAAAAAAATCAATTATTAGAAATCTCGAAAGAGATTAATTTTAAATATAATGATTCAAAAGGTGGATATGATGTAAGAGAGCTAAGAAATAGAAATCCAAAATTTAATAGATTAAATAGACCAAACTTATTTTATCCGTTTTATATAAATCCTTTAGAATTAAATAATGATGGATATTGTAATGTTAGTATTAATAAAGATGAAAAATATCATATTGAAGTGTTACCATATAATAGTTTAGGTGAAGAAAGTGTTTGGAGATGGGGAACCAAAAAAGCGAAAGAAAATATAATTTTGAATAATTTTGATAAAACACAATTGTTAGCTAAACAAAAAAAAGATGGTAATTGGAATATTTATGAAAAGAGTAGAAAATCAACAACAAAAGTAAAATCCGTTTGGTCTGAAACAGAAATGAGAACTGAAAATGGAACACGTGAAATTAGAGAACTTTTAAAAAAATCTTATTTTACGCATCCAAAGCCAAACGCACTAATTAAAAAATGTTTAAAAATTAGTACTGTAAATTCCGACCTCATCCTAGATTTTTTTGCTGGCTCTGGCACTACCGCTCAAGCAGTTATGGAACTAAATAAAGAAGATGGCGGTAATAGAAAATTTATTTTAGTCCAAATCCCTGAACCACTTGACAAAAAAACAGAAGCATATAAAGCTGGTTATAATACTATTGCTGATATTTGTAAAGAAAGAATTAAAAAATCTATAGATAAAATTATAAATGAAGATGAAAAAACAAATCAATCAAAAATTGATTTTGATGAAAATAAATCTGAACAATTGCTTGCTTTCAAACATTTTAAACTCAATGATTCCAATTTCTTAAAATGGAATAATAATGTAAAAAGTGTTGAAGATTTACAAAAGCAAATTTTATTACATGCAGAGCCATCTCCAATTATTTCGTCTGATATTAATAAAATCTATGAATTATTATTGCAACAAGGAGATACATTAACTGAAAAAATAGAAGAAAAAATTATTGATAATCAAACTATTTATATTGTGAGTGGCAGTACAATTTTCTTCTTTAAAAATTATTCTGAAAAACTATTAGAATTTTTCACGGAATATAGACCTATTAGAGTAATTTGTCTTGACGAATGTTTCGAAGATAGCCAAGAACTTACTAACTTCGAACTCCAACTTAAAGAATTAAAAATTGATGTAAAGGTAGTGTAAATGTCATTAGAATTACAATTCGACCCAAGCCAAGAACACCAACGCATCGCAGTTGATTCTACTATTGATATATTCAAAAATATTGCAAATATTCTTGATGATGATGAATTTACAAAAGATATTGAAGAAAATGAAAATCAAGTAATAAATCAAGAAATTGTTAAAAATCAATTTTGGTTACCTCGTGTTGATTTAATTTCTGAAAATTTACGTAAAATTCAAATGCGTAATGACATTAAAACACAATCAAATGAACAAATTATTGAAAATGGTTTGAATTTTACCATTGAAATGGAAACTGGAACTGGTAAAACATACACTTATATTAAAACCATTTTTGAACTTCATAAAACATATAATTGGAAAAAATTTATAATAGTTGTTCCTTCAATCGCAATTCTTGAAGGTGTATTAAAAAATCTTGAAATTACAAAAAATCACTTTCTTGATTTATACGAAAAACCACAATTTGAATTTCGAAGATATAAGAGAGAAAATATAAGTGAGTTAAAATTATTTGCTTCAAGCAGTGCAATTCAAGTTCTTGTTATCAATATAGATAGTTTTACTTCCGACACAAATAAAATCAACCAAGAAAGAGAGCAGGGCTATACTCCTATTGATTATTTAAAAGCAACTAAACCGATAGTGATTCTTGATGAACCGCAAAATATGGAAACTGATATTAGAAAAAATGCTATTAAATCATTAAATCCTGCTTTTGTTCTTAGATATAGTGCAACTCATACAAATTATTATAATCTTATTTATTCTTTAAATCCTGTTTCTGCCTATAATCTCGGTTTAGTAAAACAAATCGAAGTAGATGGTATTGTTACTGAAGATAATTTCAATACTGCATATATTAAATTTATTAAAATAACTCGAGGTAAAAATACACTAAGAGTTACGCTTGAAATTTTATCTAATGAAAAAAATGGTGTTACTTTAAAAAAAATAAATGTTTCTGATGGTGCTAACCTGTATTTTCTTTCTGGAAGCAGAGATGTTTACCAAAATAATTACTTTTTAGAAGAAATTGATTTTAGTAATTCTTATATTAAATTTTCAAATGGTGTGTTAATAAAAGAAGGACAAACGGTTGGTGGTATGAGTGATGATATTGTCAAATATCAAATTGAAAGAACAATTAAACACCATTTTGATAAAATGCTATATTTGAATAATAAAGGAATTAAAGTTATAACACTTTTCTTTCTTGATAAAGTTTCTAATTATCGTGAGTTTGATGAAAATGGCGATGCTATAAATGGTAAATATGCAGAATGGTTTGAAGAATTATTTGTTAAAATAAAAAATAATAATCGTTTGTATTCTGGTTTAATTTCCTCTGATATAGATAAAATTCATAACGGGTATTTTGCTATTGATAAACAAAAAAGAGGTTCTGAAAGTAAAGAAATATGGGTTGATAGTAATGAAAAAAATAATAAAAAAGATAATGATACATATAATCTAATAATGAAAGATAAAGAAAGATTATTAGATGTAAACGAGCCATTACAATTTATTTTTTCTCACTCTGCTCTTCGTGAGGGCTGGGATAACCCTAATGTTTTTCAAATTTGTACTTTAAATGATACTCAATCAACTTTAAAGAAAAGACAAGAAATAGGTAGGGGATTACGTCTTCCTGTTAATAAATTTGGTGAAAGAATATTTGATAAAAAAATAAATAAACTTACTGTAATTGTAAATGAGTCTTACAGAGACTTTGCAAATGACTTGCAAAAAGAAATTCAAGAAGAATCAAGCGTTACATTTGAAACTTCAAATATAGCTGATGCGAATGCAAAAAAAGAAAAGATGATTTTAAATAAAAAAGAATTATCAATAGAATTTTTCCCCGAATTTTTTGATATTTGGGATAAAATTAAAAATAAAACAAAATACTTTGTAAACTATGACCAAGAAGAATTAATTGAAAAATCGCTAAATTATTTATCTGATGAATCATTATTTCCATATATTAGAACACCATACATAACAGCACAACTTGCAAATATCGAAATGAATCAAGAAGGTATTGAAGGAAAACTTAAATCGACTAATAGAAAATTAGTTTCTAAACAACTTTACGAAATTCCAGATATTTTTAAATATGTAAAAAGTAAAGTTTTAGTAACGAAAAGTGTAGTTTCTGAACTTATAATAAGACAAAATGGATTTGAGCAGTTATTTACAAATCCTCAATTATATTTAGATAGAATTGTAACTGCATTAAATGAAATACAAACACAATTAATTGTTGATGGAATAAAATATCAAAAAATAAATAATGATTTTTACGAAATGTCATTATTTGATTTAGAGGAATTAGAGCATTATTTAGAAGACTTATATGAAGTTCAAAACAAAGATAAAACATTGTACAATTATATTAAAGTTGATAGTCAGGTAGAGTCAAACTTTGCAAAAGACTGCGAACTAGATGAAAATGTCAAATTCTTTTTCAAACTTCCATCAGCATTTAAAATACCAACACCATTAGGTACTTATAATCCAGACTGGGCAGTCTTATTTCATCAAGACAAAAAAATATATTTCGTATCAGAGACAAAAGGAACTAAAATATTATCACAATTAAGACAATCAGAACAAAACAAAATTAAATGTGGAATAAGACATTTTGAAAACTTCAAAAAAGACGGAGTAATTTATACATTAGCAGAAACACAAAGCGATTTATACGACCATATTTCAGACTAAATTCTTGCACACAATATTAGCCATTTTCATTATTAACGCCATAAATAATTAGAAATACATAACTTAACAGTTCAAAAAACTTTTTTCAGAACACCACATTTTGCACAAAACCATTGTAAATATAATTATAATTATTTTTAAAAATAATTATTTGATATTTGGAATAAACATTATAATTTTGCTAAAAATAAAAAACACAAAAATGTATAAGAACTTTGCTAAAACTAATTGGACTCATGACTTCAATCTGGAAGACTAACCTAATCAGTTTTTAATTGACAATACAACTTTATCCCTTACAAATATTTTATTATTTTTAAAATAAAATAAACTTCCTACGTCAATTATTTATGGAATATAATAAAGTAATTGATATTTTCTTTTTTAAGGAAAAAGAAAAAGATGATACACCTGTGATTACAACAGGTGCAATAATTTGGGGAACCTTGCTTAGAAGTTTTCTTTTTATAACTATTAGTTTCTTTGTTATTAATAGATATATGCTTCAAGATTATGTGCTTATGTTCATTTTCTTAATGTGGTTTTTAGTCGCAATGCCTGCTTACAAAGCTTACCAAGACTACAACAAAGATGCTGAAAAATTTAAAGAAGATACTCTTTGTGGTAGTTGCAGATATTTTGAACGTTCCGCACAATTATGCAAGATTTTAGATAAACACCCCACACGAACTTTTATTCCATGTGAGGGATTAAGTTGGGAACCAAATGGTTATGAAGAATAACATCATTAATATTATATAGTCAAAAAATAGTATGGAAATAATAAACAATATTGATAAAAGTAGATTTGAATTAAAAGTTTTAGATAAAACTTGTTATATGGAATATCTTATAAAAATGAAAACTTTGATTGTGGCTCACACTGAAGTGCCAGTTGAACTTTCAGGTCAGGGATTCGGTAAAATACTTGTACGTGAAGCAATTAATTTCGCAAAAGAAAATAATTATAAATTAATTGCTGTTTGTAAGTTCACTGAAAGATTCTTAAACAACCATACCGAATATAATTATATAAGAGGTGATTTGTAACATGAAATCAAATTTAGAACTATCTATTTTTTGGCATAGAAGAGATTTAAGAAATTATGATAATACTGGACTTTATAATTGTCTTAAAAATGAAAAAAACGTTTTCCCAATTTTTATTTTTGATACTGAAATACTTGATAAATTAGAAAACAAAGATGACAAACGAGTTAACTTTATTTATGATAATTTATTAAAAGTAAAAGAAGATTATAATAAGTTAGGTTCTGATATTGGTATTTTTAATGGGAAACCAATTGAAGTTTTCAAACAATTAATTAAAGACTATAATATTAAAAGTATATACACAAATTATGATTATGAATCCTATGGTGTTAATAGAGATAAAGAAATTGAAAAACTTTTAATTAGTAACAATATTGAATTTCACTCATTTAAAGACCAGACTGTATTAGATAAAAATGAAGTATTAAAAAATAATGGAGAGCCATATACGGTATTTACTCCTTATATGAAAAAGTATAAATCTATATTAAAAAATGAACACATTGCTATAAAAAAATGTGAAGATTACTTTCATAATTTACAAAAAGAATTAAAATATGAAATGCTAACTCTTGAATCAATTGGATTTAATAGGGTAGAGTATAATGTACCAGATAGAAATGTAAGCAAAGAATTAATAATAAATTACAAAGATACAAGAGACTATCCTTTCATTGATGGAACAAGTAAAATTAGTGTTCATTTAAGATTCGGAACTATTTCCATACGAGAACTATTTAGAACTTGCAAAGAAATTGATGAAAGTGAAAAATATCTTAATGAATTGATATGGCGTGATTTTTATATGATGATATTATTTCATTTTCCACATATTGAGAAATCTGCTTTTAAATCAAAATATGACGAAATTGAATGGGAAAATAACGAAGAGCATTTCAAATTATGGTGTGAGGGCAAAACTGGCTACCCAATGGTTGATGCAGGAATGAGGGAGTTGAACGAAACGGGCTATATGCATAACAGAGTTAGAATGGTTGTTGCGAGTTTTTTAACAAAGCATTTACTAATAGATTGGAGATGGGGAGAGCGTTATTTTGCAGAAAAATTACTAGATTTCGAGTTATCTTCTAATAATGGTGGTTGGCAGTGGGCTTCAGGTTCTGGTTGTGATGCTGCTCCATATTTTAGAGTTTTTAATCCAGAACTGCAAAGACAAAAGTTTGATAAAAACAATAAATACATTAAAAAATGGATAAAAGAGATAGATACATTTGAATATCCAAAACCCATTATTGAGCACAGTTTTGCAAGAGATAGAGTATTAAAATGTTACAAAACCGCTTTAGAAAATAAATAAAAAGTATAATTATTCATTAGCAAATTAACACCAAAGTTAATTGAACTATTACCATTTTAATAATTCAAAGTTCATTCAGGGAAGTCAAAATAAACCTAATTTTTATAACAAATATAATAGCTAAAACGATATTTAATCTTTACCTTACACTGAAAATTAAGAAAATTAAACCTAAGATTTAGTAATACTAATAACTCTTCAACTATTTAATTATCTTAGAGATTTCCTTAAATGTATCAGTTCCAGACTCTCGGCACAGTTCTAATAAAATAGATTCATAACTGCCTATAAAAACACCTTCTTGGGTAAGGCGCTTTATTGCAGTATTTTTATCATTAATTTTTCTTGAAGAAACGCAATCTTCAACAACCATAACATTATATGAAAGGGATTTTAAATCTATGGCAGTTTGTTGAACGCATACATGAGTTTCAATTCCTGCAATAATAATATTTTTCTTGTTTAACTTACCAAGTTCTTGAACAAAATTAATCTCATCAACACAAGAAAAAGCCATCTTTTCGATTGGTTGAAACTCCCAAACATAAAGGTCTTTAATAGAAAAAATAGTTTCTCCTAAACCCTTAGTATATTGTTGAGTATAAAGAATAGGTAAATCTAAAACCCTCATTCCTTTAATTAAATTAGTAAGGTTTTTCTCCAAAAAGTCATTTTGATAGATATGAGGAAATAATCTTTCTTGCACATCAATTACCACTAAACAAGTATCATCTTTTAAAAATCTCATTTTAATTCCTCATTAATTATTTTCAAATAAAAATTCGTAAGCCAATTCAATATCAGGGTGAAGCGACCTTGTAACCGGGCAAGTTTTCACTACTTCTTTCATAATATCAAAATCTTTATCATTTAGTTTATGTGGAAATATAATTTCAAAAGATATTTTACTAACCCTTCTATACGGTTGATTAATCATTTCTTTAAAAGCATTTATTTTAAGTCCTTTTACGTCTATGTTATTGGCATTTGCTTTAATACCCATGATTGTAGCAACACATGAAGCAAGAGAACCACAAAGTGTATCAGTAGGGGAAATATACCTTGCTTGCCCGTTATTGTCTAATGGAGCATCAGTTAGAAAAGAATTTCCTGATTGAGTATGTTCCACAGAACACATCAAATCTCCTAAATATTCAACTGCTATTTTTACCATAATTGTTTTTTTAATTACAAAATTACTAAATATAAAGAACAAAAAAAAGGGCTAGATTAATTAAAATCTAACCCTTGAATTTTAAAATAATTTTATGAAAACTTAATTATTTTACAATATTGAAGTTAATGCTTGCTCTGTTTCCTTCATTATCAATCACAAGGATATAAGAACCATTACTTAAATTATTTAGATTAATATTTAAGTTATGATTTCCTTGCATTAATTGCTTAGGAGCAAGTTTTAGAACTTCATTTCCTTTAACATTAAAAATTGATATTTCAGTTACACCAGTTTTTTCAAGATTGAAATTAAGAGTTAAATTATCTTGATTTACTGGATTAGGAGAAATTGATATATCATTAATGTATTCGCTTACAACAGAAGAGAAGTCTAATGTAGTAAAAGACCAAACTTCCGACCAAGGACCATCACCAGCTTCGTTATAACCTCTAACTCTCCAGTAGTATGTAGTTGTATGATTTATATTAAATACTGAATGTTTGGTATCAAAAATACTTCTTGAATCAAAATCAATATCTGAAGAGAAATCAGCTGTTCTAGAAACTTGTAAATGATAACCGCCTTTAACTTCAGTTGTGTTTAAAACTTCTAACCACTCAAAATTAACCCTTCTATGGTCAATTTCTATAGCTTCATTTTCCGGTGAACTTAAAAAAGAAGTTTCGGTGATAGTTGGGGCAATTGTTTTAAATCTCCATGGAACAGTCCATACAGATTCGCCGCTTGAGTTACCAGAGCGAACTCTCCAATAATAAACAGTATAATTTTCTAATCCCTCAACTACAAATGTTGTATCTTCTAAATTTTCTCCATTATCAACAATTTCATTAAAATCTTCATCTGATGATATTTGGAACTCATAAAAGTCTGCATTTTCAGAAGAAGTCCATCTAAACACCTCATTAACTGGTCTTTTTTCTGATAAGTCTTTCGGCTCAATTTTAAGCGGTCTAATACTTGGTTCTACGCCTGTTGTGAAAGATCTTATTTCAGAATAAGGAGCTTTGCTAATACCAGTATTTGTTCTAACTCTCCAGTAGTATGTAGTTGTTGGTTCCAAATTTGAAATAAATATAATACTTGTATCAATAGCAATTCTACCTGCTTGAATAACTGAGAAGTTTTCAGATCTAGAAATTTCAAGATCATAATTTATTGCAAATTTAACATCAGACCAATCAAAGGCAACACTTAAAGGTTGATTGGTTGAGTTATTTTCTGGACTTACCAATTCAGGAGTACCATTCATTGTTGTAAACTTTCTAACATCAGACCAGTTTGAGTTACACTGAGTAAACGATGCACTAACTCTCCAGTAGTAATCTGCACCATATTCAGGTAAAGTAACATCGAAGTTTTTATCAGTCAATCCAGTTTCGTTTGCAATTAAATTATCTTCACTAAAATTTGGATCAGATGATACCTGAATATTAAAAAATGCAGTAGCATTTTGTGATTCCCAAGTTAAATTTGTAATAATAAAAGTTTCAGTTGAATCATTAACTGGTAACACTAAGCTAGGAGCAAATAATCCTGAAGTAAAACTTCTTCTTTCAGACCAATTACCAATATTATTTCCGTCTTCTGCTCTCACTCTCCAATGATACGTAGTTAAAGAATTTGGTAAATCAATGTTAAATGTATTACTTGTAACATTAACTAAATCAAATTGTACAGGAATTGGGAAATTAGGGTCTTCAGAAACCTGAACTCTATAGCTCTGAACTCCATCGGCATTATTCCAAGTTAACTCAGCATTTTCAACAGCTATACATGAAGCTCCATCTTCAGGCGAAGACAAAACTACATCAGCAAATCTTGTTCTAAAAGAGAATGTATTTGACCACTCTGATTCACATAAAGATGAAGAAATTGCTTTCACTCTCCAAAAATATTGTTTGTTAAATTCTTCTTCTAATTGAAAGTTGTATTGAGTATCGCTAAGTCCAGCTGCTTCGTGTGTTATTGTTCCAAAACTTGGAGATTCTGATAGTTGAAAAGTATAAGAAGCAGATCCGTTTTGGGGAGTCCAAATAAAATTAACAGCAAAATCTTGACCTTGATTACCATTTGCTGGAAAGTCTAAAAATGGAGGTAGTACTGCCGTAGAAAAAGAAGCAGAATTTGACCATTCACTAATACAACTGATTGTACCAGATGAATAGTTAGCTCTAACTCTCCAATAATATGCAATGTAACTCTGATTAAGCGGAGTAGAAAATGTATTAGTAGTCAAAGACAAATTATTAACTTCTAGATTATTAAATGATTCATTTGGAGAAATTTGTAAGTGATAAGATGTTACATCTCCCATTTCAGCCCATTGAAATAAAACTGGACTTTGTTGGCAAACATCACCGATTATTGGTAGTTCTGTAGTAGTTCCTGCTCTGCGTGTTTCAAACCAAAACTCATCGCTCCAAGCAAAAGTACCTGAGTAGTTAGCTCTAACTCTCCAATAAAATGTAGAACTATTATCACCCAAAACTGCATCATAAGTTGTAGTAGTAACATTTGTCTCATCTATTATTAAGTTTGAATAATCACCACTTGTTTTTGTTACTTGGATATTGTAACCAGTGGCATTTACTTTCTGAGTCCAACTCAACTCAACCTCTAATCCTTGACATTTGCTTTCATTATCAGGGGTTAATAAAACAGGTTCGAGTTGTGAATATAAATTTGTTCCGCCAAATATGGCAAAGAACATTACTATGTATAATAGTTTTTGCATAAAATTACCTTTAAATTTGATTAATTTATTTTCATTATTTGTAATATACTGCTTACAGTTTACAAACTTAACAAATATTTTTAAAATAAATAGAATTTTTATCAAAAAATTTTTATTTGATTTATTACTAAATGTATAAAATTATAATATTAAAATATATTTTAAAAATAAAATTTCTTGTAAGATTTTCAAAATAAATAATATTTTATATCGTTTACAAGAATAATTTAAATTATTTGTAACAAAAATTATTTTAATGTGTAACTTTCAAATAATCACTTACCAAAAAGGTAGTTTATGAAAAGAAGAAAATTTTTTAATGAACTTCTGGATAATTCTGAAAAAGACTATGAATATGGTTTTACAGAAATTAAAGGGAATTTAGAAGAATATCAAGGTGAATGGAGCGTTGCTCAAGCTAATCATTTATTAAAAAGAACTCTTTTTGGTTTTAAAAAAAGTGATTTAGAAAAAGCGCTTACTTTTAATTCAGCTTCCACTTGTGTTGATGAACTTACTGAAATTAAACCAGTAGAATTCGACCCACCAATAAAATTTATCGAATTTAATCAACCAAATGAAATGAAAGTCGGTGAGACTTGGATTAATTCTGGTTTCTCTCCAAACTCAGAATTTGAAAAAATTATTAGTCTTAAGGCGTGGTGGTTTGGAAAAATACTAAATCAAGATTTTAGTATTCGTGAAAAAATGACTTTATTCTGGCATAATCATTTTGCTACTGAAGCAAATATTGTTGGTGTTGGGGTATTTCAATATCGTTCCAACGAGTTATATAGGGGGAACGCACTTGGTAATTTTAAAACTCTAGTTGAAAAAGTAACGTTAGACCCCACAATGTTATTTTATCTAAATGGAAATGAAAATGTTGCAGGTAAACCAAATGAAAATTTTGCTCGTGAATTATTTGAGCTTTTCACTCTTGGTAAAGGTCCTATAATTGGTGAAGGAAATTACACTTATTTTATTGAAGAGGATATAAGAGAAGCTTCTAAAGTTTTAACTGGATGGAATTTAAATGTTAGAAATGGTGATATCCAACAAGATTTGAAATTTTATCCTATTTTACATGACTCCACCATTAAAGAATTCTCTTCTGCTTTTGGCAATCAAACTATATTACCAGCAGGTCAAAATGAATATAAGCTTTTAATAAATATGATATTCCAACAAGAACAAGTATCAAAGTTCATTGTTAGAAAATTATATAGATGGTTTGTTTACTATCATATAGATGAAAGAATAGAGAATGAAATTATTGAACCTTTAGCTTTGATTTTAAGACAAAACAATTTTGAAATTCAACCGGTTATAAGAACTCTACTTAAATCTAATCACTTTTTTGATTCAGCAACTAAAGGGCTAATGATTAAAAACCCTATTGATTATGTATGTGGATTAATTAAAAACTTAGAAACTAATATTTATACTCGTGGTAATTCTGCTTATGAAGATTTTACCAATGAATATTTAGCTTGGTATAACTATGGATATAATGAATCATCAGATGAACAATTAAGATTACTTGATCCCCCAAGTGTAGCTGGTTGGGAAGCGTATTATCAAACACCAACATACTACAGGATTTGGCTATCTTCTGCTACAATCCAATTGCGACATCAATATTATCAAAGTATTTTATCAAATAGGGGATTAAATAGATTTCAAGTTAATTTAAAAGCATCAGCAACAAAATTTGCCGAAACTTTATCCAACCCTTCTGATCCAAATCAATTGATAAATGAAATGTGTGCAAGATTTTATACTAATGATTTAACTCAAAATCAAAAAAATATATTAAAGTTGAATCTTGTTGATGAAGGTCAAGGTGATTATACTTGGTCCGAAATTTGGACTATATATCAATCAAACAAAGACAATGTAATAATATCTGGAACAGTAGAGGCGAAACTTTCTAATCTACTAAGAAAAGCCTTTGAACTTGCCGAATATCAATTATCATAAATGGAGAAAAAGTAATGAAAAGAAGAGATTTTATAAAAAACGCTAGTTTAATTTCTGCAACTCCTTTTGTAATTGGCGGTATGAGTGTCGTAGCAAATTCATCACCTTTAATTGATAATTTAGCGAAAAAATTTGCATCAGAAGACAGGATTTTAATTTTAATCCAACTTGTTGGCGGTAATGATGGTTTGAACACAGTAATTCCTTTAGACCAATATGATAATTTAAATAAAGTAAGAAAAAGTATAATTTTAGAAGAAAACTCTATAAATAAATTAACTGATAAAATTGGCTTACATCCTGTTATGACAGGAATGTCAAATATGTGGAATGATGGAAAACTTGCAATTATACAAAATGTTGGCTACCCTTTTCAAAACTTTTCACATTTTCGTTCTACTGATATTTGGACTTCTGGTTCCGATGCAGATAAATATGTTAGTTCTGGATGGCTCGGAAGATATTTAAATGATATGCATCCTAATTTCCCTGACCAATATCCCAATTATGATTTTACAGACCCACTGTCTATTACAGTTGGCTCGATAACTTCACAAACTTGTCAAGGTCCTATTTTTTCAATGGGAATCTCTTTAAATTCGTCATCAAATTTTGTTAATTTAAAAGCAAATCCAGAAGAAGATACACCAGATGGCAACTTTGGTCAAGAATTAAACTATATAAGAACTGTAATATCCCAAACAGAGAAATATATAGACGTTTTACAACTAGCAGCTGATAGAGGAAATGTTAACCAAAATATTTGGGATAATTTGAATGATAGTTTATCAAATCAACTAAGAATAGTAGCTCAATTACTTTCAGGTGGAGTTAAAACTAAAGTATTTGTTTGCTCAATAGGTGGATTTGATACTCACGCAGGACAAATCACAAACGATGGCAATACTTCAACAGGAACTCATGCAAACTTACTTGCTAGTTTATCAAATAGTGTTAGTGCATTTCAAAAACAAATAGACGAGTATGGCATATCAGATAAAGTTATAGGTATGACTTTCTCGGAGTTTGGTAGAAGAATAATTTCGAATGATAGTCTTGGAACTGACCATGGTGCTGCTGCTCCTATGTTTGTTTTTGGCAACTCTATAAATCCTGGAATTTATGGTTCTAACCCAATTATTCCAACTAATGCAGATGCTTCGGTAAACCTTGAAATTGAATATGATTTTAGAGATATTTATTCTACAATTTTAAGAGATTGGTTCGACTTAACTGATTCAAAAGTTAATCAATTAATGTTTAAGAATTTTAATATTCTACCTTTGTTCAAACAATCAACTGTCAGAAACCACTCAAGTGACATAAAAAATTTAAGAGCTTATCCAAATCCAGCTTCTTTATCAACTCGTATTACTTTTTTTGCTAAAACTGGCGGAGTAAAAGTTGCATTGTATGATATAAGAGGAATTAAAGTTTCTGATATATTTAATTCATACCTACAAACTGGAGAACATAACATAGAAATAAATCTTTCAACTATCTCAAACGGTTTATACCTTGTTGTAATAGAAGATGAAACAGGAGCAAGAATCACAACTAAATTAATCGTACAAAAATAGTAACCGAAAGTGCATAAATTAATTGATTAAAATGTTTCATCTTTAAGTAATCTATAAATAGCTATTTGTTGTATATATAGTAATTCGAAGTATCATACATCACAGGCTTAAATCATATATTTTATATCAATTTTTATAGTAACTATTAATTGCTTAATTTTGTATTTTAAATAAACAAAAGATACAAAATGAAAAATAATAAATATACTGGATTTTCAACTAAAGCACTACATATTGGAAATGAACCAGACCCCTCTACAGGCGCAATATCTCCTCCGATTTTTCAATCTTCAACTTATGTACAAACATCACCTGGTGTTCATAAAGGTTACGAATATTCAAGAACACATAACCCAACTCGAACAAGATTAGAAGAATGTCTTGCAAGTTTAGAAAATGCAGAGCATTGTGTTGTTACTGCTACAGGAATGAGTGCCACTCATCTAATTACACAAGTAATCAAAAGAGGTAGTAAAGTTTTATGCGGAGATGACGTCTATGGTGGTACATACCGTTTATTCACTACTGTTGTACAAGATGATTTTGACTTTCATTTCACAGATACAACTAAAACCGACGATACTATAAAAAAAATAAAAGAATTAAAACCATCACTTTTATGGATAGAATCTCCAACAAACCCACTTCTAAAAATAAGCGATATAAGAAAATTATCTGAGGCAGCAAAAGAAGTAGGTGCATTAACTGTTGTTGATAATACTTTTATGAGTCCGTATTTTCAAAACCCTTTAGATTTAGGAGCTGATATTGCTTATCACTCAATGAGTAAATATATCAATGGTCACAGTGATGTTGTAGCCGGAGCTATTATGACAAATAATACAGAGTTAGTTAATAAATTGAAATATTACCAAAACTCTATAGGACCTTCACAATCACCATTTGATAGTTGGTTAGTTTTACGTGGAGTTAAAACTCTTTCAGTAAGAATGGAAAAACATCAAGAAAACGCTATGAAAGTTGCTAAATTTCTTGAAAATCATCCACAAGTAGAGAGAGTTACTTACCCAGGATTAGAATCACACCCTCAGTATGAGATTGCTAAATCACAAATGAAAGGATTTGGAGGAATGATAACATTCTTCATAAAAGGTGGATTAGAAGCTTCTCGTAAGTTTTTAGAAAATGTTCATATATTTATGTTGGCAGAAAGTTTAGGTGGTGTAGAAAGTTTGATAGAGCATCCTGCAATTATGACTCACGCTTCAATTCCTAAAATTGAAAGAGAAAAAATTGGACTAACTGATAATTTAATAAGATTATCTGTTGGTATTGAAGATATTGATGATTTGATTATTGATTTGGAAAATGGATTTAAATATTCTAAATAATTTATAAATCAAAAGAATGGAACCAAAAGAAAAATTGTTGTATTTTTTAAAACAGCCGGCTTTTGTTGTAATTGCCGGCTACTTTTATATATTATCAACAATGAGTTTTGGTTTTAACTCCTATGATTCAGGTCTATTGTTAACGGGTGGTTTGAGAATTCTAAATGGTGAACTTCCATATAAAGATTTTTTTACTTTATACGCTCCAGGTCAATTTTATTTGAATGCTTTTATTCAATTAATTAACTCCGAAGTTCTATTTTTAAGATTACTATTATCTTTCTTTCAGCTTGGTATTTTAATTTTAGTTTATAAATCAACAAAAATATTATTTGGAAAGAACTACTATATATATTCTGTGCTTTTAGCTTCATTTTGGTTGGGTGCCTTTGATATGTGGAATAGAGCAATAATAGTTGCTTTATTTCTTAACTTATTACTTGCTTACAAAATAGTAAAAGCACAAATCAATAATGAAAAAAATAATTATTTTTTAAATGCTTTTTATATTTCTTTAATAATATTTTTTAGACATGATGTAGGTGGTATTGCACTTCTATGCTATATTTTATATATAGGATTAACTGTTTTTAAAATCAAGAGTTTTAAAGAAATTATTATAATTTTACTAAAATCAATTATCGGATTTATACCTTTAATTCTATTTGTTATTTATTTTTTAAGTAAAGTTAATATTGATATAATTTATCAGCACTTAATAACACTTCCAAAAAATGTTTTTCCTTTATATAGAAACTTACCATTTCCTCATCCTTTTCATTTTGAGGGAGTAGTAAGATTTGGTAAGGATGTTCTGCTCTCATCAGCATTTTATTTGCCAGTCATAACTTTGATACTATCATTTATATATTTAGTTAGAAATAATGATGATAAAAGAAAGATGATAAGTTACATTATTTTTATTATTCCAATGCTAAATCAAATGATAGTTCGTTCGGAATTGGAACATACTTTACCTGCAGCTGTAATGTCAAGTGTTGTTATTATATATCTTTTAGATAAATTTTTAAATAATAAAAAACTGTTATTATTAGTATTTGTTATGATGCTACCAAATATGTTAGCATATAAATACAAAAAACTAAACTCCGTTTATCCTGATATTAAACTCTCTAATTTAGAAAATATACAAAATGTGGCGTTATCAAGCGTTTATGATAAAAACCTGACTAATGCAGTATATTATATAAAAAGCAACACCTTACAATCTGAAAAAATTTATGTTGGATTAGAAAACCACGATAAAGTATTTTCTAACGAGGCAGGTTTTTACTTTCTTTCTCAAAGAATGCCTTCAACTTATTATCATGAATTACACCCTGGAATAACAACTACTCTTAAATCACAGCAAAAGATATATTATAGTTTAGAAATTCATAGAGTAAATTACCTAGTTTTATTTGATTCATTTGAAATAGAAGAAGAAAATTTAAGTAATAAATCAAGCAATGTATTTTATTTAGATAAAAAAATTAAAGATTATTTCAATTTAGACACTACTTTTGGAAATATTAAAATTCATAAACGTATTTTTGATGAAGATTAATATCTTTTAAATACTAAACTTTATAATAAATTTAACTAAAAAATATCAACATAAAGTTTTACAATACAACATTAATTAACACTACAATGTGAATTAATTTCAGTATGCTTAGTCTAAATATTTTCTTAAATTAGTGTTTAAAATTCTACAAAAATTAAAATTAATATGTCTGGCGAAACTAACAAAAAATTCGATAATGTAAAGAAAATGAGTTCAGAAAAACAAGAGAATTACTTCACTCTTGGCTCTAGAATACAACCGCATTCTACTGAAGCGGAGATTGCTGTTTTGGGAGCTATGATAATGAACCCACACTCAATATCTAAAACATTAAATATCATAAAGCCAGAGATGTTTTATCACGTTAAACATAAAATAATATATACTGCTATTTTAAATTTATTAGATAAAGCTGCTACTGTTGATCTTCCTGTTTTAAAAGAAGAATTAGAAAAAATGGGAAAACATGAATTAATTGGTGGTAATCAATATTTAATTGAAATTCATCGTCGAACCCCAAGTTTTGCAAATGTAGAGCAACATTGCTTAATTATTTTAGATAAATATCTCAAAAGAGCAATGATTCAAATATCTGCTGAAACACTTGAAAAAGGTTTTGACGATACTTTTAACATAATTGATTTGTTTGATGAAACAGAAAGAAAAATATTTGAACTTTCGCAAAAAAGATTTAGTAAGAATTATATTACTATGCAAGAGTTATCAACCCAAACAATGAATTATATAACTCAGATTGCAGAGAAAAAAGGATCTGCTGGTATCCCTTCTGGCTTCCCTAAGTTAGATGAGATGCTTGGTGGTTTTCAAAATTCTGATTTAATAATTATAGCAGCAAGACCTTCTATGGGAAAAACGGCGTTAGGACTCTCGCTATTATTAAATGTTGCTGTTACTCAAAAACTCCCTACTGCATTTTTCTCTGTTGAGATGGCAGCTCAGCAAATTGCTATAAGATTAGTTTCAGCAGACTCAAGAGTTAATCAGCAAAATATCAGAACTGGCAAAATAAATATTCAAGAGAATTCAAAGATTGTAGCAAGTTTAGGAAGGTTAAGAGACTCACCTATAATAATTGATGACACAGCGATGCTTAATGTTAATGAATTTAAAGCAAAAAGTAGACAATTGAAATCACAGCATAATATCAAGTTAATTGTAGTAGATTATTTGCAGATGATGCATGCAAGTGGAGCAGAATCAAGAGAAAGAGAGATTGCAATAATATCTTCAACTCTTAAGCAAGTGGCTAAAGACTTAGAAATTCCAGTAATTGCCTTAGCTCAGTTAAATCGTTCGGTTGAAGGAAGAAAAGATAAAAATTTCCGCCCAATGCTTCAAGATTTGAGAGAGTCAGGAACTATTGAGCAAGATGCTGATGTTATTATGTTTGTTAACCGTCCTGAAAGATATGGAGTTATGGAATTTGAAGATGGCACTCCTTCCGCTGGAATGGGAGAGTTAATAATCGGAAAGCAAAGAAATGGACCTATCGGGACTGTAAGAGTAGCATTTAACGAACATATTGCAAGATTTGAGAATTACACTCTGGCTGTTGCAGACCAGCCCCAAAGCGTAAGAGATAGTTATGGGTCAGAACTTGCCTCAATTAATCCTAATATTGATGATGATGCACCGTTTTAAAAAGAAATGTTTATTAATATTATAAATTAACCTAATTAATCTTGGTTAATTGTTTTTAAAATCTTGTAATAGTTTATAAGTTTATTTTTTGAAATTTGTTTTTTAAATGTAACTTCAATTTTTTTATCATTAACATTGATAATTATTTTATTTATTTTTTGAAATTTTAACATCTCATTAATAGTTTTATCTAAATATTTTGGAAAAATAATCAACTTATTATCAAAATTCAAAACTAAAATATCAAATTTAGAACTGTTTCCTCCAATTTCAGTTTTTTCTTGATTATTTACAGATTTATAAAGTAATTGAATTTTATACTTTTTTGCTAAATTTATCTGCTCTAAAGTTATTAATTTCAATCCATTTTTGGCAAATAATACTGCTTTTTCATAATTTATATATTTAATTCTTGATGACTTTACTGTTTCTGGATCAATTTCAAATATACCGTTTGTTTTAGTTATAAAAGTACATTTTTTAGAATTTAAAGCAATAGAAGCTAAAATTGCTGTTAGGTTTGAGTTTTCAAAACCAAGAGTAGTTGGGTTATTATCTAAATCACTTCCTATGAATCCTGCAATGACCGATTGCTTATTTAGTAAGTTATTCTTCATAAATACTAATGTTTCTTCAAATAAAACCTCAGCTTTTCCATAGTTACTATTAGTTTTTATTAATTCTCGAGTGTCATAAAAGCTTAACTTAGGAAAGAATAAATTTAATTCTTGAAAAAAAATTATACTTGATAATAAATCACCATAACATAGAATATTATCAAGTAGTTTCGGTGAAAAATCTTCTAAAAGTGAAACTCCTAAAAGCAACTTTTTTAAATTATTTGTATGATATTGTAACAATAATTCATTATTTTTGTTGTAGAAAATATTAAAAAAAGAATTGATTTTATTTAATTCGTGATTGTATAAATTAGGAGAGGTGCTTATATTCATTGTAACTTCCTTCAGTAGATGAGTTAAGTTATGAAATGCACTAATGATAATTAAAAAATTATCATTAGAATTGTAACAATCTTTTACATATCCTGCATTAGATTTTAAATCTTCTACTGTCTGGATAGTACTTCCGCCTATTTTAATTATATTCATTTTTAAAAAAGTAATTAAATAAAACTCAAAATTGCAAAAAAAATTTTAAAGGTAATCCTATGAAAGTATTTTTATTAATAATTTTTCTTGTTTTTTCCTCAAACGCTCAAAATAAAAAGGAAACTCTTTTTAAAAAATTAACTCCAAATGAATCTGGAATTGATTTTATTAACAAAGTAAAGCAAGACGATAGACTTAACTTATATACCAATGAGTATATGTATAATGGTTCAGGAGTATCAGTTGGTGATTTAAATAATGACGGTTTACCAGATATAGTTTTTGGTTCAAATCAAGTAGGACCAAAGCTATATTTGAATCAAGGTAATATGAAATTCAAAGATATTACTGAAAATGCAGGCTTAGGTGAAAGTAAACCTTGGATTTCTGGAGTAACGCTTGTAGATATTAATGCTGATGGCTATCTTGATGTATATTTTTCTGTTTCATTATTAGGATTTCCACAGGATACCAAAAATGAATTATGGATTAATAATGGAGATTTAACATTTGAAGAGAAAGGTGCAGAATATGGACTTAACATACCATTTTTAACTTCACAATCAACATTTTTTGATGCTGATAATGATGGAGATTTAGATTTATTTATAATTACAACACCAAGATGGTCAAATGACCACCGAAATGATCCAGGTGATACCTTTACAATAAAATCAGATTATAATGACGCACTATATATTAATGATAATCAAAAATTTAAAAGAACAGATATAGTTCCAATTGTTGATGAATATTTTAGTATTGGAGTATGTGCCTCTGATATAGATGGTGATGGATTTGTAGATATTTATGTTGCAAATGATTATGTTTCCCAAGATTGTATGTATATGAATAATGGTGGAAATTGGACTGAACAAATAAAACAAGCAACTAATCAAATATCTAATAATAGTATGGGGACTGACGTTAATGATTTTAATAACGATGGATATTACGATATAGTAACCCTTGATATGACAGCTGCAGACAATAAAAGATTAAAAGCTAATATGTCTGCTATGGCGCCTGAAAAATTTTGGGGAAATATTAAAAATGGAGGGCATTATGAATATATGTTCAACACTTTAAATATGAATAACGGAAATAATACTTTTAGCAATGTAGCTCACATTGGAAACGTAGCAAAAACTGACTGGAGTTGGGCTCCACTTCTTGCAGATTTCGATAATAATGGTTACAAAGATTTATTTATAACTAATGGCATTAGATACGATTTCAGAAATACTGATTATCAAACTACATATATGGCAATAAAAGATATTTTAATAAATAAACAAAATGCTTTTTACTCTAAAGATTCTAATATTGAAGCCGAAACAGAAATTTTTTCTAGATACAGTAAAAGTATAGCGAAATATAACTTTAAAAGATATAGCGATGTAAATTTGGAGGACTTACTAGATGAAATGCCACAAACTCCTCTTCCAAATTACGCTTACAAAAATAACGGAACTTTAAGGTTTGAAGATGTTTCTGAGAAATGGGGATTAAATGATTATGGATACTCACAAGGAGCGGCTTATGCCGATTTAGATAGTGATGGAGATTTAGATTTAGTTGTAAGCAACGTAGATGATTATTCTTTTATTTACGAAAATCGCTCAGAAAAACTCGAAAACAATAATTTCATTAGATTTAAATTTACCGGTACAAAACAAAATACGTTTGGACTAAATACAAAAGTTAATATTTGGGTTGATGGAAAGTTTCAATCTAATGAATTAACTCTCACTCGTGGGTTTTCCTCTAGCGTTGAACCTATTCTTCACTTTGGACTATCAAATTATGAAAAAATAGATAGCGCTGAAGTAATTTGGTTAGGTGGTAAAAAGCAAATACTTTATAATTTAGAAGCAAATAAAGTGCACACTATTAAATTTGAAGATGCTAATTTAACACATAATTACTCTAAACCAGAAGCAAAGTACTTTAAAGAAAATAAAAAAATTGTTCCTCAACTTGTTTATGAAGAAAAAGAATTTGATGACTATGAAAGAGAAATTCTTATACCTCATAAAATGTCTCAACTCGGAGGTGGAATTGCAATTGGTGATTATAATCTTAACGGGACTTCGGATTTCTATTTCCCTGGCTCAAATGGTTATCCAGGTCAATTTTTTAAATTCTCATCAAATTATAGATTCGCTAACAAAAATATTAAAGATTTTATAAAAGATAGTATTTTTGAAGATAAAGGAGCGTTATTTTTTGATGCCGATGGAGATAAAGATTTAGATTTATATGTTACAAGTGGAGGAAATCAATTTGAGAATGGTAGCCCTAACTATCAGGATAGACTCTACATTAATAAAAACAAAGAACAAGGATTTGTCAAAGAAAAAAAGGCACTACCAGAAATGAATACTTCAACCGGATGCGTAGTTGCTGCTGACTTTGATAAAGATGGAGATTTAGATTTGTTTGTTGGTGGTAGACAAACACCAGGTAAATATCCTTACCCAGCCCGATCATACATATTAAGAAATGATAATGGTGTATTTAATGATGTTACAGAACAAATAGCTCCTGAGTTAAAAGAAATCGGAATGGTAACATCTGCTATTTGGACTGATTTTGATAATGATAACGACAGAGATTTAATTGTAGTAGGGGAGTGGATGCCTATTACGTTCTTTGAGAATAGAGATGGAAAACTAGTAAATACAACCGATAAACTTTTTGCAAAAGAAAATGTTGGTTGGTGGTGGAGTATAGTCGGAGGTGATTTTGATAATGATGGAGATATTGACTATATAGCTGGTAATCTTGGATATAACTATAAATATCAAGCATCAGTAGAAGAACCATTTACTATATATAGTAAAGACTTTGATGATAATGGTCAGAATGATATTGTTTTAAGTTATTATGATATTGATGGTAATTGCTACCCTCTAAGAGGACGTTCTTGTTCATCACAACAAATTCCAGATATTAAAGAAAAGTTTCCCACATACGATTTATTTTCAGAAGCAACTTTAACTGATGTGTATAGTAAAAAAGATTTAAATGAAGCATTAAAATATGATGCAACAAATTTTGCTTCTGTATATATAGAAAATAAAGGTAACGGTCAATTTGAAATCAAACCATTACCAGATCTTGCTCAAATATCTACAGTATTTGGAATATTACCATTTGATTACGACGGCGACGGTAATTTGGATATTCTATTATCCGGAAACTTTTATCACGCTGAGATTGAAACTCCTAGGGCAGATGCTTCTATTGGATTACTTGCTCTTGGTGATGGTAAAGGTAATTTTAAACCTATTGATGCTAATGAAACTGGAATTACTGCAAAATATGACGCAAAAGGACTTGCTCTTCTGCAAACAGGACCTTTTCAACTGAATGTAGTTGTTGTTAATAATAATTCTGAGGTTCAATATTATGATGTGAATTTAGATAAAGTAAAACAACTTTATTACATCAACCCTAATATTGATTATGCCCTTGCAACACTTAAAAATGGCAAGATTAGAAAACAAGAATTTTATTATGGTTCAGGATATTTAACACAAAATTCAAGATTTTTTCCAATATATGACTACATTAATACGTTTAAGTTAATTGACAGAAACTCAAAAACGCAAGAAGTAAATGTTGGAACAACAGAATAAATTCCAATGGCGGTTTTTAACTGCCATTTTCTTTATATTAGCTTTAAATAATCTTGAAGCAAAAGATGATGAGAAAGATTTTGAATATTTTTTTAAGAAACTATATCAAAATAAGTTAGAAGAATTAAATCACCCTGTTTTATCTTTAAAACTTAGAAATCCAGATATATTTTTACCTACCCCTTTTGAGAATAAAGCTCTTCCTAAGGGGTACTCTTACGAATTTTACTATGGATTTTTCAGAAAAAGCCAAGAATACTATTATGATGATTTTTTTTATCATTCCCATGAATATACCTTTGGAGGAAATACTTCATCTAAATTAAACCCTAATGCTGATTTTGGTAGATTACTTGACTCTTGGAGGTGGGGAATAGGTTGGCAAAATGGATTTGGATATGATTTAAAAAATACTGAGATTTATTTAATTCATAAAGGTAGTTTTAATTGGACTAACCTTATGTTTAATTTTTACGAAGAAGATGAGACCCTAAGAAGTTTTACAGATGAACTGAGATTTGGACAGAGTTATGGTTCCGGGGTTATGTTAAAAGTAGGTGGACCTTTTCATATTTCCTTAACTTATGAAAAAAGTTTAATTCATAGAAGATATGTTTTTGGAGAACATTTGGTTTCATGGGGATTAGAGAATGTGCTTCAAAGAGCTGTTGATGTATTTGAATATGAACTTTCTTACAAGTTTGGTAAAATGTATCCTGTATATTATCTAGCATACAAAACTGCTATATCTGCCCTCATTTATAGACTAAGAGAAGATAATATAAATTTTCCTTATAATTCTGAAAGACCATTAGTTGCTAATAGCATTAATGTTACGTTTAATTTTATTTTTTAATATAATTTTATAAATAAATAAACTTATTTAAACCCTAAGCTGCAGATTGAAACTGCTGACTTTGTGTCCTCTTCATACCAAAAACGATAATGAAATTTTGAAGCTGATTTTGGCTGGGTGAGGTCTAAGGTTGCAAAAAATGGAAATAATCCGCAAACCCGCTTTGTATCTAACTCAGATGAGGTTTGTTTGAAAAAATTTAGTTTATCTATATTTGTTAATTTTTCAATAATTTGTGTATCAAATTCTTTAACTTTATTCTCAATTTCTTTTGCATCTTCTTTGTCTCCAAATTTCTGACCAATATGTGATAAATCTCCACTAGCAAGGAACAAAGTCTTTTTATTGTATTTAGCAATTGTGTTGCGTAAATTATCAATAAAATCAATGTATTGAGGACTATCTAATGGCGAAGTATTTCTATCACTATAATTGTGAGTTGAACCAGTTAAAATTGGCAATATTTTAAATTTTTTTGAACCCATTATATGCTGTAGTATTACAAGATGCAATTCAATTGAATGTTCATTTAAATGTGCTAAATCATCATAATTCAATGGAAAATGGACTTTATCTTCAAGTAGTTTTAATATCTCTTTATCTGTTTCTACTTCGCCATAAGGGGTTATATAATTTTTTTTTGTTAGCATAAAATCACCAGATGACCGATAGTGTCCTGTTCCAATTATCACTATAAGTTCTACATCTTTAATATCCAATGAGTTGAATGCTTTTGAATATGTTTTATGAGTATCTTTGCCTGTTCTATAATCAAGATGAGGGGCAAATATAATTGGATATTTTTCTTTTGTATTTTCTGATGAATTTAAAAGATAATTTAAGTATGTTGTTAATTCATAAGTGTTTGCAGGATATGTTGTTCCTGCACATACTGATGGTCTAACTTCAGATATTAAATATTTATTTATTCTTATTTTTTGTTGATTTACTTCATCCGTTTCTAAAAATCCATTTTGGGCGAGCAAATTAGCAAACCCTATTAAATTATATAATTTATCTTCTTTGTATTTGAGAATTTGCATTAAGTTGTTGATTGTATTTTTACCATCAATTAACTTTATAATCTCTAATTCTTCTTCTTGAAATGCTATTGGTTGCTTTACTAAACCCAAATCATCGTAAATTATAAAATACTTAATACCTTGCTGGATGATTTCGTTATATTTTAAATCATCTCTTAAATTAGGAATTGGTATTTCTGTCATAAGTCCCCAAGTTTTGGTCTTAATACTATTTCTTCGGGTATCATTCTACTGTTTAATGATAAAGTTAAAGTTGAAAGAATGGCTTCGGCTATATCTTCTGATTCCATCATTTTTCCAATTCTTTCTGATTTGGTTGATTCGTCCCAAAGAGGTGTTTCAGTTGCTCCTGGGAATATATCAATTATGTCAATACCTTTGTTTCTAACTTCTTGCCTCAAGGAGCTTGTTAGTCCTTGTAGTGCTAGTTTTGAAGCAGAATAAGCGGTATTGAATGGAAATACTTTTTTAGTAACAATTGAATTTATATTTATGATTTTTCCAAATTTGTTTTCAAGCATATTTGGTAAAAAAGCTTTGATGCAATTTATTACACTAAAGAAGTTTATATCAAATATATTTCTATAATCTTTTATATCTGTATCTACAAATTCTTTAAAAAATGCTGTACCAGCGTTATTTATTAATACATTGATAATTAAGTTATTATCAGAAATTTGTTTATACATTTTTTCTACATCTTCTTCTTTACTTACATCGGCTTTTATGAATAGAATATTATTTTGATTTAATATTTCAATGTTTTTTTGAGTTCTGCCGCATACTATTACTTTATTTACTTTTTTAGAAAGTAATATTGCTGTTTCGAGCCCTATTCCGCTAGTTCCACCGGTTATTAATATATTTAATTGGTTTAGTGTTTTCATTGATTTTTTAGTTTAAAATTTTATGTTATGACGATTTCAATCTGTTAAGATTGTGAAAAAGCTAAAATATGCCTAAGGTAAGTAGATTATTTATTTAAATATAATACTGTTTATTTATATATAAAATTATTTTAAATTTTATGAATTTTGCAGGTTTTTACAATTTTTATTTCTTTAAAATTTGTATCTTTAAATATATTATGTATTTACAAATTATGGCTAATATTGTGTGCAGATATGTATGTAAACTAAATTTGTTTTATATGTCAAAGAACTTTTGTTTTAAAGAAAATAAATAATACGAAATTAAGGTGTTTATATTATTTATCAAGTGTGTTATTTTTAATTTATTTTTTATTTTGTTTTAAGGATGTGAGGTTTATGTGTAAGTTATTGGTATGAATGAGTTGTGAAAGAACACACCCCTAAATCCCCTCTCAAGATGAGACTTTTTGAATTTTAGAAATTTTTCTACTCCATCACCATTACTTTCTGTGTTCTTGTTTCTGTACCATGTTTTATATTAACAATATAAATACCTGCTTGTTCACCGCTGGTATCCCAAATTATATGTCCGTTGTAGTTTGTTTCTTTGTTTATGCTTAGTTTATTTTCAATGTTAATTTTTATTCCTGCTAAGTTGTAGATTTCTATATCTTCAACAGTAAATGGTAAAGCACTATCCCAATAAGTGCTAATTTTGACTTCTTGTTTTGTTGGTTGTGGAAATGGAGGAAAAGTATAGAGATAGTTTCGTTCTTCTGTTTTTTCGACTGAAGTAAGAGTGATTCCAAGTTCTTCTAAATCTCTATAGAATATACCTGATTGCGAACAAAATAAAATTTTATCACCATATAAATGAAATTCCCCACCACTTATTTTAGCATTTGTTGTTAGTCCATCATTTATTTTTTCAAATATGTCGCCATTATCCTTTGATAAAAATATACCACTTTGAGTACTTAAAAACACATATTCATCAACATTAAAAATATTTTTTGGCCAAAAATTTGAATACTTGCTAAATTTATAATTTAAATTTATCCAGCTATCACCATTATTTTTTGACTTTATAACATTTAAAGTTGAAGGTTCAACAACCCCACCAGAATGTGTTATTACAAAAACAACATTTTTATCAATGGAAACATCGAAAATTCTTGTATTTGTGTTTAATTGGTGCGAATAATCTATCCAATTTTTTAAATTAATGTCTGATTCTAAAATCACACCAGTACCGTAATAAATTATTTTATTTTTAAATCTTTTTAGACTATGTATCTTTGATAATAAATCATTTATTTTTGAATCGTTAGTTTTGAAAGGAATTAATTCATTATTAAATGAAATTGAAATTGAAATGCCATTATTAAATGTAACTACAAGTAAAGTATCTCTATTTAGAATAAACAAATCACTTATATTTAAGTTAGTTAATTCTGAATATAAAATAATATTTTCCCAAGATAAACCAGAATTAGTAGAATAAAGTAAAGTTTTATTAGATGCATTTGGAGATAAAGGCAAATATGAACAGACTAAATTATCTTCAAATTTTGACAAATGTGATAACTCTAATGTAGAATCCGACTTAAAAATAATCGTATTGTCTAATCCCAAATTTTCATTTAAATCAATATTTTTACTTGCAATATAAATCTTTGTGTAATCAATTTCAAAATCCCTTAAAATACTATTTTTTACAAAATTCAATTGTATATAGTTATTAAATTCATTATCGTTTGAATAATAACAATAATCATTTGAATAATCTTGTTCCAAAGCCCTAATAAACAATTTCTCAAATCCATAATAAACTTTCCAAATTTTATTTGATTTGAAAAATGATATTTCTTCCCATCCTTTAAATAAATCTTTTGCTTTATACAATCCATTTTCAGTTGCTAAATACACAGTATCTCTAATTATTTCAATATCATTGACTTTAGCACCAACAACAAGTGTTCCTGGACTTTTCCATGTAACTCCTAGATCTTCACTATAATAAAACCCATTTTCACCACCTACATAAATATTATCTTTATTTATTTTTAGACATTTCAAATTTTCAGTATTTAGACCAATATTTCTTTCTTCCCAAGTTGAACCATTATTTGTAGATATCTGTATTCCACCTTTTTTTAAACCACCACCAATTACATTACCTCCTTTTTTTGCTACTACAATTGTATCATTTTTAACTTGAATCTTATGTGGTTTAAATTCTGACTCTTCAAAAGAAATAGTACTATCCCATGTCATACCAAAATCTGTACTTTTATATATTTTTCTTGGGATTATTGAAAGTAAATATATGCTATTATTTTCAATTTTAAAATCTAAAAATAACATATTCGAATCTAATTTATAAATTAAATTACTCCAATTTTTACCTTTATCATTTGAATAATAAACAAATTGTTTTTCCACTTTAAAAGTTGAAAATGTAGATATAACACTCAAATTATTTTCAACTTCAATCTGTTCAATATCGTCACGATTTTCAGGGAGACCGTTTGTTCTTTTTTCCCAATTTATACCCTCATCAAAGCTAAAGTAAACATCAAAATCACTTCCGATTAAAAAATCATTTCCTGAATTTAAATTTCTTATAGATTGAGTCGATTTTGGACTTTCTATTTCTTGCCATTGAGTAAAAAGTTGTGTTTGTATTAAAATCACTAATAGTAGAATTATTTTCATTTTATTTTCCTTTTAAATAAGCAAACATTTGTGTTGGGAAACTACTAAAAAAATAGTAAAATGACATTTAATGTTAATATCATAGTTGCAAATTAAAACATTTTTTTTTTCTATTATGAAAATTCAATCTATTAAATTAATTTGTTTTATGCAAGTTTTTATTAAGTTTTTGGGATGAATTTTTGGACGTACAGCGGTGTGAATTTGTTAGAATCTTCAAATTTGTTATAATTATAAAAATTATGTGAAAGCTCGATTAAATTATTTATATCTTGCTTTTGTTCTTTGATATGATATTTTTCGGGAAATTCTCCTGCTTTTATGTCATTTTCAATTTCTGAATAATCAAATTCATCTGTGTCTATAAGACTTACTTGGTTTAGTTCGTTTAAATTTTCATCAAATTTATTATAATAATAATATGGTCCATGTGATTTTATCATTACCGTTATATTATTACTTTTATTTTTATGCTGATTAGCCCAGACTAAAGTTGATGGAATTGCAATTAGTTTTGGACTGTTTCCAAAAGTTAATGCTTTTGCAAGAGAGATTCCAACTCTGAGTCCAGTAAATGAACCAGGACCTGATGCAACTGATACTGCATCCAGATTGTTAACAACTATATTATTTTTATCAAGTATGAATTTTATATTTTTTGCTAACACTTTATCGTGAATATTTTTTTCGTAAACTAATATATTATCAATTAGTTTATTATTGTTGCTTAATGCAACTCCACAAAGATTGGAAGAAGATTCTATTGATAAAATTAGGTTATTCATAGTCTAACTCTTCTAATGATTTATTAATTTTCCACAAGATTTCCACACTGTGTTGTTTATTTCTTATTGGAATTTCTATGGATAGTTTTTTTCTACCTTGATGAAGTTGAGCACCCTCGATTGTTTGTATATGGTCTAGGACTACTGGAAACGCCTTTTGATAAAAGTATTCGTTTTCCTGCTCAGGTAGTTCTATTAACATTTTATTTAGTTTTAAAACTATTTTAGTAAATCCTGTTTTGATTGCTTGTATGCGGAGTTTTATTACAAATAGTAGATTTATTAATTCATTAGGTAATTTACCATATTTATCAATAAATTCTTTCTCCATTTCAGTTAGTTGTTTGTTTTCTCGGATTGAATATAATCTTTTATAATATTCAAATCTATCAGTATCGGATGGAACGTAATCTTCTGAAATAAAGCAATCATCAGCTGTTTCAATGGCTACATCATTATTTTCTAAAAGTTTAGATGCAAGTTTATCTTCTGTTTCAAATACATTTGCAAATTCGTCAATTTTTAGCTCTCTTACTGCTTCGTCAAGTACTTTTTGATAGAGGTCGAAACCAATATCATAAATTGCTCCGCTTTGTTCTGCTCCGAGCAGATTACCAGCTCCACGAATTTCCATATCTCTTAATGCTATCTGAAAACCTGAGCCAAGGTCAGTGAATTCTTCTATTGCTTGCAATCGTTGTATTGCTACTTTACTAACTTTGGTGTCATTAGGTATAAGGAGGTAGCAAAATGCTTGTAAGTTAGTTCTTCCAACTCTTCCTCGAAGTTGATATAGCTCTGCTAGTCCGAAGTTTTGAGCTTTATTGATAATCATTGTGTTGGCATTAGGAATATCAAGTCCTGACTCAACTATTTTAGTGGTGCATAATACATCTATTTCACCAGAGATGAACTTCTGCATTACGTTTTCAATTTCTTTTGGCTGCATTTGACCGTGTGCAAGTTTAAATTTAATTTGAGGAAGCATTTCTTGTAAATCATACATTAATAGTTCTAAATCTTGTATTTTATCGTTTACAAAGAATACTTGACCACCTCTTTTAATTTCTTTTGTAATTACTTCACAAATTATGTCTTCATCCCATTGTTGAATTTCTGTGTGAATTGGCAAACGGTTTTTAGGGGGTGTTTCCATTATTGATAGATCTCTTGCTCCCATTAATGAGAAATTCAGAGTACGAGGGATAGGGGTAGCTGTAAGGGTGAGCGTGTCTATTGAAACTCGCATTTCTCTTAGTTTTTCTTTTGCTTTTACTCCGAACCTTTGCTCTTCATCTACAACGAGTAAGCCCAAATCTTTAAATTCTATATCTTTACTTAATATTCTATGAGTTCCGATTACTATATCAACTTTACCGTGCTTTATATTTTGAACAATTTCATTTTGTTTTGATTTTGGAACAAAGCGAGATAATACTTGTATATTAACTGGGAACCGGTGTAATCTATCGCGGAAAGACATTAAGTGTTGATGAGCAAGAATAGTAGTTGGAACTAAAACGGCGGCTTGTTTTCCGCTTTGAACTGCTTTAAATGCGGCTCTAATTGCAATTTCTGTTTTACCGAAACCAACATCGCCGCATAGAAGTCTATCCATAGGCATATTTGATTCCATGTCGTTTTTGATTTCTTCTGTTGCTCTTTTTTGGTCTATTGTGTCGTCGTAAATAAAAGATGCTTCGAATTCTTTTTGCCAAATGCTATCTTTATCAAAGGCATATCCTGGTTGCATTTTTCGTTTGGCGTATAGTTTTATTAATTCACGAGCAATTTCTTTTATCTTCTTCTTATGTCTTTGCTTACGTCTTTCCCAATCTGATGAGCCAAGTTTGCTTAATTTTGGTTCTATACCCTCTTGTGCAGAGTATTTCTGTATCTTATTTATATAGTTCATACTTACGTATAAAACATCTCCGTCTTCAAAAGCAAGTTGAACGCAATCTTGGTAACTATCGCCAAATTTAACTGAACGAAATCCCTCGAACTTGGCTACACCCTTATCTTCATGAACTATGTAGTCTCCATTTTTCAATGAGTTAAGCTCTATTATATTTTTCTTTGCTCGAGATTTATTATTTGTTTTTTCACTGAGACGATTTCTTTGAAATATTTGATGTTCGGTGAACAAGAATGTAGATGTGGAAAACTCAAAGCCAGTTGTTAGAGTGGTATCTAACCAATTTATTTTGTTGAAAAAATTATCTATTTCTCTTTCGTTATAGATTAAATCGTTTTCAAGATGAGCAAATATAATATTAGATAAACGTTCTAAATAGTTTTTTGATTCTGCACTTATAAATATATCAAATCCATATTTTACTTGTTCTAATAGTTGTTTTGTAAGTGCTTGGATTGAAGAATCAAAATTCTTTTGTTCTTTAGAGATTAATTTTATATCAGCTTTTTCAAAGGAGTTGAAAACTATTTTCTTGAATGTTGATAATTTGTGAAGTTCATCTTTTTCAGTAAAAAATTCTAAATCATCTATAATAATTATAGCATTTTTAGGTATTATATCAATGAATTTGATAAACTTACTTTTATCGTTTGAAGTTGAAAATGCTTGAATAATTGAGATGTTATTATATTCTTTGTTGCTTCGTTGAGAAATTGGGTCGAATTCGCGAATTGATTCAATTTCGTCTCCCCAGAAGTCTAATCGAATAGGATTATTAAATGATATTGGGTAAATATCTAATATTCCACCTCTTATAGCTATATCACCAACATCTCCAACGTAATCAGTTCTTTTAAAGCCATTTTTAATAAGTCCATTTGTGAAGTCTGTAAAATTTAATTTCTGACCTACTTTTAGGTCTATTTTTGATGTGAAGACTTCCTCTGGTTCTTGTATTTTTTTATCAATTATATCTTTTGTTAGTATAGAGATATATTGATTATTTGATATTATTTCTGTTGAAGCTTGTAGTAAGAATGCTTCGTTTTCTTCATCCTCAGAAAGTTTATTTCTCAAATGTCTTTCGGAGGTAAAGGCAGTTATTAATTTTGCTTCAGGAGAAAGTAATTCTAAGTCATTGAAGTAACTACTTGCTTCTCTTTGGTTTTCCGCAATTATATAAATTGGACAAGATTGATTTTCATATAAATAACTCAATGCAAAGGATTTCAGTGAACCTTTGATATTATTGATATTTACAAGTTCTTTTCTTTCTATGTATGATAAGATATTATGAAATTTTTTTTCAGAAAATATTTTATCCTTTAATGCACTATAGTTTTTTAGTATTTTCAATTAATTCTGTTTTTATATTTCAACAATTGTTACTCCCGACCCGCCTTCTATTAGCTCACCTTCTCTAAAGCTTTTTACTAAATGGTGATTAGATAAAAACTCACGTAATGCAATTCGCAGAGCGCCAGTGCCTTTGCCGTGGACAATGGTAATTTCTGGGCTGTTGTTAGATATACAATCAGAGATAGCTTTATCAAGTTGGTTGATTGCTTCTTCGGCACGCATTCCTCTCATATCTAAGCGAGTTAGAGTTCCCATTTTAAATTCTTTAGTTAAAGGTTGGTTTATATAGGTTTTTTCTTTCGGCTTTGAATCTGTTTTTGTTAGATTTCTTAATTTAGTTTTTACTTTAATACCATTAAAATCAACTAAATATATTTTGCCATCGATTTCTAGTATTTGACCAACTGATTCGCCATTATCAATTATTACATTATCGCCAACTTTTATGTTTTGGTCATCTGCAGCCATTGGTTTATCATTAAATGAAGATTTATCAATAATTTGCTCTTTTTCCTTAACAAACTCTTTTTTAATATCAGAAATTGATTTTTTCTGGTCTTGTATTTCTTGTATTGTATTTTCGATAAGTTTATTTGCTTTTTCAACAATATATGCTGCCTCGTCTCTTGATTTTTGAATAATTTCTTGTTTCTTTTGATTAAGTTCGGCAATTTTTTTGTTAAATTCTTCTTCTTTATTTTTAGCTAATCTGTTGAGATTATTAGTTTCATTCTTAGCATATTCTAATTCTTTTTTTATTTTATTTAATTCACTTATGCTTTTTTCAAGGTCTAATTGTCCACCAAATGTATATTTTTCGGAGCGTTTCATTACTTCGCTATTTAAACCGATGCTTTTAGCAAGATTGAATGCATAGGAATTACCTGGAAGTCCAGCAAGGAACTTATATGTTGGTTTTAAATTATCTCCGTCGAATTCTAAAGATGCGTTTTTGACAATCTCTTTGTTAAGCGCGTAGTTTTTTAAAGACGATTGGTGCGTTGTAACAACGAAGTTAATGTTATAATCGATTAATGCGTCCATTATTCCACATGCAAGCGCTGAGCCCTCTTGAGGGTCTGTTCCTGAGCATATTTCATCTATTAAGACAAGTGAGTTTTTGTCTGCATCGTTGATTATATCTCTTATTCTTGATATTTGTGAAGAAAAAGTAGATAAATCATTTTCAATTGACTGATTATCACCAATTGAAGTATATACTAACTTAGTTTTCATTTTTGATCTACCAATTGGAAATATTCCACTTGCTATCATTAAAGAACTTAGCCCAATTGTTTTTAATGCAACTGTTTTACCACCTGCGTTAGGTCCCGAAATTACATAAGCCATGTTGTCTCCATCAATATTTATACTTAATGGTACAACTTTTTTTAAGCCAAGTTTATTAACTAAAAGCGGATGTTTTATATGCTCAAATTCTATTTTATTATCATCGGTAATAATTGGTTTTTCACCTTTATTTTCTAAAGCATACATTGCCTTAGCATATATACAATCTAACATAGAGACTATTTCTGTTGTATATACAAACTTATCGGCATCTATTGAAATTTGATTTGTCAGCATTTCAAGAAGTCGGTAAATTTCTCTTTTTTCAGCATTCTTTAAAAGTGAGATTTCATTGTTCATCTCTACTATTTCTTGTGGCTCAAAAAATACTGTTTGCCCAGAAGCAGAAACTCCGTGAATAATACCCGAGGTTGTTCGTTTATTTGATGCTTTGATAGGTATAACAAATCTATCTTCACGTATGGTAACGAAATCTTCTTGAGCTATATCATCTTCAATTGATTTGCGTAATATCTTTTGAATTCTATCTCTTAGGCGATTACTTTTATCATTTATTTCACTTCTGATTTTGCGTAATTCTGGTGAAGCGTTGTCTTTTATATCTCCAGTGTCTGCCACTATATCTGTTATATGTTTTTCGAGATTTCTATTGTGATAGATATCGTTTGATAAAGCAATTATGTTAGGATATAATTGATTGATATTACTAAAATAATTTGATAATCTTCTGAACGCAGAAATTAAATCTAATACATCAAGAATTTCATCTGTATTTAAAACAGAGTTTATAACTTTAGTTTTTCTTAATACTTGGCTGTAATCTTCAAAACCATTGAATGATATTCTTTCTTCATTGCTTAAAAGATTATACATTTCGTGAACTAACTCTATTTCTTTCTTTACTTTATCGTTATCATTTGAGGGTCTTGTGTTTAAAATTGATTCTTTAGCTTTATCTGAAAATGCAAACTTTGATACAATTTTTAGTAAACTGTAATATTCTAATTCTTCTAAAGAACTATTAAGAATGGAATTAATATTATTTTCCATTAAGATAATATCTCCTTTACAACTGTTTGTACTAATTTTCCTTCTGCTTTACCTGATACTTGTTTCATAACTGCACCCATTAATTTTCCCATATCTGCTGGAGAACTTGCTCCCATTTCATATTTTACTTTTAAAGCAATATCTTTAACTTCATTTTCTGTTAATTGCTCAGGAAGAAAACTTATGATGACTTCTAATTCTGCTTTTTCTTTATCTGCGAGTTCTTGTCTTCCTCCGTTTTCATACATCTCAATGGAGTCTTTACGCATTTTTGCTTGTTGATTTAGCAGTCTAATGGCTTCATCTTCATTTAGTTCTTTTCCACTACCAGAGGTTTTAAATTCAATTATTGATTTTTTGATTGCACGTAAAACATCAAGTCGAATTTTATCTTGATTTTTCATTGCAGTTGTCAATTGTTCATTAACTTTAATTTCTAAACTCATTTTATTTCCCACTTTAAATTTTTAATAGTCTACAGACGATTAAGAAATTCTTTTCTTTGAAAAAACAAAAAAAAATCTGAAAACTTTGGGTTCTCAGATTTTAACTTTTTAAGATTTTAACTCTGTTAGAAACTAATTATCTTACTCCCTCAAAAACTAATGATTATAAATTTTTAAATTATTTATTTTCATATTAATCTAAGATTTTAAAACTTTATTGTCAATCTTATTTAGTTAGTCTAATTTTGTTAATCTTTCTTTTTTGGGGGTTTGCTTAATACTCTATTTGTTTCTTCAGAAATAACATTTACAGATTTTCTAATTTCTTTATTTGTAGATTTAATTTCAGAAAAAATTCCATTAATGTCTAATAACACACTTTCAGTTCTAAAAGTTAGTACTGAAATTGAATTAGCGAGTTTGTTCATTAATGAATCATATTTATTATAAGATTTATTCACAAAATTTGCAAGCTGCATAGAGTCAAGTTGTTTATTGATAGCAAGGGTGAATTGTTCTAATTTATTAGCAGTTTCTAGCAATCTATTACCAGTTGCATTCATATCAGTAATGAAAGTTGAATTTTTGGTTTGTTCCATAAAGTTTCTGAGGTTTGCAGATGCATCATTTAAGTTTGATATTGTTGTGTATAATTCTTTGTTACTCATAAATCTTGTAGCAGAATCAAGAAAATTGGTTGATGTTGATAGAAACTCTATGGTTTTATCAGAAATTACTCCTATTTCAAGAGTTTTAAGATTTGATATAACTTCATTTGCTGCGATTTGTATTTCTTCTATATCCGAAGGTGCAGATTTAATATATTTGGAAACTCTTTCGGGAAGCGGGAAGTTAATTTTTGGGTACATTCTCATAGCTACTGGGTTATCAGTATAATGAAGTTGGAGGAATTTACCTCCCGCAAGTCCTGAGATTGCAGATTTTACTCTTAATGAATCATTAACATCGATTTTAGGGTCAATTTCCATAATAACTTGTATAATTCTTCCATCGTTTGCCACATTAATTTTATTAACAATACCTACAGGGACACCTTGATATTTTACGGGTGAACCTATTGTTAATCCCTCCACGCTTGTGTCGAAATAGGTAACATAAAATTTTTGTTGTTTAAAAAATTCGTTTGCACCTAACCAAATAATTGTAACAATAACTATAGTTATACCGGTTATGGTGAAAAGCCCTACTAAAAAAGGGCGGTTTTTCTTTCTTGTTTTTATTTCTGACATAAAATTTGTTTTATAAATAAATGTAATTTAAAAAAAAATTCTGGAATAACAATAAAATAATATTTTTTTCTACTCTTATTGATATAAATTTGTAAATGAAAAGTAGTTTAGGTATTTTTGTATTTTGTATAACATATAAAGAAAAAAAATGGGTTCAACAAGTGATTTAAGAGTGGGTGCTGTTATCAAATATAATAATGATAATTATATTGTAGAAACATGCGAATTTAGAAAGCCCGGTAAAGGTGGTGCTTTTTTTCAGGTTAAATTAAGAAATTTAATTACGGGAAATAAAGCTGAAAATAAATTTAGAAGTGGCGAATCTTTAGATTTTGTAAGAATTGAAAAAAGACCTTATCAGTATCTTTACAAGGATGGTGAGTTTTTTGTTTTTATGAGTAATGAAACTTATGACCAAGTTACTTTACCTGGGGCAATGGTAGGCGAACAAGAACTTTTTATGAAGGAAAATGATGATGCTTACATTATGTTTGAAGGCGAAAAAGCTCTCGCTGTTGAAATTCCTCAGCATGTGAATCTGATTGTTATTGAAACTGAACCTGGTTTACGTGGTGATACTGCTACTAATGTTACTAAACCTGCGAAGTTAGAAACTGGTGCTACTATTAATGTGCCTATTTTTATAAATGAGGGTGATAAGATTAGAGTTGATACTACAACAAGTTCCTATATTGAGAGAATGAAGGACTAATTTATTAAATAATCAAAGAGATATTAATTAATGGGTTTATTATGGATTTAAAATATGTAAAAAGTTTATTGAAGTTGTTTGATGAAAGTACTGCAACTGAGATAACGATTGAAGAAGAGGGCGGAAAGATTAAATTATCTAAGAAAGCAGAAAAAGCTTATGCGCAACAACAGTATGTAATGCCTCAACAATTTTCACCTTCAAATACTCAAGATTCTGCACCATTGACTTCACCGATTGGTACAGTTACTGTAGAAGAAGATGAAAACTTTGGTTTACATGAAATTACTTCGCCAATAGTTGGTACTTTTTATAGAACTCCTTCACCTGACTCTGATCCATTTGTAAAAGTTGGTGATAGGGTTGAGGTTGGTCAAGCGCTTTGTATTGTTGAAGCAATGAAAGTGATGAATGAAATAGAAAGTGATGTGAGCGGTGAAGTTGTTAAGATAGTTTTGGAAAATGCTCAACCTGTAGAATATAATCAAGTTTTATTTTTGATAAAAGCAGATTAAAATATGATAAAAAAAATATTGATTGCAAATAGAGGTGAAATCGCACTAAGAATTATTAGAGCTTGCAAAGAATTGGGAATAAAAAGTGTTGCGGTTTACTCTGAAGCAGATAAGTTTTCTTTACATACAAAATTTGCTGATGAAGCTGTATGTATTGGTCCGGCTGCTGGAAAGTTGAGTTATCTAAAAATACCTAATATTATTGCTGCTGCTGAGATTACGAATGCTGATGCTATTCACCCGGGGTATGGATTTTTATCGGAAAATGCTGGTTTTGTTAGTATTTGTGAAGAACATAATATTGTTTTTATTGGTCCTTCGGTTGATGCAATTATTAGAATGGGTGATAAGTCTGTTGCTAAAGAAACTATGAGGGCAGCAGGTGTTCCTGTAGTTCCTGGAAGTATAGGAGTAGTTGATACTTTAGAGCAGGTTCAAAAAGTTGCTGAAGAAATTGGGTATCCGCTTTTATTAAAAGCAGTTGCTGGTGGTGGCGGTAAAGGTATGAGGTTTGTATATTCTTCTGAGCAATTAGAGCGTGCATTCTTTACTGCTAGAAATGAAGCTGAGACTTCTTTTAATAATCCACAGCTTTATGTAGAAAAAATTATTGAACAAGCAAGACACATTGAGATTCAAGTTTTTGGCGATAAATTTGGAAATATAATTCATTTGAATGAAAGGGAATGTTCTATTCAACGCAGAAATCAAAAGTTAATAGAGGAAGCTCCAAGCCCAGTAGTATCTCAAAAATTAAGAGATAAAATGGGCGAGGCATCTATTCTTGGGGCAAGAGCAGTAAACTATTGTGGTCCTGGAACAATCGAGTATTTGGTGGATAAAGATGAGAATTTTTATTTTATGGAGATGAATACTCGTATTCAAGTAGAGCATCCTGTAACAGAGGAGTCTCTTACTGTGGATTTAATTAAGGAGCAAATAAGGGTTGCTTCTGGGTTACCATTAACTTATACTCAGTCGCCTCCAAGACTTCACTCTATAGAGTGTAGGATAAATGCTGAAGATCCAGAGTTTGACTTTAGACCATCACCTGGTAAAATTACTGCTTTACACTTCCCTGGTGGGAGAGGTGTTAGGATAGATTCACATGTTTATGCTGGCTATGAAATTCCTCCTTATTATGATTCTATGATTGCAAAGGTAATCACTACTGCTTGGTCCAGAGAAGAAGCAATTTCTAAAATGCATCAAGCTTTGAGCGAAATGGTTATTGAAGGGGTAAAAACTACAATTCCTTTTCATAAGACTATGATGAAAAATCCTGATTTTATAAAGGGTGATTTCGATACTAAATATTTAGAAAGATATAATTGGTTAGACCATAGAGAATAAGAATGTATGTTAAAAGTTTAGAAGTTAGTAATTATAAAAATTTTAAAGAATTAAATTTAAACTTTGATTCTTTAAATATGATTGTTGGTGCTAATGCATCAGGAAAATCTAATTTTATACAACTTTTAAAATTTATAAAAGATTTATCTTTACATGGATTTGAGAATGCTATTTCTCTTCAGGGAGATAAAGATTTTTTTAGAAACTTATCAAATGGAAGTAATACCACAAAAATTAAAATTACTTTTGAAGATAATAAATCTAAAAGTTTATTTAATTCTTTAACATACGAAATAACAATTTCTTATGACAATAAAGTGATAATAAATTCAGAAAATGCTGTTTTAATTTCAAAAGATAATATAATTGAATTTAGGGTAAAATCGTCAATAGATAAAAAATCAGGTAAACAATTAGAAATCATATCTCAGAAAGATATATCTGATAACATATTGCCTATAGAATTTATAAAAAGGAAGATTAATTCTGGATATTGTCTTCCTCAATTAATTGATGATATTTTAGATGTAGAAATTTTCAAAATTAAAATATTTGATTTTGATATTAAAAAAGCAAAAATGCCATCAACTATAAATGATTTTATAGATTTAAAAGAGAATGGTGAAAATCTTTCGTTAGTTTTGAGAAATATTTTTCAAAATGAAAAAGATAAGGTTAAATTTATAAATTTAGTTCAGCAAGCTCTTCCTTTTGTGAAGGATATTAATATTGAGAATTATTATAATGAAAATTTAGTTCTTAACTTGCAAGAGTCATACTACAAAGATAAGTTTCTCCCAAGTAGTGTTTTATCTGATGGGACTATTGAGGTTTTTTGTCTGATTTTAGGGATGTTTTTTGATAATTCAAATATTAGGATTTTTGAAGAGCCAGAACGTGCATTACATCCATATTTGATTTCAAGAATTATTTCGTTATTTTATGATGCATCAAGAGAGAATCAAATATTTATAACAACACATAATCCAGAGATGCTAAAGTGTGTTAAAATAGAAGATATTTATTTGATTTCTAGAAATGAAATAGGCTTCTCTGATATGCGCTCTGTTACTTCTTATGAAAATTTAGATTTGTTCTTGCAAAATGATTTGGGAATAGACGAGATTCTGTCTTGCTCTTTACTCACATAAAAATGGGTATAAATGACTATATTATATGTGTTTGTAGAGGGAGAAAATGATGAAATATTTGTAAAATATTTTTTTAAAGATATTTTTTCTAAATATGACAGAGTTGTTTTTTGGAAATATGCTCAAAAGAAAAAGCTGGATAATATCGGTTTAGTTCAGACAATTAATCAGATACAATCTTGGGATTACATTTTATTTACTGATTTTGATTCAAGAAATTCGATAATTGAGAGAAAAAAAGAGGTGGAAAAGCGTTTTAACTATCATTTAGATTTGGAGAAGGTATTTATAGTAGTTGAAGAGATTGAGAGTTGGTTTACAGCGGTTATTGATTTTAATAAATTTGATTTAAGAAAATTGAGTTATATAAAAGATACTCAAGAAGTTACGAAAGAGTTTTTTAATGCGCAGGCTTTGGGAAAATATCATCCCAAAACTCATTTTTTAATTGAGATAATGAAGTCCTTCAAACTTCAACAAGGTTTAAAAAGGAATTTTAGTTTAAATTATACATATTACAAATTATTAGGAGATAGAGTATGAACTTCCCAGAGGGATTGAAATACACAGATGACCACGAGTGGGTTAAAGTTGAGGGTAACATTGGTATTATTGGTGTTACAGCTCACGCTCAATCAGAGTTAGGCGACGTAGTTTACGTTGATATTGATGAAGATTTAGCAGAAATTGAAAAAGGAAATGACTTTGGGACAATTGAAGCAGTTAAAACGGTTGCTGACCTTTATGCTCCGGTTACTGGTAAAGTTATTGAAATTAATACAACGATTAATGATAACCCTGAAGTAGTAAATCAAGACCCTTATGGAAAGGGATGGATGATTAAGGTTGAATTATCTGATCCAAGTGAGTTAGATGGATTGATGGATGTTGATGCTTACAAAGCACACGTTGGAAAATAAATGAAAGCCACTTATTATACAAGTGGCTTTTTTTTTAGAAATTTGATTCATCTACCCAGAGAAGCATTCTCCAATCTTCTTGAGTGTTTTCTCGGGTTAGACGGATTTTTGCTCTGCCTGTTATATTTAATATGTCTGATTCTGAGAATGTTACTTGAAGAAAAAATAAACGTGTAGCATCCCAGACTGTTGAATCTCCTATGGAGAAAATGTAATCGTTCCAGACTAAATCTATGTATTTTGATGTTGTAAATAGTCCATGTGTTTTTCTTACATCTGTTTCTTTATCCCAAGTTAAGTCTGTGTTTATGTCATAATCTCTGAATGAAAATATAAAGTCTTCTGATAAAAGTTGTTGATATATTATAGTATCTCTATAATTATAAGCAAATGACCAATTTTGAAAAAAACCTTCAACGGTGCTTTGGTCAGCTAAAAAAGTTTGTCCCCCAAGATTATCATCAATTCTTGGAGCAAATGGATTACATGAAAGTATAAATAATAATGTTATGAATAATATATGATAAAATATTTTCATTTTCCGAAGTTTAGTTTAAGTTTTGTCCAAGTTGGATAATTTGTATCTTCTTTGATTATATCTTGCCAAGTACTTATATACCAATAGTCTTCAGCTGTAGAAATCAAACTTAAAATAATTTTTCCTTCATATTCAGTTTCTGAGTCATCCGACATATTATGTTGAACTTTTATATAATAATCTGCTTCAAATACTGCACTTCTGGGATTTACGTTTAAGGTTCTATTATTAATAGACAAAACAGGGGAGATGCCAGTATTTAAAGAGTTAAATAAGTTGATGATTACAAATTCTTCCATTCTTAAATCCCAGTTTTGAAAGAATGTTGGGTTAAGAGCAGATATATTTTGAGTTGGTATAAATTGAAACTCATCGTTGTTCAAATCGTCTTGAAAACATCTTAGATAGTTGACTGTATTTTTAGTTATTATTGATGTAATAAGATTATTTACAACTATGTTAGGATTATCAGGTCTGTTGAAGTTTGATTCAATATTACTAGGGTCTTCCGGCTCTCTTGGTAGAAAAGAGTCGCAAGACGAAATAAATAGTAAGAATAATATGTAATATCTAAATTTCAATGTGGCTGATTATTTCTTTATGAACAATATTAATTTCTTTATCTGCTGTTATGTTTTTTATTCTATCAGGATACATTTTTGCTAAAGTATCGAATCCATTTTTAACATTTTTTATAAACTCTTCTGAGTTTGATTCCATTCTGTCTTTTACTTTATTTATATTACGATTAAGAGATATTTTAATTGGAATATTTAAATAAAAAGTTAAGTCTGGAGTTAATTTCTGAGTTGCAAATCTATTAATCAAAAGGATTTCTTCAATATTTAGACCTCTTCCAAAACCTTGATAAGCTGTTGTGGAGTCAAAGAATCTGTCGCAAATAACTATTGTATTATTTTTTAAAGCTGGTAGTATGATTTTTTCTGTTAGTTCGGAGCGAGCAGATTCAAATAAAAATAACTCTGTTATTTCATTAATATTTGTTTTGGTGTCTAATAAAATATCTCTAATTTTTTCAGAGAATGAAAGTCCTCCGGGTTCTCGGATTGATAAAACAGTTCTGCCTTTTTTTTCAAGAAAATCTTTTAATAAATTAATTTGAGTTGTTTTTCCTGCACCGTCAATACCTTCAAAAGTAATAAACATTATTTTTTCCTTTCAATTAATACAACAAATTCTCCTTTAACCTTATTATTATCATTTAAATAAGATATTAAATTTAATGGTGAATCTACAATAAATTCTTCATATATTTTAGAAATCTCTCTTGCTATTCCAACTTTTCTTTCTTCTAATTTTTCGTCTAATTGTTGCAGTAGTTTAATTATTCTATGAGGGGACTCGAATAAAATTACTGTTTGCGAAAAGTCGATTGCTTTATCTATAAAAGTATTTCGTCCTTTTTTTTGAGGAGGAAAGCCCAAAAATACAAATGAATCAGATTCGAAGCCACACCCTACAAGAGCAGGTAAGATTGCAGATGGACCTGGCAATGGAGTTATTTCAATTTTATTTTCTTTGCAAATCTGAACTAAGCTATATCCTGGGTCGGAAATTAAAGGATAACCAGCATCAGAGACAAGACCTATATTATTACCCTGATTTAAAAGTCCTATTATTCCGTTAGCTGAGTTTACTTCATTGTAATTGTGATAAGAAATAAGCCGTTTATCTTTTATTTCTAATAGATTTAATAATTTACTTGTAACTCTTTTGTCCTCACATGCAATTACATCGACATCTTTAAGTGTTTTTAATGCTCTTAAAGTTATATCTTCAATGTTGCCAATTGGAGTTGGAATAATAAAAAGTTTACCTTTTTCTGTATTTTTCATGTTTAAATTAATTTTATGCAAAACTAAGAAGAAAAGATAGAATTACTATTAATCAATTAAAAAAATTATTTATTGATAGTGATAATCTTTGCACTTGTATTACTTTTATATTGTCATTTAATTGATTTATATTCTGTTCTGGAACAATAGCTTTTTTGAAACCAAGTTTTGATGCTTCGTTTAATCTTACTTCGAGCATTGAAACTGGTCTTATTTCTCCTGTTAATCCAATTTCTCCAATTATAATTGTAGATTTAGTAATTGGATTATTTTGATAAGAACTTATTAGTGAAGCAGCAATTGCTAAGTCAGCGGCAGGGTCATTGATTGATAAACCGCCAGTAATATTCAAGAAAACATCATGCTTAAAAAATTTTATGTCGAGACGCTTTTCTAAAACTGAAAGTATCATTTGTAAGCGTTTTAAGTCTAGTCCGTTTGCAATTCTTTGGGGCATTGAATAGCCAGTGAAAGTTACAAGTGATTGAATTTCTGATAAAAATGGACGAGTGCCTTCGATTGTTGGAGTTATTGAAACTCCTGGTTCTAAACTTTTAGTGTGTGATAAAAATATACCTGATGGGTTTTGAACTTCAATAAGTCCGCCGCTTGTCATTTCAAAAATACCTATTTCATTTGTTGAGCCAAATCGATTTTTTATTGTGCGTAATATTCTGTAATTCAATCCAGAATCACCTTCAAATTGAAGAACTGTATCTACCAAGTGTTCTAATATTTTAGGTCCTGCAATTGCTCCATCTTTTGTAATATGTCCGATTAGAAAAACGGTTTTATTATATTTTTTACAGATTTCCATTATTCGTTGAGTACATTCTCTTACTTGCACTACAGACCCAGCGGCAGAGGAAATCTCTTCACTATGAATTGATTGAATTGAATCAATTATAAATATTTTATTTTCACTTGATTTTAGTAGATAAATTATGTCTTCAAGTGAGTTATTAGAAACTATGTCTAAGTCTAAATTTGTATCTGAAAGACGTTTAGCTCTATTCTTAATTTGTGATAAGGATTCTTCTCCAGTAATGTATAAAGGTTTATAAGCAGAGAGGTTTGTAGCGAGTTGTAGCATTAGGGTTGATTTACCAATTCCTGGGTCACCACCGATTAAAATTAAACTACCAGGTGTTATTCCTCCACCAAGTACTCTATCAAGCTCTTTTATATCAGTAAAATACCGCTTGCCTAAGTCATCGCTGACTTGAGATAATTTTTGAATTTCCACATCTCTTTTTTTGCCGGTTACTTTTTTTGCTTCAAAACTAATTTCTTCGAAGGAGTCCCACATATCACAACTGAAGCACTTGCCCTGCCATTTAGATGAGGTTGCTCCACAATTTTTACATTTATATATTGTTTTTGTTTTCAAGATAATTTTTATGTTTATATTTTAATTTAGATTTATAACACAAATTTAAGGAAAATATATTTAAGGTAATATAAAATGTATTGTATATTTTTAAAATAAATCTGAATATTAAATTAAAAAAAAGTCCTTCATTTCTGAAGGACTTTTATTTTAATTAACAATTGCATTGGGCATTGTTACACTTACATTGAGAGTTACAATTACAATTACAATTACAATTACAATTACAATTGCAGTTACAATTACATTCGTTGTTTTGATTATTTCTTGAATAGTTCATAAGAATCTCCGATTATTGATAAATTTTAATTACACACATTAGACGAAGTATTTTTAAAAAGACGCAAATTAACATGTACACTCTTCAGATTCGTCAATATAAGTATTTCCAGAACTATCTTTTTTAAACATACAGCAAGATTTAAAGGATTGCTTTATTTGGAGTTTTGCTCTTTGTACTCTAGATTTTGCTCCAGAATATGAGATACCAACTTTTTGGGCATATTCTTTTTGAGTCATTTTGCCAAGTTCAGTATTAAGAAGTGCATCTTTATATTTATCATCAAGTTGATTAATAAAAGGTGTTAAACAAGTAAAATAACACTCTGATTTACTTTCGTCATTTTCTAATGGTATTTCAACATCATCTATGTCAATGTGATTTTTGTTATTTCTGAAGTAATCCATAATACTATTTCTTGCAATGCTAAAAATCCAAGATTTAAGTTTACTTTCATCACGAAGAGTATTTATATTATCATTAATCTTCATAAAAATATCTTGAAGGATATCTTCGGTGGTATGCCTATTTTTTACTTTTGAAAATATATAGGCATATAAGGATTTTTCAAAATCCATATATATTTCTTTTAGGTTCATTTTATTTCCACTTTTAGGATATAGACGTAAAATCTATTTAAAAGACGCAAAATAAAAATTATAATAAAAATGATGACATTGATAAAAGCTATAATATTCTAAATTCTCAATATTTAAAGTTTATGTTATTTTTTACTTGGAATTGATTCTATCAAACCACCTACTTTGTTGAATAATAATATATTTGATTCATCTTTCTTTTCTTCTTTTCCGCCAACATTGATTGTTTCACCTCCGATAACAGTTCTTATTCCTCCATCTTTATCGTGCAGTTTTAAAGAAGTTCTATCAAACTCATCAATAAATAATAAATATCTTAATTTACTATCTTTTATTCCAACTAATCCAGGAAGATTTTGGATAACTTTTAATGAAGCAGATGAATTTGTATTAGGATTATAGATTTCAACATAGCTATTTTTACTATTTACATCATACCCTGAAGAGTAGTAAAATCTTCTATTAACGTTTTCAACAGTATAAATATTTGTTCCGAAAGAACCAGCCAGAGGCATCATTTTATTTTTATTGTTTTGAGTGTTAAATGCAAAATCTTTACCATACATCATAAAAATTGAATCAATTATTACTTTTGTTCCATAGTTTGTAAAATAAGCAACATCATTATTCTTTGTAGAGGTTTCACTTCCTTTTTTTAAACTCATATATGGTTGGAATTCATTAACATCAAGTAATATACTTGACTCATTATTTTCTTTATCTGAGCCTAATCTTAATGTGGCGTAATCATCTTTTTCGGTCAAATAAAATTTAGTTGAATTTTTTCCAGGAATTGTAATGAAAGCTTTGTCGTTGTTTACTCCAATATTCATTTTAAAACTTTTTCCGTCTTTTTGATAAAAACTTATCATTGCTTCGTTTTCATTGGTCATTCCAAATTCTGCGATTTTTCCATTTTTACCTTTTACAACAAATCTTTCTGCTTCAATAGTAGATGGAAGTTCGATATCTGGAAATTTTATTTTTTGCTGAAAACCATATATTAGAAATGAAAACAAAATCGTCGTTAAAATCGTATTATAAATTCTATACTTTTTGTTTTGTTTTTCAAATAATTCAAACTTTTTTTCTAAATTTTCATTCATTTTGGAAAATATCCATTAATTTTGAAATAAATAATTGCTAAATTAAAAAATTATTAATCGAAAATGAAAAAAAACTTATATTTATTTGCTTTTATAATGCTACTGGCTTCCCTTAGTTCTTGTGTAGAGGAAAAAGATGGGGACATAATTTATATTGGAAATCTAGAATATGTGCCTGTTGGGTCAGTTGATAAAGGAGATATGATGATTATATTATATCAAAAAGCTGAGCGACCAAGTTTAGTTTTGGGGTATAATGATTTATATATTTTATTTAGAGATAAATCAAAAGAATTGTCTCTTGCTGAAATAGATTATTCGGTAAGAACTTATTTTGATAATGGAACTAAAAAGAAATATGGCGGAGTTTTTCCTAGTCCAAAATCTAATGTGCTTAGGATATTCCCTGTTCCTACTTACTTTACTTATGCTGATAATTTTACTACTGATTGGACTTTTGAAATCACTTATAAGTTTAAAAATAAAACAGAGGTGGTTGAGTTAGATTTAGAGGTTAGTGAAAATATTTATTTTAGTAATTTCGAGTATGAAGGGGAGCAATATTATATAAGTCAGATAGAGCCAAGAACTCATATAATTGGGGTTATGGACTTTATTTTTTCGATTATTAAGCAGAATGGAGACTCCTATTCTTATGTGGACGATTTTAATACTACTATAAAGGTTTCGAGTGAAACCAGAGAATCAACTAATAATGTAGCTCCAAAATTTATCTCTGACGGACTATACAAAGGAACAATATATGTTCCTGAAGTTGGATTTTGGGAAGTTGATTGCAAGATATATGAAGATGATAAATTGGTTTATGATTATCTTTATCCAATATTTATTAAAACTGAACAATAAGAAAATAAAATAGAACTTAAAATTACATTAAATTTGATTTTCAAACAAAATAATTTTAAACAAAATAGAAAGGAATGATATGGAAATAAAGAATGTATTAGTTATAGGTGCTGGTCAGATGGGCAACGGAATAGCTCAAGTCTTAGCAACTAAGAACTATAAGGTAGTTCTTCAAGATTTAAATCAACAAAGTTTGAATAAAGCTATTGCAACTATTGATAAGTCTTTGGATAGAATGGTTAAAAAAGAGATTATTAATAATGATCAAAAGCAAAGTACGTTGAATAATATTACTACTACTTTAGATGTTATATCTTGCGCTGATGTTGATTTGGTTATTGAAGCGGCAACTGAAAATAAAGATTTGAAATTTAAAATCTTTAAAAATTTGGACGAAGTAATAAATAAAAATGCAATTTTAGCAACTAACACTTCAACTATTTCTATTACTGAGATTGCTGCTGTTACTAATAGACCTGAGAAAGTAATTGGTATGCACTTTATGAACCCTGTTCCAGTGATGAAGCTTGTTGAGATTATTAAAGGTTTATCTACTGATGATGATACTTATAACACGATAATTGATTTAACTAATGCACTTAAAAAAATACCTGTAACAGCTAATGATTTTCCTGGTTTTATTGCTAATAGAATATTATTACCTTTTATAAATGAAGCTTGTTATACTTTAATGGAAGGCATTGGGACTGTTGATGGAATTGATAGTGTGGCTAAATTAGGTTTCGCTCATCCTATGGGACCATTAGCACTTGCAGATTTGATTGGTTTGGATACTTGCTTGGCAATTATGAATGTACTTCATAATGATTTGGGCGATACAAAATATAGACCATGCCCACTTCTTAAAAAATTAGTTGCCGCAGGACATTACGGCAGAAAAACTGGAAAAGGATTTTATGATTATTCTACCGAAACTCCAACTCCTTTAAGCTTCTGAAATTAATTTGATAGTTAAAAAGGGCTAGATTATGAAATATTATTTATAGTTAATTAGCCCTTTTTAATTTATATTTATTCAAATACCAAAAACCACCATAAAAGCCAGTTAAATAAATCTGCTTGGTTAATTCAAATCTCAAACCAATATTATGTATCTCTGGTAAAGATAACCTAAATTCTAAACCAAATCTGTTAATTAAGTTTTTGGAAATTGTATCTTTTTCATTTCCTTTAATGTTGTTGAAAACATTAAAAGAAAGAATAAAACATATAATTTTTTCATAAAAAACCTGTTTAAATGTTTACATCTTATCAATTTCATCAAAAATTGCAATAGCACAGCCACGTTTATTCATTTTTGGGTACATTTTTTCTTGATTGTGAGTTATGATTGAGATTTGATTTTCTTCGCTGTTAAATACTTGGTTATCTTCACTTAGCTTGTTTAATACAATCATATCCGCTTTTTTAGAGACTAATTTTTCTTTTGCGTTTTTACTTTCGTTTTCTGTTTCCAAAGCAAAGCCAATTACTTTTTGATTATCCGACTTATTTTCTCCAATTGCTTTAAGTATATCTTTATTTGGTATTAAGTTTAGAGTCATTGATTCATTGTTTTCTTTTTTAATTTTACCATCAATTTGATTTTCAACTTTATAATCAGCCACAGCGGCTGTCATTATAAAGATGTCTTGGTAACCTTTGTTGTTTATAGTTGCATTATACATTTGTTCTGCACTCTCAACATTAATTACTCTAATACTATCTGGAAGTTCTACCTGCACTAGACCACAAATAGCAGTTACATCAAGCCCACGTTCTATCGCTTCTTCAATTACTGCAAGTCCCATTTTTCCGGATGAGTGATTGGAGATAAATCGCACATCATCAATTTTTTCGATAGTTGAGCCAAGAGTGATAAGTAACTTTTTACCTCTTAACTTTGATGTTTCTCTTTTCAAGTTTATCAATTCGGCTTCTACATTGATGTCATCAGATAATTTATTTCTTTTTATTTTATTATCTTCATCTTTAATTACTACTTTATCTAATTTATTTAAACGAATATTTACAAATTGAACAATTTTCTTTACTTCTGGCAATCTGCCTTTTCCGATAAGTCCAGAAGATAATTCTCCAAATTCAGGTTCAATTAAATAATAGCCATAAGATTTTAATTTATTTATATTTATCTGGACCGCTGGGTGTTCTAACATTGTATAATCCATTGCAGGAGAAATTATTACTGGTATTTCTTTTGGAAGTGCAGTTACGAAAGTTGTAAGTGCATTATCAAATATACCATTAGCAAGTTTCCCTAAAGTTGTAGCAGAGCAAGGAGCAATAACACAAGCATCAATATTATGTGCTAAATGAATATGCCAAGCACCATCATCTGAAAATTCTTTATCAAATAAATCACTTATCACTTTGTTTTTACTTACGTTAGCAAGTGCAGGTTCAGTAACAAATTGTTTTGCTGATTCTGTAATAATACACTGCACATTATATTCGTTTTTTACAAACTCTCTTACAAGGTTTGGAGTTTTATATGCAGAAATTGAACCGCAAATACCTAAAATGATATTTTTATTTTGTAATTTTGCCATTATTATTTTTGAATTTTTAAAATTATTATTCAAAATTAATACTTTTTCAATAGAATAAGAAATAAAATGAATTTAGTAGCGATAGTTGGCAGACCAAATGTTGGGAAATCAACACTTTTTAATAGGATAGTAGGTAGTAGAGAAGCTATAGTTGAAGATACCCCTGGGGTAACAAGAGACCGTCTTTATGGAAAAAGTGATTGGAATGGAAAGACATTTGAATTGATTGATACTGGGGGATTTATTCCCGGAACTGAAGATTTGATGGAAAGGGCTATTCGCGAACAAGCAATGATGGCAATTGAAGAAGCTAACTCTATTTTGTTTATTGTTGATGGTTCTACTGGTATTACTAAATACGATGAAGAAATTGCAATAATTTTAAGAAGAAGTAACAAACATATCACATTGGTTGTTAATAAATGTGATAATGAGATGCAAGACGCAAACTCTTATGAATTTTATAAGTTAGGAGTTGGTGATCCTTTTCCTATATCTGCTGTGAATGGCAGAAGCACAGGTGATTTCTTAGACCATCTTGTTGAAAACTTATCTGACAAAGAAGTTCCTGAATATGAAGGTCTTAAAATTGCTTTTGTTGGTCGCCCAAATGTAGGTAAATCTAGTATAACAAATTCTTTACTTGGCTATGAAAGAATGATTGTAACAGATATACCAGGTACAACAAGAGACTCAATTGACTCAATATTAAAGTATCAAGGAACTGAGCTAATGCTTATAGATACTGCTGGTTTACGTAAAAGAGCTGCAATCCACGAAAATATTGAAATGTGGTCTGCTGTAAGAACTGCAAGGGCAATTGAAAGATGTGACGTGGCTGTTGTAATGATTGATGCGGAACGTGGCTTAGAAGACCAAGATAAGAAGATTATTAATCAGGTTGAGGAAGCAAGGAAAGGTATTATACTTGCAATTAATAAATGGGACTTAATCGAAAAAGAAGTCAAAACTGCTGATAAAATTAGAAAGATTATTCATGATGAGTTGAGAACTTTTCCTTATTTACCAATTATGTTTGTTTCTGCAGAAACTAAACAACGTATTTTTAAGGTAATAGAGACAGCAATTGAAATTGACGAAACTCGTAAACACCGTATCACAACCGGAAAGTTAAATGAATATTTGATGCCTGTTTTTGAAGCAACTCCACCGCCATCATCTCGTGGTTATGATATGAGAATTAACTATGTTACTCAAGTTAGTACGGAGCCGCCAGTTTTTGCTCTTTTTTTAAATCATCCGCAATATTTAAAAACCGAATACAAAAAGTTTATTGAAAGAAAAATTAGGGAGTTTTTTCCATTTGAGGGTACTCCTATTTCATTAGTTTTTAGAAAGAAAAATTAATTAAAGGATTCAAAATAAATGAGTTTTAATAAAATTAAAAAAGCACTTATCTCTGTATCTGATAAAACACATATTGTAGAAGTTGCAAAGTTTTTAAACGAAAATAATGTAGAAATTATATCAACAGGTGGAACGTATAATATATTGAAAGATAATGGAATACCTGTTAAAAAAGTATCAGAAATTACAAATTTTCCTGAAATTTTAGGTGGAAGAGTTAAAACTCTTCACCCAAGTATTCATGGTGCCATACTTGCTGATTTATCCTTGGAAACTCATAAAAATCAATTAGATGAGCATAATATTTCAAAAATAGATTTGGTTATTTTGAATCTTTATCCGTTTGAAGAGGTTTTAAGTAATAGCGCTGAACATTCTGAAATGATTGAAAATATTGATATTGGTGGTCCTGCGATGCTTAGAGCATCAGCAAAAAATTATAACTGGACAACAGTTGTTACCTCACCTAATCAATATGATGAATTACTTAATGAACTGAAATCAAATCAGATACAAACTTCTTATGATTTTAGAGCAAAACTTGCTATGGAAGCATTTTCTCTTACAAGTTTTTATGATAGTATGATAGCTAACTACTTTAAAAGTAGATTAAATGCAGATACAGAGTTTTTGAATATTGGCTCTCGCAAGTTAGAAAGTTTAAGATATGGTGAAAATCCTATTCAAAATGCCGCTATTTATGGTGATTTTTATAATATATTCAAGAAACTTCATGGTAAAGAGTTATCATACAATAACATAGTTGATATAGATGCGTCTGCTAAATTGATTTTAGAGTTTGAAGGCGAAAAAGCATGTGCTATAATTAAGCATACTAATCCATCTGGAGTTGGTATAGCGAGTAATCTTAAAGATGCCTATTTAAAAGCATTTGCAACAGATAATGTTTCTCCTTTTGGAGGAATATTTTGCTTCAATGATAAAGTGAATTTAGAAACTGCCAAGGAAATACATAAGATTTTCTCGGAAGTTATTATTGCTCCTGACTATGATGATGATGCCTTAGAACTACTTAAAACTAAAAAAGATAGAAGATTGGTGAAAGTAGATTTAGAAATATTAAGAAATTCACTTAATTTAGAAGTAAAATCTGTCTCAGGTGGTTTTTTAATTCAAGATTACGATAAAGAACTTTATGAAAATGAAAACGTTAAGACGGTTACTAATCGTAAGCCAAGTGATAAAGAACATAAAGCTTTGATGTTTGCTTGGAAAGTAGCTAAACACGTAAAATCTAATGCTATTGTGTATGCAAATAGTGACAGAACTCTTGGAGTTGGTGCTGGGCAAATGAGCCGAGTTGATTCTGCTAGAATTGCCCGCGAGAAAGCAAAACAAATGGGACTTGAACTTAAAGGTTCGGTTTTAGCTTCTGATGCGTTTTTCCCTTTTGCTGATGGCTTGGAGATGGCAGCTGATGCAGGTAGCACTGCTGTTATTCAACCAGGTGGTTCTATTAGGGATAATGAAGTAATCGAAGCCGCTGATAAGCACAACATTGCTATGGTATTCACTGGTGCCAGACATTTTAAACATTAATATAATCAATTAGAAAGAAATAATATGAAACCGATTTTTGAATTTAATATCAAAACAAATCTTCCTGAATCTTTAAAGAATTTAGAAAAACTTGCAGAAAACTATTGGTGGTCTTGGAACGCTGAAGCAAAGGAATTGTTCCATCTTGTTGATAGGGACTTATTTGTAGGGGTTGACCATAATCCGATTGCACTTTTGAATAAGTTGTCGAAAAAAAGAATCAAAGAAATTGAGAAAGATTTAGATTTTTTAAATAAACTTGAATTGGTTTCTAAGCAATTTGATAAATATATGAACGAAGAAAAGTGGTATAATACAACCGATGGAGATGCTGATGGTGTAATATGTTACTTCTCTCCTGAGTATGGAATTAATGAGAGTTTTCCAAATTATTCTGGTGGTCTTGGTGTGCTTTCTGGCGACCATTTAAAGTCTGCATCTGATTTAGGTTTGCCACTTGTAGCTATTGGTTTGCTATATCAAGAGGGCTACTTTCGCCAGCGACTTGCTCAGAATGGTTGGCAAAATGAAGTATATTTATTTAATGATTTTTATTCTATGCCTTTAGAATTACAGAAAGATATTAATGGAAATGAATTATTAATTCATATTCAATATCCTGATGGAATTGTTTTTGCAAGAATATGGAAATTAAATGTTGGTAGAGTTAAACTTTATCTTCTTGATACTAATATAGATAAGAATCAATCAAAAGACCATAGGTTAATTACAAATCGTCTTTATGGTGGAGACAGAGAGACCCGAATCCAACAAGAAATTATGCTTGGTATGGGTGGTGTTAAGGCACTGAATCTGATGGGTATAGAGCCAAGAGTTTTTCACATTAACGAGGGACACGCCGCTTTTGCTTTACTTGAGAGAACTAAACTTTTTATGGAAAAGTATAATGTTCCGTTTGAGATTGCAAAAGAAATCACAAAGGCATCTTCTGTTTTCACAACTCACACTCCAGTCCCTGCTGGGAATGAGACTTTTGTTCGCGATAGAATGGAAAAATATTTAAAACTATTGATTAAAGAATTAAATATTGATTTTGATGAATTTTACAAATATGGCATATCAAATGGTGATTTGAATGAAAAGTTTTCAATGACTATACTTGGACTAAATTTAACCGCTTATGCAAATGGAGTTAGTAAACTTCACGGAGAAGTTGCTCGTGATATGTGGAAGGATATTTGGAAAAATTACCCAAAACAAGAAATTCCAATTCAGGGCTTAACTAATGGTATTCATACTCATACTTGGATTGCAAGTGAACTAAAAGCATTGTTAGATATATATTTAACTGATAACTGGGTAAAAACTGTAGATGACGAAGAAATATGGAAAAGTGTAAATAAAATTCCAGATTCCAAACTTTGGGAGATGAAAAATAGAAGACGTGCAAGATTAGTTGATTATACAAGAGAACATCTAACTCGCTCTGAAACTGGATACTTAACTAATCATCAATTACGTAATATCAAAAATTATCTAAGTGATGATGCTCTAACTATCGGATTTGCGAGAAGATTTGCTACCTATAAACGCTCAAACCTTATATTTACTGATATGGAACGTCTTAAGCGATTAATAAATAATGCAGATAGACCACTCCAAATTTTGATTGCAGGCAAAGCACACCCTCATGACATTGCTGGAAAAGAAACAATTATGGAGATTATCCAAAAAGTGAAAGAGCATAATCTTGAGGAACATATTATTTTCTTGGAAGATTATGATATGGTTGTAGGTCGTTTACTTGTTAAGGGATGTGATGTATGGTTAAATAATCCAATAAGACCACTCGAGGCATCTGGGACTTCCGGTATGAAAGCAGCACTTAATGGTGGCTTAAATCTATCTATTTTAGATGGTTGGTGGGACGAGGGCTTTAACGAAGAAAATGGTTTTGCCATTGGAAACGGTGAAGAGTATGAAGATAAAAATGAACAACGAATAATTGAAGCAAATGAACTTTATGATATGCTCGAATATGAAGTAATTCCAATGTTTTATAACAGAAATAAAAAGGGATTACCAACGGAATGGCTCGCAAAAGTCAAGAATGCAATTTCAACTGTTGCGCCTTATTTCTCAACTGAAAGAATGGTTAAAGAGTACGCTACAAGTTATTATTTGCCTGCATCTTTCCGCTTTTTAGATATGAACATTAATGAAGCTGATAACGCAAAGCAATTAAAATTGTGGTTAGATAAAATAAAAGAAAATTGGAATGAGATTAGTATTTTTGATACATATATCAGCGATACTAATTTTGTAAATAACGAGTCAATTTACATTAAAGCAAAGGTTTATCTTTCTGACTTAAATTATGATGATGTAAGTTTGGAGGTTTATTATGGAAAGAAAGATGCTTTTGGATTAATTTCAGAAGGTCAGTTAATGAAAATGAGTATTGTAGAAGTATCAGATAAAGTTGTTAGCTACGACGGATTTATCAATCCTCATAGTTCAGGAATGTTTGCGCTAAGTTTCCGACTAACTCCGAACCACAAAGACATTAAGAATTTCGCAGAAACTCACTTAATTAAATGGGCATAAGATAGAATTAATATAAAATGAGTATAATAAATTTGGTGAGCTAAATTAATTATTAACTCCAAAAATGAAATTAAAGTAGAATAATTGCATATAATGGAAAGGTTTCTGCACATTTTTATTTTATTGATTGTATAAGCTTTTCGCCTTTTTACTTATTTTGATAAATATTAGTTACAAACCGTTTTTTAAAGAGTTATTAGATATATCTGAAATGTAATTTGAATAGTATATTTTTTACCAATGCTCTTTTTAGTTTTCATATTTTAAGAATCTAGAATCTATAAAATAATTATAATAATTTTACGTTAAAGCCTTAATGAAAACCCAAAGTCAAATATTAAATTTACTTCAAAAAAACAAAGAGTTTTTATTCAAAAAATATCCAATAAAAGAACTTGCTCTATTTGGGTCATTTGCCAGAAATGAACAAAATATGCAAAGTGATATTGATATTTTGGTTGAATATAATAGTAGGGTAGGTATGGAATTTATTGAACTTACAGATGAATTGGAGGATTTAGTTCAAATAAAAGTTGATTTAGTTTCTAAAAATGGAATAAAAGATAAATATTTTCGAGAAATAGAAAATGAGTTAAAATATGTCTAAACGTAATGATAAGTTGTTACTTGAAGTTATATTACAAAATATTGATAAAATATTGATAAAATATTGATAAAATATTGATTTACACAAATAATTTTACTTACTAAGACTTTTTAAATTATACTAAAACTTTAGATGCTAAAGTTAGAAATTTTGAAATTATTTGGGAAGCATTAAATAGATTAAGTGATGATTTTAAAAATATTTATAGTAACATAGAATGGCAAAAAATAAAAGGATTCCGAAATAGAATTGTACACGATTATTTTGGTATTGATTATTCTTTAGTTTGGATAATTATTGAAAAGAATATTAAAATACTAAAGTTTGACTTGATTTCAATTTATGAAAATTTTGAAAATTAATTAACAACGCAAACTAAAAATCTATAAGACGAATTATTATCATTGTAATTTCTTGTTTCATAATAACCATTTTCTACAGCACAGCTTCTAATTCACTTTCGCTTTCCATAAGGACTTGACGAGCTTTTGAGCCATCGAATGGACCTACTACTCCAGCATCTGCCAGTTCATCTACTATTCGACCTGCTCTTGCGTAGCCAATTTTTAAGCGTCTCTGTAGCATTGAAACTGAACCTTGTTGCGAATTTATCATTAATCTTGCGGCATCTGCAAAAAGAGGGTCACGGTCTTCTTTAGCTATACTTCCTGTTTCAGAATCTTCTTGAATTGAAGGGAAATAGTATGGTTTTGAGTAACCCTTTTGCTTACCAATAAAATCACAAATATTCTCTACTTCGTCAGTAGAAATATATGCGTTCTGCACACGTTCGGGTTTTGGCTTACCTGACGGAAGATAAAGCATATCTCCATTTCCGAGCAAGGTCTCCGCACCCGATGTATCAAGAATTGTGCGGGAATCTACTTTAGAAGAAACTTGAAACGCAATCCTTGAAGGGAAATTCGCCTTGATAATTCCCGTAATAACATCAACAGAAGGTCTTTGCGTAGCGATAATCATGTGAATACCAACTGCACGAGCCATTTGTGCTAAACGAACTATCGGCTCTTCTACGTCTTTTCCTGCGGTTAAAATCAAATCGGCAAACTCATCTACTATAACTACTATGTATGGTAATTCTCTATGAACCATATCTTCGGAATCTTTGTATTTACCTGCTCGTACTTTTGCGTTGTAATCGGCAATGTTTCGCTGACCTGCTGAAGCAAGAATATCATATCGCTGCTCCATTTCAACAACTGCAGACTTTAACAGCACAATGGCTTCTGCTGGGTCTGTAACAATTGGAGTTTTAATGTCAGGTGAAATTGCCAGAAAGTGATTTTTTAATGCGGAATATTGAGGTAATTCCACTTTTTTAGGGTCAATAATTGCAAATTTTAACTCACTTGGAGATTTTTTATAAAGTAACGAATTGATAATGGTATTTACTCCAACGGACTTACCAGAGCCAGTTGTTCCTGCAATAAGCAAGTGGGGCATCTTTGCCAAATCGCCAATCACTACTTCGCCTGAGATATTTTTACCCAGAGCAATCGGCAAGTGCATATTATTATCGTAAAATTTCTTAGAATTTATCACTGACGAAAATGTAACAAGTGAGGGGTTGTGATTTGGAATTTCGATACCAACTGAACCTTTCCCAGGAATTGGAGCAATTATCCTAATTCCTTTTGCTTTCAATGCCATAGCAAGGTCATCTTGCAAAGATTCTATTCTGCTGATTTTAATTCCTGCTGCTGGTGTAAAAGCATATTGCGTAACCACAGGACCTGGGGTAATTTGTAGGTTTTCAATAAATATTTTGAAAGTTTCTAATTTTTCTTGAAGTATTTTAGCGTTCATTTTGAGTTCTTCTTCATCAACTGATTCGTCGAACTTCTTGTTATTCAATAGGTCTAAGCCAGGTGAAGTATAATTTATTTTTTCATCGTGAAGTAGAACTGACAAAGGATTATCTAATTCATCGTCGCTATGGTCGTGGATTTCTACGTCAAGAATTAGTTTTTTACTGCTTGATTCATCTAATTCATCAGTATGATATTCTGAATTGACTTCTTCAACGCCAGAAATATCTGAAAGTAATGAATTTATATCATTACTTAATGAAGATTTTGATAACTCTACAATTTGTTTATCTACAATATCAACATCAGTATTACTGTCATCATAGATTTGTGATACAGTATTATGATTTATTTCAATTGCGTCGTTTTTAGTAACCAAATCATCAAACCTAGATTTATTTTCTTTGCTATCATCTCCCAAAATAAGTTGGAATGCTTTTTTCTTTTCTTCTTCTTTTTTATTTAATACTTTATTTGTAGTTATTTCGAAATTAAGTTTAGAATTAATAGATTCTTTATTTTCTTTATGCTTATCATTATCAGTTGAAGTTGAAATAGAGTTTTCAAATATTGGTTTAGACTGCTTAATAGTATCTTCTTCAACTTCGGAATCTTTACTTTTCTTTTCTTTTATTTCATCATATTTATTTTCTAATTTGACTTTCAAATCTTTACTTGAAGACTTAACAATTTCTTTTATAGACGAGCTAGATTCTTCAGCAGTTTTTACAAAGTAATTTAAAACTGGATCAATTTTTATGTTTGTGCCGAGAATTATAGTAACAGTAATGGCTGATAAAAATAGTAATATTGACCCTACTGAGCCAATATATTCAACACTATATCCCGCAATAAAATAGCCAATATTTCCGTACCATTCTTTTGAAATATTACCAAAAACATTACTTACGTTAAGAGAACCCATTAATGATGAAAACCAAATTGCAACCAAAAAATAAATTCCAATTCGCTTCCAGTTATGTGTTTTAATTTCAAAGTATTTAAATAAATCTCTTGAAAATAAAATAAGAAAATAGGGGAGAAAGAAAATAAAATAACCTACAGTTGAATTGTAAAGGTGATATGCTAATTTTGCACCTATTAGACCTAATAAATTATGCGTGGTTTCAGCTTTTAATTTGAAAGATTCATCACCAGATACAATCTCGCTAATCTCTCCAACAGAACTGATTGCGTTCATTTCGTCTTTATCTGTATAGGATACAAGGGATAAAAAAATTAAAATAGCACAAGTAAAAAGTAAAATAGAACCTGCTTTGAAGTACTTAGAAAACTCTTCATTCTCTTCATTTACTTCTTCGTTAAGTTCATCTTTTTCTTCAACTTCATCTTTATTCGATTTTTTCTTATTAGAAAATATTTTTTTTCTAACAATTATATCATCTTTTTCTGGCATTTTCTCCCCCAAGAAAATTAATTATTTTTCCACAATTATTCCAATTTTTGTAATAATTGGTAAAATAGGATATAAATCTTCCTCAAAACAAATCTCTAAATCTTGCTGCAAATTAAGAGATTTTAGATAATTTGAGTGCTTTGAATTGCTCAAATACTCTTTCAAATTATCTATATTTGATAAAAAACTATTCAAAACTAAATCAGTACTATCGCAGTAAGCAATAGGTTCTTTATATATTTGTGAAATATGATATATTAACTTACCTGCTAAAACTCCGTCTTCTCTTGAGTAAAGACCATTAGTCCCTGCACAGATAATTAATATATTAATTTTTTTTTTGTCAAATTTTAACTTACTAATATAAGAAGAAATATCATTTAAAACAATAGAGAAATTTACAAAGCCCGCAATTATTCTTTTATTTGCTTTATCACCTTTTGTAAAAATTCTTGTTCCATTACTTGTTGTTAATATAATATCTTTATTTTCGACTACTTCATTTTTGTATTCTGTAGGGGAATTTCCAAGATGAAAGCCATCAACCTTGATGCTTTTTCTTTCTCCACAAAGGAGTGCCTTTTGATTGGTTTTATTATACAACTCAAAAGCATCTTCCACATCTTTAACTGGTATAATTTTATTTGCATTATGGAATAGAGCGGAGCAAATAACAGAACTTGCCCTAAGAACATCAATCATTATAATATATTTGTTATCAAAATCATTATAATTTTCAGCGATACTAGAAGACAAGAGCGTTTCAATTTTGAGCATATTTAGTCGAGTTTTTCGATAGAAAAATTTAAAATAATCTCATCATTATTTTCAGTTTTACTTTTATATTTTGATGTAAACTCATCTATAAATTCATAAGAAGCATTATAATCATTGTGTATCCTATATGAAAAATCAGAAAATGATTTTAAATTAAATTCAATATTTTTGTCTTCAAGAGGTAAACTTTCTGATAAATTTACATTTATACTTTTTATATCGCAACTACTTGCATAAGTACTTGACCTATACATATAATATCTATGATAAAATATTTCTGTAATATTGTCATCTTCGAAATTAACATTGAAAGTGTAAATTGTTGGTTCATAATCCTCAGTTATTGTTATATTTGTAAATCCAGATTTAAAATAATCATCAAAATAATAACCACATTGTTCAAAAAGTCCACTATTTTCAATATTTTTATCTTCAAATAATTTAAATGCAATAACATCTTTTATATCAAGAATTTTAGAATAGTTGGTATCATACTTTTCATGAGTTGCTGGGTCCATTTTATTAATTTTTTTACTATAATTTGTATTTTTTAGATTAAAAGATATTCTAACAAAATACCTCTCCCTCTTCAACTCAATATCCAAGGAATCACTTTGAAGCATATCATCTGTGAAAATATAAGTTGTATCGCGGTATTTATCCTTATATGGTGTGAATTGCCATTTGTCTTTAGATGATAGTAATATCGATGGACTTTGATAAATTTCTTGATTTACATTATATAATTTTTGAGAATATCTCTTATTACCAATTGTTAAAATAATAAAACTTAGTTTTTTATTTAAGGATATATTTTTTTCGTAATTGTAAGAATATGGATTTTCTTCAAATACTTTTTTCCCGAGCAAGTCTATAATTTCAATGTGATTAATTATTTCTTTAGATGTGATTTTTAAAATATTGTTGGTATATACAACGCCGAAATTCTTTAACTCAACACTATTAATTATAAGAAGATTTTTTAAATCTACTGACTTTGGATTTATTAAGGTAGTATCTATTCCATAATCTGGATTAATAATATTTAGAGAATCAATTTCAATTTTTGTGTCATAGTTCCAATCAATGAAATTTAATTTTATTTCATCGGCTAAAATTAAATTTAAAATAAATATTATTAAAATCATTTTCCTAAACCTAAAGCTTTAGCTTTTCATAAGTTCTAAAAAGTTTTTAGTATTTTTAAATTCAATTTCTAATTCATTAGTAAATAATTCTAAGTCAAAGTCTTCTAATCTTGGGTTGTTTCTTTTTAAAACTTGCCAGAATTCTTCTTTTTCAATATCTAATTGCATTATTCCTCCATAAAAGCTACTGCCCCATATTTCACAAAAAAGATTAGTGATAAATACAACAGACATAAGATTTTCTTGATTTGCATCTAAACAATTCTTATAGTCTCTACTTATGATTCGAATAAATTCGTCAGGCATTTTCCACTTTTCTAATATTTTTTGAGTAACATCAATATGGAAACAATCGAAAAACTCTTTGTGAGCTTTTTTTGGAGTTATACCATCAAATTCAATAAGCTCTAAAACTTTAATATATTTATCAGAATTATATTGAAGCATAGCTAACTTACCGATATCATGAAGCAAACCAATAAGAAATTCTTTTTCATTGAATTTTAAGCCCAGTTTTTTTGATATTGATTTTGCAACGATTCCTGTGCAACTTGAGTGCCACCAAAATTTATTAACATAATCAACCAGAAGGGCATTACCAGAAATAACAAATTTAGAATAAATTGAAACTGCCAATACTAAATTAGCTACTCTATTCATGCCAAGGAGTTGTACAGCTTGTTGAATTGTAGTTATCTGGGCTCTTGTTGCAAACATTGGAGAGTTAGCAACCTTAATCATCTTAATAGAAAGTGACGGATCTGTTTCAATAAGTTTTGCTAAGTCATTGAAATTAAAATCATCTCTTTCCATATATTAAAGAATTCTTGTTGTTACTTGAGGTAAAGTAGCAAACTCCTGAATATTTAATATTTTTTCTAAATCATTCATATTTTTTTTTCACTTTTAAAAATGTAAATTATCAAATTAATTTTACAATTCCAACTGCTTCAGAATTATCACCATTCATGTAAACCATTAATTTACCATTTTTCAAATAATAATTTACTTGAATTAGTTTTATAATACTAAGATATTTTTCATTAACATCCATAAAATTTGGTAATGAATTCGGAGTATTATTAAAAAAGTCATAATTAAAAACATTATTTTTTTCATCGGGATAAAGAGGTAAATATTTAATATTTGCTTCTACCAAATCTTGAAAAAAGTGAGTACCAAAGGATAATTCCGGTACATAATCTGATTTATTTTTAGCATATTCAATCAGAAGTGATGTTTTATTGATATCCGAATAATTAATCGGAACTCCTAACTTGATATCTCCCTTACTTCCCCAACGCCCAGGTCCTATTAAAATAAATTTCTTTTCGGGTAACATACTATTTAGTTTACTTACTATTTTTCCAACGTATCGCATTTCTTCTTCAGTTTCAAGTAAAGAATAACCTTTATGGTCAACATATACAACAAAGTCTATGTTGTCTATTAACCCGTTACTTACAAACTTAGAAGCAGTAAAAATTTTATGCTCATCTTGTATGTTTGCTGGCAAATTCACAACTTCATCAATCTCTGCTTGGCTCTGAGGTCTGCATTGTAATAAATATAGTTTATCTCCATCAGAAGCAAACTCAATATCCACTGGACCACCATAAGCTTCTGAAAGCTCATTAAGCATTTCTCTTATTTGAGATATAAAATCGGTGCGTTGAATTAAGTTATTAAAAGTTATAGTTAATTCTTCTTTTGTAAAATCAGTAATTGCACTTATTGGTTCTACTAACATATTACTTTTAATGAATGAAAATATTTTTTCAATTGCAGGGAAAGAACCATTAGATTCATTAATTAATTCTTCTACTGTAATATTTTCAAATGATTTTGATTCTAGATTAATTACATCAAGGTATCTCTGAGTGTATTTTATTGAGTCTTTAATGGAGTGATTAACTCTAATATCAGGTTTACCAGGCGAAATTAATATTGGATAGTCATCCATTGTACGATCAACCGCTCGTGTTCCCAAACCAGCTACAATCCTGATTACACCATCTTCTCTGTTAATCCTATTTGACCATCTAAATTCGTTATGGCTTAGTGCAACTCCTGCATAGCTTGGCATAAAATATTTTCCAATTTTATTACCCACAACCTCTTGAATCAAAACGCCCATTTCTTCTCTAAAGTCTATTAAATTATTCTTTTTACGATATTCAATAGCATCAGAATTAAAAGTAGAAGCATAAACTTCAGCAATAGCGTCGGTTAAGGCGCTTAGTCTTTCTGATTTTGTTCCTGTATTAGAAAGAAATAAACTTTTGTATTTACCTGTAAAACTTGCCTCGAAACTATCTTCCAATAAAGAAGAGGAACGTACAACTATAGGATTGCTTTTGATATCATCTAAGATTAAAGATAAAGAGTATATAGCTTCAGGAGTAAAATGCGATTGTTTAAATACATATTCTAAAAAAGGGTATTCAATTTTAATTTCATCTAAACTTTGATATTTTGAAAATGCAAACTCATCTAAAGCATTATAGTTGATAAACTCTAAAATTCCATCTGAAGTTAAAAACCAACTTTTAGGAGTGTAAACATTTTTTAATTTAGGATTAGTTTGTTTTTTTACTTTAAGAATTTCATTTGCAAGAATCATACCCGCTGATTTACCGCCCACCTTACCTGCTCCATAAGAGGGACCAATAAATTTGTAAAAAATCTTTTCTATTGCCAAAAGAGTTATGAAGTTTTTTGAAATGTTTATATATCTTAAATTTTCGGATAAAAATCTTGTTATAATTGAAACTCTTACCCCAATTCTTTCATCTTCCGAAGTAAATTCTCTACTTCCACCGAGTTCGAAATATTTTTTAAGTGCTTCAATTACATCAGTCAATGGAGCATTTCTTCTGTCTAAAACTTTTGATAAATTCCTTAATTTTTCTTTATGAATCCAAAGAGTAATAAGGTTTGTAATTTCATCATCAGGTATATACTTATCAGCAATTTCAAAAACTTTAATTATTATATCATTGGGAACAAATGGGTTTCCTTTTGGGGAGGGCCAGTTATGTCCGTTTGATATAATTTCTTCGTTTCTTTTTACTTCAGGGTTTAATTCTTGCAGAAGAAAATGTATTTCAGAAACTTTCATTCTTTCAAGATGAATAATCATTTTTCTACAAATTCTGTAAGTCATCGATTGGTCTTGGAAAATAATATGGTCTAATACTATTTTCCATTCTGGTTTTTTAGGAAAGTTTCTATTTTCTTTTACGATATAATCATTCATAAGCAATCTTATTTAACTGGCGTTTCTATAATAATCTGTACTGTTCGGCTTAAACTTCTTCCAACTTCGGTGTTATTATCATAAAGCAATACTGAGTTTCCGTATGGAATTTCTATATATTCTTCCGCAGGAACATTTAATAATTTTCTAATTGATTTAATTCTACGCATCGCTAAGTTTTTATTGTACTCTTCTTCACCAGTTCTATCAGCATATCCTGCAATTGTAACAATAGAATTTGGTTTGATACTTTCTTTTACTTTTTTAATTACATCAAGATGTGATTTTTTTAAATCAGCACTATTATAATCAAATATAATCAAAGAATATTTTTCAAGTCTTTTGTCATCTTTAAGTTCTTCTCTTTTCTTTTTAATCGTAAGCTGTTGGATTATTAAATCTTTAGTAATTTCTTTTTCTGCACCAAATTCATCTTTAGCTGACAAGGTAATTTTAAGATTTTCTTCGAGTGCTGGCATAGGTTCATCTTCAATGTTCCAGATTTTTGTAAACTTTAAATCTCCGCCATCATATTTTCTAATATTATTATCTTTTTGATTTATAGTCAAATTCCATTTTATAGGAGGATTACTTGCCTTTATTTCAGCTTCTATTCCTACTTTAGGAGGATTAGAACTCCTTACAATTTCTTTCAAGTAAACCGGCTCTATAAGTTTTGTATTACTAGAAGCTAATTCAACTCTTGATGCTTCTTTGAATAAATCATCGTCTTTAGAAGCATCTTTTAAATCAATATCACTGATATTTTTTTGAATTTTATTTTTATTTATCCCCCAAACATTCACAAAATAATTCTCTATTTCATTTAATCTATTTTCAATTATTTTTTTATCTTGAACTTCAGATTTACTAACTATTCTATTTCCAATTAACTGGATAGATTCATTATTTTCTTTAATTCTTTTTGCAAATATATTCAAGGTATTTTTATAAACATCAAAAACATCCCAATTTAACTTATTTTCGTCAAAAGAATTAACTTCTGATGAACTTAAAAGATTTTGCTCTGTTGTATTAAGTCTATTACTATTATATGAAAAGAAGATATAAGGCAAAATAGGGAAGCCCTGCTCTGATTCAATTTCTTCAATTGTAATTGTTGGTTCATTTTGGATAGTTCCATCAGTATCAATACCATAAACTTTAAGAGTAGCATCAATTTGAGATTGTTGCAATATACTATTTTCATATTTTTCACTTACAACAAAGGTTTTAACAATATTATTATCATCTTCTTTTTCATTTTTCTTGATTTCTGAATCAATTAATTTTAATCCAATTTTATCTTTATTGTAAACAATTACATTGTTTGTATCTCTTTGATAAATTGTATCAATTAATATTTGTTTTTCTTTCTCAGGATAAATTGGATATTGATAAGAAACACCTGCAAATAAATTATTAACTTTCCAATCTATTGAAGATATATCTGTAAATGATTGATAATATTTAACTTCAAAATTTAGAAGGTTATCCTTTTTTATTTGGTAAGAATATGCAAGACCTATATATGCTTGGAATTGGAAGTTGTTTAACTCTGGAATTGCTTCATTATTAAATCGTGTTCTTTCTTTTGTTTCTGATTCAGCAAATGTAACATTATCTGGTGTTACTAATTCCTCAACTTGCGAAAAATTGCCTTGTATAATATAATTTGGACTTACTCCACCAAGAACTGAAAAATTATCAATTAAAGAGTAATCAACCCCTATGTCTAATCCAAATAAATCGATTTTTGGTAAAATACTTATATCAACCATCGCATCTGCCGTCTGAACATTTCCCGCGGCATCAAGTACTTGAGTATTTCCAATTTTTTGATTTTCAATAAAACTTCCACCATAAGGTCTGTAGTTTAATCTTAAGTCTAATTTTAGATTATCTTGAATTTCATATTTGAAGAGTAAACCCAAATAATATGAATAACCCAGGGTATTTCCAAAACCTTCGGAACAGCAATCAAAGCCAGGCAAGCCATCAAAATTTGCTCTGTTGAAGTTCATATTTAAACCAGCATTTGCACCAATCCAATATGAAGGAATATTTTCTTGTGATTTAAGAAGACCAATAGAAAGAAAAATTAAAAAGAAAACAATAGCTTTTTTCATATTCTTCGATTATTTGTTAATTATAATTTTTTGAGTAATAATATCATTTGGTGTTATTAATCTTACCAAATATAAACCGTTGCTAAATTTATTCAAATCAATTTTAAATTCAAATTCATTTGCACCACCTTTTTCTCTAATCCAATTTGCTGAGTACAGGGTTCTTCCATCAATAGAAACAATATCTATTTGATTATAACCAGCTTCTATAATATTTCCACTTATATCAAGATTAGAATAGGACAATGATAAAGTTAATACAATATCTTGATTATTTTTAAGTAATCTATCTCCACCTTCATCGCAGATAATAAGTTCAACACTTGCAGATTGATATATAAAATTACTAAAAATACCTTGTTCTCTTACTACAAGATTATCCAATTGAATTTCACTAAATCTTCTTTCGCCAAGAAGAGGAACCATTATAATTGAGGAAATCTGGTTTACTCCTTCGCCAATTTCAACATCTTCAATATTTATTTCAATAGCTAATTTATCTTGTTCAGGATAAGAAATGCTACTTATATCACCTATACTTAACTCAATTGGCTGAAATGTAGTTTTATCCATAGTAATAACAAAATTATCAATGCTAAAGGAAGGCAAATCAGTTACACCACTTACTATTTCAGCAAATATTGGAATCTCAACAAGATTTAAAGTTGGGTCGATTTGTTGATTTTCAATAAAAACTCTCATCTCAGATGCTGGAAGTCCTGTACCTCGAAGAACTACAATTACAGTATCTTCACAAGTCCCATCAATTAAATAAGGAATATATAAAGTATCCTCATATTCTCCAACTGCAGGAGGAGTAAATGTAATTTCTAATGCTCGAGTTCCAGTTAAATTATTATTAGAAAGTAATAGGTTATCAAACTCAAAAGTAGGGAAGTGAGTATTTACCTGATTAAATGTTTCAAAATCAATAACCCAGTTATGTTGATTTTGAATTTGCAAGATTTCTTGTGAATTTCTTGTAGAAATTACTGGTCCAAAATCAATTTCAATAGGATTAGTCAAAACTCCTTTACTTACCTCTACTTTTACAGGGATGTTGTAAGAAATATCATTATTATTTTCAATGAGATTTACTTTGATATTTGCATCAAAAACCCCATAAGTATTTGCAGGCGGATTGAAATTAATAGTGTAATCTTTTGTTTCATTTTCATTTATGCCATCATTTGCGGTGTAATTTTCAAAACTGAAATAATTTGGATTATTACCTTCTAAATCAAAGTTTACAAGAGTTGTAGGGACTTCGCCTACATTTGTAAGAGAAAAAGGTAACTGCTGGTTTACTTCACATTTATTTAAGATTCCAAAGTCTAATTCGCTTGGTTCAAATTCGGTTTCACCTTTTATACCAAAAGCAGTTGCTTCCAATGAATAAGTAGCAGTACAATTCTGACTACCAAATGAATCAAAAATCAAATGAAAATCCTCTTGGTAAATTCCTTCTTCTATAATATTAACTGTAACTTCAATAGTTTTAGTTTCACCTGGAGCAAAAGTTTGATTAACACCACCATACATTCTGAAATTGCCAGGTATAATTTGATTTAAAGTGCGAGTTAATACCGTTGAATTATTAGTAATCTCCACAGGAATACGAATTGATTCGGTATTAATCGGGACTCTATCAAAATCAATAAGTGGGTCAGGATTTACAGTAATATCTAAGCCCTCTTTAAATGCTTTAAGTTCAATAATAATTAAATGTTTGTTAGGGTCGCCCTCAGTTGGAAGAGAAACATCATCAGTTGGAATTTTTAAAATTGCTGATTTTGGACCATCATCTCCAATCTGAGCATTATATCTAATATCAAAACTAAAAATACCACCATTTGCAGCTATAATATTTCCATTTTGAGGAATATTTTGAGTTATCTCCCAGTTTTCTGGGTTGATACCAGTTATTGTATGGCTTCCGTTAATAGTTACAGGGAAATTAGCATTATTTCTAATTTCTATTGTGCTATCAGGTCTAGAATGACACCACTGAACATGTTCCCAATCTATTTCAAAAGGAAAGATTAAATTAGATTCAATTCCATTTCCTAATAATCTAAATTCTCCATCTTGCTCACATCCACCATTTGCTTCTTCCATTTCTAATTTAAAACTAAAATTCCTTCCTCCAACAGAAGTAGGAGAGAATCTAATTAAAAATTCGACTTCTTGGTTAGGTTGAATAGTCATTGGAAATGGCTCGCTTGAACTTATAATTTCAAATTCTGGATTTAAAACAGGAGCATTAGGAATATAAGCAGGTGCATTACCTGTATTTACTATTGTAACAAGAATTTCTTTATTTAAAACAATGTTTACATCACCAAAATCAATTTCACCTAAGCCATTTGTTTGCTCTAAAAATGCTTCTTTTACTGTAATTGCCACGACAAGAGAATCTATTACTCCGGCACACTCAGAAACTTTGGTATAAATTGTAGCATAAAAAGTACCTCTGGCAAGAGGAGTTTGGCTGAAACCTATTTGGAAGTTTTCTCTTGCTCCCACTTGAACAACCTCATTTGCAAAAACTAAATTTGTAAATCCGTTATCATTTCTGGTATATTCAATAGACTCTAATGTGAAATCAATATTCGAGTTATTTTGAATAGATAAAGATTCAGTAAATGAATCCCCAATACATATTTCAGTATATAAAGTATCACCTGTAATTTCATCGCCATCTTGCCTGTGCCAACTAATATCTAGATTAGAAACATCTACAATATATTCAATTTTAAATTCACCATCTTTCTCAACACTATTTTTTCCAAAAGGAATTGTTAAAGTATTAGAAATCAAACCCATTTGACCAGGTGTAAAATTGTATGACACAAAAAATCTTTGAGAGTCTGCCTCTTCAATTGGCAAATTAACTGTTGGAAGAAGCAAATCAAAACCATTATCTCCAGCGTCCCAAGTGTGTTCTTCAATATATAAGTAAGCTCTAAAAATTCTACCATTATTTTTAACCCAAACAGAATCATAAACGATCTGTTCGTTACAGGAAGAGAGATTTAGAAGTCTTGGTTGTTCACAAAATAACTCTATCTCGGCAACCTCAAATATATTGCCTGACGATTGAGATAAAATTAATTCAGGAATTTGCTCATGGTTAGCTTCATTACCAACATATTCTGTAGATTGAACAGCCATACCATAAAAGATATTTGCATCAAAAGCAGTTAAATCAACATCAATCATTTTTGTAGTAAGTGGCTCATCAAAAGTAAATAATTTAAACCATTCTCCATTTTCAGGTTTGAGATAATAATCCATTACTTCCGATTGATTTTTTTTAACCATAAAACTAAAATTTCTTTCAACAAATTCAGTTGATTGAGTTGCAATAGTAGTTGTAACTTGAGATGGATCATTATTTTCAGCTGCGATAATAGGAGCATTGTTTCGAGCATCGGATCGAATTCTACCATATCCAGCTCTGTTACTTCCCCTTGCTGCTGAAATTGTTATATTCGAGATATTATCTTTTGTTCCTATTTCGACATATCCACCAGAGCCAGCTCCACCTTTTGGTGAGCGCGATTCTCCATCAGCTCCATTAGCTTCAATTCTAATATTTTCAATATTTAATGCAAATATACGAATTGCTCCACCAGCACCACCACCAGCACCTGCCTGCGTTACAATTCCTTGTGGATTACCACCACCACCACCAGAGCCACCTGCTATAGGTATTCCATATCTATTACCATGTGATTTTCCACCGTTAGTTACAGAACCTTCATTTTCTGCATTTGTTGAATAACCTCCAGAACCACCGACTCCATTGTTATTATTTCCGCTTCCGCCGCCATATCCGCCTTCACAGTTAGTGCATGGAACCCAGCCAGCAGCACCGCTTAAACCGAAAGGATGTCCTGTTCCACCACCTGAAGACTCATAACCTCCAACTAAACCAACTGCTCCAGGAACACCATTTAAACTATAACCTGCTGTATTTCTTCCATTTAAATTTGTTGTAAATGCTCTTCCAGTTCCATTTCCAGGGTTTTCATAACTATTGCTACCTAAGGAACTATTTACTCCACCGTTTCCACCACCAGTAAAACCATCGCCACCAGCAGTACCTGAAGAATTATCAGCAAATCTACCACCACCACCACCTCCACCTGGTCCGGCGTTTCTACCTGATGCATTTACACTTATAATAGCTCCATTTTCACCAATAATATTTCCCTTAGCTAATAAAACAAAAGGTAAATAACCTTGATTACCAACTGCATCAGGATCACTATTTAAAGTTGAAACTGTATATCTTTCACCTGCAAGTCGCATTTCATCAACAATCATTGCACCTCTTGGTGAGCGTTTACCTAAACTACCCTGACCTAAAATTCTTTCAGGGTTTCCTCTTTTATCTCCAAATGGAAAAGGTCTAACTAAGTAAAATATATGATTTTCATTGGCTAGAGGTGAACCATCTTTAATTATTTGAATTGGTATTTTAAACTCATTTGCAAGAATTGACCAATCCCAAGTATTTGGCTCAACTGTTGGCTTTACAAATATTTGTCCGCTTATTAATCTTCCAGACCAAGATACTGAAATAGGTCCGAAAACTACTTTATTTGTATCATTTAGATTTGCAGGTAAAACTCTTAAAGCATCACCTTCATTATTCAGATAAAAGGCTTCATTTCCATATTTTCCAAAATCATCATAAACACCAACAATTTCGTAATATATATTCATTCCAGGGGCTCCAATATCAGGAATCATATAGCTTTGCTGAGCTGATGAAATTGTAAAACATGCCAAAAATAAAATTAAATAATAAAATCTTTTCATAAATAATATTTCCTTTCATAATTCATATAACAAAATTAAAAAAAATATCTAAATAATCATAATTTTAAATTTAAACTATTGTAATTGTTAATAAATTAGATGATATAAGCTAAATACTTAATAGTGATTATAAAATATTATAAATACTTCTTGGCTGATATAAATGTATTTATGTGGGCTTCGATTATTATATTTATATCTTCGGAATAACCACCACCCATTGTGGCAGTTACGGGGATTGAGTTTTTACTTGCAAATTCATAAACTATTTCATCTCTTTGCTTGCAACCATTAAAAGATATGTTTATTCTGCCAAATTTATCCGATTCAAGAATATCCACACCTGCCTGATATAAAATGAATTGCGGAGAAAACTCTTTATTTATTTGATTGATTGATTTATATAATATTTCTAAATATTCTTCATCTGTGGTGGTGTGAGCAAGTTCTATATCCCAATCGCTAACTTCTTTTTCTATCGGATAGTTATCTTTGCCGTGCATCGAAAAAGTATATATATTTTTATTATTTTGTAATATTTCGGCAGTTCCGTTTCCTTGGTGAACATCTAAATCTAATATTAATATACGTGATAATTTATTGTATTTCAATAGCATAAGAGCGGAAAGTGCCATATCATTTAATAAACAAAACCCCTCACCTTTGTAAGTGAATGCGTGGTGAGTTCCTCCTGCAATATTAAATGTAAAGCCCTCATTTAATGCCTGTAATCCAGCAAGATAAGTTCCTTGCATAATACATCTTTCTCTTTGGATTAATCGCTCTGACTGTGGAAAGCCCGTTCTGCGTTCTTCAATGGCTGATAGTGTTAAGTTCTTTAAGTTATTATAGTAATCTTGATTATGTGCCAGTAAAATATCCTCCTCTGAGATTTCATAAGGAGTAATTAAATCATTTTCTTTGATTATTTCTCTTTTAAGTAATTCATCTTTAAGCAAATCATACTTTTTCATAGGAAATTTATGATTTTCTTTTAGAGGGTGATTGTAATACTTATGCCATGCAGTTTTCATTTAACTTAATTGACTTTATTTAATTCTTCACGCATAAGTTTAATATTTTCTATAAGATTACCCTTGAATAAGCCCGAACCAGAAACAAGCCAATCGGCTCCTGCTTCTGCTACTTTTTGACAATTATCAATTTTTACTCCCCCATCTACTTCTATAGCAACACTTTCTAAGCCACGTTTATTCAATTCATTGCGCAATTCACTTGCTTTTCTGAAAAATGAATCTATAAAACTCTGCCCACCAAACCCAGGGTTCACAGACATAAGCAAAATAAAATCAGAATACTCTGCAGCATCTAAAGCAAACGATAGGGGAGTAACTGGATTTAAAACAACACCTGCCTTACAATTTAATTCTTTAATTTTACTTAAACTGCGATGTAAATGCTTTACTTCTTCGGAGTGAACTGAAATATAATCTGCACCTGCTTCTGCAAAGTCTTCAAGATATAAATCTGGTTTTTCAATCATTAAATGCACATCAACTGGCAAGTTTGTATAAGGTCTTATTGCTTTTACAATTAATGGTCCTATTGTTATATTAGGAACAAAATGCCCGTCCATAACATCAACATGCACAATATCCGCTCCTGCTTCAGTCATAGTTTTAATATCTCTTCCCAAATTTGCAAAATCTGCAGATAAAATCGAAGGTGCTATTTTTAAATTCCTTGACATATTTCTCCTTTAATAAATCTCACCAGAGCCAATGCACTCTCTACCCTGATACCAAGTAGCAAACTGCCCAGGTGAAATCCCTTTTTGTTCTTCTTTAAATTTAATATATAAATATTTTTCTTTTTTAATTAATGTTGCATATTGCAACTCTTGTCTATGTCTATATCTAACAAGATATTCTCTTTCTTCGTTTAAATTCATTTTTTGAGAAGATCTTATCCAATGAACTTTTTCATTTTCAATTTTCAGCCCTTTTCTTAAAAGCAATGGATGGTCTTCTCCCTGACCTACATAAATAATATTTTTGGTATTGTCTATATTTATAACATACAATGGTTTAGGAAATCCACCAAGATTAAGTCCTTTTCTCTGACCTATTGTATAAAACTGAACTCCTTGATGTTGCCCAACTTCTTTTCCAAAACTATCATCGAATAAATAATTAGAGCAAATATCATCTAAATTATATTCATCTTTCTGTTTATAGATTTTTTCACCAGTTTCAAAATCAATCTCGATTACTTTTCCGGGGCGAGGAATAAGTTGCTGTTTTAAAAAAGTAGGTAAATCAACTTTCCCAATAAAACATAATCCTTGTGAGTCTTTTTTATTTGAAGTAGGAAGTTTAAACTCTTTTGCAAGTCTTCTTACATCTGGTTTGTGAATATCAACAAGCGGAAACAATGCTCCAGCGAGTTGATTTTGATTAAGTTGCGATAAAAAGTAACTTTGATCTTTATTTTGGTCTATTCCCGTTATCAATTTATATTCATTCTTTTCATCATCATATTCAGTTCCACAATAATGTCCAGTAGCAACTGCATCCGCATTGAAATCTTTTACTGCATCAATAAAAGCATCAAATTTTATTTCACGATTACAAAGAATATCAGGGTTAGGAGTTCTCCCTTTTTCATATTCTTCAAACATATAATTCACAATTCTTTTGCGATACTCTGTTGATAAATCAAGTTTATAAATTGGTATATCAAGTTGTTTTGCAACAAGTTGAGCAAAATTCCAATCATCTTCCCAATGGCAATCCCCATCTAAAAGTCCAGTTGTATCATCCCAATTTTGCATAAAAATTGCGATAAGTTCGTAGCCCTTATCTTTCAATAACTTAGCTGCAACACTTGAATCAACACCACCTGAAAGTCCAATTATAACTTTTTTTATTTCTTTTTGCATCAACCAACTTTAGAATAATAATTTATTTCATTTATGATAACTTAGCAATACTCTCTTTAATCTTATTCAAATTATCTGTCATATCTGCAAGTTTCTTTTTTTCCATTGCTACTACTTGTTTAGGTGCATTACTCACAAACTTCTCATTTTCTAATTTCTTGTTAATTCCAAAAATCTGACCTTCTAATCTCTTAGCATCTGCTGTTAATCTGGTAAGTTCAGCTTCTTTGTCTATTTCGATGTTTAATACAACTATAATTTCAATTCCTCTAACAACTCCAGAAAGTATATTCTCTGGCTTTTCTGAAAGTTCTTCTTTTACTTCAATATTAGAAGACTTTGAAAGAATTCTTAAAATATCAGATGAATTATTCAAAATATTTCTATTTTCTTCTTTATCAGAAATTAGAATTACATCTAATTTCTGGTTAGCATCAACAGATTGAGAAGTTGCCTTCAATTTTCTTATTTCTTCTGTAACATCTTGAATTGTATTAAACTCTTGCTCTAATATAGAATTGATATTTTCCTGTTTAAATACTGGCGACTCAACCACACTAATTGATTTAACCTCTTCATCATTAATCAAATGCCATATTTCTTCTGTAATAAATGGCATAACTGGGTGAAGTAATTTCAGAATATCATTATAAATCGAAATTGCAAAATTTGAGATTTGCTTTTTATAATTTTCATTACCACTATTGAATTGAATTTTAACAATCTCAACATACCAATCACAAAAATCCTTCCAAATAAAATCATAAAGTACCTTTGCATATTCAGTAACTTTATATTTATCAATATTATCATCAATTTGTTTAATAGCAGTATTAAGTTTAGATAAAATCCATTTATCAGCAATAGTATATTGATTTTCTTGCAAAATATCATCAAAACTTGCTTCTGCATCATTGAATTTCATCTGCAAGAAACGTCCTGCATTCCATACTTTATTTGCAAAATTTCGACCAATATCCATTGAAGGAATATCTTGCTCATTCACATCTACATCCATTCTTACATCTTGTCCTAGTGGTGCAAGGTAAATCATCGTAAATCTAACTGCATCAGCACCATACTTATCAATTATATTTAAAGGGTCAGGTGAATTTCCAAGTGATTTAGATAATTTTCTGCCTTTTCCGTCGCGAATCATAGAAGTAAAATAAACATCTTTAAATGGAGCATTCCCATTGAATTGCTTTGTTGCCATTATCATTCTTGCCACCCAGAAGAAAATAATATCAGGTCCTGTAACAAGCAAATCTGTTGGCAAATATCTATTTAAATCACTATGGTTTTGAGCTGGATTTTCACTATCCCAGCCAGTTGTAGTAAGGGGCCAAAGCCAAGAAGAAAACCAAGTATCTAATACATCTTCATCTTGAGTTAGTTTAGTCCCACTCGGTAATCCAAGCTTTTTTAAGGCATCTGCTTCATTTCTTGCTGCAGTGAACTGCCCATTTTCAGCATAAAACACTGGAATCCTATGTCCCCACCATAACTGACGAGAAATACACCAATCCCTAATATTATTCATCCAATGATTATATGTCTTAACCCAATGATTTGGATAGAAGTTAATCTCGCCATCTGCAAGAGGTTTTAAAGCAATTTCTGCAAGAGGTTTCATCTTCACAAACCATTGGTCAGATAAATACGGCTCTATCGGCTCTCCACCTCTTTGCGAAAATCCAACATTATGTGTGTAATCTTCAATCTTTTCTATCAAGCCAAGTTCTTGCAATTTATCAGACATAATACGTCTTGCTTTGAACCTTTCAACTCCATTAAACTCACCTGCAAACTCATTCAAAGTTCCGTCAGGATTTATTGTGTTAATAACCTCTAAATTATGTCGTTGCCCAATTTCAAAGTCATTTGGGTCGTGTGCTGGAGTTACTTTCAAACACCCAGTCCCAAACTCAATATCAACATAATCGTCTGCAATAATTTTAACTTTACGATTAACAAGCGGCACAATAACCTCTTGCCCAATTAAATCCTTAAATCTTTCATCATTTGGATTAACAGCAACAGCAACATCACCAAATATAGTTTCAGGTCTAACAGTAGAAACCTTCAAATACTCTTTAGAACCTTCAAAATAATATCTTAAAGTATAAAACTTTTCGTTAACCTCTCTAAACTCAACTTCTTCATCAGAAAGTGCGGTCATTGAAACAGGCGACCAATTTATAATTCTTTTACCCTTGTAAATCAAACCCTTATCAAACATTTCAATAAATACATCTCTTACTGCATTCGATGCTTTCTCGTCCATTGTGAAAAGCATTTTATCCCAATTAGCAGAAACACCTAAGCGCTGCAATTGTTCAAAAATAATTCCGCCATACTTTTCCTTCCACTCCATCACCTTCTCGATAAACTTCTCTCTGCCAAGGTCATATCTAGTCAGGTTTTCCGACTCTTTCAGATGTTTCTCCACTCTAGCTTGAGTAGCAATTCCAGCGTGATCCATACCAGGAAACCACTGAGCATCAAAGCCCTGCATTCTTTTCTTACGTATGTACAAATCCTGCAAAGTATGATTCAGCACGTGTCCAAAGTGCAAAATACCAGTTACATTTGGTGGTGGCATCAAAATCGAATATGGCTTTTTGCTTTCATCTTGAGTCAAATATAATTTATTTTCCTGCCAATACTTATACCATTTATCTTCGTAATCTTTCGGGTTTAAACTTTTAGGGTATTCTCTCATTATCAAATTTGTTAATTCAAAAAAACAAAATTACGAATTTATTTGAAAATAAATGAATGTAAGATATCTTTTTCAAAATCTAAAAATTATTTACAAATAGTGTAATTTAATTCTTTTTTGCTTAAATTTGAATTTTAAATCGGACAATTTATGAAAAAATATAAAGCAAAGATATACGTTACTCTAAGAGAGAATATTTTAGACGTTCAGGGCAAAGCTATTGAGCATGCTTTGCATTCATTAGAATTTACAAATTTTAATAATGTACGTCTTGGTAAATTTGTAGAATTAGAAGTTGAAGCTCAAAATGATGGTCAGGCAGAAGAAATGGTTAAAAGTGCTTGCGAGAAACTAATCGCAAACCCAATAATCGAAAATTATATAGTTGAAATTATTGAATAAATGGAGAAATATATGAAATTTGGAGTAATTGTTTTTCCTGGTTCTAATTGCGATAAAGATGCATTTTTTGCGGGTAATTTAGAAGGAAACACTTCAGAATTTATCTGGCATAAAGATACATCAATACCTAACGATATTGACTGCATTATTATCCCCGGAGGTTTTTCCTATGGAGATTATTTAAGATGCGGAGCAATTTCAAGATTTTCAAACATTATGAGCGAAGTTGTTAAATTTGCAAATTCAGGCAAACCAGTAATTGGAATATGTAACGGATTTCAAATTTTAACTGAAGCCGGACTATTACCTGGTGCCTTATTAAGAAATCAATCACTAAGTTTCATCTGTAAAGATGTGCATCTGAAAGTAAACAATCAAGACACACCTTTTACGAATATGACAAGCAATAATCAAGTTTTACGTATCCCTATTGCTCACGGTGAAGGAAATTACTATGCTGATGAAAAAACTATTAATGAAATACAAGAAAATAATCAAATTGTTTTTCAATATTGCGATGTAAACGGTGAAGTTAATCAAAATGTAAATCCTAATGGGTCACTTATGAATATTGCAGGTATTTGCAATAAAAACAGAAATGTATTAGGAATGATGCCTCACCCAGAGAGATACTCAGATGTTACTCTTGGTTGCAACGACGGTTTACATATTTTTAAATCGATTACAAATTTTATAAACTCTAATTAAAGAGGATTTTTATGTTTGGATTACCCGGCGGAATGGAATGGGTTTTAATCGGAGGTGTTGTACTTTTATTATTCGGAGGAAAGAAAATACCTGAATTAATGAAAGGACTTGGCTCAGGAATAAAAGAATTCAAAAAAGCTTCAACTGTTGATGATAAAACTGACGAAAAAAGTAAAAAAGAATTGAACGATTAACATATTATAAAACTAACATGTTTGATATTGGCGGTGGTGAAATATTCCTAATTGTTATTGTAGTCTTACTCCTTTTTGGTCCAAAGAAAATACCAGAGGTGGCTAAGACTATATCTAACGGAATGAATAAATTAAAAAATGCACAACAAGAATTCTCTAAAGAGATTACAAATATCAAAGATGAGATGAATGATTCTATAAAAGAAGCAGAAAGAAATGCAGCTATTGAAAACTTCAATAAAAATAAAGAGAAAAAGGACGATAAATGATTTCTTATTCAGATTTTATTACTGAAATAAAAAATAATACTACTACTACAGTTGAATTTGTAAAAAATATATTTAATAAGATAGAAGAAAAAAAACACTTAAATGCTTTTATCTCTTTAAATTTTGATGGAGCTTTAAATCAAGCAGAAGAATCTGATATTCGTTTCAAAAATGGAAATCCAAGAATTGCAGAGGGACTTATTGTTGCGGTAAAAGATAACATTAGCGTTGAAGGTCTTAAAATGACCTGTGCCTCTAAAATGTTAGAAAATTACGAGGCAATTTACGACGCTACAGCAGTTAAAAAACTAAAAGATAATGGAGCCATTATCATTGGCAAATGCAACTTAGATGAATTTGCAATGGGTTCCTCCAACGAGACTTCATATTTTGGTAAAGCTCTTAATCCACTTAACGAAGAATACGTTCCAGGTGGTTCGTCTGGTGGGTCAGCAGTAGCTGTAGCGGCTGGATTTTCCCATGTTTCCCTTGGCTCTGAAACAGGTGGTTCAGTTCGTCAACCTGCATCTTTCACTGGTCTTTATGGTATAAAACCCTCATACGGAAGAGTTTCAAGATATGGGCTTACTGCTTTCGGTTCATCATTAGACCAAATTGGTGTTTTTGCTTCAAATTTAGAGGATTTATCTTTGACCCTTGATATTATTTCAGGTCAAGATGAAAACGATGCAACTACTATCCCAGAAAAAAACTTAAACACTTTTGATATTTTAGAAAATAAATCAGGTTTAGAAGAAAAACTAACAATAGGAGTAGTGGGGGAAGATCTTTTAAAACATTCAGAATTTGATGTTTTAGAGATTTATCAAAATGCAATTAGAAAACTTGAAAAAGCTGGACATAAAATAGTAGAAGTAGAATTCCCTTATTCAAAAGTTTGGATTCCAACTTATTACATTATCGCTACAGCAGAAGCATCATCTAATTTATCTCGATTTGATGGAATCAGATATGGCTTCAGAGCAAAAGAGGAAGAGGGCGAAGACCTAATAAAACTTACAAGAAGTCAGGGCTTTGGTCCAGAAGTAAAACGAAGAATCCTTTTAGGAACTTATGTTTTATCTGAAGGTCACCACGATGCTTTTTATATTAATGCATTAAAAGCAAGAAGAGTAATTTTCAACAATTATAAACAAATATTTAGTAAAGTTGATACTATTTTTCTTCCAACAACTCCCTCTGGCGCTTTTAAGTTTAACTCAAAAATGAACAATCCAATTGCAATGTATATGAGTGATTTTTACACTGCCTCGGCAAATCTCTCCGGTGTTCCTGCAATTTCAATTCCTGCAGGTACAAACTCAGATAACTTAACTATTGGAATGCAACTACAAACAGATAATTTCAAAGAAAATGAGTTAATAAAATATTCAAAAATGATAGAAAAAATATTAAAATGACACAAAAAATATTAATCGTTATTAATGATGCTCCTTATGGAACTGAAAAAGCATATAATGCATTAAGATTAGCAATGAAGCTGCAAAGTGAATATGAGGATAAAGTCAAAATCAACATATTTTTACTTGCAGATGCAGTTTTCTGCGGATTACCTAATCAAAAAACACCATCAGGTTATTACAATATTGAAAGAATGTTAAAAGCTGTAATCAACAAAGGCGGAAAAGTAAAAAGTTGTGGTGGATGTAGTGAAGCAAGAGGAATTGATGAGTTAAATTTCATTGAAGGTGTTGAGCTTAGCAACATGAAAGAATTTACAGACTGGACTTTTCAAGCTGATAAAGTTATGACTTTTTAGTTTTCAAAAATATACTACCTAAAATCACTTATATAAAATATTCTTCAAGTTTATATAAAACCTACCGATAATACAAATAATATTTGTGGTATAATTATTGATGTAATTGTTATTTAAATATTATGACTAACAATTACTAGCTTTTAATGAAGAAATTAACTAAAATAACAAAAGAACTCTCTCTGGCAGTTTTTATTACATTTGGAATACTAATCCTAAGCCATATTGACAACAGCGGACGCGAAGTTCGTACTTTTGACCTAACCGATTACTTCTCTAAATTCAAAAATAATATTGATAATGTTGAAGTTGTTGATACTTATGAAAATATGGATGAAGAAAGCGATTTAATACAAAATGATAATAATTTTAAAATTGAAAATACTGATAGTGAGATATTTACTTTAAAAGGCACATCTTCTCATTATGCCCATAAATTCCATGGTAGAATGACTGCAAACGGCGAAACTTTTAATATGAATGACTACTCAGCCGCTCACAAAAAATTACCTTTTGGAACAATATTAAAAATTAAAAACCAAAAAAATAACAAATCAGTTTTAGTAAGAGTAAATGACAGAGGTCCTTATGTAGGTGATAGAATATTAGATTTATCTTATTCTGCTGCTAAACATATAGGAGATATGGGCTTGCCTAAAATTAAGGCTAAAGGTTTCGATATAAATTCTCTGGCAAACACTGACTCTAACACACAGTATCTCGCATTTTCTGAAGATAAAGACTTCAAGATTTTTGAGAAAAATGCTGTAAAAATCACTCATCAAAGCGATGACTTTACAAAAGCAGTTAAAGCTTACAGAGAGCTAAAATCCAAAAATAATATAAATAATGTATATATTTTTGTACCTGCCTCTAATGAATATTTTAAAACCAAACAATTCTTAATAGGTGAGGTAAATAGTTCCGTTTTATTTGCTAATAAATAAATTATTAAAATGTTTATTTTTCTTAATTATTATTTGTATTTAAATAATTTTTAATAGTTTTGTAAAGTTAAATCTTAAAATTTACAAAATAGATACAAATAAAAATGAAAATAGCAGTTTTATCTAGAAATTCAGAGCTATACTCTACAAAAAGACTTTTAGAAGCAATTGAAAAAAGAGGACACGAACCCTTACTTCTTAATCATGCAAGATGCTATGTTGTAATGGAAGAAGATGATCCACACGTTTTTTATGGTGATCAAACCATTGACGATGTTGACGCAATTATTCCAAGAATTGGAGCATCTGTAACCTTTTATGGTTCATCAATCATTCGCCAATTTGAAATGAGAAAAGTTTTTACAACTCTTAGCTCACTTGGTTTAGTGCGTTCAAGAGACAAATTACGCTCACTTCAAATATTATCAAAAGCTGGTGTAGGAATTCCAAAAACTGCTTTCACTAAATACCCCAAAGACATTGACAGCATTATAAAGCAAGTAGGAGGAACTCCTCTTATAATTAAATTATTAGAAGGAACTCAAGGGCTTGGAATAGTACTTGCAGAAACTAAAAATGCTGCCAAATCAGTAATGGAAGCATTTTATGGACTTAATGCAAACATTCTGATTCAGCAATACATAAAAGAAGCAAAAGGAGCAGATATCAGAGCGTTTGTAGTTGGAGGAAAAGTGGTTGGTGCAATGAAAAGACAAGGTAAACCAGGTGAGTTTCGCTCAAATCTCCATAGAGGTGGCTCTAGTGAAATGATTAAACTTTCTAAAGTAGAAAAACTCACTGCTATCAAAGCAGCTGATGCTTTGGGTCTTAAAGTAGCTGGTGTTGATATGCTTCAATCAGAAAGAGGACCACTTGTAATTGAAGTTAATTCATCTCCTGGGCTTGAAGGAATAGAAAAAACTACAGGAAAAGATATTGCTGGAATTATAGTCAAATACGTTGAGAATAATATTGTAAAACCAGAATACAAGAAAAAAGATAAAATTGGAGTATAAACTTGAAAAAGTTTTTTCATGATTTAATTATTTTATTAAATGAAAACAAACCATTTTTCTACACTTATATATTTATTTTTCTAATCTTTTTTATCTATACTTTATTCATTAACAAAGGCGATGAAATTGTTTTATTAAATCAGTTTCACAACCCAATTAATGATAAAATCTTTAAATTCTCTTCAGAGTTTGCTGAGGGCATTTATTATTCAATTTTACTTATTGGGCTGGGAATATTTAGTATAAAGTATTTATTTAATGGAGTTATAACATTTTTAGTCTCTGGAGCTGTAACTCAAATATTAAAACGCATTATAGATCTTCCAAGACCTAAAGCATTTTTACCCGAAACAATACTTTCTAATTTACACTTTGTAGAAGGTGTCAGAATCTACTCCAAGTTTTCTTTTCCATCAGGACATACAACTGCTGCCTTTAGTATGATGTTTTTTTTATCGATTATAACTCCTAATAAATATGTAAAAATATTTTTTGCGATTTATGCTTCATTAATGGGCTTATCAAGAGTATATCTAATCCAGCATTTTTTATATGACATAATTGCTGGTTCAATAATTGGAATCACAATCACTCTAATATCTTACAAACTTATTCTTATCCAACCAAAAATTGTTCTCAGCAAATGGTATAATTTCTCATTAATAGAAAAAATATACAAAAGAAAATATTTTGCGGAAAACGAATAAGAATAATAATATTATAATTAAATCCTGAAATCAAAATAAAAAAATATATATGCAAAAAGATAAATATAACGTAATAATTACTGGCTCAACTGGAATGGTTGGTAAAGGAGTATTATTAGAGTGCTTAAAAGACAAAAGAATTGAAAAAATACTATTAATTAACAGAAATAATATTGATATTAAAAATACCAAAATACAAGAACTAATTATTAATAGTTTTGAAGAAATAGAAAATCACATAGATAAACTAAGTAGTTATGATGCCTGTTTCTATTGTTTAGGAATAAGCTCCGTTGGTAAATCTGAAGACCAATTCTCAAAAATCACATTCAATTACACTAAAATACTTGCTGATATTCTTAGCAATATAACTAAAAACTTTACCTTTATCTACGTTTCTGGAACTGGAACAGACTCATCAGAAAATGGTAAAATTATGTGGGCAAATGTAAAAGGTAAAACAGAAAATTACATTTTAAATAAAGGATTTCATGATGCTTATGCATTCAGACCAGGAATCATTATACCTGAGAATAATATTCAATCTAAAACTAAAATTTATATTTTTGCTTACATTATTTTAACTCCCTTTTTTCCAATCCTAAAAAAACTAAATTCTATAACAACAACCTCTAAAGTTGGCAAAGCAATGATTAATTTATTGCAATCTAGCTCAAATAAAAAGCACCTTGAAAATATTGATATTAATCAAATTGCTCCAAACTAAACCAAAAGTTAAAAATAATAAAAAATAATATAAACATTTAATCGTCACTAATTGTATATGCTATTTGCTAAAAACATAACGAGTTTATTTTTAACTATTATTTACATACTCCCAATGTTCATTAATATAGGGGAGATTAGCTTGCATTTATCAGAATGTAAAGAGGAAAGCTCTTGTTGTTCTACGATAACTGAAAATAACAAAGAAATCGAAATTATCGAAGAAATGTCTTGTTGTAAACCAGAACCAACCCAACAGGAAGCACACATTGAAAATAAATGTGATGATTCGATTTTTTGCCAATACTGCCTCCAAAACTGCAGCATTCAAAACAACTTAACCTTTGATTACAATATTGGTTTCCAAACAATATTAAACATAACTTATAAAATAGAACCCAAAGTTAAAATCATTAAAAATATCATTATAAAAACTGAAGATATTCATTCTTCTTACATAACTGTTAATCATAATGATGAAATAACCTATAAAAAAATATTCACCGAATTTCTTTCCTCTCAATACCATAGTTCTGATATTATATAAAATCAAGTATTTTTAAGATTTCAAAAAATCTATAATTACTAATTTTATAAATATTTAGGACAATAAAATGAAAACAATTTTATTATTATTTCTATTAACTTTTGCCTTAAACGCAGAAGAAATCATGATTCATGGAAATGTCTATGGGTTAGATAACGAAGGAGAACCAACTCCATTGCCTGGCGTTAGAGTCCAATGGCTCGGTACAGATAAAGGTGGTTTAAGCAATGAGGCTGGCCACTTTATGTTTTATACATCAGGAGATTCCCGTCACTTAATTTTTGAAATGCTCGGATACAAGACAGACACCCTGCATGTGGAAGACCTTACAAAATTCATAAATCATTACATGAAGCCTGTTCAGACTAAAGAAGCAATAGTTGAGCGTCAAAAGCCAAACAAAATTTATGATAGCAGTATAGAAGCAAAAGAAACCATCACTCGCCAAGCACTTTCTAAAATTGCATGTTGTAATTTATCGGAAGCATTTGAAACTGACCCAAATGTATCCTTACAATATACCGACCCAGTTTCAGGCGCAAAGCGTATCAGAATGATGGGCTTAGATGGGAAATACTCACAAGTTATGATAGAAAAACAACCATTTTTAAGAGGGCTAAATATTCCCTATGGATTGAGTTTTTTGCCAGGACCTTGGGTAGAATCCATATCAATTTCTAAAGGAACAGCCGATGTAACAAATGGCTTCGAAAACTTTACTGGTCAAATAAATGTAGAACTTAAAAAACCATTTGAAGATGCTACATTAATAAATACTTTTGTTGATGCTGGTCAAAGAACTGAAATAAACGCAATTGAAAACATATCTTTATCCGATGATATCAAGTCAATTGTGATGCTTCACGGCAGTGTAATACCTAAATTTACAGATATGAACAATAGCGGTTTTGCCGACAGACCCATTACTCGTAGTTTTAACTTAATGAATAAATATCAATATAAGGAAAAAAATGGAAATAGTGCTGCACAAATTGGGTTTAGAGCATTATACGACGAAAAAGAAAGCAGACTAAACCGTCAATTACCATTTAGTTTCGATATTAATAATTCAAGATTCGAACTCTTTTTCAAAAATGGTTACGACTATGATGTTCATAATATGGGATTCTCGGGATCAGTCGCTTTTCAAAACAATAATACATTAAATAATTTTATTGATTACGGTAATCAATACAATATCAACCATACTACCGCTAATTTAAACGCTAATTTCATTTATGGTTTTGGAGAAAACACATCTTCATCTAAAACTATATTAACTTATGGTTCATCGTTTCTTTATGATAACTTTACTAACGAGTTCGTGGCTTCTACAGATGATAAAATTCAACCAACTATGGAATTTGTTACACCAGGTGTTTTTGCAAATATGCAATACTCAAAAATCGAAAACATTGACTTTTCTTTCGGCTTAAGAGCAGATTATAATCAACTAAACAACGTCTTTTTCACACCAAGAGCAATGACAAAAATAAAGTTCTCAGAAAGATTAGATGTTAGAATTAATGTTGGTAAAGGTTTTAGATATAACAATGCTTTCTCCGAAAATATATATTTATTCTTCTATGCGTTGCCCGAAGATTATGTAGCTGAATTAGTAAATTTCAGACAAAATAAAATGGAAGAGGCATGGAATTACGGAATAAATGCAAACTGGAACTTCGATTTATTCGACAAAAACATAACAATAAATGGTGAATATTATAAAACTGATTTCATCAATAGAGTAATTGTTGACCAATACAGATATTCCGAAGAATATCGCCCGCAAATATACGAAACATCCGAAACTTCTTTCTCAGAATCTTTTGGATTAGACATTGATATTCCATTAACCGACGAAATTGCACTAACCTCATCAATTAGATTTGATAATAGTTATTTTACTAATCTTGAAGGTAATCTACTTCGTGAGCCACTAACATCAGTTTATAAATCCCTAACAAATTTATACATAGAACTTCCTTGGGATTTATCCCTGCGCTCATCTGCTTCTTTTCATGGATGGGGTAAAAGAACATTAAAAGAAAACGGACAATTTAGAAACTTCGATTCGTTTTGGTTATTCTCGGGACAAATCAATAAAAAAATTGAATCAATAAATTTAGAAATATATATTGGTGCAGATAATATTACTTCATATACAATCTTGCAAGGAAATACAGATTGGCAAGCAATAGGAGCAAACTATATCGGTACAGACCTATGGGGACCTCTGATGGGACGTAACTTCTACTTAGGTATAAACTGGAACGGACTTTAACAAAACAAAATATTATCAAAAAACAAAAAAGCAAGGATAAAAATCCTTGCTTTTTTTTGGGGCGAATGACCGGTCTTGAACCGGCGACATTCAGAGCCACAATCTGACGCTCTACCAGCTGAGCTACATCCGCCATAAATAATTTACAAATTTAAAGACTTTTTTTTTAATATCAAAATTATTTTTTGTAATTTTGCAGTCTATTTTTTTATTTTTTGAAATTTGTTTATTTAATTTCTTCAAAGCTTCAAAAAAGCAATAACTTATATTATGGCTCAACAATTTTTAGTATTTGATATAGAAACAACATCAAACGATTGGGAATCATTTTCCGAATCACAACAAGAGTACCTTTTGAGAGGTTTAGAAACTGATGAACAAATAGAAAAACGAAAATGGGAACTTGCGCTTACTCCTTTCACTGGAAGTGTTGTTTGTATCGGTCTTATGCTGATGCACAAAAACGACTCCAATGAATGGGAAATGATAAACAAAGCTGCTTTCTCAACTAAAATAGATTTTGAAGGTGATGAGAGAGAAGAAATAGAACTCTCTAATGGTGATAAATGTTACGTAAATTCAGAAATGAAAATTATTGATGATTTCTGGAAAATACTAAATAAATATCCAACTTCTCAACTTGTGACATTTAACGGAAGGAACTTCGACTGTCCTTTCCTTATGTTGCGTTCAGCTGTTTATGGCATAAGACCAAGCAGGAATCTTATGGCAGGAACAAAATTTAACTATCCTCTTCACATTGACCTCGCTGATGAATTAACTTTTTATGCTGGATTTGGGTTCGGTGCTACCAAAAGATTTAACTTTGATTTTTATGCACGAAGTTTTGGAATTACCTCACCAAAATCCGAGGGAGTTGATGGTTCTATGGTCAATGAACTATACAAAGAAAACAAAGTTGCAGAAATTGCAGAATACTGTTTAAGAGATGTTTCAGCAACTTGGGATTTATTTAAAATTTGGAATAATTTTTTAAGGTTTTAATAATATGAGCGTAAAAGCTAAGAGCATTCTACGTAATAAATTCGGATTTGCCGAATTTAGAGATTTACAACACGAAATTATTAATAATGTATTAGATAAAAAAGATACATTAGTAATTATGCCAACTGGTGGTGGTAAATCACTGTGTTACCAAATTCCAGCATTAATCTTTGAAGGATTAACAGTTGTAATTTCACCACTTATATCTTTGATGAAGGACCAAGTAGAGCAATTAAAAGAACTTAATATTGACGCTTTATTTCTAAACTCTTCTTTAAAAAAGAAAGATTATAAAAGAAATGTGGAATTAGTTAGAGAAGGAAAAGTAAAACTTCTTTACGTTGCTCCAGAAACTTACATGACCGAAGCAACTCAAGAAATGCTATCTCAAGTAAGAGTTGATTGTATCACCGTAGATGAAGCGCACTGCGTTTCGGAATGGGGTCACGACTTCAGACCTGAATACATGAAAATATCAACAACACGCGATAAATATCCCGATGCTGTTTGCCTTGCACTCACAGCTACTGCAACCAAAAGAGTACAAGAAGATATAATGGTATCTCTTGAAATGAGAGAACCAACTAAATTCGTTAGCAGTTTTGATAGAGATAATTTATTTTTAAAAGTTATTCCAAAAGTTGACCCTACTAGACAAACTCTTGATTTCCTTAAAAAAAGAAGAAAACAACCGGGTATTATATATTGCTTTAAAAGAAAACAAGTTGAAACTCTATGCGAAGAATTAAACGCTCATGGATATGCCGCAAAACCATATCATGCAGGACTTGCAGACAGAGATAGAGAACAAAATCAAGAACTATTCTTAAAAGATGAAATTCAAATAATTGTAGCCACTATCGCCTTTGGTATGGGAATTAATAAACCAAATGTTAGATTCGTTATACACTATGATTTACCAAAATCAATTGAATCTTATTACCAAGAAATTGGTCGAGCTGGTAGAGACGGATTAAAATCTGATTGCTTACTTTTATTTAGTTATACTGATATTACCAAATTCAAATATTTATTAAAAAAGAAAGAAGACAACGAAAGACAAATTGCTGAAAAACAAATTGATGCACTCGTAGAATATTTAGAGTTTTTTAATTGTAGAAGAGTTCCACTATTAAAGTATTTTGGTGAGGTTTACGAGAAAAATAAATGCGTTGATATGTGTGATAACTGTCTTGCCCAAATCACAGGTGAAGCTGATATAACAGAATTCGTCTATAAATATTTATATTGCGTAAGAGAGTTAAACCAAGAGCAGGGATTAGGTTATGTTGCTAATGTATTACGCGCAGTAAAAGATCCAAAAATCCTTAAAAACAGACACGACGATTTAAAATCTTATGGAACAGGTAAAAATCTTCAACGAAATCAATGGGCTCTTGTTGCCAGACAGCTAATCGATACAAACTTTATTACCTGGGACCAGAAAAAAGATAAAGTAGAACTAACCGCTAAAGGTATTCAATTTTTAAGTAAACAATATACAATTACTGGAAAGTTAGTTGACGAAGAAAAAAGAAACACAGACAAAGGTAATAGTATTTCTGAGTCTGACATCTTTACAGCATTATATGACCTTAGAAAAGAGTTTGCTGAATTTCAAGGCATTCCTTCTTATGCTGTTATACCAGAAGAAAGCTTGTTAGAAATGGCAAAAACTCTACCAAAAAATAAAGAAGAATTTCTTGATATTGAAGGATTAACTGACTTCAAATATAAAAAATATGGCGAAAAATTCTTAGAACTTATTGGCAAATTAAGTAAAGATGGTGGTAACGTACTAATCGAAACGCCAGATAGCAACAAATATATGCAAATCGGAGAGAAATATAATAAAGGTATGCCTATCAGAGAAATTGCAGATGAATTCGATATGAAATATACAGCAGTTTTAGATAATTTATATCATTATATTCAATCGGGTGGTAAGTTACATAAAATAGATTGGCTCGCAAAAAGAATTTTAGGTAAAGAAATTCTAGATAAAGTAACTGATGCTTATGATGCTTATGGATGCAGTGATTTAGATAAAATTTACAAAAAATTCAATGGTGATATAATTTACGACCATTTAAAAATTATCAGACTTTACTACATGAACGAAATCTAATTATAAAAGAGGCATTTGCCTCTTTTTTTTTTAAATTAAAGTCCATTGAAATTCAAAATAAGATATTTATTATTTTTTTTTGTTAAAATAATTATTTAATTTTGAGTAATATTTGATAAAAAAGAGGTTAATATGAAAAAAATATTATTAGTTATTATTTTTCTTACTGTTCTTCACTTAAAATCAGAAGAAATAGTTGAAGAAAAATTTGAAGCAAGAACAATTCGTTCAATTGGTATGTATTATGAAAACATAATGTTAGACAACCCAGGCTACAATAATTTCTTTGGAATTAATTGGTCAGAGTATGCCAAAGAACCAGATTCAAAATATTTTGTTCCTTTTTATAATCTAAATTTAGGATATTCAAACTTTCAAGATAAACATTGGTATCAATTGACTATAGCTCCAGGTTTTAGAATCAGATTTGATAACAACCGAGGAAGAACCAGTTTCTTTAAAGATATTACATTTTTTGATATAGAATTATCAACAGGGATAACAAGCATAACCACAAACAAAAACGATGATGACCATTATGTTGGATTAGCATCATCGTTTGGGCTTATTTTTGGATTTAAATATATACAGATCAAGGTTAATTCTTCTGTTTATGTCAATATGCCATATACCTCAAGCCAATCATTTGTTCTTTCATATTTGTTTTGATAAATATGAAAATAAAAATATAATGCGGGCTAAAATATCAAAATAAATCTGTCATACTTTGTGGTTTCAGACAAAGAAGGCAGGTTTTTATTATAAAGTAAATACTAAAATTAACTATTAATTCCAAATTGTGCATTTGAAATTTTTTATAAATATATATTCCGTTTAAATTTTTATATTATAATAATGTTATAAAAATGAAATGACTGCTGTCTAAAAGTATTAATTTCTATAGATAAAAGACACTGTTTAATTCTTATAAGATATTGTAGAGACACGAATTATCGTGTCTAAGGTGAATTTATTTAAGATTCTTTTTTAATTTTATAAATTTTCAAAACTTATCTGTAAGTTCTTGCTGAGTTAAACCCTTTTTAATGTTACCCTCCTTCTCTATTTGCTATATCAATTGCGGCTTTTATTCCATCAGCACCGCTTGAAACTATTCCACCTGAAAAACCAGACCCTTCGCCAACAAAATAAAGATTGTTAAATCCATCACAAAGCCCTTCTCGGCTTCTACATGCTTGGATTGGCGAGGAAGTACGGGATTCTAAGCCCATCAATATTCCTTGGTCAAAGCCTATCATTTGTTTGCTGAATTTTCGTAGTGCTTCTTTTTGTGAATTCACAATATTTGCAGGTAATAAATCATTCATATCTGCACTTTTCAAATCAAAAGGATAACTCGAAACAGGAAATATCGAAGTAGTTTTATTTCTCAATAAATCAGCCACTTTCACAGCAGGTGCGTCATATCCGTTTACATAATTATAAAATTTACTCTCTAAATTCATCACCCAATTCAATGCTTCAAGTGGCTCAACTTCTCTATTCAATTGTTTATTCAAATCCAATCCAGCAACAATCGCTGAATTAGCATAAGGATAATTCCTTTTATAATTACTCATTCCATTTACTAAATTCACTCCTTTTACTGGTGGAGCTGAAACAACATTTCCACCTGGGCACATACAAAATGAGTAAACTGGATTAGAAGCATCATTAAAAGTAAGGGCATAATCGGCGGCTTTTACACCGGGAATTTCCTTTGCTCGCCACATACAATTATTGATAATTTCTTGAGTATGTTCCACTCTATTTCCAATAGCAAATGGTTTAGTTTGAAATTTAACTCCTGCTTTAATTAGCATTTCATAAACTGGATAGCTCGAATGTCCTGAAGCAATTACAAAATAATCTGCCTCCATTTTACCTTTATTAGTTTCTAAAGATATAACTTTTCCATCTAATAAATTAATATCAATCATTTCAGTATCAAAAAGCATTTCACCGCCGATATTTAGAAATTTGTTACGCAAGTTTTTAGCAGTTTTAACTAATAAATTTGAACCAATATGTGGCTTCGCTAAATATCTAATTTCTTCTGGCGCACCTGCTTCTATATACTCATTAAAAATAAACTTTCTTTCTAATTTAATAGTTTTAGTTCGTGATGTCAATTTTCCATCAGAAAAAGTACCAGCGCCACCTTCACCGAAAGCATAATTAGAGCGTTCATTTAATATTCTTTTTTTGTGAAATAACTTCACATCTTTAATTCGTTGAAATACCTCTGGTCCTTGTTCAATTAGTCTAACTTTAAATCCAGCCAAGCTAAGAACATAAGCAGAATAAAATCCGGCAGGACCACTACCTACTACTATTACTAATTTATCTGAATTTACTTTTGGAATTTCTAAATTTTGATTATCTGGCTCATCAGTTGATTTTATATGCTTTGAAGAAACTCCAACACGAACTAACCAATGGATATTAGTTTTTTTTCTACCATCTAAAGATTTTTTTTCAATATTATATTCAAACTCATCAGTAGAAAGCACTTTTTGAATTTTTTTGCGTAGTTCATCGTCGGTATAATCGCTTGACATTTGTAAACTTAATTCTCTATAGCCCATTTTTAAGACCCATTGTTATTGAGTATTTTATAAATTGCAAAAATACGAAAATTTAGTTAATTATCTCATTTCAAAAAGTTAAATAAGAAGAAAATATATCAGAATGCTTAAAATATGTATTATAAAGAAATTCCATTCTTGATTATCTCACTTAATATCCTTAATTTTAAATTATTTTTGATTCAATTACTAAAAATATGATAAAATTAAGTGAATTAATAATTAATATTGAAAAAATTAATATTAATCTTATAAATTATGATAATGAAATATTAGGAATTACAGACGATTCGAGAGAAGTTAAAGGTGGATTTATTTTCGTTGCGGTTAAGGGTAGTGTGTCCGATGGAAATAATTATATTGAGCAAGTCATTGATAAAGGAGTAGATTGTGTAATAACAGACCAAATAGAAACTTATGATTTATATAAAAATAAAATAAATATAATTTTAGTAACTAATTCAAGAATAGCATTATCACATTTATTAAATATATTTTATAATCAACCATCTGAAAAATTTAAAATTATTGGAATTACAGGCACTAATGGAAAAACTACCGTAAGCACATTATTATATCAATCACTAATAAAACTCAATAAAAAAGTTACTTTAATTGGAACTAATGGAATTTGGATAAATGAATCAAAACATGAAGCAACTCACACAACCCCATCAGTCAAAGAACTAATTAAATTGTTTATTCAATTCAAATCTCTAGATATTGAATATGTTATAATGGAGGTATCTTCTCATTCTCTCGACCAATATAGAGTTGCCTTTATTGATTTTGATGTAGCAATATTCACAAATTTGTCTCGCGACCACTTGGATTACCATCTAACAATGGACAACTATGCAAAAGCAAAAAAAATGCTTTTTGATGGACTTTCCAACAAATCACTTGCAATAATTAACGCAGATGATGCTTGGGGAGAGTATATGATAAGTGAATGTAAAGCAATAATTAATAGAATATCTAAGGAAAATAAAAGCAATAACTTTTATATTAATATTTTAGAATTTTCTTCCAACGGAAATAAATTTGAAATAGAAAATGGAATTAATGGTATTTATATTGAAAGCAAATTGCTATCTGAATTTAATATCTTAAACTTGTCATTTGTGGCGCTTGCTTTAACTCATTTAGGTTTCACTGAAAATCTTAATTCTATTCTTACGGATTTAAAAGGTCCAGAGGGTAGAATGGAAAGAATAGATTTAAAAAATGGTGCGATAGCAGTTGTTGATTATGCGCATACTCCTGATGCTTTAGAAAAAGCACTTACTAGTTTAAAGCAATTTACAGAAAATAAATTAATTAGCGTATTTGGTTGTGGTGGAGACAGAGACAAAGGAAAAAGACCATTAATGGGGGAGATTTCAAATAAATTAGCTGATTTTTCGATTGTTACAAGCGACAATCCAAGAACAGAAGTCCCAGAAGAAATAATAAAAGATATAACTATTAATATGTCAGATAATTATGAAATCATAATAGATAGAAAAAAAGCAATTGAAAAAACAATATTGTCAAGCAAAAAAGGTGATATAATCTTAATTGCAGGCAAAGGACACGAAAAATATCAAGTTTTAGGAAAAGAAAAAATATTTTTTGATGATTTTGAAGAAATTAAAACCGCAAACGGAAAATTAAATGGATAAAAGAATTTACATTGCTGGCGGCAGCGGTTTGCTGGGTCAGTACATAGAAAAACACCTTGATAAACAAGGTTATAAAGTTACTATTTTAACACGCAGTAAAAATACACAAGATTTAGAATACCCTGATACACCCGAGGAACTTGCAGAAATATTTGAAGGCGCTACAGCAATTATTAATCTGGCTGGTGCTTCAATTGTCGGTAAAAGATGGAACCCAGAATACAAAGAAATCCTTTACAATTCGAGAATTAAAACAACCAAATACTTAGTTGAGGCAATAAACTTAACCCAAAATAAACCTCAAATATTTATTTCTGCCTCAGCAGTAGGATTCTATGGGGATAGAGCCGAAGAGGTATTAACCGAAGAACTAAACCCTGCGGAAGGTTTTGTAGCAAATATATGTATAGATTGGGAAAAAGAAGCCCTAAAATGCGAAATACCTACCTTTATTCCTAGAATAGGTATTGTGCTTGCAAAAGAGGGGGGAGCATTACAAGAAATGATAACACCATTTAAGTTTTTTGTTGGTGGTCCAATTGGCTCAGGAAAACAATGGTTTCCTTGGATTCATATTAAAGATATTTATTCAATCTTCAAATTTGCAATTGAGAATAATCTTGAAGGAATTTACAATGCAGTTGCACCAGAAGAAGTTAGAATGAGTACCTTTGCTAAAAAATTAGGAAAAGTTATGAGCAGACCCTCGCTTTTTCAAGTTCCAAGTTTCGTTCTTAAAATTATTTTAGGCGAATCAGCGCAAGAAGTTCTTCGAAGCCAGAGAGTCTCGGCAAGCAAAATTCTAAAAGCAAATTATAAATTTCAATATAACGAATTAGAAGATGCACTTAGAAGTATGGTATAAAAAAAATAAAAGTAAATATAAAATATTAATTATCATTCAACTGCCCTTAAAATTCTATTGAAAAGTGCAGTGTTATTGATCAAAGAATCAGTTTTAATAATATTTATTTGGTTATACTTATTTTCAGCATCTCTGAAAACCGAATATAAATTATTTTCATTAACTGGATAAGTATTATCAATTTCAGCATTTAAAGATAAATTCAAAGTATTTTCATTTAAAATTATCTCATCTGTTAATATGACAGGAATAGAAGGGGAGTAGTGTTTATATTTCATTCCTGGAGCAAGTAACTTATCTCCTTTATAATCAATAATATCTACATTAATCACATCTTCTAATTGTTTTTTAGAAATATTACCAGGTCTTAATATTATGGCCTGATTTTCTTCACACTTTAATATTGTTGATTCAATTCCAATTTTGCAATCACCATCATCAATTATCCCATAAATTAAGTTACTATCACCATAATCATCAATAATATGTTGAACTCTTGTTGGACTGGGTCTTCCTGATTTATTAGCAGAAGGAGCAGCTAGAGGAAATCCGGTAAGTTTTAGCAATTCAAGAGTAGTTTTATTATTTGGAATTCTAATCCCAACAGTCGTCAAACCGGCGGTAATAATTTCAGGTACAATATCTGATTTATCTAAAACCAAAGTTAAAGCTCCAGGCATAAAATTATTTATCAAGGTTTCAACATAAAAAGGTTGATTCTTTGTGTACTTATAAATCTCATTTTTTGAGAATGTGTGTAAAATCAATGGATTATCTTGGGGGCGACCTTTAGTAGAAAAAATCTTTTTAACAGCATTAACATCAAGTGCATTTGCTGCTAAACCATAAACAGTTTCAGTGGGAATAACAACCAACTCACCTTCAACTAAGCTCTTAGCTAATTCTTTTAAATTACTACTAAAATTATCTATAATTTTCAATTTTATTAACTTTTGCTGAGTGATTTATAATATCCAAAGCAAATTGGACATTATTTTTTCTATAATTTCTGAGTGCGTGTTTAATTATCCAAAAAGTATTTTTTGATTTAATATTACTCCAACTATCAAGTAAATAAATTGCTTGTTCTTCATTTAATTTTAAATAATCATTTACATTATTCGCTACTGATTTCTGAACAAATTTAACACTATCTTGGTTAAGATTATCAAGTATCTCAAATACAGGTTTTGGCTCATTAATAAATAAATCTAACTTATTTGCCCATGGAAGTTTAGGCCTTATACCCTCAGATGATAACCTTCGTAAATGAAAATTATTACTCTTAGACCACTTGATAAAATAATTTAAAGATTCCTCAGGATTATGCTTAATCAAATTTCTAACAGCAAACTCACCTGTAAATCTTTTAGTAAGCTCTTCTATAAATTGCATTGACTTTTCATAATCTTCAAGTCCATATAGCTCAACATAGGTCCCAATTGGCCAAAGATAATAATAATTATAAAACATCCCAGTCTCTTCAGTATTCTCATCTCCCAGTACTTTTAGGAATATTTCTAAATCATTATTATAATTGCCAGTCAAAGTATCTTTCAAAGATTTTGCAAAAAGTATATTACGTCCTTTAAGTTCCAATTCATCGCAACCAATGTCAATAAGATTATAAAAATCTTTATACTTAAAATTTGGCTCGATCTTTAATATTTTTTCAATCAAAAGCTCGGCTAATTCTCTACCAAAATATAACTTTAGTGCCTTAAACTCTGACATATTAATTACTAATAGTAATAGGACTCATTCTACCATCTTCAGAAACTCTATAACATTTCAAGTCCATATTAAAAATTTCAGGTTTTATAATTGATTTTCCGCAAAGCATTCTAGCACACTCCTGAATACCCTCAGTTATAGAGGGGTGAGGATGTATAATCTCAGCTAAATCCTTAATACTCAATCCTTGGTCAATAAGTAAAGCAATTGATTCAATAGTACTCGATGCATGTTTACCGCAGGCACGCATTCCCAAAACATTCATTTTATCATCATCTGTAACCAAAATTTTAAATAATCCCTCAGTCTTTCTCATTGCAATAGCTCGATTTACATACTTAAAGTGCATCGTAGCAACTTTATAAGGTATTTTCATCTGCCTACATCTTGTTTCATTAAAGCCAACTCCAGCTATTGCTGGATTTAAGAACATAATCGTTGATATATTATCATAGTTAATTTTTCTTTTTGGCGTATCAAACATTTTTTCAACAGCATATCTACCCTCAAGTTCACCAACATTTACAAGCGCAATATCCGCAGTAAAATCTCCTACTGCATAAATATTATCAACACAAGTTTGAGTATCATCATCAATACAATATCCTCTTTCACTAATCTTAATCCCTACTTCTTCCAATCCCAAATTCTCAATATTAGGAATACGTCCTACAGAAATTAAAGCTTTATCTACATTGTAAATCTCACGTCTTCCATCAATACTAATTTCGTATTCAACTCTTCCATCTACTATTTCCATTCTTTCTAAGTTAGAACCTTGATGAATAGTTACACCATTCTTCTGTAAATTTGCAGACACAATATCTGCTAAATCCCTATCTTCAAATGGTAAAATTTTATCTTGTTTATCAATTATATAAACTTTTGTTTTTCCAAAATTTGAGAATATTGTTGCAAATTCAGAACCTATAACTCCAGCTCCAAGAATAACCATAGAATCAGGGAAATGGTCTAATGATGATATTCCATCAGAACTAATAATTATTTTTTCATCTATCTCAATATTTGGAATATACCTCGGTCTGGAACCTATTGCAAGGATAGTATTATCTGCCCAAATTAATTCTGAATGATTATCCTTAAAATTAATTTCAATCTCATTTTTAGTTTTTAATTTTCCATGACCTTTAAAAAACTCTATTAAGCCCCTGCGTTGATAATAATCAATTTGAGTTTTAAGCTGAGTATATTTTTCGTGTACAGCTTGATTCATCTGACTCATAACCTCGCTAAAAATAAGTTCTGAATCATAAACCCTATAACCCATACCTTGAGCTTGACTAATCGTATAATTTACTGATAGTTCCCATAGAGTTTTTGATGACAAAGCACCATTCCAAATTCCTGCCCCTCCTAGAAGGCCCCTTTCAATGATAGCAGTTCTTTTGCCATAGTCCATAGCTCGCATAGCTGCTGCATAACCAGAAGGTCCACCACCAATAACACATAAATCAAATTTCTTCATATCTAAACTATAATTTTTTATCTAATTAATTAATTTTAAAATATCTTTTAAAGTAATACTAACTATTTAAAAACGCCGTAAATATCAAAAGCATTTTTAACAGAAAGTATTTCTCTTTGTTGCCATATTATATCATTCTTCACAAAAGCATTAATTCCCAAAATTGGGTCAGGACTCTCAATCGGAAAATCCGAACCACCACTTACCTTGATACCTAACTCAAAAAGAGAAGACCATGGATAAGAATAAGAAACTCTTGCTCCTAATCTTTTAAAAGCCATAAATCTATCGCTAATACAATGAATTGGCTGAATAGCAGCGTGAATCTTTAATTTTTTAAATCTCAATAAATCATCAGGATGAACCATCTGACAATGCTCAATCCTCAAAGGAACATCAACATTTTGAGTGCGCAATTCCTCGTAAACATCTAAAACAAATCTATTAGCAGCATCTCCAATAGCATGAGTCGCAATTTCAAAGCCAAGTTTTGCTCCTTCCAATGATAATCTTATAAAATCATTTTTATCAATTAGATAAATACCATCATTTTCTGGCTCATCTGAGTAATCTTCTAATAGTTTAGCACCCCTTGAACCAATTGCTCCATCGGCAAAAAACTTTAAGCCAACAATTTCTAAATTATTAATTCTATATGGTTTAATTCCTAATTTAATAAACTCACTATCAAAGCCCCTAATATATGATTTGATATTAAGTTTTAGTTTGTTTTCTTTTGCTAAAAAATCAAAAATAGGGAGCCAATCTAAATGAACATCCATATCATGAACCTCAAGCAACCCATAATTCAAACATTCATCTTGAGCAGATAAAATATAATTTATCAACTCATCATCGGAAGCATCAGATATTTTAACTTCTACTAAATCAATAGCATTATCAACTAATATACCATTTGGCTTACCATCATCATATTTAATAATTTTACCACCATCAGGGTCTTTACTTTCCGAGTTTATATCCGCAATTTCTAAAGCTTTAGAATTTAACCAAACAGCGTGTCCGTCAATACGTTTCAAACAAACTGGATTATCAGGAAAATAAACATCTAATAACTCTGCAGTTGGTAAATCACTAATATCCCAATCCTCATTATTCCATCCACGTCCCACAATCCAATTCGAGTTATTCTTTTTTTGATATTCCAAGCAAAGATTAATAACCTCCATCGGGCTTTTACTTCCTTCTAAATCAAGCCCCTTAATCTTCATACCAAGCCACATCAAATGACAATGAGAATCCCTAAAACCGCTTACAGTAAGCTCTTCATCAGTCCCATCATATATTTCACAAATTCTATCTATAAATTTATTCTTAATTGTTAGTATCATAAAAAAATATAGTAAAAGTACTAAAATAAAAAAGGACTTATAAAAAGTCCTTTAAAAAATATTAAGCAAATCTTATTGCGCTAAGTTCCCACATCAAATCAAATTCTTCATCAGAAACTCCAGCAATATCTTTTAATTTATATAACAAATTTCTTTCTTCTTCATCAATAACACCATCTACCAAAATTGCCTCTATAGCAAAAAGTAAAGCTTGCTTTTTAGCAGTTTCTGAAAAATCTTCCATATAGTTACCTATAGCGTCAATCGAATCAAGATATTGTTTCTGAGCTAATTCACCTATTAATTCAGTAAATTTCTCATTATAATTTTCTGGATTTATACCTGTTTTTGGCAGTGCTAAAGTAGTATATCCTACATAATTTCCCTCTTCAGCGGTAATAATATTATTTTTAGCAAGCATATAATACAAAATACCAAATGAATTAATTCTTTCTTTATCGCTCACACTTATTAGATATTTATTTAATCTCATAAAAAATCTCCAAATAAAAAATATTTTTAATTTACAATTTCAAAAATACAAATTAAGAAAAAACAACTTATTTTCATAATAAATAAATTTTTTATAACTAATTATTTTAACTTAATTCAATTTATAATAAATATTTTACTCTGGTAACTCGCCCATTAATAAATAGATTTGACACTCTATATTCTTTAATTCTGTTTTTGAGGTAGTTATTCGATTTTCAGACAAGACTAAATTGATCTGAGCTTGTCTTAATTCTATCGATGTAATTCTCGAAAAATTAAACTCTTCATTTGCTCTTTCATAATTTTCTTTTGAAAACTCATAATTTCTAACTTCTAGATTAAGAATTTGCTGTTGCCTTTGATACGAATCCCACAAATTAATCAAATTCAGTTCAATAGATGATTTTATATTATTTATTTCCAATTCATCTCTTTCCTGTTCAATTCTATTATTTTGAGTATCAACACTATTGCGATTAGCATTAAATAAATTCCAAGATGCATTTAAAGCAACTGAAGGTCCTCTATTCAATATCAAAGTTGTAAAGTTTGCATCATCTCGAGTCCTATTGTAAGCGTAATCACCCACAAGATTTAGTCTTGGATAAAAATTAGCAAGAATAATATCATAATCTAATTCTGTTAGTCTTTTATTCTCTAGCGCAAGGTTAATATTAGAATTTTTCTGAAATACTTTTTCTTTTACTTCTTCAAAATCACCAATTGAAACTAAATTTATATTATTATCAACAAAAAAACTACTTTCTACTTTTAATCCCATTGAGTAATTCAAAGCTCTTATTGAAGTTGCAAGAGTAAGTTCCAAACTTAACAGAGCAGAAGAATCTGCGTTATAATCAACTTGCGCTTGAAGTAACTGCGATTTTGAGACAACCCCATAATCAATCTGGTCTTTTAGCATATTTATTCTTTGAGTTGATAACTCCAAAGACTGCTTCAAGGTTTTTATATTTTCTTGTAAATTAAGCACATTAAGATAATTATTTACAACCTCTTGTACTTTATTTTCAATCATCAACTGCATTTGTATATTAGATAACTCTTTAAATGATTTTAACTTCTCGTAGTTTGAAAACATTGCAAATCCATCAAATAAAGTCCAATTCATTTCTACAGAATAATTAATATTTTCGACGTTTGCACCATCTCTAACAATAGGTGGGTTTATATTTCCAGCAAATTCTATTCTTCTATTAGGATTATTATATCTAAAACCAGCTCTTGCATCAATAGTTGGAAGCATTCCTGCATTTCCCCAACTTATATTATTTCCAGATATTTCAACATCTTTTTTAACGATATTGATTTCATAATTATTTAAAAGACAGTTCCTTATTGCTTCTTCTAATGTTAGCTTTTCCTGAGAATAGCCAAAAGAAAGTAATAAAAAAAATATTGAAAGCATGTTTTCTTTCTAATCAATTTTTAATTAATAAACTTACCAATCCTATCAAATCTTGTTGTAGCCAATTTTGATATTATATTTGTCAACGGCTGATTCGTATCCCAAGACCAATAAACAACTATAGGCGTTCCAACCACATTATCGTATGGTATAAATCCCCATGCCCTCGAATCTTCACTATTGTCCCTATTATCTCCCATTCCAAAGCAGTAGTCTCTTTCAACCACGTACTCTGTTGCTACCACACCATCAACATAAACATTATCAGAATCATAAGTTACTTCGTGTCCTTCTCTTCTAATAAAAGTATCCCACTGTCTAATATTATCTAAATTAATTTTTATTTTATCATCAATTTTTGGAATATACAAAGGTCCATAATTATTTGATGTCCATGAAGTTCCATAAGGAAAACCTGCTCGTCTATCCCCAAACTGAGGCAAAAACTTACCATTCTCTGGCAAAGGATATTCCTTCCCATTCACATAAACCCTTTTATTCACTATCTGAATGGTATCACCTGCAGTAGCTATACATCTTTTTAAATAATACTGAAATTGAGACGGCTCTACCTCATCTCTATCACCAGGATATATAAACACAATCACATCTTCTTTTTCTGGTTGCCAAAATCCAGGGAATTTATAAAATGGTAAAGGTACATTAATAAGTGGTATCACCTGAGGAGTAGTAGGTCCATATTTAAACTTATTAACAAACAAAAAATCACCAGTCATAACCTCATTTTCCATCGAACCAGTCGGAACTACAAATGACGCAATAGCAATACCATTTATTATCATAACAAATAATATAGCTTGTGGCAAAATTTTAATAGTATTTATCGTACTCTGTAAAAAAGTTTCTTCGTTTTTCTTAATATCTTTTTTAAGTTTCATTTTTGACATATAATTCCTCCTAATTATCTATGCTTAACACTGCGTGAAACGCCTCTTGTGGAACCTCCACAGAACCAATCTGTTTCATACGTTTTTTACCCTCTTTTTGTTTTTCCAAGAGCTTTCTTTTTCTCGAAATATCACCACCATAACACTTAGCAGTTACATTCTTTCTCAAAGCCTTAACAGTAGTCCTTGAAATAACCTTGTTTCCAATAGCCGCCTGAATTGCAACCTCAAACATTTGCTGAGGAATAAGCTCCTTTAATTTATCGCAAAGTCTCTTACCCCAATCATACGCCTTATCCCTATGAACTATCGAAGATAAAGCATCTACAGGGTCACCATTTAATAAAACATCTAACTTCACCAACTTACCCTCTTTTTCGCTAGTAAATTCATAATCCAATGAAGCATAACCACGCGAAGTTGACTTCAACTTATCATAAAAATCAAACACAATCTCAGCCAAAGGTAATTCAAAAACCAACTCCACCCTTGAAGTAGTAATATAATTTTGTCCAATAATATTTCCACGCCTATCCATGCAAAGCTTCATTATATTACCAATATACTCAGCTGGAGTAATAATCTGCGCCTTAATGTAAGGTTCAAACACCTCAGCAATCTCACCAGGGTCCGGCAATTCCGAAGGATTTGAAACATACACTGGCTCCTTATGTTGCCTAACAACCCTATACCTTACACTCGGTACTGTAGTTACAATCGTCTGCTTAAACTCTCTATCCAATCTCTCCTGAACAATATCCATATGAAGCATTCCAAGAAAGCCACACCTAAAACCAAACCCAAGCGCCTTCGACGTTTCAGGCTCATAAGTAAGAGCAGCATCATTCAAAGATAACTTCGCAAGAGCATCTCGTAAATCCTCAAAATCAGCAGAATCAGAAGGATAAATACCACTAAAAACCATCGGCTTAACCTCTTTAAAACCTCCAATAGGAATCTCAGTAGGATTCTTAACAGAAGTTATAGTATCACCAACCTTTACATCACTCAACCCACGAATAGAAGCAGTCATATAACCCGCATTTCCAGCTCCCAACTCCTTTGTTCTATGACGTTGCATATGGAAAACACCAACCTCCTCAACATCATACTCCTTGCCAGTACGCATAAACCTAACCCTTTCGCCCTCACGCAAAACACCATCGAAAATACGATAATTAATAATAACACCACGATAAGGATCAAACAAAGAATCATAAATCAACGCCTTCAAAGGACCTTCAGGATTTCCCTTTGGAGCAGGAACCCTATCAACCACAGCATCCAAAATCTCCTTAATCCCAATACCATTTTTAGCAGAAGCAAGAACAATCTCTTCCTCCTTACAACCAATCAAATCAATAACCTCCTGCTTCACACCCTCTAAAGTTGTAGCAGCCGAAGGCAAATCAATCTTATTCAAAACAGGAATAATTTCCAAATCATGCTCAATAGCCAAATACAAATTCGAAATAGTCTGTGCTTCAATACCTTGAGTAGCATCAACTACCAAAATAGCACCCTCACAAGCAGCCAAAGACCGAGAAACCTCATAAGTAAAATCAACATGACCAGGAGTATCAATCAAATTCAAAAAATACTCACCATCATCACGCTTATAATCCATCTGAATAGCATGCAACTTAATAGTTATACCACGCTCCTGCTCTAACGGATTATCATCCAAAATCTGAGCATTCGTCATCTCACGTTCCGTAATCGTACCAGTAAGCTCAAGCATCCTATCAGCAAGAGTTGACTTCCCATGGTCAATGTGAGCAATTATACAAAAATTCCTAATATTCTTCATCAAAACATTTTTCATTAAAACTTTGTTAAGATATTTAAAAACCAGCGGATAGAGAGGGATTCGAACCCTCGGAACCGTTTCCAGTTCACACGCTTTCCAGGCGTGCCAGATCAACCACTCCTGCACCTATCCAAAAAGATTACAAAATTACGAAAAAAAATCAAGAATCTATGAAAATAAATTATTTTTAAAAACCAACCACCCCGTCATTCTGAACGAAGTGAAGAATCTCCCAAACATAGCCAAACCCACCACATTCCAAAAACAATTTATAAACAAAATAAAAACCCTTCCCTTGATAAAATCAAAAAAATCCGTATTTTGCAAAATAATAAAATATAAAATTACAATTAATGAATTTAACTCAATACATTGAATCAATAAATAAAAGATATAAACTCGGAAATGCAACCGAACACACATACAGAGGCGACCTGCAAAATTTATTAGAATTTCTTGTTCCTGAAATTAGAGCAACAAATGAACCTACTCGCCAAAAATGTGGTGCACCTGATTATATCTTAACTAAAAATGATATTCCAGTTGGATTTATTGAGGCAAAAGACATTGGCAATCAAGACCTTGACGGCAAAAAGAAAAATGGCAATAAAGAACAATTTGATAGATATAAATCTTCGCTTACTAATTTAATTTTTACTGACTATCTCGATTTTCATCTATATAGAGATGGCGAACTTGTTACTCAAATTTCTATCGCTGAAATTAAAAATAATTCGATTATTCCCATAAATGAAAATTTCTATCAATTTGAAAATCTAATTAAAGATTTCTGCACTCATATTGACCAAACTATTTCAAGTCCCGAAAAACTTGCTAAAATGATGGCTGGGAAAGCGCGACTTCTTGGCGATATTATTGAAAAAGCAATAGTTTATGATATTGAAGAAGATATTAATTCTGACCTTGTGGCTCAGATGACCGCCTTCAAAGAAATCTTAATTCACGACATTACACCTAAGGGCTTTGCAGATGTTTACGCTCAAACTATTGCTTATGGTTTATTCGCAGCTCGTTATCACGACCCCACTCTTAAAACTTTTTCAAGAGATGAAGCCGCTCGATTAATACCAAAGTCAAATCCTTTTTTGCGTAAATTATTTCATTACATAGCAGGACCTGACCTTGATGATAGAATTTTATGGGTAGTAGAATCTCTTGTTGAAATTTTCCTTGCTTCTGATGTCGCCGATATTCTCAAAAACTTCGGCAAAGCAACTAAAATGGAAGACCCAATTATCCATTTTTACGAAACCTTCCTTGCCGAATACGACCCTAAACTAAGAAAATCAAGAGGCGTTTGGTACACTCCGCAACCCGTTGTTAATTTTATTGTTAGGGCTGTTGATGATATACTAAAAGAAGATTTCGGCATTGCTCAAGGTCTTGCTGATAATAGCAAAATCAAAATTAAATTAGATAATCAAGGAAAAAAAATAGAAGAAGAAGTCCATAAAGTGCAAATACTTGACCCCGCAACTGGCACAGGTACTTTTCTTGCTGAAGTGGTAAAACACATACACAAAAAATTCAAAGGGCAAGAAGGCATCTGGTCAAACTATGTAGAAAAAGACTTAATTCCAAGATTAAATGGCTTTGAATTGCTTATGGCATCTTACGCAATGGCACATTTAAAACTCGACTTACTCTTATCCGAAACTGGCTATAAAGCAACTAAAGACCAAAGATTTAGAATTTACCTAACTAACTCGCTCGAAGAACATAACCCAGATACAGGAACTTTATTCGCATCTTGGCTTAGCACCGAAGCAAACGAGGCAAACCAAATAAAACGTGATACCCCAGTTATGTGCGTAATAGGAAATCCACCATACAGCGTTAGCAGTTCCAACAAAGGCGAGTGGATTCAAAATTTAATTGCAGATTACAAAAAAGACTTAAATGAAAAGAAAATAAACTTAGACGATGACTACATTAAATTCATCAGATACGGACAGCACATAATAGAAAAAAACGGAGAAGGAATACTTGCATATATTTCAAACAATAGTTTTGTAGATGGAATAACCCACAGGCGAATGAGAGAAGAACTAATGAAAACATTCAACAAAATATACATATTAGACCTGCACGGAAACTCTCGGAAAAAAGAAACATCGCCCGACGGAAGCCCAGACCAAAACGTATTCGACATAATGCAAGGAGTCTCTATAAACATATTTGTAAAAACAAAATAGTTCACTGAAAAAAACAAGTTCACTGAGCGGAGTCGAAGTGAACATAAAATATGAAAAAAACAACGCACCCTTCGACTCCGCTCAGGGTGCTTAAAACAAAGTTCCCTGAGCGAAGTCGAAGGGAAGTAAAGTCGAAGGGAAGTAAAGTCGAAGGGAAGTAAAGTCGAAGGGAAGTAAAGTCGAAGGGAA